>CAZCQH010000012.1:22288-114871 GCA_964500805.1 uncultured Hyphomicrobiaceae bacterium
AACGGTTTGATGACACTTTCCGGCGCCTGGGATCGGCTCAGGACCGACGCAGTCGTGCGCTTGCTGGTCGTCTCGGTCGCCTTTTATGGCATGTCGACCTTCGAAGGGCCGATGATGTCCATCAAGGCGGTCAATTCACTCTCACACTATACGGACTGGACGATCGGTCACGTGCATTCCGGAGCACTCGGCTGGGTCGCCATGGTGTCGTTCGGTGCAATCTACTGCATGGTGCCGTGGCTCTGGGGGCGGCAGGGTCTCTATTCGATGCGCCTCGTCGAGTGGCACTTCTGGATCTCGACGATCGGCATCCTGCTCTACATCACGGCAATGTGGGTGTCGGGCATCACGCAAGGCCTGATGTGGCGCGCTTATGACAGGCTCGGCTTCCTTCAGTACTCGTTCATCGAGACGGTGGAGGCGATGAAGCCCTACTACGTCATCCGCGCCATCGGCGGTCTCTTGTTCGTCGCCGGCTCCCTCGTCATGGCCTGGAACCTCTGGAAGACGATTCGCGGAGACGCACCGGTCGATCTGCGCGATCAGCCGCGCGTTGCCGCCGCACCTCAACTCAGGCCCGCCGCCGCCGAATGATCGGAGCCACATCTTGAACCACGAACCGTTTGAAAAAAACTCACTCATTCTGCTGATCGGCATTCTGGTCGTCGTGTCGATCGGCGGCCTCGTGCAAATCGCACCCCTGTTCTGGGTCGACAGCACGATCGAGAAAGTGAAAGGCATGCGGCCCTACACGCCGCTCGAGCAGGCCGGCCGCGACATCTACATCCGCGAAGGTTGCTACGGCTGCCACAGCCAAATGATCCGCACCTTGCGCGACGAGGTCGAACGCTACGGCCACTACAGCCTGGCAGCGGAGAGCATGTACGACCATCCCTTCCAGTGGGGCTCGAAGCGCACTGGGCCGGATCTCGCGCGAGTCGGCGGCAAGTACTCCGACCAATGGCATGCCGATCACATGATCAACCCGCGATCGGTCGTCCCGGAAAGCATCATGCCGGGCTACCCGTGGCTCGCCAGCACACCGCTCAACGTCACAGGCGTGGAGGCCCGCTTGAAGGCGCTGAAGACTGTCGGCGTGCCCTACACGCCCGAAATGATTGAAAAGGCGCGCGCAGATCTCGCCGCGCAGCTCAATCCGGAAAGTCGCCAGTCACGCGAGCTTACGCAACGCTATCCCAAGGCAAAGGCCGTCAAGATCGACGGCAAGCCCATCGATGGTGCGAGCGAGCTCGACGCACTGATCGCCTACATGCAGGTGCTCGGAACCATGGTTGACTTCGCGACTTTCGACGCCAGCGGCCCGAACCTGAGGTGAGATCATGCGCTACGACACGATCGCCACCATCAGCCAAGTCTCATCACTGTTGATGTTCGTCGTCATGTTTGCCGGCATTCTGATCTACGCGTTCTGGCCCGCCAATCGAGCGCGCTTCGAGCAAGCACAGCGTCGCGCGCTCGATCTTGCGCCCCGCGTCAACCGCAAGGACTGATTGCCATGGAGCAGAGGGTGAAGCGGCCGCGCGAGGTCGACGCGGTAACCGGAATCGAGACCACCGGCCACGAATGGGACGGCATCAAGGAGCTGAACAAGCCGCTGCCGCGGTGGTGGGTGTGGACATTCTACGCAACGATCATTTGGTCGATCGGATACTGGATTGTCTATCCCGCATGGCCGACGTTCGCTGGCTACACAAAGGGGCTCTGGAACTACAGCCAGCGCGAAACGGTGTCGCTGGCAGTGAAGGACGGACAGGCTGCACAAGCGAGCTTCCGGCAGCAGATTGCATCGACGCCACTCGCCGATATCGCGAGGAACCCGGATCTGCTGCGCTTTGCGACAGTTGCAGGCTCGGTGTCGTTCCAGACCAACTGCGCGCCATGCCACGGCCGCAATGCCCAAGGATACGTCGGCTATCCGGGGCTCAACGATGACGATTGGCTCTGGGGCGGTAGCATCGAGGACATTCAAAAGACGATCCAGTTCGGTGTGCGGTCCGGGCATCCGAATACTCGGGTTGGACAAATGCCACGCTACGGCCTCGACAATCTGCTGCTCGAATCCGACATCGACGCCGTTGCAGAGTACGTCCTGTCGCTGACAAAGCAGCCAATGAACCCCGCCGTGATCGAGAAGGGCGCGCGCATTTTCAAGGAGCAGTGCGCAGCCTGCCACGGGCCTGAGGCCAAGGGCATCAAGGAGCAGGGCTCGCCCAACTTGACCGACGCCATCTGGCTATTCGGCAGCAGCAAGGCTGCCGTGGTGGAAAGCATCAGGACCGGCCGCGGTGGACAGATGCCGGCTTGGGTGGATCGTCTCGATCCAGTCACGGTCAAATCGCTCGCCGTTTACGTGCACAGCCTGGGCGGCGGAAAGTAGAGGCGATGCGCCATGTGTGGGTGCGGCTGCGATCTTGTGGGAGTCGCGGCCATCAGTCGGCCGCTAGACGTAGGCTCAATGAAAACGCGTGACGCTTACATCATTCCAACCAACGAGGCCGGCGCGCTGTCACCCGAAGCCGCACCGGGCGTCGAGGCCGTCGACGCGAAGGCGATCAACCGTCGAGGCGAGCGCGAGCTCTATGCAGCGCGCAAGAAGGTTTATCCGAAGCTTGCCCACGGAACTTACCGACGACTGAAGTGGCTCGTGATGGCAGTTACTCTCGGCATCTACTACGCACTGCCGTGGCTGCGCTGGAATCGTGGACCGGACCTGCCGAACCAGGCCGTTCTCCTCGACATGGCCAACAATCGTTTCTTCTTTTTCTTCCTCGAGATCTGGCCGCAGGAGTTCTATTTCGTCACCGGACTTCTGGTCCTCGCCGCGCTTGCGCTGTTCGGTGTAACCTCCACTGCAGGCAGAGTTTGGTGTGGCTACACATGCCCGCAGACGGTCTGGACCGACCTCATGATCACGGTCGAGCGGTTCTGGCAGGGCGACCGCAATACACGCATGCGCCTCGATCAGGCGCCGTGGGGACCGGCCAAGCTCTTCAAGAAGGGGATGACGCACTTTTCGTGGCTATTGATCGGTGTAGCCACCGGCGGCGCCTTCATCTTCTATTTTCGCGATGCGCCGACACTCATGCTCGAGTTGCTGAATGGCACCGCTCCGCTCATCGCCTATCTGTTCCTCGGCATCTTCGCGGCAACGACCTATCTTCTTGGTGGCATCGCGCGTGAGCAGGTCTGCATCTATATGTGTCCGTGGCCCCGAATCCAGGGTGCCATGGTCGATCACGAGACGCTGCTTGTGTCGTACCAGCCGCATCGTGGCGAGCCTCGCGGACCTCACAAGAAGGGGCAGACGTGGGAGGGGCGCGGCGACTGCGTCGACTGCCGTGCCTGCGTTGCGGTTTGCCCGACGGGCATCGACATTCGGGATGGCGCGCAGCTCGAGTGCATCCAGTGTGCGCTCTGCATCGACGCCTGCAACACCATCATGGACAAGGTCGGCAGACCGCGCGGACTGATCGACTATACGACCATTGCGCGACAGGAAGCGGCCGCATGCGGCGCTCCGCAGCCACCATTGCAACTTTTTCGGCCGAGAACGCTGCTCTACGTGGGCCTCTTCGCGCTGGTTGGGGCCATCATGCTCGGCGGCTGGCTGATGCGCACAGAGCTCGAGATCAACGTCCTGCATGATCGCAATCCGCCGTTCGTTCGGCTCTCCGACGGCAGCATCCGCAATGGTTACACGGTGAAGCTTCTGAACAAGCTGCACGAGCCGCGCGGGTTCCGTCTCGACGTCCGTGGCCTCGAAGGCGCGCGCCTTTCGATCATCGGACAAGCGAGCGGCGAAGCTGTGGTCGTCGTGCCAACCGACGACTTGCGCGAAGTGCGCGTTCTGGTGACGGTTCCGTTGGAGCAGCTTGCGAAGCTTTCCGAAGCATCTGTTCCGTTCAGCCTCGTCATCCACGATGCGACGTCAGGCCGCGAAGCCGTTCGCACAACGCGCTTCCAGCGACCTTGAGGATGGGAGAGCCGCATGAGTCCAACCATACTCCCAGCTGTTCGTCGCCAATCAGGCGGCGTGATCACCGGTCGTCATGTACTGCTCGCGACACTGGCGTTTTTCGGTGTGATCTTCGCCGTCAATGGGGTGCTGCTCTGGCAAGCAATCGCCACGCACAGCGGCCTCGTTGCCAACGAGCCCTATCGGAAGGGCCTCGAGTACAATCAGCGCATCGATGCCGACGAGCGCCAGCAGACCCTCGGATGGTCGGAGGTGGTGACGATCAATGCGCGAGACGGAGTGGCAATAATAGTGACCGACCGGGTAGGTCGACCCGTGAGCCGGCTTGTTATCACGGGTACGATCGGCCGTCCGTCGACTGTTCGACACGACATCTCGCTTCGTTTCGAGGAACCCTTGCCGGGACGGTATGTGGCGCGGGTGGCAGGCCTGGAACCCGGTGCTTGGCTCGCGAACCTCGAAGCCAAGCCGGCCAGCGGCACTGAAGCCGATGCACACGTCTACCGCATGAAGAGGCGGCTATGGCTCACACAGTAAGCGGCGCCGCTAGGCGGCTCACGCGCGACATGTACGATCCCGCGCGCGGGGCCGGGACGTCCATTATGCGTGGAGCTGACGGCGGCGCCGCTCCCCTGCAGCGGCAGGAGACGACGCTCGTCGTCCCGCACATGCACTGCGGTGGCTGCCTGCGGAAAGTCGAAACCGCTTTGGCCGCCCTCGATGGCGTCGCCGAAGTACGCGCGAACTTGTCGATGCGCCGCGTCCTCGTGCGTCACGATGCGACCCGAATGGGCACGGCACAGCTGGTTGCTGCACTTCAGGACAAAGGCTTCTCATCGTACGAGCTGATTGCAGACGACGCGCACCCCAGTCCTCGAGCAGAGACTGACCGTGACCACTTGAAGCGACTCGCGGTCGCTGGCTTTGCCGCCGCCAACATCATGCTGCTGTCGGTCTCCGTCTGGTCGGGCGCAGGCGGCGACATGCCGCTCTCGGTCCAGGCGCTCTTCCATTGGCTTTCAGCAATGATAGCAGTGCCAGCTGTCGCCTATGCGGGTCAGCCGTTTTTTCGCTCGGCGCTCGCTGCCCTCCGCGCTCGGCGTGTCAACATGGACGTTCCTATCTCGCTTGGCGTCACGCTGGCGACCGCAATGAGCCTCTATCAGACCGTTCGCGGCAGTGAGCAGGTGTATTTCGATGCAGCCGTGACGCTGCTGTTCTTCCTGCTCATCGGCCGGGCGCTCGATGCCCGCATGCGCCATCGGGCAGCGGGAGCTGCTGCCAACCTTTTGGGATTGCGGACGACGACTGCTACGATTGTGCACACCGACGGGACAACGGAACGAGTCTCCGCCCGCAGCCTGCAGCCAGGATCCATGCTGCTGACTGCCGCTGGCGAACGCTTTGCCGCTGACACTCGAATCACTGTTGGCGAAACCGACGTCGATGACAGCTTGATCACGGGCGAAACGCAGCCGCGCATCATAAGGACAGGCGACACCGTCTATGCCGGTACCGTCAATCTTTCGCAGCCCGTGACCGGCGAGGCGCTTGCCACCGGCGAGGCGACGTTGATGGCGGAGATCGCACGGCTTCTGTCCGCCTCCGAGCAAGGACGAGCGCGTTATGTTCGCCTTGCTGATCGCGCCGCGCGGCTCTATGCGCCCGCCGTGCATCTCCTCGGGCTCGGTACGTTTCTTGGCTGGCTTTCGATGGGGCAAGGCTGGGAAGCAGCACTCACAGCAGCGATTGCCGTTCTGATCATCACCTGTCCTTGCGCACTTGCCCTGGCGGTACCGGCAGTGCAGGTCGCCGCCACCAGCCGGCTGTTTGGAAGGGGCATTCTGGTCAAGGCGCCCGATGGACTCGAGCGAATTGCGGAGTGCGATACCGTCATTTTCGACAAGACGGGAACATTGACTCTTGGTGAGCCGCGCCTTGCGTCGATCGGCAGCGAACAGGCTGTGCCCGATGCAATTCTTTCGCGCGCTGCTTCGCTAGCGATTGTGAGCCGGCACCCTTACGCCAAAGCGGTCGTTGCGGCAGCGCACGAGCGCGGACTCTCGATCCAGAAGTCAAATGGCATCGAGGAGGTGACCGGCTGCGGATTGCGGCGTCAGACGGCAGACGGCGAGGAGCGTATCGGCTCGGCACTCTGGTGTGGGGTTTCTCAATCCGAGTCGACGCGCGCCTCGCTTTGGTATCGTCGCGGATCAGCGCCTGCGATCGCCATTCCGCTCGAGGATGTGATCAGGCCGGATGCCGCCCAGGTCGTCGATGTGCTCGGGCGATCGGGCCTGCCCGTCTCTCTCCTCTCCGGCGACCGCCCGTTCGAAGTCGAACGCATGGCGAAATTGGCCGGTATCGAACAGAGCGTCGGCGGCTGCTTGCCCGCGGAGAAGGTCCGGCAGCTGGAAGTTCTGCGCGCGCAAGGCCGCAAGGTTCTGATGGTTGGCGATGGCCTGAACGATGCCCCGGCGCTGGCAGTTGCCCATTCGTCGATGTCGCCATCAACAGCGGCAGATATCAGCCAAACTGCCTCCGATGCTGTCTTTCAAGGTGAGCGGCTCTCCGCAGTGCTCGAAGCAATCGCGGTTGCCCGAGCCAGCCGGCGCATGTCGCTCGAGAATTTTGCAATCGCGATCGGCTACAACGTCGTCTTCGTACCCTTGGCGGTGATCGGTCTGGTTACGCCTCTGATCGCTGCAATCGCCATGTCAGCATCATCGATCGCCGTGACAGCCAATGCACTGCGCTTGAAATCCCGCCGCTTGCAGATCGGCACGTGGAGCAGCACACCATGACCGCACTTGCGTGGCTCATCCCCTGCGCCCTCGCTCTCGGCGGCCTCGGGCTTGCAGCATTCCTTTGGTCACTGAAGGCAAACCAGTTTGATGACCTGGAGGGTGCCGGCTGGCGCGCTCTCGACGACAAACCGCCGGGCAAGCCGCGCTGAAGTGCTGGCAAGTCCCTCCCGTCGATACCTCAAGCCTTGCGGTCCGTCCCCGAAACCAGATCGCGATAGGCGTGCCATGTGGCGTGCCCGAGCAACGGAAACGCCAGCACCAGTCCTGCGCCAAGGGTTGCAATTCCGAGCGCCACGAAACCCGCAATCAGCGCCGCCCAGAGCAGCATCGGCTTCGGGTTGGTGATGACGGCCTCAGCGCTCTTGGTGATCGCCGTGAACGCATCCACGTCACGATGCATGAGCATGGGTATGGAGATGACTGTCGCCGCGAAGCCCACGGCTGCCAGCAATCCGCCGACGAGCGTTCCGGTCACCAGCAGTCCTAAGCCGTGCGACGTGAAGAGCAACTCCGGCAGGAACTCGCGAGCCGGGGGCAATCCACGGGTGCCAAGAAACAGCGCCAGCAGCATGAACGCGATGCGCAGCCACACCAGGTAGAGAAACAACAGCAGCGCCGTGAGGAGGCCCAGGCGCCACGCCGACGCTCGCGCCGCGCTGACAGTCTGGCTGAATGCTGGTGTTCGCCCAACTTCAATCAGGCGACTCTTTTCATAGAGACCGACGGCCAGCAAGGGACCGATCAGAAGGAAGCCGCCTGCCAGAACCGGCACCAGCGACTCAAGCCGAAACACTGTCAATCCACCCGCAAGACAGAGGCCGAATGCCACCGCGGCGGCTCCATAGACGAGACTGATCCCGGGCTTGAACCAAAGATCCCGCCAACCTGCCTGCAGCCAATCCCATGGCCGGTCGAAAGGAACGCGCGCCAGATGCAGGCTATTCGGGCCTTGCGGCTGATGTGCTTGCGCGGCGCGCTCGCTTTCGATGCTCGGCATCGTCCTGCCTCCCAGTCCGATCAAAGGCGCCGCACGACAAGGGCAGACGCCTCCAGCTCGCAGTGTGCAGCAACTACTGGCGAGTCCCGTTTGATCTCGATCAAACGTTTCAGCTCAGCGCACTCATGCATCTGCGATTTTGCACCGCGGCATACTCTTGCCGAAATCAAAACCGCTTCGAAGCGCTCATCGCAGCCTTGGCGAGATCCAGCACGCCGAGAACTGCGATGAGACGCGTCAATCAGATAAGGTCAGCGCACGTTCGATTGCAAACCGGTTGGCGATGCCTGTCGCTGGATTGCCGTTGCGGTCGTGCGCGCCGGGCCGGTTTGCTCCTTGACGTGCCTTGGCACAGGGCGGCGCCCGGTGGCAGACAGACCTTGAGGACCGGTGGCATTGCTGCTCGTCTCAGGCCGCGCCGGGAACTTCCCAGGCACCCGCACGATCTCGGGCAGCTTCGGCTGACGCGGCTTCTCGTCCACGATCACCGGCGGCTTGCGCGGCCGCTCCGGGAGCCTGACAATAGGCGGCAGCTTCGGGCGCTCCGGAACCGGCTTCACGAAGCCAGGATCGTTGGGACGCTGTGGCTTCGATCCCGGATTTCCGACCGCTGGCGGAATCAGCGGCAGCCCCGGCGACGGCAGCTCGGCGCGACGGTCCGGCTTCGAGACGGGTGGCGGGCTCGAGCCTGGCGCCGGCGGCGGCGACGACTTGATCGGCAGCACGGGCTTGACCGCTGGCGCGACCGGCTTCGGGCAATTGGGCGGCGGCAGGTTCACGTTGATCACCACGTTGTTGACGATCCAGTTCCAATTCCAGAACCAGGCGCCGAAGAAGCACGGGCTCCAGGGGTGGATGATGCCGATATCGATGTCGACGATGTTGATGGTCAGCGGAGGCGGCAGAACAAAGATCGCGATGCCGCCGACCAGCTTGATCTCGGTGATGAGGCGCGTCTCCTCGAAGATCACCGGATAGAGCGCCGGCGGCGTCGAAACGATGGTGGTGCCACCACAGCCGGCGCCGAACGTCTTGGCGTCCATGAACGTCCAGTGCTTGTCGTTGTTGAACTCGGCGGCAGAGATCTCGCGGATGTCCTGGTCCGGCGGCAGGGGAGCCCAGCCGACCCACTTGTCCGATGTGCGCCAGACGACCCAGCCGGGCGAGAATTCCTCGCCGCGTACCCACATCCAGCCGAGCTCCTTGTCGTGTGCCCAGCGGCCGTAGTGGTGGACGATGCGGCCCCACTCGGTCTTGTCGTTGAAGTACCAGCCGAGTTCCTTGGTGTAGACCCAGTTGCACGCAGGGTACGGGTGCCAGCCTTCAGGGACGGTGGTCCGCGCGGGGATCCAGACTTCGCCGTACTTGGCGTGCGCCTGGAAAGTTCCGTAATTCGCGAGGATGGAAGCGAACTGGCTCGGCTCCTGGGCTTGCGCTGTCGCAAAGCCAAGGCTCTCCGGAGCCAGGACCGGAGTTGCGAGGTTGAGGGCGAGACCAGCAAGAAGCGTGGCAGCAAGTCGGGGAGCGCGGGGTGATGTTAGGGAGAGCATTGGATGT
This sequence comes from uncultured Hyphomicrobiaceae bacterium, assembly GCA_964500805.1. Taxonomy (GTDB): domain Bacteria; phylum Pseudomonadota; class Alphaproteobacteria; order Rhizobiales; family Hyphomicrobiaceae. The sequence continues at coordinate 31,647 of CAZCQH010000012.1, forward strand.
CCTTCCGTAGGTTCCGAGGAATTGGTCGTTCTTGGAAGGTCTGACGCACCGGTTTGTCGCGAGGTTCAATCGCGGATGAAATCTTCTTCAGCGGCTTTGCGCTGTTTGATGCAAAAGACTTCCGGCGCCGTGCACATCGGACCGAACATGCGCCGCCGGCAATGCGAAGCCGCGCACAACAGGCTGGGCGGGGGGAAAGGCCCAGGGTTGTGCGCGGCGGGCTGTCCAGCTTGGGGGAAGGGCGGACAGCGACTCGGGGACTGTTCTTGGGCGATTGCGGCTCCTTAGTAGAAGCCGCGGCATGCGTAGTAGCGGTTGTACCAGTAGCGAGAGCCCGTCTCGTAGGCCTTGACCTTCAGCCAGTAGCAGGAGCCGCCGTAGGCACCGGCGACAACGAAGGGCGCGATGTAGAGGCCGCGATGCAAGCGGTGGTGGTGGTGGTGATGCCCGTGGTGGTGGTGATGATGTCGGCCCCGGGCTTCGGCCTCACCGGAGCCGATCAGGCTGGAGCCGCCGAACATAGTGACGGCAAGGGCGGCGGCGAGGGTCGACTTGGCGATGGATTTGAAGGTCATTGGGGTATCTCCGGTTTCCTGTGAGCGTCTCGGGTTTCTCGTCTCGAAGCGCGCTGTCGCGGCCTCTTGCCCGGTCTGACGCGGTGTCAGGAGTGCCGGTTCAAAGGAACGACGATTTTTTTGAGACGAGATCACGCCGCGCACGGAGCGTCCGGCCCGGGTCTGGACACACTATCATCCAGTTAAGATGCGTTAATTCCCCACGGCTAACGATCATCTCCAGGATCAGTCGCCGAGGCTCCGGCAACCGGCTAAACAAGCCACACGATTTAAGCGTGAACCTTTTTCTCGATCCGAGCGTCCAATGCCTCGAAAGACTGGAGATGCGGGGGCCGCCCCATGAGCCCGATGGGCGATGACCATCATCTTATGAAGCGGCTCGCAGACGGCGAAGAGGGGGCGCTGCGCGCTCTCATGAGCCGGCATCAGCTGCGCATCTTCCGGTTCATCGTACGCCGCGTGAAAAACGAGGCAATGGCCGAGGAGCTGACCAATGAAGTGTTCATCGACGCTTGGCGCAATGCCGGCCGCTACGAGGGCCGGTCCCAGCCCTCCACCTGGTTGCTGTCGATCGCCCACAATCGCGCCATCAGCGCGCTTCGGCGGCGGCGAGAGGAGGTCTGGGACGAGGAGAAGGCCGGCGAGATTGCCGATGAGGGCGATAACCCGGAAGTCTCCACTCAAAAGGGCGACAAGGCCGCCGTCATGCGGCGCTGCCTCGACAGCCTGTCGGCTGAGCACAAGGAAATCATCGACCTGGTCTATTACCAGGAGATGTCGATTGCTGAGGTGAGTGAAGTCGTCGGAATCCCCGAAGCAACCGTCAAAACCCGGATGTTCTACGCCCGCAAGAAGCTTTCCGAAGTGCTGAAAGCCAACGGGATCGATCGAGGATGGCCATGAGCCAGGATCAGGCATCAGAACGCGAAGAGATCGAGATGCTGCTGCCGTGGTACGTCACGGGCCGTCTCGATTCCGCGGACAAAGCGCGCGTCGATAGCATGCTGGCGCGCGACGTCGAGTTGCGCCGCCAGCTCGAGCTCATTCGCGAGGAGCAGACCGCGAACATCACAGTGAACGAGCAAATTGCGGCGCCGCGCACCCTGAACGTCGAGCGCGGCGTGGCATCGGTCGCCGCAAACACGACACTCGGGATGCGGCGCTCAGGCGCCGGGCTGATGGAGCAAATCCGTGAGTTCTTCACGATGCCGTCGCCGCGGGCCGTGCGTGTTGCTTCGGCTGCGGCGCTGGCTATTTTGCTGCTGCAGACAGCGACCATCGGTTCGCTGATCTTCCAGCGGGACAGCGCGTCACACGTGACCGCTTCAGGTGGCAGCGCTGACCAGGGGTCGACCGTGATCGTCAAGTTCGTGGACGGCACACCTGCGCAATCCATTGCGAGCACGCTATCGCAACTCGATGCCACTATCGTCGACGGACCGAAGCCAGGCGGCACGTTCGTTCTTCGCATCGGGCCTCAGACACTCCCCAAAGCGGAACGCGACGCCAAAATCGATGCGCTCCGGAAGGCATCCGGCGTGATCGGCCTCGTCATGCCGTAAAGGATCGCGTAAAGTTCAACTCTTGAAACCCCAGGCAAGCGTCATGTCCATTCGGCTGACACGAATCGCAGGATCCACTCTGGTGGTGCTCCTGGCATCGCTTACGGGAGCAGAGGCGCAGTTCGCGCAGCGCGGGTTCGGAGGCGCGGGCGGTTTGCAGTTCAAATCGCCGATGGCGCAAGAGCTCGCACCCAAGCCGAAGTCGCGCAGACCCGCGACAGTTGTTACCGGGCAGATCAAGCGCGCTATCGTCGTTGCGACCGGGCAAGCAGGCGCGGGAAAGAAGCCGCCCCGCCGCGAGCAGGCGTCCAACGACAATCCACCAAAGCGACCTGGGAACCGGCCCGACCGGCCGCCAAAGATCGGGGACAGCAAGCCGCCGAAGCGGCCGCCGATTGTCGTTGTCGTTCCGCCCGTCATCACTGATCCGCCGGATCGACGGCCAGATCCGCCGCCGAAAACGGGCGATCGCAAGCCGCCCAAGCGGCCACCGGTTGTCGCCGATCCTCCACCACCGCGCCGACCCGTTCTGCCACCGCGGATTGCTTCGCCGCCGCTGCCGCCACTCAGGTTGCTGCCGCCGGCGGCGCCTCTGAGCCCACCGCCGCCGTTGATGCCGCCGCCGTCGATTGCACAGCCCGAGTTCGTTGCCGACGAGGTTCTGATCACGGTGTCGACAGCAGCGCTACCGCAGCTCGAAGCCGACGTTGCGCAGGCCTTCAACGTTGCCGTCGTCGAGCGCATCGCGCTGCCGCTGATCGACGCGCGGCTGGTGCGTCTGCGCATTCCCGATGGCCGAGATGTACCGGCTGTCGCGGCGGCAATCAGCACGGATCCGCGAGTTGCATTGGCGCAGCCGAACTATCTCTATCGGCAGAGCAACGAGCCAACGTCATCGCCGACCGCACAGCCGACTGCCGCACCTGCAGCGGTGCAGATAGCACCTGCCGTTGCTGTACCTGGACTGCAGTACGCGCTGGCCAAGCTCGGTGCGGAGCAAGCGCATCGCCTCGCGCAAGGCCGCGGTGCGAAGGTTGCTGTCATCGACAGCGGCGTCGATCAAACTCATCCGGACCTTGCCACTGCCGAAATCGAGCATTTTGACGCCACATCCGAGGATACGGCATCAGGATCGGCCAGCGAGCTCGATACGCACGGAACGGGAATTGCCGGGATCATTGCTGCACGCGGCACGGTGCAGGGCATCGCACCCGCCTCGCAGCTAGTGAGCGCGCGGGTTTTCCGCAAGGCCGCCGGCGGTGCAGGTGCCTCGGCGACCACGGTGCGCGTGCTGAAGGGCATCACGTGGTCGGTGGAGAAGGGCGCGCGCGTGCTCAACATGAGCTTTGCCGGACCGCGCGATCCGCTGGTTGAGCGGCATGTCAAGGTAGCAACGAGCCGTGGCCTTGTCAGCGTCGCGGCTGCCGGTAACAACGGGCTGGATGCGGCCCCCGCCTTTCCTGCGGCCTACGAGGATGTAATCGCAGTCACCGCGATCGACGCCAACGACCGCCTCTACGAGAAGGCGAACCGCGGCAGCTACGTGGCGCTCGCAGCTCCGGGCGTCGATGTGATCGTTCCCGCAACTGGGCGCACGCATCACTTTCAGTCGGGCACGTCGTTCGCCGCCGCGCATGTGAGCGGAGTTGTCGCCCTGCTGCTGGAGGTCAATCCGGCGCTCGCGCCAGCCGACTTGCGCGAGATCCTGGCGGTTGCGAGCGAGGACCTTGGCACGCCGGGCCGCGACCCCGAGTTCGGCGCTGGTCGCATCAATGCCACGAAAGCGGTCGAGCTGGCGCGGAAATAGGCCGCACCTTCGCGCATTTGCGTACACGGCGACGCGCCAGCGCGCGATCACGCGTGACAACATGGCAGGCAACCGTTTGCCGAATGGCCGGCGCGCGTCTCGCTCTCACGGAAGAGATGCACAGGCTCCGTTGGACAGATAGTGTTGCCCAACTCAAAGTCAGCCTCGAGGAAACATCGTATGAAATTCGGTCTCGGACAGTCTGCCGTGCGCGAGGAGGACAAGCGGTTCCTGCGCGGGCAGGGACGTTTCACCGACGACATCAATCTGCCGAACCAGGCCTGGTCCTACATCCTTCGCTCGCCCCATGCGCATGCGCGGATCCGGTCGATCGACACCGAAGCCGCCCGCCAGACAACGGGCGTACTGGCCGTCTATACCGGCGACGACATCGCTCAGGCGGGCCTCGGTGATTTGCCGTGCTTCGCCGCCAAGGCTGTCCCGTTCAAACGGCCGGATGGCCAACCGATTTTCGTGCCGCCACATCCTGTCTTGGCGCGCGGCAAGGTAGCCTTTGCTGGTGACTGTGTGGCTTTCATAGTCGCCGAGACCCGGCAGCAGGCAATGAACGCCGCCGAGCTGATCGAGATCGACTACGAGCCACTGCCGGCGAATGCCGGCACGCGTGCGGCTTTGGCGGCCGGCGCACCGGCGATCTGGGACGGCTGTCCCGACAACATCTGTTATCGCGCCGAGCTGGGCGACCGTGCGGCGGTCGACCGCGCTTTCGCCGGTGCGCATCACGTGACCCGTATCGAGCTGCCGATGCCCCGCGTTGCGGTCAATCCGATGGAGCCGCGGGCTGCACTTGGCGACTACAGCGCATCGGACGGACGATTCACGCTCTATTCTGGCAATCAGATGCCGCACGACATGCGATTTTGGCTGTCGAGCGCCGTGCTCAAAGTTCCCGAGTCGCAGGTCCGCATCATCAGCCCCGACATGGGCGGCTCATTTGGTCTGCGCGCGACGGTTTTTCCCGAGATCCCGCTCGTGCTGTGGGCAGCCAAGCAGCTCGGCCGCCCCGTCAAATGGGTCAACGAGCGATCGGATGGCATGCTGGAGGAGCAGGGCCGCGACTTCATCATGCGCGGCGAGCTTGCGCTCGACCGCGACAGCCGCTTTCTTGGCTTGCGCGTCGACGTGATCGGAAACATGGGCGCATATTTGTCCAACTTCGGAACGCACCCGCCTTTCGGAAACATCGGCGGCGTGGCCGGCGTTTATACGACTCCCGCTATCCATGCGACCGTGACCAGCGTTTTTACCAATACCGGTCCGACTGGCGCCGTTCGTGGCGCCGGGCGTCCGGAGGCAACGTCCCTGATCGAACAGATCATCGAGAAAGCTGCCCGCGAGTTGGGGCTCGACCGCGTCGAGTTGCGCCGGCGCAACATCATCCCCCCGTCCGCGATGCCATTTCAAACGCCCCTCACCTACAATTACGATTGCGGCGAGTTCGAGCGGAACATGGACCAGGCGTTGGCGATGATCGACGCCAAGGGGTTCGAAGAACGACGCTCTGTCGCAGCACGCTCTGGGCGCTATCTGGGACTTGGCATCGCGAACACCATCGAGCAGTCCGCTGGCGGCAATGATGAAGGTGGCGAGATCCGCTTCGACCGGCAAGGCCAGGCGACCATTCTAATGGGGACGCACTCCCACGGCCAAGGTCACGAGACGGTTTTCAAGCAGCTCGTTTCCGAGCGGCTTGGCCTGGAATTTGAGGAGATCCGATACGTTCAGGGTGACACGGACGTCGTCCCTTACGGCCACGGCACGGGCGGATCGCGCGTATCGGGGTTGGGCGGAGCTGCGCTTCTCGGCGCCTCAGATAAGATCATCGCCAAGGGCCGCCTCATTGCAGCGCATGCCTTGGAGGTATCTGCCCAGGACATCGAGTTCTCTGACGGAAAGTTCCGAGCCAAGGGCACTAATCGATCTCTCGACATCCGGGAGGTCGCCGCGCTCGCGTTCCAACCAGCCTTGCTGCCCTCCGGCATGGACAGCGGCCTTTCAGGTTTCTCCACATTCAGACACTCGGCGCCAACCTTTCCCAATGCATGTCATGTTGCGGAGGTCGAAATCGATCCGGAAACCGGGACTTCGCGAATCTTGCGCTACGTCGCCGTCGAGGATGTCGGCACGGTCCTCAATCCGCTTCTTCTCAATGGTCAGATCCACGGTGGCATCGCCCAAGGCGCCGGTCACGTCTTTGGCGAGCAAGTGGTTTGGGATGAAAGCGGCCAGACCCTGACCGGGTCGTTCATGGACTATGTCATGCCGCGGGCCGACGATCTGCCGCGATTCGAGATCGAGACCAACGGCGTGCCGACGCCGCGGAATCCCTTGGGCGTCAAAGGCGCCGGCGAAGCCGGAACGGTCGGCGCAGTAGCCTGTCTCACGAGCGCAGTTCTCGACGCACTCGCGCCGCTCGGGATCACCGATTTGCCGGCGCCATTCACGCCGCAATGTCTGTGGCGCGCGATCCAAGACGCGAAAGAGCGGGCACCGGCGCGATGAAATCTGGTGGCGGCACGGCCGGACGGCTGTGAATCGGATCGAACCGGGGAACACTCCAGAATGACTTCTTGGCGGGTCGGCGTCGATTCAGGCGGTACATTCACCGATATCTGCATGGTCGCGGAGGATGGCCGCGCGATCTCAGTCTGGAAGGTGCCAAGCACGCCCGACGATCCCTCGACCGCCATTGCAGCCGGCGTCCTCGAGGCGCTGGCGACAACGACGGACGCAGAACCTGCCGACGTCATTTCTTTCGGCCACGGCACCACGGTGGCGACCAACGCGCTCATCCAGAGGCGCGGCGTCAAGACCGGCCTGATCACCACAATTGGCTTCCGCGACCTCCTCGAGATCGGCCGCCAGCGCCGTCCGCATCTCTATGATCTCCAATGCGACAAGCCGCCATTGCTGGTAACGCGTGACCTGCGCAAGGAGGTGCCGGAGCGTCTGCGCCACGACGGCCGAATCGAGATCCCGCTCGATGAGGCAGCGGTGCGACAGTCAGCGATCGAGCTCAAGACGGCCGGCGTCAATGCCATCGCTGTCGCGTTTCTTTACGCCTATATCGACCCGCGCCACGAGATTCGCGTGCGCGAGATTTTGGCGGAGGAATATCCGGAAGCGTTTGTCACCTGCTCGCATGAGGTCGCACCGGAGTTCCGCGAGTTCGAGCGGCTGACCACCACCGTCGTCAACGCTTATCTTGGTCCGGTAATGGCGCATTACATCGATCGCCTGGGCCCGCGCCTCGATGCTGCTGGCCTCAAGGGGCCGCGCCGCATCACGCAATCCAATGGCGGCATCATGTCGTTCGCCATGGCGCGCGACCAGGCAGTGCGGACACTGCTCTCGGGGCCTGCGACAGGTGTTGTCGGCGCGGCGAAAGTGGCGGCCATCAGCGGCTATCGCAACATCATCTCATTCGACATGGGCGGCACCTCAACCGACGTGTGCCTGATCGAGAACGGCAGCCCAAAACTCGCCGGCGAGATGGAAGTGCACGGCTACCCGCTGAAGGCACCGATGCTCGACATCCATACCGTCGGCGCGGGTGGGGGTTCCATTGCCCATATCGATGCAGGTGGCCTTCTGAAGGTTGGCCCGCGCAGCGCAGGCAGCGTGCCCGGTCCCGCCTGCTATGGTCTCGGCAATGCGGAGCCGACCGTCACCGATGCCAATGTCGCGCTCGAGACGCTGAACCCGACCCATCTGCTTGGTGGTCGCATGGCGATCGATGCGACGAAAGCAAAGGCAGCGGTTGCAGCGCTGGCGGATCGGCTGAACCTCGACCTGACCACGACGGCGCAGGGCGTCATCAGCGTGGTGACGGCAAACATGGCGCGCGCAATCCGGCTCATTTCCGTCCAGCGTGGACACGACCCGCGCGAGTACACGCTTGTCGCATTTGGTGGCGCCGGCCCTCTCCACGCTGCTCGGCTGGCACGAGAGCTCGAGATCCCCCGCATTCTGGTGCCGCGCAATCCGGGGATTCTGTGCGCCCTTGGACTTCTGATGACCGACTTGAAGACCAACTATGCGCAAACGCGGCAGACGCGCCTTGACCATACGAGCCTCGTCGCAATTGCCGAGGTCTTTGCCACGCTCGAGGCGCGCGCAGAGGCTTGGTTTGTCGAGGAGGAAATCGGCGCGGACCAGCGCCATGTTCGCCGCACCATCGACATGCGATATGCCGGCCAGAACTACGAGCTCGCCATCGACGTGCCGGATGGTCTCGAGCCCGAAGCGCTGCTGGATGAGCTCAAGCGCCGCTTCGAGGATTCGCACCGGCAGATGTATGGGTACATCGCCACGGAAGAGCCGATCCAAGCCGTCACGTTCAGAGTCGAGGCGATCGGAACCGTCCGCCATGCCGAATTCCATGCAGAGCCGCCGGCCACATCGCGCGTCGACGACGCCCGGATTTCGACGCGCCGTGTCTGGCTCCCCGAAATCGGTAGCCATCTTGACTGCCCCGTCTACGACCGTCTGCGCCTTGGTCCAGGGCATCGCATCGAAGGCCCCGCCATCGTCGAGCAGATGGATGCGACCACTTTGGTCTTGCCCAATCAGATTGCGACCGTGGATTCATATCTCAACATCATCATTGAGGGGTAACGTCCGATGAGCGACACCAGCCCTCGCGAACCGGTTGCGTGCCCAATCACGCTCGACGCCATCACGGTGGAGGTGATTGGCAACGCGCTTGCCTCGGTCGTAGAGGAAATGGGAGAAACGCTGGTCCGCGCCTCCTACTCAACGAACATCAAGGAACGTCGCGACAGCTCCACGTGCCTTTTCGATGCGCAGGGGCGAACGCTCTGCCAAGCCTCTCACATTCCAATTCACTTGGGCTCGCTGATCGGCGTCATCGAGGAAATCGGCCACCGCTGGGACATACGAGAGATTCGCGAGGGCGATGTCTTCATCGGCAACGATGCCTATGCAGGAGGAGGCACACACCTGCCTGATATCGTTCTCGCCGAGCCGATTTTCTACAAGGGCGAGCTCGTCGCCTGGGCGACCAACACCGCGCATCACGCCGACTTCGTCGACCGGGCGCACGCGCACATTTATCAGGAAGGTCTGCGCATTCCTCCGGTGCACCTCTATCGCGAGGGCAAGATCGTCAAGGATGTGCTCGACCTCATCCTGCTCAACCTGCAAGTCCCTCGCGAGCGCCTCAACGACTTGCGTGCCCAGATGGCCGCCAACCGCCGGGGCGTCGAACGGTTCAAGGCGCTGTGCGACCGATACGGCAAGGATCGGCTGCTCGCCGCCGGAGATGCGCTGCTCGACTACGCCGAGCGCCTGACGCGCGCCGGCATTCGGACGATCCCCTCTGGCACCTATACGTTCGAGGACATCTACGAGAGCAATGAGCTCGACGGCACGCTCGTTTTCAAGGTTCGCATCGAGGTCAAGGGTGACGAGATTTTCGTCGCCTTCGACGCGCCGCCGCAGGTGCGCGCCGGCATCAATCTAGTCGAAACCGGGCTCCTCGCTGCAGTCTACTATGCCGTGAAGGCTCTGATCGGGCCTGAAATACCACCCAACGCAGGTTTGTTCCGGCCCATTCACGTGACGGCACCCAGTGGCTCGATTCTCAATGCGGCGCCGCCTGCAGCGGTCAATTCCCGCCTGCATACCGGGCAGCGCGTCGTCGACCTGATTTTCGGCGCGCTGGCGCCGGCACTGCCGGATCGCATTATCGCGGCCTGCAACGGGGCCTGCGTCAACTCCACCTTTTCAGGCGTGAACCCGCGCACCGGCGAGTTCTACGTCTACCTCGAGACGATTGGTGGCGGCTTCGGCGCCCGCGCCACCAAGGACGGGCTCGACGGCGTGCACGTCCACCTCACCAACACGTCGAACCTCCCAGTCGAGGCGCTGGAAACCGAGTATCCGCTGGTGCTCGAGCGCTACGAGCTCGTCAATGAGTCAGGAGGTGCGGGTCGCCAACGCGGCGGGATGGGGCTCTTCCGTCAGGTGCGGATCGAGGACCACGAATGCCGCACGTACATCCACGGCTCGCGCTTCGTGAGAGGTCCTTGGGGCCTCTTCGGCGGCAAGGACGGCGGCCGTGCGCACTTCGCCTTCGACGAGGGCGTGGAGTTTCCCGCAAAGGCGCGCGCCGTTTTGCGATCGGGCCAGCACGTCTACATCACGACACCGGGAGCGGGAGGCTACGGCGACCCACAGACGCGCGCGCGTGAAGCCGTCCGGCGCGATTTGGCCGAGGGCCGCATCTCGCCCGAGAGTGCCCGGGACGACTACGGCCTCGATCTGTAGGGGCGCTCAGTATCCGAGCTTGGTGTTCACCTGCTGCAAGAGTCCTCCCCCGGACCGCAGGCTGCGAACGTTTGCAACGACCTCCGTCACGAGCTGACGGACGGTCGGACGCCGCGCCACGTGCGGCATGACGGTCACCTTCGGATGCAGCCATAGCGGGCTCGATGCGGGCAAGGGCTCAGGCCAAAGTGCATCGAGCGCTGCGTGCTCGAGATGGCCCGAGTCAAGCGCGGCGACGAGGTCGGCATCGACCACATGCCGGCCTCGGCCGACGTTCACGAGCATGGCTCCCTTCGGCATCATCGCGAACGTGCGGGCGCACAAAATGCCCTCGGTCTCCTTGGTGAGCGGCAGCAAGCACACGACGATATCGCAGCCGTTGAGGAATGGCTCCAACTGAGCTGGTCCATGAAAGATCGGGACTTCCGCTCGTTCGCGAGGTGACCGAACCCAAGCCGACACCTTGAAGCCCAGCGATTGCAAGACCAGTGCGGGCGCTTTGGCCATCATGCCGAAACCGAGGAAGCCGATCCGGCGATCCTCGGGGCGCCGGATCGGAACCCGTAGCCACTCCCGCCGCGCCTGCGCCGCCTGATACTTGGGCATTTCCCGATGCAGCCTGAGGACGTGCATCACCACGTATTCCGTCATCATCGGATCACCGCCGGGTGGCTCGATCTTGCCGAGCGGAACCTTCGGCAGTCGCGAGTGAGCGACAATGTCGTCCACGCCCGCCGCCCGGCTGAACATCGCCTTGAGGTTGGGAAACTCGGGCAATGCATTGAAGTCGGGATGCATGAAGGCGAGGTACTCGATCTCGGCCACGTCGCCAGCAGCCGGCCAAAACCGGATCTCGAGATCAGGGATCATCTCGTTGAAGGTCGTACGCCAGGAGTTTGCGTCGCCGATACGCTTGTCGAGCTCGATGATCAGAAGTGCCATGTGTGCCTGCCCCGAACAGTTCTCATCGTTCGGCCGCGAGCCTAACTCAAGTTCCCGTCGGAGGGCAGTGGCCACGCATTGATGTCGCCTGGCTCGCCTACGCGACACTGCCTGCAACGGTGGCGTGAGTTGGCGCCGCGAGATGGCAAGCGACCTGCGCCGTGCCGGCCGGCAGCGGCTCCGGTCGCTGCTGGCGGCAGACGGGCATCACCTCGGGGCAGCGCGGATGAAACGAGCAGCCTGACGGCGGGTTTATTGGGTTCGGGATCTCGCCCTGCACGGGCTGGCGCTGCCGGCCGACCATGGCGAGGTCCGGAACTGCATCGAGCAGCATCCGCGTATAGGGATGCTTCGGCGTGCGGAACAAATCTGCTGCCGGCGCCGTCTCGACCAGACGCCCGAGATAGAGCACGCCGACACGGGTCGCCATGTGACGCACGACCGCCAGGTTGTGCGAGATCAGCAGGTACGTGAGCCCGAGCTTGTCCTGAAGATCGCGCATCAGGTTGAGGATCTGTGCCTGCACGGAGACGTCGAGCGCCGATGTCGGCTCGTCGCAAACGATGAACTCGGGTTTGCTCGCGAGCGCCCGTGCGATGGCGATGCGCTGGCGCTGGCCGCCGGAGAATTGATGCGGGAACTTGGCGCCGTCGGCCGGCGAGAGGCGAACAAGCTCGAGGAGTTCGCCGACACGCGCGTCCACCGCGGCCGCACTTTCCGCGAGGCCGAAAGCCTTGATCGGCTCGGCGATGATCTCGGCCGCCGTCATGCGCGGATTGAGACTTGCATAGGGATCCTGAAAGATCATGGTGAGGCGGCGGCGCAGCGCCCGGTTGCCGTCGAGCCCGCCGTCGCCTTGCAGATCCGTCCCGTCGAAAAGGATGCGCCCCGCGGTTGGCTGCACGAGGCCAACGATCATCTTCGCAATCGTCGACTTCCCTGAGCCGGACTCCCCGACCAGCGCGAATGTCTCACCCCGCGCTATTGCAAACGACACGCCGTCGACGGCGGTGAGCAGGCGCCGCGGCTCCTGCTCGATCACACGATTGAGCCACGGCCGTGAGACATCGAAGACCCGCACCAAATTTTCGACCTTGATGTGCTCGCGGGCGGTGGTCATGGCTGGTCCTCGCTGGACATCTGCGAGTCGTCGACGGCGCGCGCCCCGCGCGTTGTGCCCGCTTCGCCGTAAAGCAAGCAGGCGACGTCATTCGCCTCCACACGGACGAGCCGCGGCTTCGTTGCGCGGCATTCCGACGTGACATGATCGCAGCGCGGGCCAAAAGCGCAGCCAGCGGGAATGTCCGTGAGCCGCGGCATTAAGCCGGGAATTTGCGCGAGCCGGTCCCGGCCGGCGTCGAGCGTCGGGATGGCACCCATTAGTCCGCGCGTATAGGGGTGCTTGGCGGCCTTGATGACATCGCGGACCGGGCCGATCTCGACGATGCGTCCCGCATACATCACTGCGACACGATCGGCCGTCTCGGCGATCACGCCCATGTCGTGGGTGATGAGGATCACCGCTGTGCCCTTCTCGCGGCACAGCTTTTTCAGCACCGCGATCACCTGGGCCTGCACGGAGACATCGAGGGCCGTCGTCGGCTCGTCGGCGATGATAAGCTCGGGGTCGGCCGCGAGCGCCAGGGCGACGACGACGCGCTGCCGCATGCCGCCGGAGAACTCGTGCGGATAGGCGTCGAGCCGTTGCGCGGCACCCGGGATGCCGACCGCCTGCAGCAGATCGAGAGCCCGGGCACGCGCCTGCGCCTCTGGCATATCGTGGTGCGCGAGCACCGTTTCGACGATCTGACGCCCGACTGAATAGAGCGGATTGAGCGACGTCAGCGGGTCCTGAAACACCATGCCGATGCGCCGCCCGCGCACCTGCCGCATCGCTTCCGCCGAGATGTTGTCGATGCGCTCGCCCTTGAGGCGCACCTCGCCGCCGGCGATGCGGCCGGGCGCTTCGAGCAGCCGAATGATTGCCGCGCCAGTCAGCGATTTGCCGGCACCCGACTCGCCGACGATGCCGAGCACCTCGCCAGCGGCGACATCAAACGACACGCCATCGACCGCAACCAGCGTTCCACGTCGCGTCGGAAACTCGACGCGCAGATCGCGGACGGAGAGGAGCGGTTTGGCTGCCATCACTATTGACTATTCACTATTGACTATTGACGACTGACTCATCGACGATTGACTCATCCCACCACGCATCAGCGAAGCCTCGGATTCAACACGTCGCGGAGCCAGTCGCCGAGCAGGTTGACGGATAGCGACAGCGCCAGCAGCGTCAGTGACGGGAATAGCAGGATCCACCACTCGCCTGAGGCGATGTACTCCTGGCCGACGCGAATGAGCGTGCCGAGCGATGGCTTGGTCGGGGGCACGCCGACGCCGAGAAACGAGAGTGTCGCCTCGGAGATGATGGCCAGAGCGAGCCCGAGCGTTGCGATCACGAGCACGGGGCCGATGACGTTCGGCAGCACGTGGCGGACCATGATGATTACCGGGCTCAGTCCGATGATGCGCGCCGCCTGCACATACTCCTTGTTGCGCTCGACCATTGTGACGCCCCGGACCGTGCGTGCATACTGCGGCCAGGCGGAAAGGCCAATGGAGAGCACCAGCACGGAGAGCGCCGCCTGCTCGTGCGATTGAGGCGGCAGGAAACCCTTCACGATGCCGAAGATCATGAGCGCGACTAGGATTGCCGGAAAGGTCAGTTGAACGTCGGCGATGCGCATGACGATACTGTCGATGGTGCCGCCACGGTAGCCGGCCAGCAGCCCAAGCCCGACGCCGATGACGGCCGACAGGACTACCGACGCGAAGCCGACAAGAAGCGAGATGCGCGAGCCGTAGAGGATCACCGACAGCACATCACGGCCTTGATCGTCGGTTCCGAGCAAGTAGGCATTGCCAGTGAACTGGTTCTTTGCGAGCGGCTGGGTCTTGCCGTCCATCAAATTGAGGCTCGCGGGATCGAACGGGTCCTGTGGAGCCAGCAAGGGCGCGAGCAGCGCCGCGAGCACTATTACGGCGAGCACGATCGTCGAGAGGATCACCACGGGGGAGCGACGAAACGAATACATCATGTCGCTGTCGGCTATGCGTGCCCAGCGGCTCGTCCGCACCATTTCGGATGTCTCGCTAGCTTCTGCCATTTGATCAATGCCCGGCCACGATGCGGTCTATGCGCAACCGCGGATCGACCGCGTAATAAAGGAGATCCACCACCAGATTGATGATGACGAACAGCAGCGCCACCAGCAGCAGGTAGGTCGACATCACGGGGATATCGACGAACTGAACCGCATCGATGAACAGGAGCCCGACACCTGGCCACTGGAACACGCTCTCGGTGATGATCGCGAAGGCGATGATGGCACCGAGCTGAAGACCAGCGACGGTGATTACCGGCACCAAAGTGTTCTTGAGTGCGTGACCGAAGTTGATGGCTCTATTGGAAAGGCCGCGGGCGCGCGCGAACTTGATGTAATCGGTGCGCAACACCTCCAGCATCTCGGCACGCACCAGACGCATGATCAAAGTCATCTGAAAAAGGCCGAGCGTGATGGCCGGAAGGATCAACGACTTGCGCCCGGTCGGGGTCAATAGCCCGGTCGACCACCAGCCGAGCTTGACCACGTCGCCGCGGCCGTAGCTGGGCAACCAACGCAGCTCAACGGCGAACAGATAAATAAGGCCTATGCCGATCAGAAATGTCGGCAGCGAGACTCCGATCAGACTGGCAGCCATCACCGCACGGCTGAGCGCGCTATCGCGGTTGAGAGCGGTATAAACGCCGAGCCCGATGCCAAGCACCAGTGCGAACAGGGCTGATGTCAACGCCAGCTCGAGCGTCGCCGGCAGCCGCTCAGCAAGCAACGTCGAGACCTTGCGCGCCTGTCGATAGGACACGCCGAACTCGCCCTGCGCCGCATTGCCGACAAACCGCAAAAATTGGATCGCAAACGGCTTGTCGAGGCCGAGCTTCTCGGCGGCCTGCCGCCGATCCTCGAGCGTCGCCTCCTGGCCGAGCAGGTTGCCGACGGGGTCGCCGACATAGCGGAACATCGAGAACGCCACGAAGCCGACCGCGAGCATCACCAGAACGGACTGAGCCAACCGGCGAATGATGAACGCAAGCATGCGCCGATCGGCTCCGAAGTGTTCGATCCAAAAAACAGGCAACCGCGCTCGTGACCTCTGGAGGCGAGGTCACAAGTCAGTGCTCACTTCGCGAACTTGAACTCCTTCACCCAGACTTGGTTGTCAGGGTGCACCTTCACGTCAAGACCGGCCTTCATGCCCCACGCGTTCACCTGATTGTGGATGGCGATGTAGTTGAGGTTCGGCTGCACCACGGACCAGATCTCGGCAATGGTCTTGTTGCGCTTGGCCAGGTCGGTCTCCGCCGAGAGCGACTGGATCTTGGCGTCGACGTCAGCGTTCGAGTAGCGGGTGCCGTTCCACCCTCCGAACTTGTCCTTTTGCGTATGATAGAGGAATGAGAAGATGTACTCGCTGTCGTAGGTCGGAACGCCCCAGCCGAGCAGGTAGAAATCGACTTCCTTCTTCTGGATCTGTGGGAAGTGGATCGACTTCGAGCGCGCATCGAGCGTCACTTTGATACCGATCTGGCCGAGCATGCCGACGACAGCTTGGCAAATCTTCTCGTCGTTGAGGTAGCGGTCGTTCGGGCAGTGCAGCGTGACACCGAAACCGTTCGGGTAGCCGGCCTCGCCCATGAGAGCCTTGGCCTTGGCCACATCGCGGGCAGGGATCGCGTCGACCTCCTTTGTGTACCCGTTGACGAATGGCGGCACGATTGAGCCGCCGGGCACAGACTGGTCGGCCATCACGACTTTGCGGATCGCCTCGCGGTCGATTGCCATGTTCATGGCTTGGCGAACCTTCAGGTCGGCAAACGGGTTCTTGCCCTTCACATCCGAGAACTTGAGCTCGGGGTCGCCGACATTCATGCCGAGGAAGATGGTGCGGTTCTCGGGGCCAGCATTGACGCGCATGCCCTGCGTGCCAGCTACGCGCGCGATGTCCTGCACCGGCATGTCCTGAACGAAATCCACCTCGCCCGAGAGGAGTGCTGCAACGCGGGTCGGTGCCGACTTGATCACGGTGTAGACGATTTCGGAGACCTCGAGGGGATATGTGCCCTTGCCCCAGTAGGCGTCGTTGCGCTTCATGACCGTCTTCACATCGGGCTCGCGCGAGACGAGGATATAGGCACCGGTGCCGTTGGCATTGCGCACCGCGAAGGTCTCTTCCTTGCTGGCGAAGTTCTGTGGCGCCTCGACTTTGTTCTTCTCGCTCCACGCCTTGCTCATCATGAAAATGTTGGTGAAGTTCTGGATGAGCAGCGGGTTGGGGCCCTTGGTCTTGATGTGAACCGTCGTCGGATCGATGGCCTTGATGTCTTCGATCGAGGTCAGCAGCCCCTTGTGGTCCGATGTCGGCGCGCCCGCACGCTTCAACGAGAACACCACATCGTCGGCCGTGAAGGGCGAACCGTCATGGAACGCAACGCCCGAGCGCAGCTTCAATTCCCATACGGTTGGATCGGCAGTGATCTTCCAGCTCGTTGCTAGCGTCGGAATGAGATCTCCTCCGATATGGCGCCGCACGAGCGTTTCATAGATCTGGTGATTGACGTTGTGCGTCGGTCCTTCATTTTGGGAGTGCGGATCCATGGTCAGCGCGTCGCCTGAGCGGGCGAGCCGCAAAGTTGTTGCGTACGCGGACAACGGAACCGCTACCGTCGCCAATGCCAAGGCGAACCCACATCGCCGGATCGTTGCGAGCATCTGAAAACCTCCTCTAGAATACCTGAGTCGACGTTCCTATCGGGTGCCAGACCTTGAGCCAAGATTAACCTCCGAGAAGACAGCGCACCACTGGGACCTCGGATGTGCCAGCTAGATCTTTGGTTCACACTCTGATCGGTGCATCTTCGACCCAGCGCGACGATCCGATTTATGGGTTTCAATCGGCACAATCATCAGACCAGAGCAGCTCTGGCCTTTGGGCCCCCGACCTTGGTCCGTATCGGTGCGCGCCCCTCGACCTTATTTTCGGATCGAGATGCCGTAAGCGGGGCGGTGTCGGATTTGCTGTTGTGCGGATGGCCTGTATTTCAGAGGCAGCATGTTTCTCGATCAGAAGCCATCGGCGCTTCGGCTTCGCGAAGCGGAAACGGCGCGTCGAAACCGGCGCGAGATCGTGGCGGCGGTCTCCCACGGACAGATTTCAAGGCGAGATATTTTCAGATGGGGACTTTTGACGACGACAGGGTTGATGGCCGCTAAACACGGCCTCAGCCCGTTCGCTCCCAGTGCACACGCTCAAGTGCCAACCGGCTCTCCGAGGAGTCCGACCTTCGGCGTAAAGAAATTTTCGATGCCGATGCCGCGGCCGGAATGCCCCAAGCCCATTCCGATGGTGGGGCAAGGCTCTGACAAGGATCGAGTCTATGCCTTCAACACGCCGGGAGGCGAGCATGAGCTGCCAAGCCGGCGGCTCTCCTATCACGACGATTTCACCAAATCGAATGGCGCTCTATTCCGCAACCCGGTAACAAACCGCGGTCCGATCGAAGGGCGTCCGCCCGGCGAGTTCTTCGCGCATCAGCGGTGGACCGAGGAGGACAATCACCCGACAAAAGGTTACATCCTGTCCCTCGCCAAGGCGAGAGAGGGTTTGCAGTTTCATCCGGCATTTCCCGCCCAAAAGGAGAATTCCGTTTGGTCGTTCGGCGTGCGTCAGCCGGGGACGCAAGGCAACATCAATGGTCTGCGGCTGGGCGGTGGGCCACTGCTGCTGAAGATGCGCTACTACGAGCCGGTGATCTGCCGAATTTACAATGACCTGCCAGTCGACCGACGCCTCAACGAAGGCTTCGGGCGCAACGAAATCGCGACCCACCTGCATAACGCACACAACGGCGCGGAAAGCGACGGCGCCTGCAATGCCTATCAATTCCCCGGCACGTTCTACGACTATCACTGGAAGAACCTCTGTGCCCGCGTGACCCAGCCGGAGTTATGGCCATCTCCGGGGCAGCTCGATCGGCGCTGCTCGGGGCCGGACGATAACGGCGGCTTGATTCAAGCACCTGGTGACTACCGGGAGCTGCTGAGCTCACTCTGGTTCCACGATCACCGGTTCTTCTTCACTGCGGAGAACGTGCACAAGGGCAACTACAGCCTGGTCAATCTATACTCAGGGCCCGATCGCGGCTCGGACAGCATCAACGATGGCATCAATCACCGGCTCCCGAGCGGCAACAGGCTGAGCTGGGGAAATGTCGATTTCGACGTCAATCTGGCGATCACCAATCCGGCGTTCGACCAGGAAGGCCAACTGTTCTTCGATATCTTCGGAACGGATGGCTACCTTGGTGACGTACTCGCGGTGAACGGCGCCTACTATCCCTATTTCGAGGTGCTGCCGCGGCGGTATCGCTTCCGCATTCTCAATGCGGCAATGGCGCGCTTCATCAAGCTCGTCCTTTCGGTGCAAAAGAGCAATCGCTTTCCGACCGGCCGCAAGGTCCCCATCTGGGTCATCGCCAATGATGGCAACTTCATCGAACGGCCGATCCAGCTGAACGATCTCGACGTCCAGGGTGTTGCCGAGCGCTTCGACATCGTCGTCGACTTCTCGGCATTCCGCCCGGGCGATCTGATCAACCTCGTGAATGTGTTGAAGCAAACGGATGGGCGCAAGCCAGACAAGGTGCTTTCGCTTTCGGATGCCCTCAAGGGAGATTCTGAGGATCCCACGGTCGGGCCACTTCTCCAGTTCAAGGTTGTCGGCTCGCTCCCGAGCGTCGACGACAGGACGAAAACCTATTCGGATAACAAGTCGATCGATCCGGACCCAAGCGTCGATTTCGCTCAGAAGCAGGTGCGCCTGACGGACCCAATCCCGATCGTCACTCCTGTTCGCGTGAGAGAGATCGAATTCAAGCGGGGCAGCGGCGACTCGCGTGACACGCCGGATGGTCAATGTGTCCCCGAGTGCGGGGAGATCGAAGCGTTCCCGTGGACGATCAGGATCAACGGTGAGAGCACGCATTCGATGAATGCCAACCGCATCTCACTGCTCATCCCCAAGCCCGGCGAGGTCGAACACTGGGTGCTCGTCAACGGTGGCGGCGGCTGGGATCATCCTATCCATCTGCATTTCGAGGAAGGCGTTACGATCGATAGGGCCGGCGATCCGATTCACGTGACCGAGCGGAGGGCGCGCAAGGACGTCTGGCGACTCGGAACCGACGGCAATCGCACGGTGCGCATTCAAGTGCGCTTCGGTGATATGGGCGGCGCCTACGTGGCGCACTGCCACAACACCACGCACGAGGACTTCGCAATGATCATGCGGATGCAAGTCCTCGGTGCTCCCGGCACACCGCAGTCCCAGATCACGCCGACACCGATTCCGACCCCGGACGGCATCATGTGGAAGACGCCGGAGATCCTGCCCGAAGGCGATCCACGCCCCCGCGCGTAGCTACCGATCCGACACGAACCGAGGTCAAACAAAATGCGAGTGGGAATAAGCAGCGTCGGCCGCGCTTGGCTCGTGGCCGCCCTGGCGGGGCTGGTGCTCAATGCCAATGGGGCAGTTGCGCGCTGGGGCAAGGACTATCTGCCCAATGTCGAGGTCGTGACGCAGGACGGAAACAAGGTCCGCTTCTACGACGACGTGCTGAAAGACAAAATCACAGTCATCAGCTTCATTTACACGACTTGCCGGGACATATGCCCGCTGATTACGGCGCGGATGGCTCAAGTCTACCAGCAGCTCGGCGCGGCGGCTGGACGCGACGTGCACTTCGTTTCGATCAGCATCGATCCGGAGAACGACACGCCGGAAAAGATGAAGGAGCACGCCGAGGCGTTCCGTTCCGATCCGAACTGGCTGTTCCTGACCGGAGAGAAGGCAAACGTCGATCTGGTTCGTCACAAGCTTGGCGAGCGAAGCCGCAAGCTGACTGAGCATGCAGCGCAGGTGATGCTCTACAATGACCGGACCGGCGAGTGGTCGCGGGACAGTGCATTCGCCGACCTCGGCGCGCTGGCGCTGGCGATCCGGTCGATGGACCCGGCATGGCAGGCGGCGACCGGCGGCTCAGGTCAGCATGCAGCGCACTTGCGGCAGAGCGATGCCAAGATGAGCGCCGACCTTCCTGGCCAGGCGTTGTTCGTCAAGGCGTGCGCGGCATGCCATACGATCGGCCAGGGCGACCGCGTCGGACCGGATCTCAAGGACGTGTCCCAGCGGCGCGAGAGGTCGTGGTTGCTGCGCTTCGTGGGGACGCCATCCCGGCTGCACGCCGAAAAAGACCCGACGGCACTGGCGCTGGCCGCAGCTTTTCCCAAGGTGCGAATGCCCAACCTGCAGATGTCGGATGCGGATGTGGTGGATCTGCTGAGTTACATCGATGCCCGATCATTCGCGGCCGTGGCGCCAGGTGGCCATGCGGGGCACGCTGAGCACGACCACGCTGCGGGTCATAAGCACGGACATTCAGCGCACGAGGTTCAGACGGGCGGTGCCGGCTCGCACGACCACGCAGCGCACGCCCAGCAGAGCCATGACCACAGCGGGCACCACGGTTCTCATGCGCACGGTCCCTCCGGCACAAACGCGCCCGCAGCGGCAACCCGGTAAGATGCTGCCCAGTTCGGCCACATTCGATCACGACCGCGACAGGGGTTTCGCGCTGGTGATCGTGATGTGGCTCTGTGGCCTCCTCGCGCTGCTGGCGCTGTCATTTGCATCTTCCGCGCGTGTGCACGTCCGGATAGCCGAGAACGCGGTGGCCGCCGCACAAGCCGAAACATTGGCGGACGGAGGCGTGCGGCTCGGTCTCATCAAGCTCGTCGCCGAGGCCGAGCGCGCCGGTCGCGGACGGCCAATGGCCTTGGCATGTGCGTTGCCAGGGGGCGCACGTCTCGCGCTGTCGATCAGTGACGAAGCGGGGCGCGTCAACCTCAATCTCGCGAACGAGGCGCTGCTCGCCGCGCTGCTGCGCGGTGCGGGTGTGACCGAGGACACCGCGATGCGCCTCGCAGACGCGATCGCCGATTATCGAGACAGCGACGATCTGCGGCGGCTCAATGGTGCGGAGGCGCCCGAGTACGAGGCGGCGGGCCTCGGTACAACGCCGAAGAATGCGCCCTTTGCGCATCTTGAGGAGCTGAAAGCGGTGCTTGGGATCAACCGGCAGCTCTTCGATGCGGTGAAGCCCCACATCACGTTGCACTCGGGGCTCGACGGTGTCGATCTCCGCGAGGCGCCGGCAGGGCTGGAGGCATTGCTCGCTGGCGGCGCATCTGTGCCACTGCCTCGAGGCTTCGCGGCGACCAGCACCGGCAACGCGTTCCTGGTTCGCGCCAGTGTAATCACCGACAGCGGCGCCCATGCCGTGCGTGAAGCGGTTGCAACGACCATCCCCGTCCGCGTGCCGGTCGCCAGCACCGGCGCCGACCCGGGGTTCGGATTGCGTGCGCGGGCCCGCCGTCCGGGGACGGAACCACAACGGCTGCAGGCAAAGATCTGGGAGTGGCGCGCAGGCGCAATCACCGCCGCAGAGAAGCTAGGCCTGACCGAGAGCATGGCCTCCATGCTCCCGCCCTGCTGACCCCGGCAGCGGAGTGGCGCATCGAATCGGCTAAAGGTAGGCTGATGGGTCACTCCTCAGGAGATCGGATCGATGCGGCGAACGAGCACCATCGTGACAGCATTCCTGGCAGCTGCGACAGCCAACACTTTGGCAGCGACAGCTGATGCTGGGCACAGTCGCGGCACCGAGCGATCCGCCATCTATGGTCGCGACTGGTACTACGGCGATCAACGCGGCTGCTACTGGGAGCGTGGCCAGAGATACTGTTCGCGCTATTGCTATTGGGAGGTCGATGGACACCGTTATTGCCGCGAGCGTCCGCGGCACGCGCGGCCACAAGGCGATATCAGGTTCGTGCCGTATCCTCCGGAGCCCCCGATCTATCCGCCGTACTGGCGCGCGCGGTGATGGGAGCAGCGATGGGGGTGCTTGATCGCAGTGGCAGCATGGCCGAAGACAAGCCTCAACGGTCGACGACCGACCACCTCGAGCAAGCCTCGACCTTCAACCCCAGCACGCTCTGGCTCGTCGCAGGGGGGCTGGCGGCAATCTTTGCTGCAATGGCTGCCGTTGCGTTTCGTCGGGCCCCCGTGGGATGGGACGTTGCGCTGACGGGAGCGGTGCTGGCGGCTGGTTTGCTCTCTCTCAGCGTGATCGATGTACGGGAACAGCGCCTGCCGAACCTGCTGACATTCGGCGTGCTGGGACTCGGTCTCGCACTAGCCGCGACTGCGGGCTGGGCGGTGTTCGCCTGGCACGCCGCGGCGGCACTCGCTGGTTTCGGCTCGTTCTGGGCCGTCGCAGCAATCTATCGCACGGCACGGGGCAAGGAGGGGCTCGGCGGCGGCGACGCTAAGCTGCTCGCAGCGGGCGGCGCCTGGACTGGCCTCGAGGCGATACCGACCATCGTTCTCGTCGGAGCTGCAACGGCCTTATTCGCGGTTGGTATCTCTCATATGGCGGGCCATCGTGTCGATCGGAACCGTCGCGTGCCGTTCGGACCATTTCTTGCGCTTGGGCTATGGTATGCGTGGCTGTTCGGGCCATTGCCGGCCATCTAAAGAGGCGACATGTTTCTCGCATTGTATACCAAGGATGGATTCCGGCGCCGAGCGGAACGGCGGGGTGATGCCGGCTTCACCCTACTCGAGCTGCTGGTCGTGCTCGGCATTCTGGCGTTGCTTGCAACGTTCGCCGGTCCACAGGTCCTGCGCTATCTCGGCCGAGCCAAAACCGAAACCGCGCGCGCCCAGATCAGCGCTCTCTCGACGGCCCTTGAACTCTACGCGCTGGATAATGGGGGCTTCCCACCGCAACAGATCGGTCTCAACGCACTGATCCAGGCACCTCCCGGAGCGACGGCCTGGAAGGGACCCTATCTCAAACGCTCCGAGGGACTCGTCGATCCTTGGGGCCGACCCTACCACTACCGCATATCGACTTCGCGGGGCGGCGTGGAGGTGTTCACCCTCGGGCGCGACAACGCTCCGGGCGGCACAGGCGAGGATCAGGATCTCTCCAATTGAGCTGCCGACGGCCCGAACCTACTGCCCCTTATGTCAACTCTGACATCGTCTGGATCACCCCCTGGTACGGGGTTTCGGAACCGAATTCAGCACTGGTCACGTGTACAAGCAGGATCGACATTGACACGCACCCCAATGCAGTACTGCCTAAGGACATCGCTGATCTCCCGGGCCATACGCATGAGCAACGACCTCTTCTCACTCCAAGGTGAAACCGCGCTGGTGACGGGTGCCTCGTCGGGGCTTGGTCATCATTTCGCAGGAGTGCTGGCGTCGGCGGGAGCGAGGGTCGCAATCGCAGCGAGGCGCGTCGATCGCCTCGAAGCGCTCGCGCGGGAGATCGAAGCGAAGGGCGGCAAGGCGTGTGCGGTGGCGCTCGACGTGCGGGACCCGGGGTCGGTCAAAGCCGCGTTCGATGCCACCGAGAAAGCCCTCGGGCCGGTGACCGTGCTCATCAACAATGCCGGCGTGACCGATCCGGCGTTCATTACGCGAATGACCGAGAAGCAGTGGCGCGATGTGCTTGACGTCAATCTCGACGGCGTGTTCCGTGTCGGCCAGGAGGCAGCGAGGCGCATGGTGGCGGGCGGCAAGGGCGGCTCCATCGTCAACATCGCCTCGATCGTCGGCCTCGGCGCCATCAAGACGCTCGGCGCCTATGCGGCCTCGAAGGCTGCCGTGCTCGCGCTGACGCGGACCATGGCGCTGGAGCTGGCGCGCGACAAGATCCGGGTCAACGCGCTGGCTCCCGGCTACATTGCGACCGAGCTCAACGACAGCTTCTGGGAAACCGACGCCGGAAAGCGGATGATCGCGCATGTGCCGATGCGCCGACTCGGTCAGCTCGGCGAGCTGGACGGCCCGCTGCTGCTGCTTGCCTCGCGTGCAGGCTCGTTCATGACCGGCGCCACACTGGTGGCAGACGGTGGGCACTTGCTGCCGACGGAGTGATTAGCCGCGAATGACTGCATCTTCGAAGACAGCGGCAACGCCGCAAGGACCCGCAGCCCGCACGCGAACGCTGGATCCGAGCCGGCTCGACGGCCTCGCTACCTGGCTCGCGACGACAATCGGTGCGAAGTCGGTGCGCATCATTGCAGCGGATCTTCTCGCCGGCGGAGCAGTCCAGGAGAACTGGCGCCTGGATGTGGAGGTTGATGGTGGTCCGCGAGCCGGCACACATGCCTGGGTGCTGCGAACCGATGCGGCTGCGCGACTGGCGCAAAGCCTCGATCGCGTGGCGGAATTCCGCTGCATCGAGGCCGCGTTCAAGGCCGGCGTGAAGGTTGCCGAGCCGATCGCGGTGTCACCGGATGCGTCGCTTATCGGCGCGCCGTTCGCGATCCAGGCGCTGGTGAAAGGCAATGCGCAGGGTCGCCGCATCGTGCGCGATCCGAATCTTGCGAGTTTCGGCGATGCGCTCGCGCGCACGATCGGCAGCGAGATGGCCCGCATCCACACCATCCGCCCGGGGAAAGACGTGCTGCCGTTCCTGCCCGTGCCCATGGGCAATGCATCCAAGCGGGCGGTGGCGGAGTTGAAGAGCGGCATCGAGCACGCCAGCGAACCCCGCCCAGCGCTCGAGTACATTCTCGCCTGGCTCGAGCGCAATGCGCCGGAGCCGAAAGCGTTGGTTCTGACGCATGGCGACCTGCGCACCGGCAACTACATGGTCGAGGACGGCCAGCTCTCCGCCATTCTCGACTGGGAGTTCGCGCATTGGGGCGATCCGCGGGAGGACATCGGCTGGTTCATCGCGCGCTGCTGGCGCTTCGGCAATGACGAGAAGGTGGCCGGCGGCATCGCCAAGTTCGCGTCGCTGCTCGACGGCTACAACGCAATAGCGTCCGAGAAGATCTCAGCGCCGGAAGTGCAGTACTTCGAGGTGCTGGCGGCAGCGAAATGGGCCGCGATCTCGCTGCTGCAGGGTGATCGCTTCGTGAAAGGCGGTGAACGGTCGCTCGAGCTGGCGCTCACCGGCCTGATGCCGCCCGAGATGGAGTTCGATTGCCTCGAGCTGATCGAGAAGATCGAGAAAGGCCGCGCGTCATGACAGCGAAAGGCAAGGCGCCTGAAGATCTGATTTCACTCTCGATCGAGATGGTGAGAGCGGAGCTGGTGCCCGCGCTGCCGGCCGACAAGCGTTATGCCGCCGCGATGATCACCAATGCGTTGGAGATCGCCAGGCGCGAGATCCTGGCCGCGGAGGAGGCTGCCCAGCTCGAACTGCTCGACCACTTCTACGAGGACGGCGACGGCACGATGGCCCAGCTCGCGGCAGACATCCGCAAAGGCGACATCGGCGATGCAAAGCATAAGGATCTGCGCCGTCGCCTGCGCGCGCACCTCATCGCCGAGCTGAAAGTGCGCAATCCACGGTTCCTCACGTCACGCGGCGTGAAGGGGTGAACTGGTTCTGGTGACGCAATCGTGCGAGGCGGACTGGTCGCGACGAACGCAACAGAAGCATGCGCTCACGGACGCCAGGGATGCGGTGGCTCGGCTGCTTCCGCTTCGGCCTTGACTGCAGCGTCCTTCTTCCCGATCTCGCGCAAGAGAGCGAACAGCACTTCCTGCACGCCCTGCCCCGACACCGCTGAAACGATCAGCGGCTTTTTCCGGGCCGCCTTCTGCAGCGCCGCGGCTTTCTCCGCAATCACCTCGGGCGTCAGCGCATCGCACTTGGAGAGTGCCACGATTTCTTTCTTCTTCGCGAGCGCGGGCGAGTAGGCCTTGATTTCCGCGCGGACGGTCTTGTAGGCGGCAGTGACATCGCTCTGGATCTCGGTCGCGTCGACGAGATGGAGCAGCACCTTGCACCGCTCCACGTGGCCGAGGAACTGAACTCCAAGCCCCGCGCCTTCGTGCGCGCCTTCGATCAGCCCCGGAATGTCCGCCAGAACGAACGACGCCTCACCTGCCTTTACCACGCCGAGGTTGGGATGCAGCGTCGTGAACGGGTAGTCGGCAATCTTGGGACGCGCCCGGCTCACTGCTGCTAGAAACGTCGATTTCCCGGCATTCGGCAGACCGATCAACCCCGCATCGGCGATCAGCTTCAAGCGGAGCCAAATGGTCAGTTCCTGCCCGGGCTGACCGGGGTTGGCGTGCCGCGGCGCCTGATTGGTCGCGCTCTTGAAATGCGCATTGCCGAAGCCACCGTTGCCGCCCTTGGCGATGAGGGCGCGGTCGCCGGGTTTCAGCACCTCGGCCAGAACGGTTTCTTGATCCTCTGCAAGCACCTCGGTTCCCGGCGGCACCTTGATGATCATGTCGGCACCATCGGCGCCCGCACGATCACGGCCCATTCCCGCTTCACCGTTCTTGGCGAAGAAGTGCTGCTGATAGCGGTAATCAATCAGAGTATTGAGATTGTCGACACACTCGATCCAGACGTCCCCGCCCTTGCCGCCGTTGCCGCCATTGGGACCGCCGAACTCGATGAACTTCTCACGCCGGAACGACACGCAGCCGTTGCCGCCCGCGCCCGAGCGCACGTAGATTTTTGCCAGATCGAGGAACTTCATAGGGCCTCCAGGGGCCACAGATGTGCGCCAGCCGGCTAGCCGTCAAGCGCTGCGCGCACCGCGAGCGAACAACGTGCTGACAATCAGCGCGCTCAGGCGGCCGGGTTTGCGGGCTTCCCGCGATGAGATCTGAAGCACGTCCGAGGCGCGGGCGCGGGTCAGCCAGAAGAACTGCGCCGGCACGTTCTGTCCGCGGGCAGTGCTCCAGATCTCTCCGTCGCCCGCCGGCTCAAAGCCGAGCTTGATCAGCACGCGGCCGGAGGCCGGGTTGTCGTGGAAGTGCGAGGAAGTGAACGCATCGTGCCGGCCGACGATGAAGCCATGCCGGACGACGGCAATTCCCGCCTCGGTAGCATATCCTTGGCCCCAATATTCGCGCCCGAGCCAGAAGCCGAGCTCAGCCGCACCGGACGTGCGCCTGAAATATCCGATACCGCCGATCAATTCTCCATCGCGGTCGATGGCGAATCGCGCCTCGCCTTCGGCGGGCCTCAGCCAAGCGAGGGCCTGCTCATTGCTCAGGGGATGCGGGATGTCGCTCGTCATGCGGGCAACCTGCCAGTCGCTCGCCAGCTCCCAGAAACGGCTCGTGTCGGCAGCGGAGAATGCCCTCAGCACGAGCCGGTTCGTCGTCAACATGACACAGCCACTCCAAACTTCAGACCCGCAGCGGATCCGGCCCGCTACCGCCGGCCGGATCGGCCACGGTCCCGATCGCGTCCGGCTCTTGCTGCCTTGTCCGCCTTGGCCTTCATCCAGGGCTTCTCGTAATCCCCTGCCATGATCGATCCTTTCGGCAAAATCAAGCCGATCACATCGGCTAGGCCAAAGCGCTCGATCTGCACGCGGACCTGATCCGCGCTTTTGTAGGCGATTGGGCTCTCCGAGACATCAGGACGATCGTAGAAAAAGCGCACGTCGAGGCCTTCCGTTTGCTGGTCGACAGCCTTCCGCGACCGAGCCAGGAATTCCTCTGGCATCAGCCCGGCCAAGCCCAGCTCCCTCAGCAGCGCCGAGCGGCTCTTGTTGCGCCCCGCCCCGTGCGGCGAGAACGAGGCGTATTCCGACCGGTCGTTGCCGAATGTCAGCAGCACGGGGGCCGCCATGTTCAGCGGGATCAGCCCCAGCAGTGGGTTGCCGGCCTCGTCCTTCCAGGCCGGCGTCGCGCCCTTGCCATGGTAGAAGTGCTCACCGCGCTTCCAGACGAAATTGTGCTCGTTGCCAAAGGCTGCGAGCGGCCTCACGCCGAGACGAGCGAGCGTGCGCTCGTGCACGAGCTGGTGATTGCGCCTGGTCCAGCGCGCCACGTACTGCAGCGCTTCCCAGTAGGCTTCTCCTGTCTCGCTGTCAGGATCGATCCAGGCCTGATGCAGTGGCGTGTCGGGCGACACCTTCTGCGTGTGGCCGACGGCCGCGGAAACGCCTCGCTTATAAACCTGAGCGCCGAGGTCGCGGCTGCCATGGTGCGTCACCATCACATCGACCGAAGCGCGATCGCCAATGGCGTCGGCGAGCTGCGCCTGCCCCTTCTGGCGCAACGATGCGAGCATCGCCGGCGTTACGCTGAGCGATCCAAAGAACGCGAAATGATTGCCATCTCCCTGATCGCAAAGCTGCGCCTTGGCGCGACCCTCGAGGCCTTTCAAGAACGGGTTGTCCGTCACGACGATCTCGTCGGTGATCGGGTCGGGAATCTGGTGCTCGGGCGCACGGCCGCCGGGACCGAAGCGCGTCGAGGCGGCGACGGCATCCATGAAGTCGCGTGTCGGCGTGCCTTCGGGGAGAATCGTCGCATGCATCGAGCAGCAGATATCGGCCGAGTGGAACGCCGGATGAATCGCCCGGCTCACCACCGCGCCACCGACGGGAATGGTGCCCGGGGCCGATCCCGCGGGGCAGGCATCAGGCATGATGGCGCCATGCTCCAGCATGGGGCAGCGCATCAGATCTTCCATGTGAGCGCGGACAGCGGCGATGTTGGTCGCGTCCTCGGGCGTTTCGGCGGCGATAGCCTCGGCGAACGCGCCCCGGGCCTTGCGCGGAATGACGGCGGGCGCAGCGACGAAGTACTTGCTGACGATCTCCTCGCGAATGGCATCGAGCGCGAAGCCATTGCCGGCGAGGCGGCGGGCTTCACCCAAGGCATCCTTGAAGGTGCGGCCGGGCTTGATGCCCCAGGAGAGAAGCAGGTGGCCTGAAATCGTGGTGGTGCTCATGGCGATGCCAAATCTGTTCTTGCGTCAATTGTCCAAATGCCGGCTCGTTCCGGCTCACCGGCAATCTCGGTCAGGAATAGGGCCGCAGCGCGAGCACCGGCAACCAAATGTGTCCCTGTGAACTCGGACTTCCAAACCGGCCGCGGAGGGTCTACTGCTAACGGCAAACGACTTGGGGAGGTCAATCGTGCCAATGCGCCGTCACACCCGCCGCGCTGTTCTGAAAGGTGCCGGAGCAGGAGCAGGCGCAATCGCGATCACCGCCCCGTTTCCCGCCCGCGTTTTGGCCCAGGCGCCGCCAGCTGAGACGATCACGCCCGCCCTCATAGAGGCCGCGAAGAAGGAGGGCAAGCTCAACTTCTACACGGCGATGGAGATCAACGTCGCCGAGCAGTTCGCGAAGCTGTTCGAGGCCAAGTTTTCCGGCATCAAAGTGAAGGTTGAACGCTCTGGCTCCGAGCGGATTTTCTCGCGCATCGCGCAGGAGTACGGGTCGAAAATCCACAACGTCGATCTCGCCAACACGACCGACGCGGCGCATGCCCATGTGTGGAAGCGCGACGGTCTGCTGGCACCCTTCATGCCGGCTGACGCGGCTCAGCACTTTCCCGATGTCTATCGCGACAAGGACGGCATGTTCGTCGCCTCCCGCGTGCTGTTCGTCGCGATCGCCTACAATACGCAGCAGGTGAAGCCGGAAGAGGCACCGAAGGGCTTTCTCGATCTGCTCGATCCCAAGTGGCAAGGCAAGCTGGTCAAGGCACATCCCGGTTACTCCGGTGCCATCATGACCTCGACCTTCGCGATGGCGCGGGACTTGGGCTGGGACTATTTCGAGAAGCTCGCCAAGCAGAAGGTCATGCAGGTGCAGTCGGCCGTCGATCCGCCGAAGAAAGTCGCCCTCGGCGAGCGCGCGGTGATGGCGGACGGCTCCGACTACATCACCCTTCAGCAGAAAGAGAAGGGCGCGCCGGTCGAACTGGTCATGCCGGTTGAAGGCGCGCCCGTGATCAACAGTCCCAACGCGATCTTCAAGGCCGCACCCAATCCGAACGCGGCGCGGCTGTTCCAGGCCTGGTTCTGTACGCCTGAGGTTCAGACTCAATTCGTCGAGAGCACGTATCAGTACTCGCCCAATCCGAACATCAAGTCTCCCACCGGCCGGCCGCCCCTGAAAGACATCAAGATTATGAAGGACGACCCGGAAAAGCTCATGACGGTCGCAGACGAGATCAAGGCGAAGTACGCCGCGATCTTCAAGGTGTGACAGTGCCAGGCAGTGCCAAGGGGTCAGGCCCATGGGTCTGACCCCTGTCAGTGCGGACGGCACGTCAATCGGGGGAACAGCGTGGCAATCGAAGCGGTGACAACAGAAAGCGCAGGTGAGGCGCGCGCGCAACGTCGTGGCATCGATTTCTCGCAGCCGCTGCTGCTGCTCGCGGCGGCGCTACTGGTCGTGCTCATCGTGCTGCCGATGGCCTGGGTGGCGGTGTTCGCGTTCACGACCAAGGAAGGCGCCGCGACGCTCTCCAACTTCGTGACGCTGTTCTCCGATCCGGCGTTCGTCGAGCCCATGCTGACGACGCTGATGATCGCGACTTCGGTCGGGCTCCTCTGCTGCCTCATTGCGGCGCCCATGGGCTGGCTCGTCGCGCGCACCGATATGCCCGCCCGCAACGCCGTGCGGCTGCTGGTGATGGCCTCGCTGGTGACGCCGCCGTTTCTCGGTGCCATCGCGTGGGAGATCCTTGCAGCGCCAAACAGCGGGCTTCTCAATCAAGCATGGCGGGCGATGACAGGCGCGCCCTCTGATGCCGCGCTGTTCAACATCTACTCGCTCGCCGGCGTGATCTTCGTCATCACCTGCTACACGTTTCCTTATGTTTTCATCCTGATCGCCAACGCGCTCGACCGCATTCCGGGTGAGCTGGAGGACGCCTCATCCATGCTTGGCGGCAAGGCATCGGTGACCGCACGCCGAGTCACCATTCCCCTGGCGCTGCCGGCCATCGTGGCGGGTGTGCTGATCGCGTTCCTGCAGGCGCTCAATCTCTTCGGCTCACCGGCCATCCTGGCGATTCCCGCCGGCTTTCACACGATGACGACGAAGATCTGGAGCCTGTTCCAGTTCCCGCCGAAGCCGGAGCTCGCCGCTGCCGCCGCGCTGCCGCTGCTGTTCCTCACCATCGGCCTGTTGCGGGCGCAAAGCGCGGTGCTGGGACGCAGGAGCTATGCCGTCGTCGGCGGCAAGTACGGAGCGCCACGACCCGTGCGTCTGGGCTGGCTGCGTTGGCTGGCGCTGGCCTTCTGCCTGTTCGTGCTGATGATGCCGGTGTTCCTGCCCTACCTGGCGTTGCTCAACGCGGCGCTTTCCAAGATCCCGACCAGGCTGGTCGGCTGGGCGACGCTCTCTTTGCACAACGTGAACTTCACGTTCTTCGAGCTCTCGCAGACGAAGCACGTGCTGCAGAATACATTTCTTCTCGCTGCGCTTTCTGCAACGCTCGGCACACTGTTCGCGCTGATCATCGCCTACCTGACGGCGCGCAGGAGCATTCGCGGACATCGCGTTCTGGCGTTCCTGGCGACGGCGCCGATCGCCATTCCGGGCATCGTGCTCGGCGTCGGGCTGTTCTTGTCCTACACGAGGCCGCCGCTGGTGCTTTACGGAACGCTCTGGATCCTGCTGATCGCCTATATCACCATTGAGCTGCCGGCCGCCTATCAGCAGCTGCAGTCGGCCTTCCAGGCGGTGCATCCGGAGCTCGAGGAAGCAAGCCGCATTCTCGGCGCCTCACGCTTGCGCGCGCTGAAGGACATCACTGCGCCGCTGCTGCGCTCGGGCGTCATCGCAACGTGGTGTTTCGTGTTCGTGGCGGTCGTGCGGGAGCTCTCCGCTGCCGTCATCCTCTTCACGTCCGACACCAAGGTGCTGTCCGTCCTGATCTTCGATCTGAAAGAAAGCGGCGATCTCGGCGCGATCGCGGTTCTGGGCATCACCATGCTGCTGATCACCGGCATCGTGATCGTGATTGCCAATAATCTGCCCGGCCGCTCGACCGACGTTCGCATGCGCGGCACGGGTTGAGCTTCCATTGACCCGATCCAAGCGAATGAAAGGACTTTGCCCATGCCCGAGCTCGACACCGGAACACCGAAGCTGATCGCCCGCAAGGAGAACGGCATCGGCTGGGTGATCTTCAATCAGCCCGAGAAGCGCAATGCCGTCTCGTTCGCCATGTGGCAGGCGCTCCCTAAGGTGATCGCCGACTACGAGGCCGACGCGGATGTGCGCGTTATCATCCTGACCGGCGCTGGCGACAAGGCATTCGTCTCAGGCGCTGACATTTCGGAATTCGAGGAAAAGCGCAGCAGCGAGGAGGCAGTGAAGATCTACAACGCCGCCGGCGATCACGCGTCCGAGGTGATCTCCAACGCGACCAAGCCGACCATCGCCATGATCCGGGGGCTTTGTGTCGGCGGCGGCGTGGCGCTCTCGCTGACGACCGACATTCGCATCTGCGGCACGGACTCGTTTTTTGCGGTGCCCGCGGCGAAGCTCGGCCTCGGCTATCGCTATGCCGGCCTGAAGCGGCTCGTCGACGTGGTGGGCCCTTCGTTCGCCAAGGAGATCTTCTTCACCGCCGGCCGCTTCACGGCGGAGGAGGCGCGCATCATGGGCCTCGTCAATCGTGTTATGGCACCAGCCGAAGTGGAGAGCTTCACGCTGAAGTATGCCGCGATGATCGTCGAGAATGCGCCCATGACGATCAAGGCAGCCAAGATGGCAGCGAACGCCGCGGCAAGCGATGAATCGAAGCGCGATCTTGCTGCGATCGACCGGGCCGTCGCCGATTGCTTTGCCAGCCAGGATTACATCGAAGGCCGGCGCGCCTTCATGGAAAAACGCAAGCCTCGGTTCCAGGGCCAGTGATCGTTGCCGCGTTGGATTGAGCGGGCCGGAACAACGCGCCATAACTTGGATAACATGGGGTCAGACCCAGGGGTCTGACCCCGACCTTACCCCCGACCTCACCGCCCCTTACCTTCTGGTGCGCTGAGCGGCAGGCCGAGCATCACGCGGCGCTTCAGCCAGGGTGACG
This sequence comes from uncultured Hyphomicrobiaceae bacterium, assembly GCA_964500805.1. Classification (GTDB taxonomy): domain Bacteria; phylum Pseudomonadota; class Alphaproteobacteria; order Rhizobiales; family Hyphomicrobiaceae. Next base: position 64,871 of record CAZCQH010000012.1, read on the forward strand.
GGCGGTAGCGCGGCTCCTTGTAGAAGGCTTGCAGCCGCTCGAGGATGAACAGCACGCGCTTGGGCCCGATGCGGTCGCCCCACTCGATGGGACCGAACGGATAGCCGAGCCCGAGCTTCGCGCCCTTGTCGATATCCGCCGGCACGCCGACGCCGCGCTGCGCCACGTTGCACCCGACGTTGATGATTGCCGCCACCGCGCGCTGCGCCACAAAGCCAGGGCTGTCGTTGATCACCACCACCGCCTGGCCGTCATGGCCGAGGAGGCCGTGTGCCATGTCGCGATAGTGGGGATCGGTCGCCGGCGAAACCATCAGCGTGCGCGGACCTTTCAAGCCGAACAGCACGTCGACCGCCACGCAACGCGCACCGTCATACTTCAAATCGTTGACCGCCGTGGTCAGGTCGTAGCCCACCGGCGTGATGATGATCAGCGCGTCCTTCGATGGCGCGGCGCCGCGCTCGATCTCGACGCCGGTTGTCTTCAGATAGTCGAGGAACGGGTTCTGCAGGTCCTGATTGTGATCGGACGGGCGCACCCAGACAGACTTCGGCCGCGCGGCGGGCATTGCCTTCTGCGGCGGCTCGATCTTCTTGCCGTCCTTGTAGGTGTACCAGCCCGAGCCGGTTTTCTGGCCGTACATGCCGCCTGCTGCGCGCAGCGCCATCAATGGCGTGGGTGCATAAGCGGGCTCGTGGAAGAACTGCTCGTACATCGATGCCATCGCCGCGTTGCCGACGTCGATCCCCACCATGTCGCCGAGCGTGAACGGGCCCATGCGGAAACCCGGCGCGCCGGTGAGAATGCGGTCGATCTCGTCGTGCGTCGCGATGCCTTCAAGCAGAATACGCTGCGTTTCCGGTCCAAGCCCGCGGCCGATGTGGTTGACCAGGAAGCCGGGGCTATCGACGCAGAGCACCGGCTCGCGCGTCATGCGCCGCCCGATGATCATCAGCGCGTCGCTGACCCATTTCTCGGTCTTGAGTCCTGGGATCACCTCGACCAGGCGCATCAGCGGAACCGGATTGAAGAAGTGCATGCCGGCGCACCGCTCCGGATGCTTGGTGCGCGCGGCAATTGCCGTCACGGGCAGCGACGACGTATTCGAGGCGATGATCGTGGACGGCGGGCTGATAGCATCCAGTTTCTCGAACAACTCCTGCTTGATGTCGAGCCGCTCGAAGACAGCTTCGACGATGACATCGGCCTTGGCGCATTCCGCCAGGCTCGAGGCAACCGTGATCCGATCCATGGCTGCCCTGGCGCCCTCCGCCGGCATCTGCCCCTTCTCGACATGGCGATCGAGCATCTTGCCGATGAAGTCCTTGGCCGCCTGGGCGCCTCCCGGCTTCTCGTCGAAGGCGATGACGTGCATCCCTCCCGCCGCGGACACCTGGACGATGCCCCGGCCCATCGTCCCCGTGCCGATCACGGCGATGGTCATGTCCTTCTTGTTGGCGTCGAATGGCATGGGGTTCCTCCGGCGCTGGGGCGCTGCGCACTGTGTCCAAATGTTCTTGGCCACCGTAGGCGGGCGTCGCGATCGGGGCAATACGCCGCGCGCTTGCAGTCGGACGGGGACGGGCTACGGTTGAAGCTTGTGATGTCGCACACGGAGCCCGAGCCCCATGTCCCTCTTTCCGCCGCCGCAGACCATCAAGGCTGAAATTTTCGCCCGTGTTCCGGATAAGCTCAGGAAGAACGTGCGCACGCACTGGGCGGACATCAACAAAGGCGGCCACATCGCCGATTGCTTCCTCGAAGGGCCGAGCTTCGACCGGCAAGGCAATCTCATCGTCACCGATATCCCGCACGGACGAATCTTCAAGGTGACGCCATCGGGAGAGTGGTCGGTCGTGACCGAGTACGACGGCTGGCCGAATGGGCTCAAGCTCCACAAGGACGGCCGCGCCTTCATCACCGACTACAAGCGCGGGATCATGACGCTCGATATGGCGACCGGCAAAGTGACGCCGCTGATCGAGACCGTGCGCTCGGAGAGCTTCAAGGGCGTCAACGATCTGCACTTCGCCTCCAACGGCGATCTCTATTTCACCGACCAGGGGCAGACGGGTCTGCATGACCCTACGGGTCGAATCTATCGCTACACGACCTCGGGCAAGCTCGAGTGCCTGATCGACACGGTGCCGAGCCCCAACGGCCTTGTGCTCAATCTGCAGGAAAACGTGCTCTTCATTGCGGTGACGCGCGCCAACGCGGTGTGGCGGATGCCGATCATGCCAGATGGGCATCCCTCGAAAGTGGGGCTCGCAATTCAACTGTCGGGCGGTCTCGCCGGACCTGATGGCATGGCGCTCGACGAGGAAGGTGGCTTGATCGTCGCGCACGCCGGGCTCGGCTGCTGGCGCTTCGACCGGCTCGGCCGGCCGACGCACTTCATCGATCCCGTCGTGGGCCTGCTGCTTACCAACGTCGCGTTCAAGGGCCGCCGCGTCTACATGACGGAGAGCGAGTCGGGGCACATTCTGACAGCCGATCTTCCGGCGGCAGGCAAGACGATGTACGGGCTCAGCTGAAGCAATGGGTTTTGCCCGGGTGCGCGCCGTCCAAATGTTGCGAGCCTAAAGGATCGGTTGCATGCGCATCGACCGCGCTCATTTCTAGGAACGTAGACCTAAAGAAAAAACGCTTGAATTTGGGGTCTACGTTGCACGCACGTGAGGCTGGCGAGGGGTCATTTCGAGTGGCTATCCCCCCTCCCTGCCCGCCCCGGAAACGCGCTGGCGTCGATTTTAGCCCATGACAAATCGATTGGGCTGGGTTGGGGGAGGTCCGGAAACCAATGGGTGACGAGTGAATTCCGTTCAATTGCGTGGCGCAGCATGTTCTGCGTCCCAGACCCCCAAGGCCGCGTCTTCAGTGCCGGGCTGAAGGGCACTTTCTTCGCCGGTTCCCCGGACGCGACGCCTTGGCGTCGCGATCCAGGGTCCTTACCGTTTCGAGCGCGCTTCAAAGCCGCGACCGGTCGCAGCTTGGCATCGCAAGCACTGCCGAGCGAAAAAGGTTCGGCGACACACGGTTGGAGAGAAGTAGTAAGCGCCCGGGGGGAGAGAAGCCATCATGGCCAGCAGCGAGACCGCACCTGTTGCCGCCACCATCGCCGAGTTCATCGCGCGGGTGCGCCCGGGCGACTTGCCGGCCAGCGTCCAGCACGAGGCGAAGCGCTCACTGCTGAACTTCATCGGCAGTGCGATCGGGACCGGGCGCAACCCGGTGCTCAGCGACATCATCGGGGTGGTGGAGCCGTTCGCAGGACCGCGCACAGCGACGCTCCTCGGGCGCCGGACGCGGCTCGATCCCTTGGCGGCGGCGTTCGTCAACGCGATCGCGGGCAATACTCTTGCCTATGACGACACGCACCTCGCGACGGTCATCCATCCAACCGCACCTGTCGCACCGCCATCGCTGGCTCTGGCCGAGACGAAAGAGCAATCAGGCCAGGATATGCTGACGGCTTTCGCACTGGGCGCGGAGATCGAATGCCGGATCGGGAACTCGGTGATGCCGGGCCACTACGCGCGCGGCTGGCACATCACGGCGACGTGTGGCGTGTTCGGATCGGCGGTAGCAGCGTCGCATCTGCTCGCGTTGCCACCTGCGCAAATCGCCAACGCGCTCGGCATCGCGGCGTCGAGCTCCGCCGGCATCGTAGAAAACTTGCCGACCGGCGCGAAGAACGTCGGCGTCGGCAACGCGGCGCGCGGCGGCCTGTTTGCCGCGATGTTCGCCGCGAAAGGCTTCGACGGGGCACCGCGCGCGATCGAGGGGCCACTTGGCTGGGCACGAGCTGCGGGCGATACGCCAAAGCTCGACGAGATCACAGGCGGGCTCGGCTCGCGGTGGGAGCTGCTGAAGAACACGTACAAGCCCTACGCGTGCGGCATCGTCATGCATGCGATCATCGACGCCGCGATCGAGTTGAACGAGCGCCACGCGATCGATCCGGCTACGATCGCATCGGTGACGGTCGCGGGCGACGCACTGCTCATGGCGCGCGGCGACAGGCCCGTCAACAACGTGCGCGATGCGCGGATCTCGAATGCGCATTGCGCAGCATGTGGCTTTCTGTGGGGCCGCGCCGGCATTCCGCAATTCGCCGACGCCTGCGTGAACGCACCGGAGGCCGTGGCCTTGCGCGCCAAGGTGCGCTCCGTGCGCGACGATCGATTGCCGGTCGGTGCTGCCCGCGTGACGGTTCGCCTGGCCGATGGCGCCGAGCACGAAACGACAGTGATCCACCCGCAGGGCAGCATGGAAAAGCCGCTCAGCGATGCCATGCTGGAGGAGAAGGTGCGCGAGATGGCGGAGCTGGCGGGCACCGGCCTCGATCCTCGGCGTATCGCAGGAGCCGTCTGGGAGCTCGATCGCGCATCGTCTGTGGCGACGCTGCTTGCAGCGACGGTGCCGCGCGGCGCATAGGCCGCGATTCGCTCGCACATAGGATGCCGGGTGGACTGGTCGGCCCTGGCGCTTCGCAACGCCTTGACTCGCATTTGACGCCGTACTCAATGTCACCCGTACATGGCCAAGCTGACTGATTTCACGAGCGGCCGCCGCCGGACGTTGCATGAGAGGACAAGCGCAGACATGGCAAAGATCGGATTCATCGGCCTCGGCAACATGGGCCTCCCCATGGCGGGAAACCTCGTGAAGAAGGGTCATGATGTCAAAGGCTTCGACATCATGGAGGACAACCTCTCGAAAGCCGCGCAGGCCGGCGTCAAGAAGGTCGCGAGTGCCGCCGAGGCCGCTAAGGGCGTCGAGTTCGTCGTCGTCATGGTGCCGACGGGCAAGGAAACATTGCAGGTGATGGAAAGCTCAGGCGTGCTGCAGGCGGCAAAGCAGGGCACGCTTTTCATCGATGCTTCCACCATCGACGTGGCGTCCGCGAAAAAAGCCCACGAGCTCGCGGCGCAGGCCGGCATGCAGTTCATCGATGCGCCCGTCTCAGGCGGCACCATGGGGGCGCAGAACGCGACGCTCACTTTCATGTGCGGCGGCACGACGGAAGCCTTCGCCAAGGCCGAAGCCGTGCTCGGCGGCATGGGCAAGAAGCTCGTCCACTGCGGCGATGCCGGCATGGGTCAGGTGGCCAAGATCTGCAACAACATGATGATGGCCATTTGCATGTTCGGCGTATGCGAAGGCTTCGCGCTGGCGGAGAAGCTCGGCCTTTCGCATCAGACGCTGTTCGACGTGGTCTCGACCTCAACCGGCAACTCGTTTGCGCTCTCGGGCTACTGCCCAGTGCCGGGCCCAGTGCCGACGACGCCGGCCAACCGGGACTACGCGCCAGGCTTCATGACCAAGCTGATGGTCAAGGACCTCGCGCTCGCACAACAAGCGTCGCTGGAGGCGGGCGTCTCCACGCATATGGGTGCGCAGGCGCTGGCGCAATTGCGCCTTTACATGAACATGGTCGAGGGCGCCGCCGAGAAGGATTTCTCGAGCGTCATGAACTTTGTGCGCGGCAAGGTGTGATCGGTCTGCGTGCCGATCAGTCGCCATCGCTGCCGTCGGTGTCCCAGGAACTGGAGTGCGTCTCGCCCCCGCTCCGAAGCGCATCGATGATGCCGAAATAGCAGGCCAGTGCATGGATCGAGACCATGCTCGCAATCATGCCGAGCATGAGTAAGGCACGCGCCTCATCGCGTGAAAGGCTATCGATCGAGCTCGACCACGACCAGAGCATGATCGCCGCGACCAGCAAGCCGAGACCCGCGGTGACCAGCCGGGACACCGGACGAGATGGCGCTTCGAGTGCGACCGCGTGGCCGGGCTGGCGCTTGCGTAGGCGTCCCGATGACCGCGTGCGTGACATGAAATGACCCCCCTCTTCTGTTCGGTAGCAGGGAGGATTGCCAGCAGAATCCTTCCGAGGTCTGAAGACTCGACCAGAAGATCTCGGATAGAGTGAGCAATGCATTGACGCCCGTGCAATACTGGCACGGGGTGTCACGAGCCCGCTGCCAGAGAATCGATCATGCCCATCATCACCTATTACCTGACCCTCAACAGCCCGTGGTCATACCTCGGCAGCGCCAAGCTCGCCGAGATTGCGAGCCGCTACGGCCACGCCGTTGACGTCCGGCCGGTGAAGTTCGGTGTCATCTTCCCGCAAACCGGCGGCCTGCCGCTGCCGAAGCGCGCGCCGGCCCGGCAAGCCTACCGGCTGATGGAGTTGAAGCGCTGGCGTGAGGTGCGTGGATTGCCGATCACCATCCAGCCCAAGCATTTCCCGTCGGACGAGACGGCCGGCACGCGCCTGCTGATTGCTGCCCGTCTGCAGGGCCGCGACGCGCACACACTCGCCACCGAGTTGGGCCGTGCCATTTGGGAGCGCGAGGAGAACCTGGGCGAGTGGGGGGTGATCGAAGCCGCTGCCAAGCGCGCCGGCCTCGACGCCAATGCCATCCGCAAAGCCGGACCGACCGATGCGGAGCTCGACAGGATCCACGATGATGATACGGCGGAAGCCCTCGCCAAGGGCGTTTTCGGCGCGCCCACTTACTATCTCGCGTCCGGCGAGTTCTTCTGGGGGCAGGATCGCCTCGAGTTGCTGGAGCGCGAGCTGAAGAGGTCGGCTTGAGACGCGATCGCGCTCGCGTACGCCTGCTTTTCGCCCTGACCGGTTGATCGTCGGATGGCCCTGGGTGTCGATTGGACTTGATCGAACGGCGGCACATCACAGCCCGTCAACCGTAGGCGACCGGCGTTTCACCAGCGCGGCGATTGCATCGGCCAGATGCGCGTCCGTGATGTTTTTGGCTCCTGCCTTGACGCGAATGAGATGGGCTTCGCGAAGCACGTCGGTATGCGTTGCGCCCGCTGGCGGATCGAACTTGTAGCAGGCCAGCTCGAGGAGCTGCCCCAAGGGATCGCGGAAATAGATCGAATCCATGAAGCCGCGATCGATCTCTCCTGAGCTTGCAAATCCGGCGTCCTTCAGCCGCTGCACCGCCCCGGTGTACGTCGCGCGCGAAACTGAAAAAGCCAGGTGATGCAAATTGCCGATTCCACTTGGGTTTGGTCGCGCATCGCGCGGCAGGTCTTCGCGTGTGAAGACCGTGATCAGCCGGCCGTCACCCGGATCGAAATAGAGATGGTTCACCTCTGGCTGGTCGAGGTTTGGCTGCTCGAACACCAGCGGCATCCCCAAAATTCCTTGCCAGAAGTCGATCGACGTCTGCCGGTCGGCGCCGTTGAATGTGATGTGATGCACCCCTTGCGCTTGAACGACGGTCATGACGATATTCCTTATCCGGTGGAGCCGTATGTGGCCCTGAGATAGGTCTGGCCCGGCAATAAATCACCCTGCGGCCTGTATAAGTACGGACAACCCGCTTGCATGACCCGCGGTTCAAGGGTATGCACATCCCGCATAGCTGCGTCACGGGAACTGGCGCGACCTACTCTGGAAATGCAACCCATGTCCTCGCAAAAGCACGCCCATGTCTTGATCCTTGGATCCGGACCCGCCGGCTACACCGCTGCAATCTACGCCGCACGCGCCATGCTGAAGCCGGTCATGATCCAGGGAATTCAGCCCGGCGGTCAGCTCACGATCACGACCGATGTCGAGAACTATCCTGGCTTCGCCAAGGTGATCCAGGGGCCGTGGCTGATGGAGGAGATGCGCGGCCAAGCCGAGCACGTCGGCACCGAGATCGTGATGGACCACGTCTCGAAGGTCGATCTCAAGGTTCGCCCGTTCCGTCTCGAGTGCGACTCAGGCGATGTCTACACGTGCGACGCCCTGATCATTTGCACCGGTGCGCAGGCGCGCTGGCTCGGCACCCCCAGCGAGGAGCACTTCAAGGGCTACGGCGTGTCAGCGTGCGCGACGTGCGACGGCTTCTTCTACAAAGGCAAGGATGTCGTGCTGGTCGGAGGCGGCAACACAGCCGTCGAGGAAGCTATTTTCCTCACCAACTTTGCGCGCAAGGTCACGATCGTCCATCGGCGGGACAGCTTCCGCGCCGAGAAGATCATGCAGGAGCGGCTGTTCAAGAACCCGAAGATCGAGGTCGTCTGGGACAGCGTGATCGAAGAGATCGTCGGCACCGACGACCCAAAGACCGTGACCGGCGTGAGGCTCAGGAACGTCAAGACGGGAAAGATCACCGATCAGGCTTGCAGCGGCGTCTTCATCGCCATCGGGCATGCGCCGGCGACCGAGCTGTTCAACGGTCAGCTCGAGATGAAGGCATCCGGCTATCTGATCACCAAGCCAGACTCTACGGCAACGTCGATACCGGGCGTCTATGCAGCCGGTGACGTCAAGGACGATACCTATCGACAGGCGGTCACAGCCGCCGGCATGGGCTGCATGGCCGCACTCGAAGCCGAGAAGTACCTGGCAGCTCGAGCTGAGACTTCACAAGCCGCTGAATAATCTCCAATTCCCGCGATCGAAGGCAAGTTGTGACCATGGACTGGGACAAGCTTCGGATCTTTCACGCGGCCGCTGAGGCCGGAAGTTTCACTCATGCCGGCGAAGGACTTCGGATGAGCCAATCGGCGGTCAGCCGGCAGGTCTCATCTCTCGAAAAGGACCTCGGCATATCGCTGTTCCACCGGCATGCGCGAGGCCTGGTGCTCACCGAGCAGGGTGAGCTGCTCTTCCGCACCGCAAGCGACGTGCTCAACAAGCTGCAAACCGCAGAAACGTTGCTTTCGGATTCGACGACGAAGCCAGCCGGCGATTTGCGCATCACCTCTTCTGTCAGCCTTGGCTCAGTGTGGGTGACGCAGCGCATTCGTGAGTTCATCGAGGTCTATCCGGAGATCCGGATCGAACTCATCTTGAACGACGAGCCGGTCGATCTGTCGATGCGCGTTGCCGATGTTGCGATCTGGGCCCGCGAGCCCCATCAGAGCGACCTGATCCGCCGGCCGCTGTTCACGATGCAAGTGCACGCCTTTGCATCGGCGAGCTACATCCGCAAGTTCGGCGCCCCACAAGCCGTGCAAGATCTCGACAAGCACAGGCTGGTGTCCTACATCGGCAACCCGCCGCCGCATTTGGCCACGATCAATCAGTTGGAGACGCTCGGGCGCGATGGTCGCGACCGGCGACAGCCGGCCTTCCGGGCGAACACGGTGCTCGCGCTTAAGTATGCCATCCGCGGTGGCATCGGGATCGGTCTCATTCCCGATTATCTGACGGAAGAGGTCGAAGATCTCGTGCCCGTGCTGCGCGACGTCGCGATGCCGAAGCTGCCCGTCTATTTCGTTTTTCCGGAGGAGCTCAAGACCGCGAAGAAGGTCCAGGTTTTCCGGGACTTTCTCGTTTCGAAAGCGCGTCAGTGGAAGTATTGAAAGCGCAGCAACCTCGGATAGCTGAAGGTCATGCGAAGTGCGCATGACAAACATGCATAGCACCAGATTGCTGCGGTGCATCTTCAATGCGAAAAGACTCGCAGCTGTGACGGACAGCTGATGAAGGCCGTACCCTCCCTTTGACGCCTTCAGCCCGATCTCAGGATCGGGTGACGACCTAAAAGCCGGGCCTCGCGCTCGGCTTTTCTTTTTCGCATTCGGGTTTTGCTGCGCGATGCACCGCGCCGCGATTGTTTCAAAAAGACGCGAGCCTTTAGCACATCATTAATTCGCTTACCCGATAGTTGATCGAAGTTCGATCAGCCAAGGTGTCTCGTTCATGGCCATTCCGTCCGCGCCGCTGTCTCAGCGGGCCCAAGCGATTGCAGGTCGCATTACGCCTGATCGTCGTCGTCACAAGCGCGTTCCGATGACGCTGCTCGGACGCTTCATGCGCGCGAATCGCCAAGAGTACCCTTGCAAGCTTCTGGACATTTCGGTGGGCGGAGCGGCGATGATGTCGCCCGTGACTGTCGAGCTCGGTGAGCGAATCGTCGCTTACTTCGATGTGCTGGGCGGTGTGGAAGGCCAGGTCGTCCGCAACTTCGAAGGTGGATTTGCCCTCGAATTCACTGCGACGCGGCACCGGCGCGAGAAGCTGGCGGCTCAGCTCACCTGGTTGATCAACGCCAACAAGGTGCCCGGCCTCGAACAACGCCGGCATGAGCGGGTCATCCCAAAGAATGCAGCCTCGACCCTCAAGATCGGGGAGGCCGAGCCGGTGCCGGTTCAAGTGCTCGATGTGTCCATTTCGGGTGCGTCAGTCGCCATCAAGAACCCGCCCCCGGTCGGAACCGACGTCGTTCTCGGCAAGCTGCGCGGGCGCATCGTTCGGCATCACGATCAGGGCGTCGGCATCGAGTTTCTCGACATTCAGGCACCAACCGCACTGAGGCGGTACTTCGGCTGACGCCACCCCCCTTTGGGCGGTGACGGGTCTCGCGCGGGCAGGCTTACCAAGTCGTTTCGCGGAACAGGAAAGGTTTACCCGAAGGCGTTCCAAGTTTTCCGAAAATGGATGGGCCGCGCTTCAGGGGACCCAAAAGCTTTCCTGCTAATCGTTGCAGCAAGGAGATGGTTTCGTGTCATGCGGCTAGTGTTGGGTGCAGTTTTGACCGGAGTGCTGCTGTCGCTGCCACACGCGGCAACAGCCGACTCGTCTCGCGTATTCAGCGGACAGGATCGCGCAAGCTCCTTCATGCGCGTTTATGGTTCGACGCTGCCGCCGTACGGCTTCATCCGCTTCTGCGAAAGTAATTCATCGGAATGCCGGCAAGGTCCGATGACCGAGGCGCGGTTCGATGCCTCTCGTGATCGCCTCAAGGAACTCGACACCATCAACCGCCACGTCAACAAGATCATCGAGCCCACGACCGACATGGAGCTTTACGGCGAAGTCGAGCGCTGGACCATCCCCACCACCAAAGGCGACTGCGAGGACTACGCCCTCTTGAAGCGCAAAATGCTCATAGAGCGCGGTTGGCCGATTTCCTCGCTCCTGATGACGGTCGTCCGCGACGAGAAGGGCGAAGGCCACGCTGTGCTGACGGCCCGGACGGCGCAAGGTGATTTCATTCTCGACAACAAGACTGATGAAATCCGCGCCTGGAACAAGGTCGTCTACACCTACGTCATGCGCCAGTCGTACATCGATCCCCGCGTGTGGGTCTCGCTCGACCCCAAGGATGCGACCTCCCCCAGCCTGCTCTCCGGCGTGAGGTCACAACGATAAGACAGCGCAACCGGTTATCCCAACGGGTTTGGCCAAAATCGATCTGAGGCTCGGGCTTGACCCTGCCATCCCCCCGGCAAAACATCCGGGCCTCGCACCTAGCCGGCCTCGTCCCCCGAGGCCGGCTTCTTTTTTGCGCGTCAGGCCTATGCAGCGCCCAGTGCAAGACGCGAATTGCTGGCGGACAGGCTAAGTGGCAAAAGGCAAGGACACGCCACGCCACGATCGCGCGACTGCCCTTGCCGAGGCTGCATCATGCCGACACCCGCTCGCGACGCCCACGTGTTCCGCAGCGCCGCGGAAAGCGCAACGCTCGATCACGAGCAGCTGGCTCGATATCTCGATGGGATCGGCCTGCCACTCGATCGCACGGAGCCGATTCGCCAGTTCGGGACCGGCATGGCGAACATCAACTATCGTCTCGCGGCTGGCGGGCGTCGCCTTGTGCTGCGCCGTCCGCCCGGCGGGGAGCTACCTCCCGGCGCTCACGACATGGTACGCGAGCATCGCATTCTTTCGCGACTCTGGAAGGCTTTGCCACTCGCGCCCGAGAGTTTGCACCTCTGCGAGGACAAGAGCGTCATCGGTGTCCCATTTCAGCTGATAGAGTATCGGCCTGGCCTCGTCATCAAGGGCGACGACAAGAGCCATTTCATTGGCCGGCCGGACGTGGCGCGGCGAACCGGCGAAATGCTGGTGGCGACACTCTCTGCCGTGCACCGCGTCGACACGAAGGCGGTCGGTCTCGACCAGCTCGGCAAGCCCGAAGGGTTCGTCGAGCGGGCCATCAAGGGCTGGCGCGGACGTGGTGAGCGGCTCGAGCTCGCTCCATTGACCATGCAGCTCATCGGAGAGATCGGCGACTGGCTCGGAGTGCAGAAGGTGAAACCGCGTCAGCCGACGCTTTTGCATTCCGACTTCAAACTCGACAATCTGATCGTCGATCCCGAGACGCTTGCCCCCGTTGCCATTGTCGACTGGGACATGAGCACCCGCGGCGACGCATTGTTCGACCTCGCGACCATGCTCTCCTATTGGACCGAACCCGGCGACCCGGCCTGCATGCACGACATGAAGCAGCTCCCGACCGCAGCGCCCGGCTTTCAAAGTCGAAACGACATTGTCGAGGCTTATGCCCGCCTGACTGATACCGACGTTTCGGACTATCCCGTCTTCCGCGTGCTTGCGATGTACAAGCTGGCCGTGGTGCTGCTGCAGCTCCATGCGCTCTGGCGGCGCGGCGCGGCCAAGGGGGCGGACTACGAGGGCCTTGCCAAAGTCGCGGGCGAGCTGCTCGAAATGACACATGACGTGGCGCAAGGCCGGCTGCACTGACCGGACAACAGGATCGCATCGGCGGGGCTCGCGCCCCGTGACACCAACCGGGAGAGAGAGTTCCTCATGGATTTTACCGTCGACAAGCCACTGGCCGAACTGCGCGACAAGGTTTCCGCCTTCGTCCGCGAGAAGATCATCCCCTTCGAGAAGGATCCGCGCTGGGCCGGTCACGGCATACCGGAGGACCTGCGGCATGACCTCAACGAGGCAGCCCGCAAGGCGGGCCTCCTCGGCATCAACTCGCCGAAGGAGTACGGCGGCCAGGGCTTCTCGCACTTCGAGCAGGCGGTCGTGTTCGAGGCAGCCGGCTACTCGATCCTCGGGCCGATCGCCCTCCACTTTCACGCGCCGGACGAGGGCAACATCAACCTGCTCGAGAAGGTGGCGACCCCAGCGCAGAAGAAGAAGTATCTCTCGCGTCTTGCGACGGGCGAGGTTCGCTCCTGCTTCGCCATGACCGAGCCTGACGGCGGCGCCGGCGCCGATCCGCTGCTGCTGAAGACCCGCGCCACGCCGGACGGCAACAGCTTCGTCATCAGCGGCCGCAAGACCCTGATCACCGGCGCCGAAGGTGCTGCTTTCGCCATCATCATGGCGCGCACCGGCGACGGGCCCGGCGACTGCACCATGTTCCTCACCGACCTGCCGAACCCTGCGTTCAAGATCGCGCGCGTGCTGAACTCGATGGATTCGAGCTTCATGGGCGGTCACGCCGTGATCGACATCGAGAACCTGCATGTCTCGGGCGATGACATCCTCGGCGAGATTGGCAAGGGCTTTCAGTACGCGCAGGTCCGCCTCGCGCCGGCGCGCCTCACGCACTGCATGCGCTGGCTCGGCTCGGCGGTCCGCGCCCACGATATCGCGACCGAGTACGCGCGCCACCGGCATTCGTTCGGCAAGAGAATCGGCGAGCATCAAGGCGTGTCGTTCATGCTCGCCGACAACGCATTGGACATTCACGTCAGCCGCCTCGCCATTTGGCAGTGCGCGTGGTTGCTGGACCAGGGCCAGCGCGCCTCGAACGAGAGCTCGATGGCCAAGGTGATCTGCTCGGAGGCTATTTTCCGGGTGGTGGACCGATCGATGCAGATCCTCGGCGGCATGGGCGTCACCGACGACACGATGGTCGAGAAGACTTTCCGCGATGTGCGCGCCTTCCGCATCTATGACGGTCCGTCCGAGGTGCATCGCCACGCCATTGGCCGCCGTATCGTGCAAGGCGACAAGCGGAAAAGAGCTGAGTAGCGGCGTGTGACGGTGCCGACGTTAGCCTGGCACCGTACCCTCGCGCGACCAGCGTTCGGGCATAGTCTAATGCGAGCATGATCTTGAGGCACGCGCACAGCTGATCGGAGAGACATTCATGGCGCAATTCGCAACGACCGAAGCCGAGCTCGAGGCCATTTACGGGCCCCGCGATACACCCGTGGCGACGATCAAGGAAATCGACCACATCTCCGAGCACTACCGCATGTTCATCGACATCTCGCCGTTCGTGCTGGTCGCAACGGCTGGACCCGAGGGGCTTGACTGCACGCCGCGTGGTGATCCCGCGGGCTTCGTGCGGGTGGTGGACAAGCACACGCTGATGCTGCCCGATCGGCGCGGCAACAATCGCATCGATACGCTGCGCAATATCGTGCGCGACACCCGCATCGCGCTACTGTTTTTGATACCGGGCATCGGCCGCATGCTGCGTGTCAACGGCCGTGCGGCGATCCGGATCGACGAGGAGATCCGCGCGTCCTTCAAGCACGAGGGCAAGCTGCCGCGCAGCGTCATCGTCGTGACAGCCGAACGGGTTTATACGCATTGCCCGCGGGCCTTGCTGAGATCCCATCTCTGGGACCCGAGTTATCATCGCGACGAGAGCGCGCTGCCGAGCCACGGCACCATGATGCAGTCAATCAAGGACAGCTTCCCCGGCGAGGAGTGGGATCGCAACTATGCGAAGCGGCTTGCGGAGACAATGTATTGACTCTGCCTTGGTCGATGGCGTGCCGAGCAGGAAGGACGTCAGTCGTGTTTGGTTGTCCGTCATTGGCCGGGCTATTGGCTCCAAGTTGAGAGCAAGAGCTGATCGGCCTCGGGATTGTTCGGTCCGCATCGGCCGCAACGGCAGTATGCGCGGGCTCTGGCGCGATCACCCTTTCCGTCATCATCGGCTGGTGTAAGCTGGTCCCGGAAACAACCAGAGGAGTGCCCCATGTTGTACGAACTTCGCATTTATGACTGCTGCCCTGGCCGTCTGCCCGCGCTGCTCAACCGGTTCCAGAATCACACGACGAAGATCTGGGAGCGGCATGGCATCAAGCAGGGCGGCTTCTGGACGACTGTGATCGGCGGCCACAACCACCGCCTCTACTATTTCCTCGTTTGGAACAGCCTTGCCGAGCGCGAGGAGAAGTGGGCGAAGTTCCAGGCGGATCCCGAGTGGAACAAGGCACGCAGCGAGAGCGAGAAGGATGGGCCGATCGTCGCCAACGTGATCAGCGAGATCCTGACGCCGACTGCTTTCTCCAGCTTGAAGTAAGTGCAGTGATTGGTGACTAGTGGTTGGTGATTGGTCGTCCTGCGTGAGACGCGGGACGGCCGATTGTCGTGTCGCGTGCATCAATCACTAATCAATAATCACCAGTCACTAATCATCGGTCACTCGTCGCCAATCACTCCTCGCACATGAAAATCGTCTTCCACGGCGCCAACGCTGCGGCGTTCGAACCGGGCTTTGCCGAGATGCTGGGGGCCGGTCACGAGATCGTGCTCGTTCCGGATCGGCCGTCGAGCGACCGCGATGTTGCGGCGTTCCGCACCGCGGACGTGCTGATCGGCATTGCACTTGATGCCGGGCACCCGAAGCCGGACAAGGTGCGGCTCTACCATGCGCCGGCGGCCGGCGTGGACGCTATTAAGCGCGATCTGCTGCCGGTCGACGCGCAGCTCTGCTGCTGCTTCGGTCACGAGAACGCCATTACCGAATACGTGATGGCCGCACTGCTGCTGCGCCACGTTCCCATTCCGGCTGCCGATCGTGATTTGCGCCAGGGCAAGTGGACGTTCTGGGCAGGCGGCGGGGGACCGGAGGCACTGCGCACCGAGCTTGGCGATCGTACCATCGGGCTCCTCGGCTTCGGCCACATCGGGCGAACCATCGCGGCGCGCGCGAAGGCGTTCGGCATGCGTGTCACCGTCGCCAATCGCACGACTGTTGCGAAAGGCCCGCTGATCGATGAGACGTTCGGCCTCGGCGAGCTGAAAGTCTTCATGGGAAGCGCCGACTACATCGTGGCGTCACTGCCCAACCTGCCCGCGACGCAAGGCATTGTCGGTGCTGCCGAGCTGGCGGCAATGCGCCCGCATGCCGTTATCCTCAATGTCGGACGCGGACCAGTCATCGATGAAGCCGCGCTCTATGCGTCGCTGCAGCAGCGGCGTATTGGCGGTGCCATCATCGATACCTGGTATGTCTATCCGAGCGGCGCGAACCAGACGGCACACCCTGCATCGCTGCCTTTCCACACGCTCGACAACTGCATCCTGACCCCGCACATGTCTGGCTGGACCAACGGCACCATCCGCCGCCGTCAGGAGACCATGGCTGAAAACATCCGCCGCCTCGCCGAGGGCGCCGCGCTGATCAATGTGGTTTGACGCCGGCGCGTCCTGGGCGCGCAGCCCGAAGAGCAGCAACCCAGGGGTATGGTTGGTCTGGTTGATGAGCTCAATCAAGCCAAGCAGGGAACCAAGGGGCGCTTCTCTTGCCAAGTTGGTCCAAACGCGCGAGTTCGCCCTCTGGACAGCCCCGCAATCGCGTTTTGAGCCATGAATTTTCGCGTTGTGGGAGGGGGCCGGTAGGGGGATTGCTTGAAAATCGAAATGGCCTTTCCGGGCCCGTACGTGACCGCCAGCTGCGTGCCATTTTGATACACACTTCTTGGCCAAGCTGGCCTGCCCCGACACGTTGCACAAGCACCGAAAACTGAGTTCGCCACCGATCTCCGGCGAGCCATCCGGCCCGATCGGTGGCATAGTCGTCGCTGTCACCTTCAACGAAAATCGATTTTGCAGCGAGGAGGAAGCTCTATGCACAGAACGACACCGATCGGGCCGGCGTTGATCGCCACTGCAGCGCTGCTTACGGCAGCAGCCGTGGCGCAAGCGCAAGCGCCAGCATCGCCTCCGGCAACTGCGCCGGCGGCATCAGCACCAGCCGCAGCCCCTTCGGCGGCCCCGCAGATCGCCACCACGAAGGTCGAAGGCACCGACAACGTCTATGTCTTTCGCAACGGTGGCCATCAGTCGATGTTTGTCGTCACAAAAGCAGGTGTGATCGCGACCGACCCTGTTGCCTACGGCCGGCCAACCGGTGGGCAGGCGTATATCGACGAGATCAAGAAGGTCACCGATCAGCCCATCAAGTATCTGATCTACAGCCACCACCATTACGACCACATCGCCGGCGGCAAAGCGTTCAAGGATGCCGGCGCCAAGATCGTTGCGCACCGCCGGGCGAAGCAACGGCTCGAGGTACTGAAGGACCCGCACACGCCACTTCCGGACGAGGTCGTCGACAGTGCGCGCACGATCTCGCTCGGCGGCACGACGCTCGAGCTGCGCTACGTCGGCATCAATCACTCCGACTCGACGCTGGTGATGCGTCTGCCGAAGGAGAAAATCCTCTTCGTCGTCGATCTCATTCCGGTCGGCTCCGTGCCGGGTCGCGGCATGATCGATTTCTACCCGCTCGAAGCCGAGAACTCGATGAAGCGCATCATCGCGATGGACTGGGAGCGCATGATCCCCGGTCATCCCGGACCCGGCGGGCGGCTTGGCACCAAGAAGGATGCACAGGACCAGCTGGCGTTCCTGCAGGATGCCTCGGCCGAGATGAAGAAGCTTGCCCAGGAAGGCAAGTGCTGGGACGCGGCCGAGAAGGATTTCAAGCTCACGAAGTATGAGGCTTGGCCCGGTTACCAGAACAACTTGCCGTTTGTGGCGCGGCGCTACTGCGGCCTCTGGGGTCGCGGAACCTGATGATGTTCGCCGTCGCATTGCCATTTGGCTGATGATTGCAGTGCGAGCACCGGTTGCTTCGGGGCAACCGGTGCTGCTTTGTTGCGGAAGGACAACGCGATTGAACTCGTATATGTCCGGTCGTCGGCGACCAGGACGGGGAGACACGAAGCAATGATCGAGCGCATTCCGCATTGCAGCCACTGGGGCGCGTTCACCGCCCTGGTGGAGAACGGCCGGATCACCGGCATCGAACCCTTTCGGGGCGATCCTGCGCCGTCGCATATGCTTGCCGCCATCCCAGATCTGATGGACCCGAAGGTGCGTATCGACCGGCCGTACGTGCGCGAGGGGTGGCTCAAGCATCGCGACCGCAAGCGGAGCGACAGGACGCTGGCAGGTACGGATCGCATGGTACCGGTGAGCTGGGAAACGGCGCTCGATCTGGCCGCCAGCGAGATTGGCCGCGTGATCAAGGCGCACGGCAATGACTCGGTCTTCGCGGGTTCATACGGCTGGACGAGCTGCGGACGCTTGCATCACGCCCAGAGCGTGGTGAAGCGGTTCTTCAATTGCCTCGGCGGCTATACGGGTCATGTCGACAGCTACAGCGTCGGCGCCGGCGCGGTGATCGTGCGCCACGTCATGGGTGGCGATGGCTACGGGCATCCGAATTCGATCGAGCTGATCGCCGAGCACACCGAGCTGCTGCTGGTGTGCGGTGCGCTCTCGCCGCGCACTGAACAGACCGAGTCGGGCGGGCTTGGCCGCCATGTGCTGCGTGACAAGCTTGCCCGCCTCAAAGACCGTGGCACGCGCGTTGTGCTGGTCTCACCGCGCCGGGACGACATTCCGGATGCGATCGATGCCGAGTGGTGGGCGATCCGGCCAAACACGGACACCGCGCTGCTGCTCGGATTGGCGGGCGAGATCGTCGCGGCCGGCCTGGAGGACAAGGACTTCCTGCAGCGCTGCACGAGTGGATCGGAACAGTTCCTCGCCTATCTCAAGGGCGAAACGGATGGTGTGAAAAAGACCGCCGAATGGGCTGCCGAGATTACGGGGCTGGAGGCTGCGAAGATCAAGGCGCTGTCGGCCGAGCTGGTGCGCAAGCGGTCTTTTATCTCCATCAGCTATGCGCTGCAGAGGGCGGTGCATGGCGAGCAGCCTTGGTGGGCGGCGACGGCGCTCGCGGCGGTCGCCGGACAGTGGGGCCATGCGGGTGGTGGCGCCAACTTCGGCCTCGGCTCGGTGGGAGCGGCACACGTCTCGTTTCCGTTGTCGCCACTTGGCGGGCTTTCGCACGGCAAGAAGCCGAACGCGAGCTTCATCCCGGTGGCGCGGATCGCCGACCTGCTGCTCAATCCCGGCGGAACTTTCACGTACAATGGTCAGTCGCACACCTATCCCGACATTCGGCTCGTCTACTGGGCGGGCGGAAATCCTTACCACCATCACCAGGATCTCGGGCGCTTTGCCGAAGCGTGGGCGCGGCCCGACACGGTGATCGTGCAGGAGATCAACTGGACCGCAACCGCGAAACGCGCCGACATCGTGCTGCCCGCCACCACCACCCTCGAAAGGAACGACATCTCGGGCGGGCGGCGCGCCGACGTGATCTTCGCCATGAAGAAGGTCGTGCAGCCCTACGCCGATGCGCGTTCGGATTATGAGATCTTGCGCGAGCTTGCAGTGCGCATGGGAGTTGAGGCCGCATACACCGAGGGCCGAGACGAGATGCAATGGCTGCGACACATCTACGAGGAGACAAGGGCTGGCATGATCAAGCGTGGCGCCACGATGCCGGACTTCGACGCGTTCTGGAGCGTCGGCCACGTCGACGTACCGCAACTGCCGATCGAGCCGGCGCTGGCGAAGCTGCGTGCTGATCCCGAGATGAACCGTCTCAATACGGAATCGGGAAAGCTCGTTCTTTATTCCAAGACACTCGAGGCGTGCGCCTATCCCGATTGTCCGCCACACCCGCGATGGATGGAGCCACCCGAGTGGCTCGGAGCCGCGACGAGCAAGAGATACCCGTTCCACCTGATCAGCGCGCAGCCCAACGGCCGCCTCCATAGCCAGCTCGACAACGGTCGCGTGGCGCAGTCGGAAAAGCAATCCGGCCGCGAAGCCCTGCTGATGAATCCGGCGGACGCCAAGCGCCTCGGCATCAAGGACGGCGATACGGCATTGCTCAAGAACACCCGCGGACGGTGTCTGGCAGGCGTGCGGATTTCGGGCGATGTGCGCCCGGGCGTTGCCGTGCTGCCGACAGGCGCCTGGTACCAGCCGATCGACTCGGCTGAGGGCCCACTCGACATCGCGGGCAATCCGAACGTGCTGACGCTCGATGTGCCGGCGTCAGCCTTCTCAGGCGGCTGCGCCGCACACACCTGCCTCGTCTCGATCGAACGCTACGATGGCAACGCACCGCTGCCGAGCTTCGAGAAGCCGACACTGGTCGCGGCGGAGTAATCTGGAGCCGCGCCGGTGCCCGGGAGGATCGCTGATATCCGCTCCGGCTACTCGGCCGGGGCGCGAAATGTCAGCCTTGCGCGGGTACCGTGCGGTGTCACCGGCAGCAGAGCCAGCGCCGCGTTGTTGTCCTCCGCCATGGCCCGGGTGATCGCGAGCCCCAGTCCGTGGCCTTCCGCCCATGCCCTCCGGGTCGAAGCACGCGGAGTAGCCCTTGCGCCAATGCTGACGGTTCCCAGTCGCTTCGCCATACGGCGCGCGATGCCAGGCCCATCGTCTTCCACCTCGACCCAGATCGCGCCGCTCGCCTCGCGACCTGAGCGCACGATGATCATCGGCTCGAGTCCGGCATGTTTGACCGCGTTGGCGATAAGGTTGATCAACATCTGCCGCAGCGCCGTCGCGGAGATCGGAGCGCGCAGCCCCTCGGTCGCAACCAGCCTAAGGGTCGCACGGTTTGCCTCGACGAGCGAGCCTACGTGGTCGATGGCCGCCGCAGCGACGGCAGCGATGTCCGTGCCCCGCCGAGGTACCGGAAGCGGCGCTCCAGAAAGCATCAGCTGGACCACTTCCAGGAGATGCCGCGCGGAGCTCGCAATGCCCTGCGCATAGGTCTGGTAGCGCGGGTCGCCAAGGGCACCAAAACGCTCCTCGGCCATAAGTTCGGCACTGGAGACGATCGCTGACAGCGGTGTCCTCAGCTCGTGCGCGAGATGCGCGAGCGTTTCGTCGGCGGAGGCTGAGGGGCCGTTCGAAGCGCACCCCTCGCCTCTCCTGGCGCCGCGCAAGGCCGACTTACTCCGCCCGGTCCGGGACGTGTTGGCTTCCGCTTTGTCGCTATGGAGGGCCAAGTTCGACGACTCGATTGTTTCACGATGAGGCTAGCGTGCCGGTGGAGCCCGGTCTAATGCGCTGCGCGCGCAATGGCCGCTCGCTAACAGGAACTTGTCGTCGAATGTGGCCGTTCACCGGTGATGCTGCGCTGCAGCGCCAGTGACTTGAGTTTGCCTGACCCACTCGTGCTAGACTTCAAGTATCGTGAGGAGCTTCGCCATGCCAGAGACGCCCCCCTTCGAAATTCCGGAAGCCATGCGCCAGCTTGCCGAGAAAAACGTCGAGCAGGCCCGCACAGCGTACAATCAGTTTGCGGAGATGGCGCGCAAAGCCCAGGATGCGGTCGCCAAGTCATCCGGGGCCGTCGCTGACAGCGCCGTCGAAATCCAGAACCAAACACTCCGCTTCGCGCAGGAGCAGGTCGACGCCAGCTTCAAGCTCGCCTCGGAATTGGCGCGCGCCCGGGACGTCAAGGAGTATTTCGAGATCCAGAGCCGATTCGCTCAAAATCAAATGCGGTCGTATACAGACCAAGCGCAAGAGCTTGGCCGTCTGATGGCCTCCATGGCCCAAAAGGCCCAGAGCGGGCGGTAGGCGATGGCCTTGCCGTGTTCTTAACGCCGCACATTTCGCAGCAACCCTGCGGTTGAACTCGCGCCTTGGTACACCATATGGTGATTGAAATCGTCCGGCGCCCAGACGGGGCCGGCCCTGATGCCGAAAGGATTGGGGTTCTGACGATCTGGTCGCTTATTGGAAGGACCGCCCATGTCGCGCATGCTGCTTTCGAGCCCGTTGCTGCTCGGCTTCGACGAGATAGAACGTTTGGTGGACCGGATCTCGAAGAACGGGGCTGACGGTTACCCGCCGTATAATATCGAGCGTATAACGCGCTCGGATGAGGGGCCTGAAGCTCTGCGCATCACGCTTGCGGTTGCCGGCTTCACACTCGACCAGCTCGACATCACCGTTGAAGACAGCCAGTTGATCGTTCGCGGCAAGCAGGTCGACGACAAGCCGAGAGACTATTTGCATCGCGGGATCGCCACGCGCCAGTTCCAAAAGACGTTCGTGCTGGCGGAAGGGATCGAGGTGCGTGGTGCAAATCTGGAAAACGGTTTGCTGATCATTGATCTCGTCCGTCACGAGCCCGACCGCCAGATCCGGCGCATCGCCATCGGCCAGCAGAAAAATCATCGCCCTGAGCCCCGGCAGTCATAGGCGGTTGCCGCGAATCACCCGAAGATGACGTCCTGCGTGGGCGCCAAAGGGATCCGAATTCGGAGCCCGAGCGTTTCTCGATGACCGGCTCGGGCTGTTGAAGACAGAAAAAGGAGTTGCGTCATGGAAGCGACCAGAAAGCGGACGCGCCGAGCAAAAGCCCAGGCAGTGGCGCCGATCATGAGCGAGATAGAGCTTGCACGTCTCGGTGACGGGCAGGTCGCTTACATCAGAACGCTGACATCGGCTGAAGCCAAGAAAATGTTCCCGGCAGTCGACGGCCTTCCGAAGGGTATCGACCTTTTCGCACTGCACGCTGCCGATGGCACGCCAATCGCGCTCACCGACAGCTGGCAAGCCGCCATCGGACACGCCCGCGACGGCGAACTGGAGGTTGCGAGCGTTCATTGAGCCGGTTGAATGGTACACCCCTGAATTTGCGATGCCCCGGCTGGTCCGGGGCATTTCGCATTCCGGCAGCTCAGTTCTTGCCGTAGTACGCCTTGAACCAGGTCACGAACCGTTCGACGCCCACCTCGATCGGTGTTGACGGGCTGAATCCGACGTCCGTTACCAGTGTGTCGATGTCAGCGGCGGTGTCCCGGACGTCGCCGGGCTGAAGCGGCAATAGACGCTTGATGGCTTTGCGGCCAGTAGCCTTCTCTATGCACGCAACGAAGTCCAAGAGCGCCACTGGACGGTTGTTGCCGATATTGTAGATCCGATAAGGCGCGTTCGACGTCGCTGGATTTGGCGCGCTGCTGTCCCACGCCGGATCGGGAGCCGCGACGTGATCGAGCGTGCGCACGACGCCCGCGACGATATCATCGATGTATGTGAAGTCGCGCGAGTGGCGGCCGTGATTGTAGACATCGATCGGCTCACCGTTGATGATTTTCGATGTGAAGAGGAACGGCGACATGTCCGGCCGTCCCCACGGCCCATAAACCGTGAAGAAGCGAAGCCCCGTCACCGGCAGCCGATAGAGATGGGCATAGGTATGCGCCATAAGCTCATTCGCCTTCTTGGTGGCGGCATAGAGGCTGATCGGGTGATCGACGGATTGATCGACTCGGTAGGGCAACTCCGTGTTGGCGCCATAGACCGAGCTCGACGACGCGAAAAGCAGATGCTGCACCCCGTGATTGCGGCAGCCTTCAAGAACGTTCAGGAATCCGACCAGATTGCTGTCTGCATAAGCGTGCGGGTTCGCGAATGCGTAGCGCACGCCCGCCTGCGCTGCGAGATGCACAACGCGCTCCGGCCGTTCTTCGGCAAAAAGCGCGCCCGTGGCGGCGCGATCGGCCAAATCCAGCTTGACGAAACGGTAGCCAGGCTTGCCATCGAGCCGCTGCAATCGCGCGTGCTTCAATCCAACATCGTAGTAGTCATTGATGGAGTCGGCACCCACCACCTCGTCGCCTCGCGCCAACAGCGCCTCGGCCGTGTGATACCCGATGAAGCCGGCAGCACCTGTGACGAGAACTTTCATGCGACCCGTTCGAGCAGCATCAGCGCTGCGGTGGATTGAGACCTGGCAACATTCGCCTCAACACACCGTCGCGTCGGATCAGATGGTGAAATAGCGCCGCGCTGATGTGAATTGCTACCATCGCCAGCACCAGCATCGCCGCCCAGTAGTGCAGCCAAAACACGGTCTCGGCCGCTTTCTGATCCTGATTTGCCAGCGGTGGCAAGCTGAACAGACCGAAAATGGTGCGCGCGCCATAGAGCGAGATGCCGATCCAGCCGAGCAATGGGACGAGCAGCAGAAGGACATAGAGGCCCCAGTGATTGAGGTGCGCCGCTGCCTTCTGCCACCACTCGAGCGTCGGCTCGTCGGGTGGTGCACCATGGCTCAAGCGGTAGACGAGCCGCGCGACCACGAACCAGAGCAGAATGAAGCCGAGCAGCTTGTGCAGATCGTAGAGCCAGTTCGTCGTCGCATCGAAGTTGGTCGCAGCACCGCGCCAGACCATATAGAGCCCAAGCGGGAGCTGGACCGTGATGAAGGCGACAGTCGCCCAGTGAAAAAATCGCGCTGTTGGTGAGTAGACCAGTTCCGTCGACTGTTGCGTGGTCGTTTTGTCCTGCCGGTTCATCCGTCACGCTCCCTGCTGGTCGTTGTCCTCAGGTCGCAATCGAATAGCACATCGCCATCCGCGAGCACATGAATGTTGGCGGCGGGCCTGAGCGCCTGGCTCAATTGTGAGATCGGCGCCAACGACAGGCCCGGTTTGCCGGAGCCGAGAATGACCGGCGCGACGAGCACATGCAGGCGATCCACCGCGCCCGCATCGATGAAGCGCGACACGGTCTTGGCACCGCCTTCGACCAGGAAGCTCTTCAGGCCAAGACTCCAAAGCGAACGGATGATCTCCTGCGGGTCCAGCGCCCCACCGGGCCCACCGACGAGCACCTGCTCGACACCGTCGCGCTGCGGCCCGATTTTCGTGCCAACGACCACGCGGCGCGCGCCGTCATCGGCGAGGCACTTGGCTTCTCGCGGCAGTCGGCCGTTGGGATCGATCACCACGCGAGCCGGGTTGCGCCCCGGCACACGGCGCACGTTCAACATTGGATCATCCGCAACGACGGTGCCAATGCCCACGACCACCGCGTCGACGCTCGCCCGGATGCCGTGCACGTGATCGAGCGCAGCGCCTCGGTTGATCCAGCGGCTCTCGCCAGAGAGAGTGGCGATCCGTCCGTCGAGCGACTGGCCGAGCTGAGCGACCACGAATGGCCGGTCCTTCGGGGCAGTGCGGATCAGCGATAGTGGGTCGGTCATCGGGACAGAGTTACCTGTTGGCGAAGTGGCTCGGCTTCGCGCAATGCTATAGACGGTTCACCTGATCGAAGCACGCAAGAGAGCAGACGGCATGGCCAAGGTGACGGATGGTCCTCGCGCCGGCACGCTGAGTGGGCGCGGCGGGCGCGCCATGCGCGTGCCGGACGATGCCCTGCGTGCCGACGCCGACTGGCCGATCTCGACAGCGACGTTGCAGTTCCTCCTGTGCTTCCTGCTGATGACCTGGCCTTGGGTCGCTGGCTTCGTCACCATTCCGTGGGATGCAAAGGCCCACTTCCAGCCACAAATTCAGTTCCTGGCCGACAGCCTCGCACGCGGCGAGTGGCCGTGGTGGAACCCTTTCGTATTCTCGGGAAGCCCGCAGGTCGCAGATCCGCAGTCGATGATCTTCTCGCCGCCGTTTCTACTGCTGGCCCTGTTCAGCAGGTCGCCGAGCCTGTGGGCGGCAGACATGACAGTTTTGGCCTCCATGGCAGCGGGCGGGATAGGATTGATCTTCTATTTTCGGGACCGTGGGTGGCATGCGGGCGGTGCGGTGGTTGCGGCGCTGGCATTCAGCTTTGGTGCAGCAATGTCCTGGCGCATGCAGCACACAGGGCAGGTGCTAAGTCTCGTCTACTGGCCGTGGGCGCTACTGTTTCTCGAGCGCGCAATACGGCGCGGGTCGGTGCATGCCGGGCTGCTATCCGGAGCTATCGCGGCGGCGATCGTGCTCGGTCGCGATCAGGTGGCGCTGTTGTGCATCTATTTGCTGGCCGGGCGAACGCTTTGGCTCTGGCTTGAGGCGAACGATCGCCGGGCTGCGATCCGGCGCAGCCTGGTGCCACTGATCGCCGGTGGCGTTGTGGGAGCGCTGCTGATCGCCGTCCCCGTTCTGATGACCATGCTGCTGGCGGCCGACTCCAATCGCCCGCAGATCGAATTGGAGGGCGCGGGACGCGGCTCGCTGCATCCGGCATTGCTGGTGACCTTCGTGCTACCACAGCTTTTCGGCGCGGCGGGGCACATGGCCGACTTCTGGGGTCCGCCGAGCTTCGCCTGGCAGGACACCGGGCTCTTCACGGCACAGAACGTCGGGCAGCTCTACATCGGCGCGGTGCCGCTGCTGGCGATCATCGCAGGCACCGCGACGGGACGCCTCTGGGATCGCGAGGTGCGGTTTTTCGCGGTCGCGTTGGTATTGATGCTCCTCTATGCGCTCGGCTGGTACACGCCGGCGTTTCGCGTGCTCTTCGAGCTACCGGGCGTGAACCTCTATCGCCGTCCTGCCGATGCTGTGTTTCTGATCGGTGCCCTGGGCGCGATCTTGGCGGGCTACAGCATTGGCACGTGGTTCACCGAGCCTTGGAAAAAGCTCGAGTCGCAGCAGATTGCGGCTATGGCTGGCGTGGTTGGACTCGCCGTGCTGGCGGCCATCATTCTTGGCGCGCGCATCGACAGATTGGGCCGCGTTCCGGAGCCGTTGATCGGCGGCGTGGTCGCGTTCGGTGCGGCTGGGGCGGTGATCTGGTGGTGCCGCGAGCGCATCGCATTGATGCCCGCCCGCGCAGCGTTGGGCCTCTCCCTGCTGATGGCCGCCGATCTCGGCTGGAACAATGGCCCGACCACGTCATCGGCACTGCCTGTGGCGTTCTATGAGGTGCTGCAACCGGACACCAGCAACCCGACCATCGCGCTGCTCAAAGCCAACGTGGTCGCCAACGAGACGAGACGCGATCGGGTGGAGCTGGCCGGCCTCGGCTTCCACTGGCCCAACGCGGCGATGACGCATCGGCTTGAGTCGACCCTCGGCTACAATCCCGTGCGCCTCGGCGACTATAGCCGGGCAACGGGTGCCGAGGATCACGTGGGGCTGCCAGATCAGCGCAAGTTCTCGAAGCTGATGCCGTCCTATCGCTCGCTGCTGGCGGATATGCTGGGCTTGCGGTGGCTTGCGACAGGCGCGCCGATCGAGACGATCGACCAAACGCTGAAACCAGGTGACCTGCCCCTGATCGCTGAAACGGCCGAGGGGCATTTCATCTACGAGAATCCCCGCGCGCTCCCCCGTGTGCTCTTCGCGCAGAAACGGCGCTTGGCGGACTTCGGCGAGATCACGAACTCCGGGATCTGGCCAGATTTCGATCCCCGCGAGACCGTGCTGCTGGAGCGCGTTCCAGGCGTGCGGCCGGCACCGGAACAGCGCGGACCCGGTTCAGCTCGAATTCGTCGTTATGGCAACACGGAGATCATCATCGAGGCGGAGAGCCCCGACGGCGGCTTCGTCGTACTGAATGACATCTGGCATCCGTGGTGGTTCGCCGAGGTCGACGGTCGCCCCGTCGATCTGCTGCGCGCAAATGTGCTCTTCCGTGCGGTCGAGGTGCCGGCCGGGCGACACCAAATCCGACTGACCTTCCGGCCCGTGGAAGGCATGCTGGGGCGGCTGCGGCATCCCGGGTTGTCGTGAAACCAGCACGATGTCCCGCAATCGCAAGCGGATCGACTTCAGCCAACGATGCGCCTAACGAAAGGGCCGGCGCGAAGCCGGCCCTCTCGAGTACCGATGCGATAGAGCCTCGAAGGCCCTCACAGCATGTGCGCCATGCGCTCCTTCTTGGTTGCGAGATAGCGCTTGTTGTGGGGTGACGCCTTGACGATCACCGACCGTTGCTCGACCACTGTGATACCTTCAGCGCGCAGCGCGTCGACCTTCGCTGGATTGTTCGTGAGCAGCCGGATCTTGGGGTAGCCGAGATCGAACAGGATGTGCGCAGCGAGGTCATAATCCCGCGCCTCGATGGGGGCGCCGATCGCAACGTTGGCGTCGACCGTATCGTAGCCCTGGTCCTGCAGCGCATACGTGCGGATCTTGTTCACGAGACCAATGCCACGGCCCTCGTGATACGGCAGATAGATCAGTACGCCGAGCGGCGCATTGGTGATCACTTCCATTGAGGCCTGCAACTGCGGATAGCAGTCGCAACGAAGCGAATGGAAAATATCTCCCGTCACGCAACCGCTGTGCACCCGCACGATCGGCAACTCGCCCGGGGTCGGCTGGTTTCGATTGACCAACACCATGGCCTGGCAGTGCGGGTCGAGCCCCTGGTAGGCGCGCGCCTCGAGTTGAAGCTCACGACCTTGGAACTCGATGGGCAGTATGGTCTGCGCCGACCAATCGATGTCCAGTTCGAATGATTTCACAGCCGCGTTACTCGACTTCATACGCCCCTCCCGCCACAAAGCCGCGCGCTTATGCCATCACTGAACAGGTGTCGTAAAGGCATGATCGTCCTTATTCCTTATTCTAGGTCCGCTAGCGGTCGCCGACGGATTAATTGCTGAGCCCCTCAAAGGACTTCAAGACCAGCGATGATCGGGAGGGTTCAATCCCCCTTACCGTTTATCGCCCCCTTGTAGGCCACAAAGATGATCGTGCATTGCTGAACAGCCGATGAATGCAAAGTTCAGATTTGATCGTCAGAGGTCACTCCCGCCCCCTGCGCGCGATCGACTGCAGGATGCTGATATACAAAGTAACGCATTGCAACATAAGAACAAACGGTCGTTACCGCTGTCGCCCCGAGTAACGCTCCCAAGTGCGATAACGTGGGCCACAATAACAACAACGCTGCATAGAGCCCGTAGTTCAACGTGGCTGTCAGCACTGCGGAAGAGACGTACCGGCCGTATTCGGTCGCGGTTGGCGGCGCTGCAACTGCGAACGTGAGGCGGCGGTGCAGCAGCCAGCCGGCGGTCATTGCGCAGGCGATGGCGAACAAGCGCGCGATCAGCGGATGCAAGCCGGCAGTCCGCACCAGCAGATCCAGCACAGCAGCATCGACGAGGAACGCGGAGGAGCCCGAGATCAGAAAGCCGAGCCAATGCTTTGCCGCACCGCGCGTGTCGAGTCGCAACTGATCTTTCTCCATCCGGCTCACCCGACCAGTGAGCGCCAGTCTATAGCGCCGGTTTCCGGATCGCGCGCCGGCCGCCAAATGCGGTGAGGCAGCTCAGGATTGGTGCGCAATGTTTCCAGTTCCTGCTGACGGCGCTCAACCACGGGATCAAGCCCCGCAAGCTCCGCATCCGGATAGCCTGGATGACACATGACGATATGCCCGGCACCGGTCAGCCGCATCGCGGCCGCGATCTCGATGTCGAACAGCCGCTCGGTGTCGAAACCCGAATAGCCGGAGAACCCGCGATTGACCGGAAAGCCCCTGCGGCGCGCAAGATAGGCAAAACCATAGGTAATCCCGGCGACAGTAAAAGCCTTCGCCATCTCGCCGCCACGCCCGGCGATGGAAAACGCCCGATCACCGGGATCCCGAATCAACGGTTTCGCCGCGTTCGGAAATGCCTCCGAGAGCGCTTTGAGCACTCCGCGCCGCAAGACTGGCAACGCGTGCACGTGCTGATGTCCGTCGATGTGGTCAGGCCGAAAGCCGGTCTGGCGCTCGAAGGCCAGCAGCTGCCGCAAAACTTCATCGCGGATCTCACCGGCATCGACCTCGCGCTTCAGGACCTTGCGCAGCAGGTCGACGGGCGAGGGGAGGCGGTCCCCTGGCGCCAGGCGCGGCATGGCGCCGAGGGGTGCTCCGAGAGTGAAATTGAGGTGCAGCCCGATCGCCACCTTGGCGCGCACCGCGCCAAGCTTCTCGGCATCCCCCGCCCAGCGCGGAAACGTAGTCATGGCGCTCAGCGCCGAGATGCGGCCCGCGTCGGCGAGTTCGAGGATGCCCCGCGAGACGCCTTCGGCCAAGCCATAATCATCGGCGCAGAGGATCACCGGACCAGGGCGCAGCCGAAACACTTAGGCGATCTCCATTGAATGACGGCGCCATCTTTAGCGCAGTCGCGATCAGGACTTGAGTGATGAAGCGTGGGATGCACCTGACCTGTCCTGGTGGTCGTTCAACCCGACGCGCTCGCCAACGACATAAAGCGGACGCCCCTTAACCTCCTCATAAACGCGGCCAAGATACTCGCCAATAACGCCGAGCGAGATCAGTTGCACGCCGGAGAGCAGCATCACGGACACGATCAAGGTCGGAAAGCCCGGCTGATCGACGCCGAAAAGCAACGTTTTCGCCAGGAAGACGAGCACATAAAGGAACGCGAACGCAGACACGACGAGCCCCAGATAGGACCAGATCCGCAACGGAATAGTCGTGAACGAGGCCAGGCCATCGAGCGCGAAATGCAGCAGCTTCCGGGGCCGCCACCGCGATTGACCGAATTCGCGCGCATGCACGTCGTAGGCCACGCCGATGGATTTGAACCCGATCCAGGCATAAAGGCCCTTGTTGAACCGGGCACGCTCGCCGAGACGGTTCATGGCATCGACGGCTTTGCGGTCGAGAAGACGGAAATCGCCCGCTCCGTCAGGCAACTCCGTGCCGCTCAGCCATTCGAAAAGCCGATAGAAGAGCCGCGACGACCAGCGCATCAGCGCGGTGTCGGTATCCCGGTCGCGACGGCGGCCATAGACAATTTCGTAGCCCTCGTTCCACTTGGCGACAAATTCGCCGATCGCCTCGGGCGGATGTTGCAGATCGCCGTCCATGATGACGACACCATCGCCTGCTGCTGCCTCCAATCCGGCCGCCACGGCGATCTCCTTGCCGAAGTTACGGCTCAACGCGATAGCCTTGTAGCGCGGATCCCGGGCGTGAAGCTCCTTCAGCTCCGACAGCGTACGATCAGTCGAGCCATCATCGATGAAGATGACGTCCCAAGGGTGGCCGAGCGCGTCGAGTGCTCGGGTCAAGCGGCGCTCCAGCACTGGGATTCCACGCGCCTCGTTCAAGACCGGAACGATAACGGTCAGGCTGCGCATTCGACCAATAGGCAACGCGGCAGGCGCCGCCTGAGGCGCCGTCACTGGATCATCGTCGACGATGAAATCCTGCGCCGTTCGCGCGTTATGTGCATGTGTATCGGTCATCGTCATACCGGCTGAATGCATACCCCACGGGCATGTTTAATTTCCAGCAGATTCAATGCGCCACATCGGTACTTTGGCGACGCGTCGGGCGCTCCCATTGCTGGAAGGCGGTGATGCCGTCGATCGCGCCTCATGGAGATTGAGCGAGACGAGGAGCGATGACGAGGCGTTCGGGCTGGCGCGTGGTGCCGGCTAATGAAAACGTCACCTCGACGAGCAGCGGCAGCGTCGGCCGGTTGGCCCAGACCGAGGACCAGACCTCGACGCTCCGTGCAGGCGCCTGGCCGAAATAGCGGAGCTCGAGGGTGCCAATGTCCTCCACCAGCAGCGTCTCGGATCGGCCAACGGTTTTTTTGCCTGCAGCTTGCGGGCCTTGGCCGACCGTGGCATCGAAAGAACTGCCCAACTCGTAAGGTTGCAGCGCCAGCACCAAGTTGCGGCCTGCGCCACCGGCCCGCGGGCGTGCCTCGAGAGAGAAAACCTGGAGACCGCCACTATCGAGGCTCTGCGGCGCCGGTGCGACAAAGGCCAAGGTCTCGCCCCGTCCTTCGAAAAGCAACGTGCTCGCGGCGGTCCCGGCCCGACCAATGGGAGCGGGGACCGTAGCTGCCAGCGCGCGCCGCAGCGTGTCGGTGGCCGTCGCCAGGGATGCCGATCGCTCGAGTTGCGCATCCGCCTGCCAGGACTGGCGCGCCATGCGCAGGGTTGCGGGCATCAGCGAGAGGAGCAACGCCAGCAGTGCGAGCGAGACGAGGATCTCGATCAGCGTGTAGCCGGCATCGGTGCTGCTCGAAAAATTGTGCTCGGGTTCACGACGCTGGTCATGATGATAGTCATGGAGGTGCATCACGATCCCCGCGTCAGCTTGAGGGTCGTCAGCGTCAGCGGCCGCCGGGCGCTTCCCGTGGCGCTGCGCGGCGCTGCGGTGACAGTTACCCAGCAGGCTTTCGCCGCATCCGCCGGAGCTTCAGCGCTGCCATCTGACGCACGATACGGCGTGACAACGACACGCCACGCGATGCCGTTAGGCGCCGTCCCCTCGCGTGTGCCGGGAGTCAGTGGGGAGGTGACACCCGTTTCCTCGAGCAATGCTTGTGCGAGCGCAAGGGCACGCTTGTCGGCTTCGGCGGCCGAAACGCCGCGCCAGCTGCGGGTGATGCCGGTGCTGAACCAGATCAGCAGGCCTGTGAACACCGCCAGCGCAATCAGCGTCTCGAGCAACGTAAAGCCTGCACTGCGATGTCCGTTCTGCGTCACAGCGTGCTTCCGTCCTGGGTGCGCACGTGGCCGGAGAGCCAGTCGAGAACGAGGCGCCCGCTCGCTTGGCCACGCCGCAGGCGGATGCTGCCACCACTGCTGCTGCCGTCGGGATAGAACCAAAAGGCAACGGATTCGCCGCCCGTATTCGCCGTTGCAGCGGTGGCGTCGACCTCGATACCGCTTGGCAGCGGACGGCGCGTTTTGCCGTTGCCAGTGACAATGGCCCGGTCTGCCATATCGATGCGCACGATTGCCTCGCGGTTTTCGCGAATTGCGGCGAGGCGGGCGAGACGCAGCTCACCCGCCACCTCGCGCAGTGCCGATTCCAGCAAGCGGTCACCGCCGGATCGTGCAAAGAGCGGCTGCAATGCTACGATCGCCAACCCGCCGATCAGGAGCGCAAGCAATAGTTCCAGCAGCGTGAAGCCTGCTTCGCGCGATGCGGCAGGACGGCTTTGTCGTCGCCGTATCATCATCGGAACGCCAGATCGTTGAGCCCGACGATGGCGCCCATCACAGAGATCAGGATGCCGCCGACCAGAATACCGATGGCAATCGTCAGCGCGGGCGCCAGCACCGTGACGAGGCGCTGCAGCTCGCGCTGGAGTGCCGTCTCCTCGAGCTCCTGCAGCCGCGCGAGCATCACATCGAGCTGCCCTGTTCGCTCTCCGACGACGGTCATGCGTAGAGCCAGCGGCGCGAA
Source organism: uncultured Hyphomicrobiaceae bacterium (assembly GCA_964500805.1). Lineage (GTDB taxonomy): Bacteria > Pseudomonadota > Alphaproteobacteria > Rhizobiales > Hyphomicrobiaceae. Next base: position 97,599 of record CAZCQH010000012.1, read on the forward strand.
GAGGCCGGTGCGTTCCAGGACCTCGGAAAGTTGACCGCCATTGGAAAGATGCTCCTCGGCCAGACGCGCAGCATCGCGATAACGGCTGTTCGCATTGGCGTTGCCGGCGACGCGAATTGCTTCCAGTGGCGCAACGCCGTTCTTCAGCAGCGTTGCAAGCGTCCCGGCGAATCGGCCGGTTTCGCGGCGCCGCACGAGCCGGCCGACGATTGGCATGCTCAGGACCAACTGGTCCCAGGTCGCGGCAAGTGCCGCGCTACGCCGCGCAAGCAGCGCCAAGATCGGAAGTGCGACGACGGCCGGCAGCGCCCAAGTCCAGTGCGCCACGGCGAACCGGCGCAGGCCATCGAGAGCCGCGACCATGGCGGGTGGCGCACTGCGGGCTTCTTCGAACAGCGGCATCAGCGCGGGGATCAACACAGCGATGATGAGCGTCAACGTCGCCGCAGCCGCAGCCAACAGCGTCAGCGGATAGATCAATGCCGATCGCAGCTCTGCACGCAGCTTCTCGCTTCGCTCCAGGTCAGTCGCAATTGCCGACAGCGCAGCGGCGAGATTGCCGCTGCGCTCGCCGGCCGCCAGCAGCCGGCAATAGGCGGGGGGAATGTCGCTGCTCTGGGCGGCAAACGCCTCCGACAGAGCGGCGCCGCCCATCACGCGCTCGAGGACATCGCCGATCAGCCGCCGGGTAGACGCCGGCAGGGACGGCTGCAATTCTACGATGCGCAGAGCGTCTTCGAGCGTCAAGTCGGCGGAAGTGAGCGTGGCGAGCTCGCGCGTCAGCAGCATCAGCGCATGCGATGAAAGCCGTCCACCGGCGACACGAGCCATTCTGCTCGCAGCACTCGTTCCTCCATTCGACGCGCCCTCAGCGATCGACACCGGCGTCGCGCCCTGCCGGTGCAAGGCGTCGAGCGCCGCCTGACGCGTCGGCGCAGCAATCTCGCCTTCGCGCAGCTCGCCGCGGGCATCATAGGTCCTGTAGATGAACACCGCCATCAAATGCCCCTGGCGACGCGCAGTACTTCATCGAGAGTCGTGGCGCCGGCAGCGACTTTGGCGACGCCATCGGCCAGCATCGGGCGCATTCCGGCTGTCGCCGCTGCGGCTGCTATCGCCGCTTCGCCGCCCTTTCCGACGAGCGCCTCGGCAACGCCCCCATCGATCACCAGAAGCTCGGCGACCGCAAGGCGGCCGCGATAGCCTGTGTTGCGACAGTGGGCGCAGCCGGCGGGCTCGCGCACGTTGGCGAGGTCGAACGTCAGTGACGGGTGCGATGCACCGAGCTGGTCGACGCATGCCCGCAGCGCTGGAGATGGCTTTGCCGGACGCGCGCAGTGAACGCACAGCCGCCTGACCAGCCGCTGAGCCAAGGCGCCCTTCAGCGTCGAGGCGATGAGATAGTCCTCGACGCCCATATCGAGAAGCCGCGCCACGGTCGCCGGCGCGCTGTTGGTGTGCAAGGTCGAGAGCACGAGATGGCCGGTCAATGCCGATTGCATGGCCATTTGCGCTGTCTCGAGGTCGCGAATTTCACCGACCATGATGATGTTCGGATCCTGGCGCAGAATTGAGCGCAGCGCGTTCGCGAACGTGAGCCCAATGCGCGGCTGCACTTGCACCTGCGAAACGCCGGCAAGTTGCGTCTCGACCGGGTCCTCGATGGTGAACATTTTCTGCGACGGACAATTGAGCCGGCTCAGCGCCGCATAGAGCGTCGTCGACTTGCCACTCCCCGTGGGCCCAGTCACCAGAATGAGGCCGTTCGGCTTCTCGAGAAGAGCGAGAAACTGCATGAGCAGCGGGCCCGCGAAGCCCAGGACCTCGAAATCGAGCGCAACCTTGCCGCGATCGAGAATGCGCAGCACGACGCTTTCGCCCTTCAACGTCGGCATCGTCGAGACGCGCAGCTCCACGTCACGGCCTCGAACCGTGCTGCGGATGCGTCCGTCCTGCGGCAGACGACGCTCGGCGATATTGAGGCGGGCCATGATCTTCAGGCGCGAGATGATGGCGGCGGCGCTCTGGGCCGGTAGCACGGCAGCCGTGTCGAGCTCGCCATCGATGCGCTGGCGCACGTGGAGGCCGGTGTCGGTCGCCTCGAAATGGATGTCGGATGCGTCGGCTTCGATGGCGCGCTGGATAGTGTCGTGCACAAGGCGAACCACCGGGGCCTCACTCGCCATGTCGGTGAGGCGGCGAATATCTTCATCACCCGCATCATCGTCCTCGGCGAAACCGGAATGAGCCGTGCGACCGGCCGCCTCGCCATAGAGCCGCTCAATGGCGCGAATGATGTCGGCGGGCGCCGCGATGGCGATCCGCACCGGCCGGCCGAGATGGAATGACAATGCAGCCGCGGTATCGTCCTGGAAGGGATCGGCGACCGCGACCAACAATGAAGCATTGTCCTCGGCAATGGGCAGGCAGGCGCGCCGGCGCAAAAAGTCAGGCTCGAGGTTCGGCACCTCGAGAGGCTGCTCGGGAAAGTCCGCAGCCGTCACCAAAGGCAGACCGAGATATCCGGCGGCAAGCCGCGCAAGGTCGGCTTCCGATACGAGGCCAAGCCGCGTCAGAACGAGATCGAACCGCTCGCCCGTTTCGCGGGCGGCGCGCTCCGGCCGTTTCAGGGATTCGGCATCAAGCCTCCCCTGCTCGCAAACGTAGGCGCCGAAGTCACGAGCAAAGCCCGGCGCCCAAGGATCTCGCGTCGCGTGGGGGGCAAGGGTTAAGTCAGTCATGACGGGGCCAGTGAGGAAGCGACAGGAGACGTTCGAAATGTCATGGTAGTACAATATACCATAGAATGGAGCTGTCGTGCCGAGCTGCGTGCCGACCGGTTAAATCAAGAGCCGTTCCAATCGACGCCCTCGTCGGAGTTGCCGTGACGCCCAGTTTTCCGACTTTGACCGAGCCGATCGAGCGTTTCTTTGCGTGGTGGACCGCAGAGCTCAGGTCGCTTGTGCCGAAGCGAAGCACGGCAGGATCGAGAGGCCGGCGCTTCGTGCTCTCGCTGGAAGCAGACGGACCGAGACTCTATGCGGAACGCGGTACAAAGCGCTCCGAATTGACACGAGCCACTGTTCCACAGGAACGGGCGATCGAAATCGAGACGCTGCTTGCCGCTCACAAGCGCCGGCAACCCGGCATACCTATTGTGTTGCGCCTGCCCATCAGCCTGGGGCTCGAACGCACGATCCAAATTCCGGCGAGTGCCACCGCCGACGCCCATGCCATTGCGACGCTCGACCTCGAGCGCGCCACACCTTTCCGGCGCCAGGATGTGCTCGCGGCACACGAGGTGACTGAAAGCGGCGCGGCGACGGGGAAAGTCCGCCTTCGTCAGATCGTCTTCAAGCGCGACGCGGTCCGCGAGGCGCAGGCGTCCCTCGTCCGTCACGGGCTCGAGCCCGACCGCATTGAATGCTGGGACGCGCGCATGCAGGCGCCGCTGCCGATGGACTTCCTCGACTGGGACCGCATCGAAGCTCCACCTCAGCGCGCGCTGCTGCCGAAGCTGCTGCTCGTCTCGGCGGCGGCGCTTGCGCTGTTCGCGGCCAACACGGTCATCACGCGCTACGAAGCGGCCGAAGCCGAGGCACGCGCCGAAGTCGACCGGTATCGCAGGACGATTGCAGCATCCGGTGCCGCCAGGGCCGAAGTGCAAGCGAGCGAGCAGCGCACGGCTCAGCTCGTCGCGTGGCGAAACGGGCTCACCTCACGGGCTGAGCTGATCGAAACGCTCACGCGATTGCTGCCTGATACGGATTATCTCACCGAGTTGCGCATCGAGGGCCGCGAGATCGAAATGTCCGGCTACAGCGCCTCGACAGCACAACTCGTGCCGCTCATCGAGCGCTCCGGTGCCTTCACCGGCACCACCCTCGCAGCGCCTGCGGTTCTCGATCAACGAACGGGAAAGGAGCGGTTCACGATAAAGACGCGAATCGGGGTGGATGGCGTGGCGGCCAGGGGCCGGCCGGGGCAAGGCGGCTGACATGATGATGAACTCACTGCACGCCACGACACGCAAGCTCGCTGCCTTGGCACTCGCCGGGCTCGTCGCACTCGCGCTCTACTTGCTGGTGCTGGCGCCGGCCTACGCGCGTTTCCAGAGCGCGCGCGATGCGCTCGACGGCCAGCGTCAACTGCTCGCGCGGCTCAAGCAACAGGCAGTTGGCCAAGGAAGCAACGCGGCCACCGGCAACGCCACCGCCCTCGACACGGCAAGAAGCTTCTACCTAAGCGGCGAGAGCGATGCCGTCATGGCCGCCGCGCTGCAGTCGGCGCTGAGCGCAAAGGGCGAAGCGGGCGGGTGGCGGGTTGTCAGCACGCGAGTGCTACCGCTCAAGCAGGAAGGCGCGCTGCATCTCATCGGCATCGAAGGCCGGCTCGAGACGACGGTCGACGGCCTTCAGCGACTGTTGCTCGCGCTGGAAGCCGGACGGCCGCTGCTCGTGGTGACGGCATTGCAGGCGACACCTGCGGCGGCGCTATCCGCGCCGGGCGCAACTGAGCGCGATGGCGAGCTGACCGTCAGGCTCGAGCTCTATGCGGCGGCGCTGCCCGAACTGGAGCGTGGTCATGGCTCGCGCTGATACCCGCTCCGCAGGCAGCTCCGCGACCCTGCTGCTGTTGATCGCAAACGCGGCGCTCGCCGGCCTTGCCTGGCTGGCCCTCACCCAGGACGTGCCGACTACACCCGTGCCGCTGCAGGCCGACCAATCTCCCGCAGAGATCTCCAGACGTGTTGCAGCGTCGGCGCCAGTTGCAGCATCGCCTCCCTGGGCCGTTGCACCTCTTCCCGATGTGGCGAAGCTCAACCAGACACGAGAGCGGCCGCTCTTCCGCCCCGATCGCCGGCCTCCCAAGCCGGAGGCTGCAGCTCCGCCAGCAGCAGCTTCCGTTGACACCGCCACTCAACCCCAATCGGCTGAGGAACGCCTCGCGCTTCCGGGCGAGCTCAAGCTGGTTGGCATAATTGCGATGCCTGGGCGAAATCGGCGCGCCGTGTTCCGTCAGGACGCTCCCAGGACAAGCGTTTCACTCGAGGCCGGCGAGCGCATTGGCGACTGGCGCATTGTCGAGATCCGCGCGGAAAGCGTCGTCGTCGAAGCCGGACGACAGCGCAAAATCTTGCAGCTTTACGAGCCGAGCGCAGCCTCAGCGGAAAGTCAGCGGCGCTAGCCACTCGGGCAAATTCCACGCCGCCAATGCATACATGCTTTTCCACATCCGGCTCTCACTGCTCACATCCCAGCACCCATCACGTAAGCGTGGTTTTTCGGACACTTATGTCGCTTGCTGCGGCTATTATCCACAGCGACACGCACTGCGTGGATGCTAGCCTGCCACTGTGTGGCTCTCTGGCCCCGAATCGTGGGACTCAACGGCTTGCGGAGTAAGCCAAGTCCGTTGGGTCGTCTAGGAGCAGTCATGTCGTTTGGTGCGAGTGGAGGGAGGCTTGCGCTGCGTTGCGCGCGTTTGAGCGCTCTCTTTGCCGTGACTATGGCACTTGCGTCCTGTTCTCTGCCGACGCAGCAGCTTTCGTTCCCCGGCCCGCTGACCACCGGCGCACTCGACCGCCCGACAAGTAAGAAGCCCGGCGTTCCGCTCTCCAATCCAGCCGATCCGGAAACGCGCGAGCCACGCGTGCGCGAGGGCACCGATCAGTTCGCTGCTGAAACGCCCCGCGGCTCTGCCGAAGCAGGCGACGGCGCAGGTCGCGCCCGCACAACCGGCCAATCGCCAGGCGCCAGCCAGAGCAGCGACGGGATTACGCTGAACTTCTCCGGGGCCAGCATCCAGGAGGTCGCCCGCACCGTTCTCGGCGACGTGCTCGGGCTGAACTATACGGTGAGCGAAGAGCTGAAAGGCGCCATCACGATCAAGACCGCACGGCCCATCCCGCGCGGCGAGGTGCTAGCCACGGTCGAATCCGTGCTGAAGTCGGAAGGCGCCGCCATCGTGGTGGAGAACGGCATCCATAGGATCGTGCCACAGGCCGCTGCCGGCGCTGGTTCGTTGCGGCGGACAGCCACAAAAGGCGGCCAAGCTCCACGTGTCGGCATCGGGACCGAGGTCATCCCGCTCCGCCACGTCGTTCCCGACGACATGCAACGGCTGATCACCGCCATCGCTCCACAAGGGGCCAAGATCACCGCGGAGCCCGCCCGCAATCTGCTGATCGCCGTCGGAACTGCTGCGGAGGTGGCCTCGATCCGCGAAATGGTAGCGGTCTTCGACGTCGATTGGATGCGCGGTGCCTCATTCGGGCTCTACCCTGTCGACACCGATCCAGAAGCCATAGCCCTAGAGCTCGACACCATTTTCGCCAACGACCGCTCGAGCCCGACCAAGGGAATGGTGCGGTTCATCCCGAACAAGCGTCTCAAATCGATACTCATCATTTCGTCGCGCGCTGAATACCTGCGCAAAGCCGAGGGTTGGCTGAAGCGGGTCGATCTCGTGGGCCAAGAGAGCGAGAAGCAGGTCCACGTCTACCGCGTGCAACATCGCCCGGCGACCGAGCTCGCGGTGCTGCTGCAGCGCGTCTACGGCCAGCAACAGGCGGCCCGACAGCAAGGTCGAGCAGACCTCCCCCCCAGCGTCACGGCGACGACGACGCTCTCGTCTGATGTGACGCCTTCCACGGACGGCGTCCGTCCCATCGGGGCGCCCATCGGCGTCAGCGCCGTTGCCGTTCAGCCGGTCCCATCGATTGTTACACCCGGCGCCCTGGTGCAACCCGGCGTTCAAATGGCTCCCGCAGCTCAGAGTCCTGTCCCGCCGAACGGGACTGCGCCACTGCCAGTCGACCTGGCGCCGGTGCCAGCACCAACAACCGGCGCCAGCCGAACCTCGGTACCGGATGACCGCACTGCGGGCATCGAGGTAACTGCGGACGAGGCCAACAACTCTCTGATCGTCACGGCGACGGTTCGCGAGTTCAAGCGCGTGCGCCAGATTCTGTCACGAATCGATATCGCACCCGCCCAGCTGCTGCTCGAGGCGACGATCGCCGAGGTGACTCTCAACGATCGCCTGCAGTTCGGACTGCGCTGGTTCTTCGAGCGAGGCCAAAGCCGGGTCACGCTGACCGATGCGGCTGCCGGTGTGGTCGCGTCGCGGCTGCCGGGATTCAGCTATTTTCTCAACACGCCCAACGTGCAGGTTGCGCTCAACGCGCTGAGCGACGTTACCGACGTCAACATCGTCTCATCGCCGTCGCTGATGGTCATCGACAACAAGAAGGCGCAGCTGCAAATCGGCGACGAGGTGCCGATTGCGACTCAGTCGGCGGTCGGCGTCCTGGCGCCCGGCGCACCGATCGTGAACTCCATCAATTTCCGCAACACCGGCGTCATTCTGAACATCACGCCTCAGATCAGCGACGATGGCCGCATCGTGCTCGACATCGAGCAGGAGGTTTCGGACGTCGTGCCCACAACGTCCTCCAATATCGACTCGCCAACCATCCAGCAACGGCGCATCAAGACCAAGGTGGCCGTCGGCAACGGCGAGGCCATCGTGCTCGCCGGTTTCATGCAGGATCGCGCGCAGCGCGGGCGGCAACAGGTGCCGGTTCTCGGCAACATTCCGGTCGTCGGCAATCTCTTCAAGGACAAGAACGACCAGATCCGGCGCACCGAGCTGCTGATCGCGATCACGCCGCACATCGTCAAAGATGCGCACCAAATCCGCAGCATCGCTGCCGAGTTCCGCGACCGCATGAACTTCACGACGCGTCCGCAGCGGACGGCGCCCCCCGATCGCCGCGAGAACGTCGATCGCGTGGTGCGATAAATTGGAACGGTGGAATGCAGCGCTCTTTGCTCAGAGCCAGCGGGCCGCCTCGGGCTCGCTCTTCTTCAGATTTTGCGACAGCACAACGGCTTCCGTGCGATTGCGTACGCAGAGCTTCTGCAATACCCGGCCCATGTAGTGCTTCACTGTTTTCTCGGTGATGTCGAGCTTGCGCGCGATCTCTTTGTTGGTCTGGCCTTCCGACAGCTCCTTCAGGATCTGCCGCTCGCGCGACGTCAGCGAATGCAGGCGATCGACGACAGGCGGTTGATTGTCCTTCGGCTTTTGCGATGCCGTCACCAACAGCCGCGTCGCGAGTTGCGGCATGATGTAGGTCTCTCCTGCAAGTATGACTCGCAGTGTCTGGACGAGAGCGCCGGGCTCGATGCCCTTCAGCATGTAGGCTGCTGCGCCTGCTTGCAGCGCCGCCGTCACATCTTCATGCCGCTCCGACAACGTCAGGAACAGCACGCGTGTGCGCGGGCTCTTGCGTAGGATTTGCTGTGCAATGTTGATGCCGCCGCCTGCGAGCTGCACGTCCATGATCACCATGTCGGGCTCTTCGACGGAAACGATGCGCAATGCGTCTGCTGCGGTGGCCGCGGTGGCCACGACAAGGAACTCAGGTTCCCGCATCAACACATGTTCGATACCAACTCGGTAGAGCGGCTGCTCATCAACAATGACTATGCGTACTGGCACAAAAAAACTCCGCCTGAAACGGCCGCGGCTGGTGCTCACAATGAAGCAATCGCCATGCCAGGGCTCCAAAGTACAATCAATTCTTGGAAAATTTGTCGGACTTTCCAAGTGCCCGCAATCAAAATGCAGTTTTTTTCTGCCGACGTTGCTCGGCGATCACCGCGCGCGCCGTTTACCATGAGGCTACCGGCTTGTCGGTCAGATGTCCATGCGCACAAGCTGGAAACAGACTTACTCGATTTCAACGTAACGCCTCGAGCGATCGGATTGCGTTGTCAAGCGACGCAGCCCGAGCGCCGAATGCCGGTGCGGAGGTCGCACCGCAACTCGCCGAGGAAATGCCTAGTGCTTCATCCCCCGAGCGCGGGGGTCCATACGTCCAAGCTCGGAACGCAACGTCGTGCCTGTGCCGGATTGATCCGATCGCCGCCGGGAAACTCATTGCTCCAGGAGGAAACGATAGCTCGATCAGCCACACGCGATCAGACCAAAGTCCGATGCGAGAGTCAGACTTCAGTCGGATGCGTACCACAATCTTCGTGCCCTAGCCCGCTCACGACCAAGGCCTATACTGCGTCTTCGGATCATCGATGACGGCAAAAGTTGTCAGTGGTCACCCTACTGCGCAAACCGAATTGACGGTTGTCAATGGGAACACGATCGAAGGAGCCGAGAGGCGCCCTCCCAACGAACTATCGACAGCGATCATCGTCGACTGTGATGAGCTCAACACGCCATCGATAGGATTAACGGCTGAAGCAACTGTTGTTCTTGCACGACCCTTGCATTGGGGCCGTGCATGGCTAGACTAAGAAAATACTACCGGAGATCCGAGTTAGGGTCTTCCATGCTACGGGCGGGGCGCTTCGGCGCTGTGGCGGTGTGGATGTATTGTCATGCGTAAAATTGCGCGTTCTGCGGGGAAGAAGCGTACCCCCTTTTCGGAACTTGCTTTTCTGAAACCCTTGGTCGGGTTTCTCTTCGTTGTTTCCGGTGTGGTGAGCATCCTGGCGCTCACCGGCTCCTTCTACATGCTCCAGATCTATGACCGAGCGCTGACCAGCCAGAGCCTGCCGACACTCGTTGGTCTCTCGTTGCTCGCGGTCGGTCTTTATCTCATTCAGGGCAGCTTGGACGTCATCCGGTCCCAGATTCTCGTGCGTGTCGGTGCCAAACTGGATCAGCAGCTGGCACCTCAGGCACATCGCGTAACCGTTGACATGCCGCGTTTCGGCTTCTCGACGACAGAAGCTGCGGAGCGCGGCCGGGACGTCGACACGCTGCGTGGATTTCTAGGCGGACAAGGGCCGGTCGCGCTTTTTGATTTGCCGTGGATGCCGCTCTATATCGGTTTCGTCTACCTGCTGCATCCTTGGCTCGGAATCTTGACCATCGGTGGCGCTCTCATCCTTACGATGCTGACGCTGCTCACCGAGTACCTGATGAAGAAGCGCGGCGCAGAGGCGCAGAAGGCTGCCGTCGCTCGTGCCTCCATCGTCGAAGCGCACGCACGCAACGCCGAGGTCATCCGGGCGCTCGGCATGACGGGACGCGCCATGCAGCGCTTCGACAAGGCCAACCGCGAGCACCTCGATCTTCAGACCAAGAACAACGGCGTGACCGGCACGTTCGGTGGTCTCTCGAAGGTGCTGCGGATGATTCTGCAGTCTGCCGTGCTTGGCCTCGGCGCCTATCTCGTGATCAAGGGCGAGCTGTCGGCCGGCGCGATCATCGCCGCGTCCGTTGCCTCGGGCCGCGCTCTCGCACCCGTCGACATGGCGATCGCACAATGGAAGGGCTTCGTCGCTGCCCGCCGCAGCTACGCGCGCCTTTCCGAGACATTGACTGCCCTAGACCAGGCCAAGCCGCCGGTCACGCTGCCGCCTCCGACCAGCGACCTCAAGATCGAGAAGATCACAATTGCGGCACCGGGCACCGGCATGGTGGTGCTGAGCGATGTCGGATTCGAGGTGAAAGCCGGCTCCGCGGTCGGCATCATCGGCCCGAGTGGCGGGGGCAAGTCCTCGCTGGCGCGCGGCATCACGGGCGTTTGGCCGACACTGCGCGGCAGCGTCCGGCTCGACGACGCGGACATCGAGCAGTGGTCGCCCGACATCATCGGCCGCTCGATGGGATACCTACCGCAGGACGTCGCGCTGCTCGATGCGAGCGTCGCCGACAACATCTGCCGCCTCGATCCCGACGCCAAGGAGGAGGCGATCATCGAAGCTGCCAAGGCCGCCGGCGTGCATGAGATGATCGTGCGGCTGCCCAATGGTTACGAGACGGAGCTTGGACCGAACGGGACGGCCTTGTCGGCCGGTCAGCGGCAGCGCATCGCGCTTGCCCGCGCGCTCTACGGCAATCCGTTTCTGGTCGTTCTCGACGAGCCGAATTCAAACCTCGATGCCGAGGGAGAAGCGGCCCTGGCTCAGGCCATTACCAGCGTACGCCGGCGCAATGGCATCTGCATCGTCATCGCGCATCGTCCCAGCGCGCTCACGGCTTGCGATCTGGTTGGCATCATTCAGGGTGGACGACTTTCGGCATTTGGCCCGAAGGACGAGATCTTTGCACAGCAGCTCAAACCGCAGCCGGTTCAACAGCCCGAGAAGAAGGCAAACCGGCCAGCAGCCTGATTTCGTAGCGGAGGTGTTTTATGTTGCAGGTTCATGACAAAGAACTTTTCCACGATGACGGCACTCCCCGCCGCAAGTACGAGATCGAGACTACGGCGGATCCGCGCATCGTCTTTCGCGCTTCGATCGCGGTCGCGGTCACGAGCTCGGTCATTTTTCTGAAAAATGTTCTGTTTGGTTCGGGCAACGCCCGGTTATTTGATCATTCGATGGCGGAGCCTTTTGAGACACCGCCTCATCGCGCGATCGACGACGACGTTTTCATCCCGCCCGGAACATCGCATCACAATCAACCGGACGACGAGGATGAAGGCAAGAAGCCCGACGAACTCGACCATGAACACGTCAAGTTCAAGCTGCAATACTCTTCGTCCATCATGGACGTCGGTATTTTTGGCAAGCCCCTGACGCTGCCGAAAAAGGCCAACGACAACGTGCCGCTTTACAGCGCTCCTGCCGGAGCAGCGGCCCAGTTCCCATTCTTCGAGACGCCTTTGATGCTCGCGGGCCATGTTGCCGGCGGTGATGGGAACGGCGCTTCCGGCACCTCATCGAGCCCACCACCTGGCACGGTCGTCGGCGACAACGACGACATCGATGACCCCGTACGAAACGCAAACCGCCGCCCGTACTCGACGGGAATGGTCTCGCTCGGCACGCTGGTCATGAACAGTGCCATTCTGCTGACCGTCACGGATCTGCTGAAAAAGGTCATCGATCCCGATGGCGACAAGCTTCGCATTGCTGATCTGTCCGCCTCGTCGGGCACGCTGAAGTTGAACAGCGACGGCGTCTGGGCGTTCACGCCCGACACCAACGACACGACAGACGTCAAATTCACCTATCGCGTCACCGATGGGCAGTACGACGTCCTGCAGACGGCCTTCCTCGATCTCGTGCAGCCGGACACCATGAAAGGCACCGAGCGCGACGACGAGATCATCGGCACGCCCCAAGCCGACGTGATCGATGCGCTCGGGGGCAACGACGTGATCGTCGGTCGTGAAGGTGACGACGTCATCTTGGGCGGCGATGGCGACGACCGGATTCTGGCTGGAGACGGCAATGACGTGGTCTACGCCGGCGCGGGCAATGATTTTGTGCTCGCGGGCGCGGGCGACGATACCGTCTACGGCGGTGCTGGCGACGACGTGATCTTTGGCGAGGACGGCCGCGATACGCTCTTCGGCGATGCCGGCAACGACTGGCTCGATGGCGGAGCCGGAAACGACGTGCTCGATGGTGGCGAGGGCAATGACCGCATCGACGGCGGGGCAGACAACGACATCATCCGCGGCGGGGCAGGCAACGATGCCATCGACGATGGCATCGGAGACGATTACGTCGAGGCCGGCGACGACGACGATGAGATCCAGGCGGTTCACCTCGATCAGCCTGCAACCTCGTCTTCCGAGGACACGGATGGCTTGTCCGCCGACCCAGCGAACATCGCCACGCCCGCAAGCTCGCATTCGCAGGACACGGAAGGCTCGCTCACCAACCCGGCGGATATCGAGACGTCTGCAACCTCTCAGTCACAAGACACGGACGAGGCGCCCAGCCCGCTAACGCTCGTTGATGAGCCGGGTCCGGACACGACGCAAACCACGGTCGGCTCGCCCGCCGGCCCGACGCTCCTTAATGCGGCCGAAACGTCGACCATACAAACGACCATTGGATCGTCGACCAGCCCGGGGCTGCTGACCGCGACCATAACGGACAACGACGTCTACGACGGCAGCGCCGGCAATGACACCTATAATGCCAGCAAGGCGAAACAAGCCGTTTCTGTTGATTTGACGGCTGGGACGGCCAGCGGCAGCGAGGTCGGCCAAGACACCCTTATCAGCATCGAGAACGTCAGCACCGGAGCCGGCAACGACGATGTCGTCGGCAGCTCGGAGAGCAATGTCATCAAGACAGGTGCCGGCGACGACGAGGTCGACGCCAGGGATGGCGACGACACTGTCGAGCTCGGCAAAGGCAACGACACCTACGTTGCGCACGATGACGATGGCGATGACCACGTCGACGGCGGCGCCGGATCCGGCGATACACTCGATTATTCCGCGACGACGACCGCGAAGATCTTCGATCTCGACCAGGGCACGGTTACAGACAGCGACAACTCAGGCTCGGGCAGCTCAGGATCGGGGAGCTCCGGTTCCGGGAATTCGGGCTCGGGAAGCTCGGGCTCCGGCAGCGGCGAGACCGATATCGTCACGGGCTTCGAGTACGTCAAAGGTGGCTCAGGCAATGACACCTTCATTGCGAGCGACGATGTCAACGAGTTCTGGGGCGGCGACGGCGACGACCTGTTTGTGTTCGTCTCCGCCGATCGAATCGGCAGCGGACGCGGCGGCCGCGACAAGATTCTCGACTTCGATGTGGGCGACCGGATCGATTTCGACGAGATCGCCAAGGAGATCGAAGAGACGACCGGCCAGGACTTCAGGTTCGTCCTGCTGAGCGGCGGCGCACAGTTTTCTCGCCCTGGCGAGTTGCGTCTCGACTACGAGGATTTCGAGGAGTCGCGCGTTGTCGTACTCGACGGCAACCTGGACTGGGACAACAATTCGGAGTTCCAGCTCGAGTTCACAGGCGATCTCGAAACACTCGATAAGCTGCTCGCGGATATCTTCGGCCGCGATGCGACGACCTGATTGATGCCGTATAAAGTGTGCGAGTACTCCCGATGATGATGCCACAGCAGAACCAGCACCACGACACGTTTTCTCTGAAGAAGCACGTGATCCTGGCCGCCGGTATCATGAGCTTTCTGGTGTTTGGTGTCGGCGGCTGGGCTGCCTCGGCAACGCTCTCCGGTGCCGTGATTGCCCCAGGGCAATTCGTGGTCGAGCGGAACGTCAAGAAGGTGCAGCACAGCTACGGCGGCATCATCGCGGAGATCAACGTCAAGAACGGTGATCGCGTCAGCGCCGGTGACGTCGTGTTGCGCCTGGATCCGACGCAGATCAAGGCCGAGCTCGGCGTCATCAGATCTCAGCTCATCGAGTTGATAGCACGAAATGCGCGCCTGGCCGCCGAGCGCGACGGCAAGGCAACGATCGTGTTTCCAAACGGCTTCGAACAGAGCAGCCCGGAAGCCGCCGACGCCGCTAAGGGCGAAGTTCGCCTGTTCGAGGAAGGCCGCAAGACCAAGGACAGTCAGAAGGAGCAGCTGCGCCTCAAGATCGAGCAGACGAAGGACGAGATCCAGGGACTGAACGCCCAGCGTGATGCCAAGACCGGTGAGCTGGAAGTCGTGCAGAAGGAGCTCTCTCAAGTCAAAGGCCTGCACGATAAGCAGCTGACGACGGCTCAGCGCGTCAACACGCTCGACCGGGAGGAGAAACGCCTGTCTGGCGAGCGCGGCGGCCTGACCGCACAGATCGCCCGTGCCAACAGCCAAATCTCCGAGATTCGGGTGCAGATCCTGGGCATCGACGAGAACACCAAGGTCAATGCCCAGCGCGAGCTGCGCACAGCGGAAGCGCGGATCGCCGAGCTTCTCGAGCGGGAGGTCGCCGCCAAGGACAAGCTCAATCGCATCGACATTCGAGCACCGCGAACCGGCGTCGTCCACGAGCTCGCCGTGCACACGGTAGGCGGCGTGATCACGACTGCCGAGCAACTGATGCTCATAGTTCCAGAAGATGACGGTCTCGCTGTCCAGGCGCGGATCCAGCCTAACGATATCGATCATGTCGTTGCTGGCCGGCCCGCGCGACTGAGGCTCTCGGCGTTCAATCAGGCGGAGACACCTGAGCTGTCGGGCGTAGTGTCGACCGTATCGGGCGATGTGACCAATGATCCGAAGTCGGGCATGAGCTATTACGTGATCCGCCTCGAGATCGACGCAGAATCGAAGAAGCAGATTGCGAACCTCAAGCTGGTACCTGGCATGCCGGTTGAGGTCTTCATGGCAACGGGCGAACGGACACCACTCTCCTATCTGATGAAGCCGCTGGCAGACCAGATGAAGCGCGCCTTCCGCGAATGATGGCCGATTGGCCAGCAGCTTGGAGTCGCGCGCCCGCTCGCGGCTATTCCATGTGTTGCAGCTGCGCATTTCGAGGCCCCAGCGGTCGTTAGATTGCCTCGGCGGCCCACAAGCCCGGCCGTTGACGGACGGCTCGCACCGCTTCGCGCGCGGCAATCGCTCCGGCATCGTTTGGTTCCATTGGACATGCTCAGTGGATTTGGCGGCGCGCCACGCGGTCTGTTAGCATCGAGCTCTGCTGAATGGAGGAACTGATGCTCGGTGACGACAGTGCCTGGTGGTCGGCGGCCGAGACGGCGCGGCGGATCGCGGCAAAGGAGATTTCCGCGGTCGAGGTGATGCGCGCGACGTTGGCGCGGGCGGAGCGGGCGCAACCGGTTCTCAACTGCTTCATCACGATTTGTGCCGACGAGGCACTGCGCGATGCGGCGGCGATCGACGCAAAAATTGCACGAGGCGAGAGCGCGGGAGCTCTCGGTGGCGTGCCCCTGCATGTGAAGGACTTGGTGAACACCAAGGATGTCAGGACGACGTTCGGCTCGTTCGTCCACGAGCACAACGTACCGGCTCAGGATCAAGTGTGCATCGCACGGCTGAAAGCGGCAGGCGCGGTTCTGTTCGCCAAGACGACGACGCCAGAGTTCGGACACATGCCCTGGACCGAGGCACCGCTGTTTGGACGCACGCGCAATGCCTGGGATTCGACGCGAACTTCCGGCGGATCGTCGGGCGGCGCGGCTGTGGCGTGCGCGGCCGGAATCGGACCGCTGGCCGTAGCGACGGACGCCGGCGGCTCGACGCGCATTCCGGCGGCGTGCAATGGCGTCGTCGGCATCAAGCAGTCGATCGGTCTCATCCCGCACGACACCGCGCCCGACGCCTTCTCGAACATGAGCTACATCACGCCGACGACGCGGACGGTGATGGACACGGCCTTGATGCTGGAGGCGATGGCTGGCTGGCATCCGAGCGATCCGCACTCCTATGGCATGCCGACGACCGGGTTCGTTGCGGCGGCGCGGGCGGAAGGCGACTTGCAGGGCTTGCGCGTGGCATGGCGACCGTATCTGGCGAACGCGATCGCCGACACCGAGTATCTATCGCGATGCGAAGGGATGGCCGGGCTGCTCGGCGAGTTTGGCGCGGTCGTGGAGCCAATGGGCGACGACTTGGAGCCGACAGAGCCGTTCTGGCTGACGATGTCGACCGCGCTCTGGAACGCGCGCTTTGCCGACCTGTTACCACGGTGGGGCAACAAGATTTCCCCAACGTTGATGCGACAGATGCAGGGCGGCGAGAAGATGAGCGGCGAGGATGTGGGCCGCGCACTGATCGACCGCACGAAACTCTATCGCCGCGTCCAGGGCTGGTTCGAGCGGTTCGATGTAATTGCCATGCCGACATTGTCGCGCACCGCGCTCGGCATCGACGAGAACCTGTTCGGCGAGATCGAGATCGAGGGTAAACCCGCGGGCAAGGTGCGCCGCGCTTGGTATCCCTACACGCACCCGTTCAATCTCACCGGCAATCCCGCGATTTGCATTCCCGCGGGCATGCACAGCGACGGATTGCCGGTGTCGCTGCAGCTCGTGGGGCGGCGCGGTGAGGATGCGCGGCTGCTCAGAATCGCGGCGCTGCTGGAGGCGGCGCGGCCGTGGGGCGAGCTGAGGCCGGAGGTGGCGGGGCTTGCGTGAACAGGAGCACTTGTCGCTCCTGGTCGATTTGGCGCGTGATTTGAGGCTCTGCTGGACAAGACGCCGGCGCGCAGACTGGAGGCTCTTCAGGTGCGAGATCGAGGACATTTAAGACGGAACGGCTCGCCGTATCGCGAAGCGGAAGCGGGTTGCCGGTTGAGCCCGATGCTTCGAAGTCTGGCTCGTCGCGATACGGCGGCGGTAAGGTTGATTTGCTAGGCATTCTTTCAAAAAGCCGCGGAGCGTGGCAAAGTGCTCTCGTTCCGGTTCACGGAGGGGGCGCTTCTAGAGGCGATCCTGAAAGCGGCCGGGATGCAGGTCTGGGAAGCGGTCTCGCACGCCGCGTGCCCGGAGGCTCCGCCCCGTCGCCTGGCCCGATCGTGCCCCAGGCCGTGGTGTAATGGGCCGGTCATGGCCCGAGCTCGATGT
>CAZCQH010000013.1:0-12310 GCA_964500805.1 uncultured Hyphomicrobiaceae bacterium
CTACGCGCAACGCCGCCGCCCCCGCCTCCTACACCACGTCCCGGGACGCCGCCGGGCGGGTCCGGGAGGGTCTCCCTCCCGGCAGAGCGCGAGACTGGTCTCGCTCGCGAAGCGACTTTGCAAACGCCGCGATTTCCCGCCCAATTCCGCCCGTTTCGCCTTGACTCGCCGCCCCACCCGCCTATGGTCCGCGCGCTTCGGGAAACCGGAGCGGCGTGTGTGTCCGGACATGTCATCGCGGGACGCACTGCACATCCCGCAGTGAACTTTGCCGCGAAGACCTCCGCAGAGCACCCGCGCCTGACCCTAAAGCCACCCCGAAAGGCATGTCCCCATGGGCTTTTACTCCGACGCCGTCAATCGCATCACTCCCTCCGCGACGATGGGCGTGTCGGCGAAAGCGCGGGCGCTGGCAGCTGAGGGTCGCAACATCATCATCCTCAGCCAAGGCGAGCCCGACTTCGACACCCCGCAGAACATCAAGGACGCGGCTATCAAGGCGATCAACGCGGGCAAAACCAAATACACCGACGCCGACGGCATGCCGGAGCTGAAAGACGCGGTCGTCGCGAAGTTCAAGCGCGAGAACGGGCTCGACTACAAGCGCAGCCAGATCACCATCGGCTCGGGCGGCAAGCAGGTGCTGTTCAATGCGCTGATGGCGACGATCAATCCGGGCGACGAGGTGGTGATCCCGGCGCCGTGCTGGGTGTCCTATGCCGACATCGTGCAGCTCTGTGGCGGCACGCCGGTGTTCGCCAACTGCTCGATCGACGACGGCTACAAGCTGCGCCCCGAGACGCTCGACGAGGCGATCACGCCGAGAACGAAGTGGTTCATGTTCAACGCCCCGTCGAACCCGACCGGCGCCGCCTACACGAAAGCGGAGCTGAAAGCGCTGACCGACGTCATGCTCAAGCACGCCCACGTCTGGGTGATGACCGACGACATGTACGAGCACCTGCTGTTCGACGGGCTCGAGTTTTTCACCATCGCGCAGATCGAGCCCAAGCTCTACGAGCGCACGCTCACCGTGAACGGCCTCTCGAAAGCCTACTGCATGACTGGTTGGCGCATCGGCTATGCCGGCGGACCCGAGCCGCTGATCAAGCAGATGGGCAAGCTGCAGAGCCAATCGACCTCGAACCCTTGCTCGATCTCGCAATGGGCCGGCGTCGAGGCGCTGAACGGCCCGCAGACCTTTATCAAGCCCAACGCAGAAAAGTTTCGCGAGCGGCGCGATCTGGTGGTCTCCATGCTCAACCAGGCGAACGGCCTCAAGTGCCCGAAGCCGCAGGGCGCGTTCTACGTCTATCCGTCGTGCGCCGGGACCATCGGCAAGACCACCAAATCCGGCAAGAAGATCGCCAGCGACGAGGATTTCGCGATCGGTTTGCTGGAGGAGGAGGGGGTCGCCACGGTGCACGGGGCGGCGTTCGCCATGTCGCCGTTCTTTCGCGTCTCCTACGCGCTCGACAACAAGAGCCTGGAGGAAGCCTGCCATCGCATCCAGCGCTTCTGCGGCAACTTGCGCTGAGGCTGCCACCGTCAGCCGATTGCGGAGCGGCCCAACCTGAGTAGCATGGGCCGCACGGTTCTGCTTTGACTTGAATCGAAGGGTGCTTGGCTTCAGCCTCTCACCCCAAATTCGCTCTGTTCAGTGCCTGGCTTCAGCCTGGCACCGGTGGCATTGACGTGCGACATGGTACGACGGACGCAACCGAATTGAGCAGCGATCGCCGGATGCTCTGGAGGCAGTCCGCTTGAGATCCGCAGAACGCACGGGGGGAAACGGCAGCATGGCATCACGACGGGAAAGCGGCGCGTTGGTCACCGTGTTCGGCGGCTCGGGGTTTGTCGGTCGGCATACGGTCCGCGCCCTCGCTCAGCGCGGCTTTCGCGTGCGGGCGGCAACGCGGCGGCCCGATCTCGCGGGCCACCTGCAGCCGATGGGCGCCGTCGGCCAGATCCACGCCGTGCAGGCCAACTTGCGCTATCCCGAGAGCGTGGCGCGCGCCGTTGCGGGCTCCGATGCCGTCGTCAATCTGGTCGGTATCCTCATCAATTCCGGCGCACAAACGTTCGATGCGGTGCATGTGGCCGGTGCACGGACGGTTGCCCGTGCCGCGCGCGAAGCTGGCGTCCGGCACCTGGTGCACGTTTCGGCCATCGGCGCCGATCCGGGATCACCCGGCGTCTATGGGCGCACCAAGGCAGCGGGCGAAGCCGCCGTGCGCCAGGAGTTCACCGGCGCCGCCATCCTGCGTCCCTCGATCATCTTCGGCCCTGAAGACGCGTTCTTCAACCGCTTTGCCGCGATGGCGCGCGCGGCGCCGATGCTGCCGCTGATCGGTGGCGGCCGCACGGAGTTCCAGCCCGTCTACGTCGGTGATGTGGCGGCGGCCATTGCGGCTGCGTGCGAAGGCAATGCGCGGCCAGGCACCATCTATGAGCTCGGCGGACCAGAGGTACTGCCGTTCCGCAAGCTGCTCGACAAGACGCAGGAGTGGACGGCCCGCAACCGCGCCTATCTGCGCCTGCCGTTCTGGCTCGCCAAGCTCGGTGCGCTGCTCACCGTGCCTCTGCCCAATGCCATGCGCCCGCTCACCGTCGACCAGGTGCGCATGCTGCAAGTTGACAGCGTGGTGAGCGAGGCGGCACAGAAGGAAGGCCGCACATTGCGCGGCCTCGGCATTGTCGGGCCCCATGCGATCGACGCGATCGTCCCCGTCTACCTCGAGCAGTACAAGCCGAAGGGTCAGTTCTCGCACTACCGCGGGTAGCGAATACCAGCCATTGCGGCGGAGCCTCTCAGCCGAGCCAAGGGCTGGATGGATGTCCACTGGATCCACACTGTCCATCGCGCCGATACACTGCCCATCAGGTCACTGCTCCAGCCTCTCACGCCATCGTGTATTTGCGGCCGCTGTATCCGGGCGCTAAGCATCGGGCGTGAACGGGGCAGTCGGCACCACAGCATCTAAAAACGCGCAGCCCTCCGGCGCGACTGACGCGGGCGTGAGCCCGCCACTCGCTGCCATGGCGATAGCGCTGGTGATTCTCGTCGCCTGGAGCGCCGGCGCGCTCACGCACGACGATGTGGTTAGCTTCGTGCCCTACGTCGGAGCGCACGCGCTGATCTTCTGCGCAGCCGCGTGGTGGGTTGTTTCGAGGCGTGCGCGCCGGCTCGATTTTCTCCTGATATTGGGATTAGGACTCCTCCTGCGCGGCCTGGCCATGACATCGCCGCCGGCGCTTACCACCGACGCCTATCGCTACATTTGGGATGGACGAATCCAGGCAGGCGGCGTCAATCCGTACCTCCATGTGCCGGCGGATGAGCGCCTCGCTCGCTTTCGCGACGACGCAATCTATCCAAACATCAACCGCAAGGAAACCTACCCCACGATCTATCCACCGGCCGCGCAATTGATGTTCCTCGCCGCCCAACTGATCGGCGACGATGTCCGGGCCATCAAGCTGGTCATGCTCGGCTTTGAATTCGTCATAGTTGGCGCCATTCTCGCCTGGCTCGCCGCGGAGGGCGTGCCCCGCGAGCGAGTGCTCATTTATGTGTGGCACCCGCTGCCGATCTGGGAGTTCGCGAGCCAGGGTCATCTCGATGCCGCGTCGTTGGCGTTTGTAATGCTGGCGATTCTTGCAGCACATCGAGGTCGCCAGGCTGTGAGCGGAGTGGCGCTCGCCACGGCGGCGCTCGTCAAGTATCCGGCCGTGCTGTTCGCGCCGGCGCTCTGGCGGCGGTGGCGTCTGACCATGCCGCTGGCGATGCTCTCCACAGCGGCGCTGCTCTATGCACCGTACGCCTGGGGCGCCGGGTTCAAGGTGATCGGCTCGCTCCTCATGCACCTCGACGAGGAAGGCTACGGCGACGGCTACGGGTTTTATCTCGTCGGCATGCCGCGACATCTGGGCTGGCCTTATCTCCCATCGCAAGTATTCGCGGTGCTCGCCGTCATCGCCTTATTCACACTGAGTGTGCGGATTGCGCTTCGCCGCAACGAGGACCGCGTCGAAGCGCGCGAACTTATACTGCTCGCAGGGACCTTCTTCGTTCTCGTCTCGCCGCACTACCCCTGGTATTACGCGGCGGCCGTGCCGTTGCTCTGTCGGCGAGTCTCGCCCGGACTGTTGTTCATGACGCTGGTCGTGATGGGCGTCTACCTGGAGCAGCCGGATGGGCCTCTCGAGCCCTACACCCGCATCAAGGTTTTCACCGTCATGTTCGCCGGCGCTGGCCTGCTCTGGGCTGCCGAGTGGATTTGGAGAAGGCGAACCTGCCGAACGTCTCGCTCGAAAACAAGCCTTTGACCTTCCTGGCGATCCAGACCTCCACAAAGACCGTCCCGCGCCTGGATCACGCGCCGCAGGTTGATTGCGAGCCCCGAAAAATCATTCCCACTCGATCGTGCCTGGCGGCTTCGAGGTGATGTCGTAGACCACGCGGTTGATGCCGCGGACTTCGTTGACGATGCGCGTCGCCATACGGGCGAGCACCTCGTGCGGGAACGGGAAATAGTCGGCGGTCATGCCATCGGTCGATGTGACAGCGCGCAGCGCGCAGACATGATCGTAGGTACGCCCGTCGCCCATCACGCCGACGGTGCGCACTGGCAGCAGCACCGCGAACGCTTGCCAAATCGTGTCGTAGAGGCCGGCG
Source organism: uncultured Hyphomicrobiaceae bacterium (assembly GCA_964500805.1). Lineage (GTDB taxonomy): Bacteria > Pseudomonadota > Alphaproteobacteria > Rhizobiales > Hyphomicrobiaceae. The sequence continues at coordinate 4,679 of CAZCQH010000013.1, forward strand.
CGGCGGATCTCGTCGAGATAGATCGCGTCGGCCTTGCGGAGGATCTCGAGCTTCTCGGACGTGATCTCGCCCGGGCAGCGATTCGCGAGGCCTGGTCCCGGGTATGGGTGCCGCCCGACGAAGGCCTCCGGCAGCCCTAGTTCACGGCCTAGCGCGCGCTCCTCGTCCTTGAAGAGCTCACGTAGCGGCTCGACGAGGCGCAGGTTCATGCGCTCGGGCAGGCCGCCGACGTTGTGGTGCGACTTGATGGTGACGGAGGGGCCGCCGGTAAAGGAGACGCTTTCGATGACATCCGGATAGAGCGTGCCCTGCGCCAGGAACTTGGCGCCGCCGATCTTCATTGCCTCGGCTTCGAACACCTCGATGAACAGGGCTCCGATTGTCTTGCGCTTCTTCTCGGGGTCCGTAACGCCTGCGAGCGCCTTCAGGAACTTCTCACGCGCATCGACGTGCACCAGCGGAATATTGTAGCTGCCGCGAAAGAGCGAGACGACCTCCTCCGCCTCGTTCATGCGGAGAAGCCCGTGGTCGACGAAAATGCACGTCAGCTGGTCGCCGATCGCCTCGTGGATCAGCACCGCCGCCACCGCGCTGTCGACGCCGCCCGAGAGGCCGCAGATCACGCGCTCGCTCCCGACCTGCGCCCGGATACGCGCGATCTCGCTCGATCGGAAATGCCGCATGGTCCAGTCGCCCGGCAGCCCGGCGATGCGGCGCACGAAGTTCTTCAGCAGCGCGGACCCGCGTGGTGTGTGCATCACCTCCGGGTGGAACTGCACGGCATAATGCCGCCGCTTCTCGTCGGCGATCGCAGCGAACGGCGCACCTTCCGATACCGCGACCACCCGGAATCCATCGGGAAGCTTCGTCACCCGGTCGCCATGGCTCATCCAGACCGTGTCGCGCTCGCCCTTCTTCCAAACGTCCTTGAAGAGCTCGCAGTCCTCCTTCACCTCGATCTCAGCCCGCCCGAACTCGCGATGATGCCCCGCCTCCACGGTGCCGCCCTGCTGCGCGACCATGGTCTGCTCGCCGTAGCAGATGCCGAGAACGGGAAGGCCCGAGGTGAACACCCAGTCCGGCGCCCGGGGTGTGCCCATCTCGGTGACGCTCGCTGGCCCACCGGAGAGGATGACCGCGCGCGGCTTGATGGTGTCGATGGCGCTTTGCGCTTTTTGGAACGGCACGATCTCGGAGTGGACGCCCGCCTCGCGCACCCGCCGGGCGATCAGCTGCGTCACCTGGGAGCCGAAATCGATGATCAGCACGGTATCGGGCATGGAGCCTCGCTCGCCTCACTGTCCTGCGTCGTTCTTGGCCCGCCATCGGCCGATGGCAGCGCCTACCGGGATCGGTGGGTACGTCAAGATCCGGCAGACCGGTCGACGTGCCTGCCATCGGCGGGAACCGTCCAAGGAACCGGCCACCGACGGCCTTCCCCCGGTTACGCCGCCCGGCGGCCGCCTTCAACCCGAAGCGCACGCCAACCAACAGCTGCCTTGTCCCTGCAGCTTGGCCAGACCGGCCATCGGACATGCGGCGACCGAGCGCCTCCACACCTCCGCCGACGATGATGGCAGCCAGGATGCTGAGGGCTCATACAGCGCCCACGACCCGTTGGCCACCAAACACCCACGTGCATTTTTCCTGCCGTGCGACTATGACGGTGCAAGCTGAACGCGGCCGCCGGTACTGAGCCAGCCTACCTGACGTAAAAGAGGACATCATGCCCGACACCACCGTCCCAACCGCAACCGCCGCGAAAACGCTCGAGCACGATCACTCCCACAGCCATAGCCAGGGCCATGTCCACGTCCATGGTGACGCCTGTGGTTGCGACCATGACCACCACCACCATCACCACGGTGCGCCACAAACGCCTATTCGCGTGATGAAGGTCGGTCGCAACGATCCGTGCCCCTGCGGCAGCGGCAAGAAATACAAGAAGTGCTGCTTGGCTTGACGTCACAGCCCGTTGACGCGCATCAGCGCCTCGAAGTGCTTCTCGGCCTGAAATGCGACGAGCTGCATGTACTGTCGTGCAGTATCTTTGGTCTGCGCCTCGGTCATCAGCTGCAGAGGGCGGCCGGTCGACATCGCAAGCACCTGCTGTTTGCAGGCGCGCTCGAGGTAATAGAGCTCGTCAAACGCGAACGCGATCGATGGCGCTCCAATTGAAACGCCGTGATGCGCTAGAAAGAACACGTCCGCATTTGGGTTCGATCTCTGCGCGTCCGCGATGCGTGCGCCTTCGGCCTCATCGAGGGCGATGCCGCCGAATGACTGGTAGGCAACGCGGCCGTAGAAGCGCGCAGCAGTCTGGTGTGCCATCTCGAGCTGGCCATCCTTCACCATCGTCAGCGAGGTCGCCCACGGCATGTGCACATGCAGAATACATTGATGTCGCGGATTGGCGCGATGCCCCTGCACGTGGATATGCCGCGCCGTTGCCTCCACCTCGCCCTCGCCTTCGATTACACGGCCCTCGCCGTCGATCAGCAACAGGTTCTCGGGCCTGATCTCGGACCAGTGCAGGCCGTATGGGTTGATCAGGTACCGCTCATCGTCGTTTGGCGCTCCGGACGCCCGCTTCGCATCAGCGATCGACGCATCCGGCGGCACGACGACCGAGAAGTGATTGCATATCCCCTCCGAGTAACCGAACTTTTCGGCGAGACGGAACGCGGCAGCGAGCTCTCTACGCAGCGCGGTGATCGGTGAACTGTCGTTTGGCATGTCGGCTCTGGCTTTGCTCCCGATAGCGATTCGCTCTTTCTAGCGGCAAAGGCCGTCGGTTTTAACCCCCGGACCCTGGATCGACCATGAGGATGCCGCTCGGCTTTGCCGCGGCGGAACGCAACGCGCGGACGCCCGTTATCGTGTCTGCCCGCCTTCGGAACGCGCGGTAGCGCGAGCGGTCCGATCGGTGTGCACCTCGGAGGACCATATGCAATTCAATCAGCAAGCCTTTCCGTCGATGCTGCGCGATCCGGTCCGTTACGCGCCATCAGTGGAGGCTCCCGAGCCCGATGAAGCCGAGACGGCTCGAAAGCTCGTGGAAACGATGCGCGCGATCATCGAGACGACTCATCGCGACACGGGCCATGCCCTGCGCAGCGTGCACGCAAAGAGCCACGCGCTCCTGCAGGGTCGCATGCAGGTCTTCGACAACCCCGAGCCACTGGCCCAGGGCCTTTTCGCCCGTCCCGGCACGCATCGGGTGGTTATGCGGTTGTCGACGAACCCCGGCGACATTTTGCCCGACGATGTCTCTGTGCCGCGGGGTCTCGCCATCAAGATCGGCAACGCCGAGAGGCCGCGATTGCCCGGGTCGGAGGGCCACGATGTGCAGGACCTCGTATTGGTCAACGCACCGGCGTTCGTTGCGCCGAATGCCAGGAAATTCCTGGGCAACCTGCAGCTCTTGGCCGCCACCACGGACCGCGCACCGCGGGCAAAGCAGATCCTGTCGAAGGTGCTCCGCGGCGTAGAAAGCGCCTTGGAGACTGTTGGCGCGGGAAGTGCCACGATTACGGCGATCGGTGGCCACCCCATGACGCACCCGCTCGGCGAAACGTTTTATTCGCAAACAGCGTTTCGCTACGGCGACTATATTGCGAAGTTCTCGGTTGCACCCGTGTCGCCCGAGCTGGAGGCTCTGACCAGAGCTCCGCTCGATGTCCGCGGCCGGCCCGACGGATTGCGCGAGGCCACAACCGAGTTCTTTCGCAACCAAGGTGGAAAATGGGAAGTGCGGGTCCAGCTCTGCTGTGACCTCGATATCATGCCGGTCGAGGATGCCTCCGTCGAGTGGCCCGAGGAGGTGAGCCCCTACATCGCGGTGGCCGAGATCACTGTCGCGCCTCAGCCCGCCTGGAACGAGGATCGCTCGCGTGCAATTGACGACGGTCTCTCGTTCAGCCCCTGGAACGGCCTTGAGGCGCACCGGCCACTGGGCTCGATCAATCGCACGCGCAGGGCGGCCTACGAGATGTCCGCTCGGTTCCGGTCGGCGAGCGCCGAATTGCCCGGACCATTCGATTCCACAGCAAGCACCGACGAGGTCATCGCCCTACCCGCTCCTTCGGACTGAAACTCTACTGATATCGGTTCAGCGCAGCCAATTGCGCGCGGCACGCAACGCCTCGGGCATGGCGAGCGCTGCGGAAGCAAGACTGCTGAGCATCGCGACCTGGCAATAGGCGCAAAGCGCAGAATTCTCCGCCCATTCCTCGCGCGTGAGCTTCACAGTCGTTGCCGCGTCGTAGAGTGTCTTTGCCGCCAGAGCCATCGGGAGCAGCGGCGCCGAATGTGCACGATTGGCGCCGCCAGCGCCGGCGAGCGCCGCTGTGATCGAATAGGTGATGATCATCAACAGACCATCCGGCACGCCGAGGCGCTTGTACGCGTAATCGGACGCATCCACACGCTCGGAGTCGAACGGGCCGACGGGTGGGTCGGGCAAACGCCTGATCAGCCCCGTCTGATATGCCCCGACGACACCCCCGATCGCGGCCCCCAACAGCGACAAGGCAATGATAGAACGGCGGCGGGCAAGATCGGGATGTGTTGCCGTTCTGAGCTCTCGGCTCAATTGGGACGGACTTGTCAGCGCCATTGCTTTCTCTCCTCGCCGAGGCAAGCAGCGCGAGCATGCGCCGTCTGCTCACGTGCAACGTTCAACAAGTCGTTGAGTTGCCACTCAACTCGACACGTGGACGTGATGGCCGAACCCCGCGCCGACGGGATGCTGACCAACTCAGCCGAGTCGACGGCGGCTCTCACCCGCTAGCTCCTCCGAGCACTGTCGCGCGTACCCACCATCCGGCATGCGCCGCCGCGAGGTTCGACGCTGCCCGCGCTGCCGCTTCGCGATCTGCAAACAACCCGAACACCGTCGCGCCGGAGCCGGACATGCGGACCAGTTGTGCGCCCGCGGCCGCCAGCGCCTCTTCGACGTCGGCAATAACAGGCGCGAGGGCGCGCGCCGGCGCGCTCAAATCGTTGCGGGCCGCGGCAAGTGTGGCGATCGGACCGACATTGGTGATCGGCGGGTGAGCCCGCATTCGATCCATCTCACCCGTCCGCAGCGCCAGCGCCTCGAACACGGGCCGTGTCGGAACAGGCACGCGCGGATTGACCAGCACCGCATCGATCGGCTCCCACCCATCGAGCAACGCGATGTCGTGCCCGATGCCGCGCATCAGCGCCGGTTGCGAACGAAGACAAACGGTGCAGTCGGCGCCAACGTCGCGCGCCGCTTCCAGCACGCGCGTATCATCCAAGGTCAGTCCGTTGAGCTTCGCCAGTAGCCGTAACCCCGCCGCCGCATCCGCCGATCCGCCGCCGAGCCCCGCAGCAACGGGCAGCCGCTTCGTCAGCCGGAAGCTTCCTGTCCTTAGCCCGGCCACGCGCTGCGCCAGCGCCAACGCCGCCCGGGCGACCAGATTGTCTGCGATCGGTCCCGCGGCCTCAGCGGTCTCACCACTGATCATTAGCGAGAATCGATCCGCGGGTTCCAGGGTCAGGTCATCGCCAACGTTCGCGAACACCACCAGGCTTTCGATTTCGTGATAGCCATCCGCCCGCCGCCCGAGCACGTGCAGCGACAGATTGACCTTGGCGCGCGCCATTTCAGCGAAGGCAAGCATGTGCGAGCGGCGATCCGTGTCCCGGCGTTGGGAGCTGAGCTGTACCCCAGTTTTACTTGCGTGCGGAAAATTCCGCCAATTGGCCCAGTTGGTGAGGACACCCGTACCTGCGTTTGTTAGTCTGCGCAAAAGCAGAGCCGCAATAGAGCAGCAAGGTCCGCATCTGTGATCAGAAAGCCATGTCGCCTCAGATGAGCAAAGCGACAGATGTGAGCGAGACGACTGAAACCGGCATTGGGCGCGCAGCCGCCGTGATCGTGGCTGCCGGCAGCGGTGTTCGCGCGGGTGGCGACGTGCCGAAGCAGTATCGCCTGCTCGCTGGCACTCCCGTACTGACCCGAACTCTGGCCCGCTTCCTGTCCCATCCGGGCATCAGCCTCGTGATCCCCGTCATCTCCGAATCCGACCGCCAGCTCTACGCCCTAGCTGCCAGCGCCTTCGACGGCCACCCGAAGCTCGGCGAGGCCGTCATCGGCGGCGCCTCTCGCCAAGCCTCCGTCTCGGCCGGCCTCGAGGCCTGCGCGCCGATCGAGCCCGAGATAGTCCTGGTTCACGATGGCGTGCGCCCCTTCCCGAGCCAGGCGCTGATCTCCCGCATCATGGCTGCCCTTGCCACGGCCGACGGCGCCATCTCCGGCCTGCCCGTCAGCGACACCTTGAAGCGCGCGACCGGTGGCGAGATTTCAGGCACGGTCGACCGCACTGGCCTCTGGGGTGCGCAGACCCCGCAGGCCTTCCGCTACGCCACGCTGCTCGAAGCCCACCGCGCCGCCCGCGCCCATCCCGGCCGCGACTTCACCGACGATGCGGCCATTCTCGAGTGGCGCGGCAAGCGCGTCGCCATGGTCCCGGGCGAGGTCGACAACATCAAGATCACGCTGCCTGAGGATTTCGCCCGCGCCGAGCGAATTCTTGCGACGGTCTCCGGCGGGCCGTTCGCGCGTCCCGTCATCCGGTCCGGTATCGGCTACGACGTGCACGCTTTCACCACCGGCGACCATGTCATGCTGGGCGGCGTGCGCATTCCCCATGCTCAGGGCGTCGATGCTCATTCTGACGGCGATGTCGCGCTGCACGCTGTAACTGATGCGCTGCTCGGCGCCATTGCCGACGGCGACATCGGCACCCATTTTCCCCCCAGCGACCCGGCCTGGAAAGGCGCCGCCTCTGCCCGCTTCCTGACACATGCAGCCGGCCTTGTCCGCGAGCGCGGCGGCGTGATATCGAACCTCGACATCACCATCGTGGCGGAGGCGCCGCGGGTCGGCGGGCACCGAGAGGCAATGCGTCACGCCATTGCCGACGCCGCCGGGACCGAGCCCGCCCGTGTCTCGATCAAGGCGACGACATCGGAGCGGCTGGGTTTCGTGGGCCGCCGGGAAGGCCTCGCCGCCTTCGCTGTTGCGACTGTAATTTTTCCTCCGGCCACCCCGCCGGTAGCAACCTGAACGACCCGAAGCGTCAAGACCTGTTGAAGAGAAGCCCTATGTCCAAGACGCCGCTCCTCGACCTGATCAACATCCCGGCCGACGTGCGCAAGCTCGGCGAGGGCCAGCTCCGCCAGCTCGCTGACGAGCTCCGCCAGGAGACCATAGACGCCGTTTCCGTCACCGGCGGCCATCTCGGTGCAGGCCTTGGCGTGGTCGAGCTGACCGTGGCCCTGCACTGGGTGTTCAACACGCCGGACGATCGCCTGATCTGGGACGTCGGACATCAGGCCTACCCTCACAAGATCCTGACCGGGCGCCGCAAGCGCATCCGCACCTTGCGCCAGGGAGGCGGGCTTTCGGGCTTCACCAAGCGCGCCGAGAGCGAATACGATCCATTCGGCGCAGCGCACTCCTCCACATCGATTTCGGCCGGCCTCGGCATGGCCGTCGCGCGCGATCTCTCCGGCGGCTCGAACAATGTCATTGCCGTGATCGGCGACGGTGCCATGAGCGCCGGCATGGCTTACGAGGCGATGAACAACGCTGGCGCT
>CAZCQH010000013.1:12320-112384 GCA_964500805.1 uncultured Hyphomicrobiaceae bacterium
ACAACGATATGTCGATTGCGCCGCCGGTCGGCGCGCTCTCGACCTATCTCGCGCGCATCACCTCATCGGGCACTTACTTGCATCTGCGGGAGGTCGGAAAGCAGCTTGCTAAGCACCTGCCGAAAAACTGGGAGCGACGTGCCGCACGCGTCGAGGAGTACACCCGCCACCTTTGGCAGGGCGGCGCCATATTCGAGGAACTCGGCTTCTACTATCTCGGCCCCATCGATGGGCACGATCTGAACGTGCTGCTGCCCGTGCTCAAGAACGTGCGCGACAGCGGCAAGGGCCCGATTCTCGTGCATGTCGTCACCAAGAAGGGCAAGGGCTACCCCCCGGCCGAGGCCTCCTCCGACAAGTACCACGGCGTAAATACGTTCGATGTCATCACCGGGACCCAGGCGAAGCCCAAGGCGAACGCGCCTGGCTACACGAAAGTTTTTGCCGAGAGCCTGATTGCCGCAGCTCGCCGCGACCCGAAGATCGTTGCCGTCACCGCCGCCATGCCGTCCGGCACCGGACTCGATATTTTCGGCAAGGAGTTCCCAGAGCGCACCTTCGACGTCGGCATCGCCGAGCAGCACGGCGTCACCTTCGCCGCCGGACTTGCGACCGAGGGCTACAAGCCCTTCTGCGCCATCTACTCGACGTTCCTGCAGCGCGCCTACGACCAGGTCGTGCACGATGTCGCGATTCAGCGCCTGCCGGTGCGTTTCGCGCTCGATCGCGCCGGTCTCGTCGGCGCCGACGGGCCGACGCACGCCGGCTCATTCGACCTGGCCTACCTCGGCTGCCTACCCGACTTCGTGATCATGGCCGCGGCTGACGAAGCCGAGCTGAAGCACATGGTGGCAACCGCCGTTGCCATCGACGATCGCCCCTCCGCCTTCCGCTATCCCCGCGGCGAGGGCGTCGGCGTCGAGATGCCGGCCGAAGGAACACCGCTGGAGATCGGCCGCGGCCGCATCGTTCGCGAGGGCACCGCCGTCGCGATCCTCTCGCTCGGCACGCGCCTTGCAGAGAGCCTCAAAGCCGCCGATCAGCTGGCTGCCTTTGGCTTGCCGACGACCGTCGCCGACGCGCGCTTCATGAAGCCGCTGGACACCCGCCTCATCGACCAGCTCGCGCGTGAGCACGAGGTGCTGATCACCATCGAGGAGGGCAGCACGGGCGGCTTCGGCAGCCACGTGCTCGAGTATCTGGCAAATGCAGGCCATCTCGATCGCGGGTTGAAGGTGCGGCCGATGACGCTGCCCGACACGTTCATTGATCACGACAAGCCCGATAAGATGTACGAACGCGCCGGGCTCCACGCCGCCGGCATCGTTGCCAAGGTCCTCGCCGCGCTCGGCCGTCAGGTCCAGGCCAACGAGCGGTAAACGCGGGTAGGTGACCGCCAAGCCTTCGAACAAATCACCGCCGGCCCGGCCGCCGCTGGCGTGCATGACGGAGCTCGCGGTCGTAGACCGTCTCGCCGCCGGGCACGCGCAGATCGCGCACCATCTCGAGCGTGTGTCGGCCGGCCGCGGGCGTCAGCAGCGACACCGCGATCGCGCTCGCGAGGCTCACTGGGACACCGATCGCCGCCGCTAGAATAGTCGGCGCGCCTGATTGGGCCGCTGCGCCCGCCAGCAGCGCGCTGATCGCAGCGCCGAGCCCCGCGGCTATGCCTGCGATGGCACCCCACGCATTGACCCGCTTCCACCAGATCGACAGCAGCAGCACGGGAAACAGCGCCGACGCCGAGATCGCAAGCGACCAGAGCATCAGGTCGAGTGGATCGCCCCGCGCGATTATTGCGCCCCATCCCGCCAGCAGCGCCACCAGCGCTATCGCGCCACGTGACGCCATCAGCCGTGCGCCCGGTGTCCGCGGCAAGGCCGACGGACTGCCGACGACATCCTCTGCCACGATCAGGCCGAGCTGCGTAACGCTTGCCGAGGCACCTGCCATCGCAGCGGCCAGCACGCCCGCTGCAACGACGAAGATCACCGCGGCCGGAAATCCGGCGAGAATAGGCAAGCTGATCAGCACCGCGTCTCGTTTCCAGGCTATCGTCGTCGCCGACAACGCCGGCAGCTTGGCATCGATCGCCGCAAACCCGAGCTCCAGTATGGAGCGAAACGTCTGCGGCAGAGCGTCGGGGGACAGCCCCACCAGCTCCGTCATCATCCGCTCGCGAAAGAACACCGCGATCGCTGACAGAGTCATGATCACGACGCCAACCAGGAACACTGACCAGCCGATCGACTTTCGCGCTTCGTAGACGCTCGGCGTCGTGGCAGCTCTTCCGAGGTGCGCCGGCGAACCCGCGATCCCGAGCATCACGCACAGCATCGCCAGCACGAACGCCGCCGACCCCACGCTGCTGAAGGGCGTCGCAAACCGTCCGGAAATCGTCTGCACGGCCTGCCCCGGCAGCTCGAAGGTCAGTGGCCCGGCGATCACGGCTGGCAGTCCTTGTGCATACTCCAGCCGGCCGATGGCACGCAGCACCGGGCCATGACTTACCTGCCCCAGCGGCAGATTGGTTTCCATCACCGAGACGATTGTCACCGGCAGCACGAGAGCGGCCAACGCCACCAGCGACTGCGCCGCCCCCGACCAGGAGAGCGAGCGCAAACCGCCCGGCGCCACGGTGATGACGATCGCCGCCACAAGCAGCATCGCGATCACCGACTGCGGCAGATCGACGAGCCAGCCCATCGCCAGCGCCGCGATCTTGATCTCCGCGATGATCAGCAGCAGCAGCGAAGCTGAGGCGGCCGATGCCGCCGCAATCCGCACCGCCGGGCTCTCGAATCGCATGCCGAGATACCCTGGCACCGTGAAGGCACCGAATTTGCGCACGTAGGGCGCAATCAACACCACCATGGCGACGAAGCCCGCGAGGATGCCGAGCGGGACGCAAAGGGCGTCGAACCCCGCCAGGAACATTGCTCCGGAGAACGTGACAAGACCCGTGCCGCCTATCGAGGCAACCGCCATCGACATCCCAACGAAGGAGGCCGGCACCCGCCGACCGGCGAGAAAGAACTCCGACGGCACCTGCGTAAAGGCGAGCCCACCGATCACCGCAAATGTGCCGAGGGTCGTGAGCGCCAGCACGTTCCTGAGCCGCGGCTCGCTCATGCCGAGCTGCTCGAGGATGATCAGCATTAGCACCAGCGCTGCTACGGCCGATGTGTAGATGCCGAAGTAGATCCCGAGCCGTGGATTGACCCGGTGCGAACGGGGATGGGCCGACATGGGCTCAGTTGTCCTCTTGTGCCCCGTGCCAGTGATCGAGCGCATCCTGCCGGTTCACGAACGTGAACACGGTAATGTTGGCGATCAGAATCAGGCCATGGCAGACCAGGAAATAGCCAAGGGGAAAGCCAAGGAACTTGTTCGAGTTGAGGCGCTCGGCGTAAAGCGGAAACACGATCAGGGTCACGAGAAACGGCAAGAAGCTGGTCAGCATCTGCCATTTCGTATGCCGCCAGTAGGGCTTACGCTCCTTGCGCTCAATCATCGGCCGTCCCCCGTGAAACCGCCCTTGTTGCCGCCCATTGTGGTGGCTGTGGGGCGCTTGGCAACGGGTCGTGGTGCCCCGTCCACGACTCCGACGTTTGCTGCACCTGCGAAATTCCTTGACCTCGAGCCCAAATTGAACGATACATCATGCGCTTTCGGAAGCTTTCTTGGCGCTCCGGTCGCGTGATGGATGCAACTGCAATTCTCGAGCATCCGCCTGTCGAGCGCTGCTAAATCAAAGATTTGCTGAAATACGAAAGACGGCGACCCAGGACACACGCGGGGCGTCCCAACCTGACCGGCGCATTGGCGGCTCCGATAAGGCTGAGCCGCGCGCCGCTCCTCACACCAGAAAGCTCTAAATTAAATGCAGTTCACTGAATTCGGCCTCGGCGCCGACCTCGAGCGCGCGCTGGAGGACGAGGGCTACGCCGTCCCCACTCCCATTCAGGCTCAGGCCATTCCGAGTGTGCTCGCTGGCCGCGACCTGCTCGGCATCGCCCAGACGGGCACCGGCAAGACCGCGGCCTTTGCGCTGCCGATCCTGGCTCGTCTCGCGTCCAACCCGCGCGAGACCCGTCGTGGCACCTGCCGCGCATTGATACTCTCGCCCACCCGCGAGCTTGCCACCCAGATCGGCGACAGCATTCGCAGCTACGGCCGGCACACCAATCTCTCCGTTACCGTGGTCTTCGGGGGCGTGTCCCACCGCCCGCAGCTCGACGCTTTGCGCCGCGGCATCGATATCCTGGTGGCAACGCCAGGCCGCCTGATCGATCATCTCGACGGCCGCAACCTCTCGCTCGAGGCCGTCGAGACGTTCGTCCTCGATGAGGCTGACCAGATGCTGGACCTCGGCTTCGTCCGCCCGATCCGGAACATCGTCGCCCGTCTGCCCAAGGTGCGCCAGAACCTGTTCTTCTCCGCCACCATGCCGTTCGAGATCGGTGCGCTTGCCGCCGAGTTGCTGGTCGACCCGCTGAAGGTTTCCGTCGCTCCCGCCGCAACGACGGTCGAGCGCGTGACCCAGCGCGTGCTCCTCATCGAACGTGCGAAGAAGCGCTCGCTCCTCGCCGAGCTCCTTGGCGATCCTGCCATGACGCGCACCATCGTCTTCACCCGCACCAAGCGGGGCGCCGATCGTGTCACGCGGCATCTGGACAGCGTCGGCATCTCGGCTGCTGCCATACATGGCAACAAGAGCCAGCCGCAGCGCGAGAAGGCGCTTGCCTCCTTTCGCGACGGTGAGACTCGCGTGCTGGTCGCAACCGACATCGCCGCGCGCGGCATCGACATCGAGCAAGTGTCGCACGTGATCAACTACGAGCTGCCTGAGGTTCCCGAAAGCTATGTCCACCGCATCGGCCGCACCGCCCGCGCCGGAGCCGAGGGCAGCGCCATTGCCCTCGTCGACCAGGAAGAGCGCGGCCTCCTCCGCGACATCGAGCGCCTGACGCGGCAGCAGATTCCATCCGAGGACCGCCGCGGTGACACCACGCTTGCGGTTGTCACGCGCGATGCCGATCGTCCGCGCCGGCAACACGGGAGCGACAATCGGCGCCGCTCGGAGGATCGCGAGGGGGCCGCCAATGGGCACGCGGATCGCGGCGCACGCGAGCGGTTTGGCGAAACAGGCGCGCGACCGCGTCATCGCGATCGCGATCGAAATCACCAAGGCCGCCGCGGTTCCGAACGCCGCGATCACGCGCAGGCCGGCGACTACGCCGCCGGCAAGCCTGCGCAGAGCCGAGACCGCAAGCCACGCGCTGAGCAGGATCGCGACCATCGCGACCAGCATGGTGCTGGATTCACAAAGAGAGGCGAGCGCCCGTCACAGCAGCGGGACGGCGATCGCCCCAGCTCTCAGCGCCCCGATCGTGAGCACGGCGAGCGCCACCAGCGTCCTGATCGTGACCGCGGCGACTTCCCGCGCTTCGATAGCGATCGCAACGACACCCGCAATCGCCAGAATGATCGTCACCCCGCAGCCGACGGTCACAATCGACTGCGAAACGGCCGGCCGCAATCGCGCGACGAGCGCCCCGCACCGCGCGAGAACCGCTCCGACTTCCGCGGCGATCGCCGGAACGGCAGCAGCAGCCCCTCGAGCGGCAGGCCACGCGATGACCACCAGGGACGCGACGGCCAAGGCCGTTCTCGTGGCGAGCATGATCGCACCGGTGCCAAGCGGCCGTTCAAACCTCGCCACCGCGACGGTTTGTCGGACGAGCGCGGCTCTCGTGATCAGGGCTTCTCTGATCGCACTCGTCACGCCCGCAGCGAAAGCGACCGCGGCCCCGATCGCAGCGCGTATCAGAACGATCGCCCGCGACACGGGAGCGGGCGCCAGAGCGGCGAGCGCCGCCATGGCGAGCGTCACGGCGAACGGTCGCGACAACAAACGCGCGGCGGCGACCACCCCTATCGCCCCGGCCGCAACGCATCCCGGCCCGCGTAATTGAAACCGGCGGTGCCTGGCCTTCGGTCTGGCGCCGTTCGACCTCAGCTCGGTTCTGCCCGCACCAGCCACTCTCTCCGCCCCGCCGCTGATGCAGATCAGCCAAGCTCCGCGCATCCGCGCGCTCGACAGCCGTGTGACACTCCGCAATCATTCTCCGCGACTCACCAGCGGGGGAACACCACATGCGCCGGCGCGATTTCGTCACCACGGGTTTGGCAGCCTCGGCAGCGCTCGCCGCACCGTCGATTCGCCACTCGGCACTGGCCCAGGAGGTGTCCAACGTGCTGCTGCTGATGCAGCACGGCCTTCCCTATCTGCCGCAAATGGTGATGGACGCCCAGAAGCTCGTCGAAAAGCACGTCGCGAAAGCCGGCCTGCCCAACATCACCACCGAATACAAGCATCTCGCCGGCACGGCCAATCTGATCGACGCGCTGCTCGCCGGCCAAATGCACGGTGGCGTGGTTGGCATGCCCGCGCTCACCACGCTCTGGGCCCGCACCGTCGGCTCGCCGCAGGAGGTGCGCGCGCTCTCGGCGGTGCAATCGATGCCCTACTATCTCGTCACCAACAACAAGGCCGTTAAGTCGATTCGTGACTTCACCGAGAAGGACAAGATCGCGCTTCCCGCCGTGAAGGTGTCAGCCCAAGCCGTCTGCTTGCAGATGGCCGCCGCTAAGGAATGGGGCGACGCCAACTTTGCCAAGCTTGACCCGATCACCATCTCCCGCGCGCACCCGGATGCGATCACCGCCATCCTCAGCGGCAACAACGAGATCAACAGCCACTACGCGTCGGCGCCGTTCTACTACTACGAGCTCGAGACACCCGGCATTCAGCTGGTGCTCAGATCCTACGACACGCTCGGCGGTCCGACGACCAATGGCGTCATGCTGATGGCAAAGTCGTTCCGCGATCAGAACCCGAAGATCGCCGGCGCCATCTACGCGGCGCTGGAAGAGGCGAACGCCTTCATAAGCAAAAACCCGGGCGATGCCGCCGAGATCTACATCAAGGCAACCAACGAGAAGCGCGCCGACCGTGCCCGCATGGAGAAAATGGTTGCCGATCCGGAGAACGTCTGGACGACGACGCCGCAGCACGCGATGACCTACACCAACTTCATGCACAAGGTCGGCACCATCAAGCGCCTCCCCGACACCTGGAAGGACATGTTCCTGCCCGAGTGCCACGCTCTTCCCGGCTCGTGACGTGTCGGTAGCTGGGCCTCAGCCTGGCTTCGCGCCACCCAATGTTTCACGTGAAGCAATAATACAATTGTATCTATTCAGGTTAACGCGCGAATCCCCGCCAAACTTATCCCCACCGCTCCAGGTGCCCGCATACTCGACCCGTTCAGCCGCGAGGCGGTGCGGGCAGCGATGCCTGTTGCCGCCTCCAGGTGGAAAGCTCGGGGCACCCGCAAGGGGACTCGAGTCGCTCTTTGACAAGTGAATAAAAAACACGGCCACCCGGCTGCGGTACCGCGGCCCGGGAACGAGACCGCCTTGCCGAGATGGTCGTGTGAACGAAAACGAAGCGCCCGATCGCCTCCCGCCTGGCGCCTCATCGCTTTGCACCCCACGCGCCACCCGCGGTGGTGCGGGCGATGAGGACGCGGGATGGGCGAGGGCCGCGGGAAGATCGCGCCCAGCGGCTCAGCGCTTCGGAACGTCAGGGCACGACGACCGTTCGCCCGACGATCTTGCCCTCCTTCAGCCGCGCGAGGACATCGCCGACGTCAGCGAGCGGCCGCTTCGCGACGGGCAGCGCCGGCACCTTGCCGCTGCGGGCGAGCGCCATCATCTCGGCCATGTCCTCCAGCGTGCCGACATAAGAGCCCATGATCGTCGCGTTCTTCAGCGGAATCAGCGGCACCGGCAGGGTCGCTGCGCCGCCGAAGAGGCCGACTACGATCAGCCGGCCTCCCTTGCGAATCGCGTTGAAGCCGAACGTGAACGACGCCGCCGCACCGACGAAATCGATTGCTGCCACGGGACCGCCGCCCGTCGCGCGCATCAGGTTTCTCGCCGTGTCGGCATTTGCGGGATCGATGACGTCCTTGGCGCCGGCTGCCTTCGCCGCCGCCCACTTCGACTGATCGATGTCGGCGACGATAGGCTGCACGCCGGTCACCGCCTCGGCCATCCGCACACCCGAGAGGCCAACACCGCCGGCGCCGATGATCAGCAAGTCGCCGCCGGACCCAGCGAGCGCGGCTTTCGCCTTCTTCAACGCGCCGAACGCCGTGAGGCCCGAGCAAGCGTACGTGCACGCCAACGCCTCATCGATGCCGTCGTAGGCGAAGAGATACTGCGGGCCGGGCACCAGGCAGTGCGTTGCAAACCCACCGTCCGCATTGACACCGAGCGCGCGCGGCGAATTGCAGAGCTGCTCGTCGCCGGCCGCGCAGATCGGACATTTGCCGCAGCCGATCCAGCCGTAGACCACGCGGCGATCTCCGGCCTTGGCCTCATTCGGCTTCACCTGCTCACCAACCGCGATCACCTCGCCGACGATCTCGTGGCCAAGTGTGCGCGGCAGGCCGAGGCTCTTGCCAAGGTCCACCTTGCGTCCGCCGCCAAGGTCGAAATAGCCGTCCGCCAGATGCACATCGCTGTGGCAAACCCCGCAGCCAGAGACCTTGATCAGCACCTCGCGCCCCTTGGGCAAGGGTGTCGGCTCAGTCTGCTTCTCGAGCGGGCTCCCAAGCGCAGTGACGCGGTAACTATCCATGGATCATCTCCAGATGCGTTTGATTTCGGGCACCTTCCCACAGAGCAGCACGCGACGGCAATGGTGGCGGCTCCTATTCGGCTGCAGTCGCCCCGGAAACCGGGCAAAAACCCTTCAGCCCACATTGGCAATCGCCACCCAGTGTCGCTAAGCTCCGCGCGTTTTGCAGGAAAGGACAGGGACGTCATGCCGCCGAACGACACCGCACCAACCGGCGCTCGTGCCACCCGTGAGGCGGACGGCGCGCACAGCGCCATCGACCCCATCACCGTCTCCGTTGTGCAGCACCGGCTGCACGCCATTGTCGAGGAGATGGGCGAGGCGATGCTCCGCACGTCCTATTCGCAGATCCTCAACTCGAGCCGCGATTTCTCGACCGGCATTTGCGATGCGGCAGGCCGCCTCATCGCGCAAGCCGAGCACGTGCCGGTCCATGTCGGCGCGCTCCCGTTTGCCGCCCTCTCTGTCGGTGAAGCCTTCGCGGGCGACATTCATCCCGGCGATGTGTTCCTGCTCAACGATCCCTACCACGGTGGCAACCACCTGCCCGACATCACCGTGTTCGTGCCCGTCTTCGCTGCCGGTCGGCACGCGTTTTGGTCGATTAACCGCGCCCACATGAGCGACATCGGCGGCTCGACGCACGGCGCCTATAATCCCGGTGCGACCGAGATCTACCAGGAAGGCCTTCGCATCACGCCGCTGCGCATCGCCGACAAGGGCGACATGCGCGAGGATCTCTTGCGCATGATTGCAATCAACGTGCGTCATCCCCGCGATTTCCGCGGCGACCTCGCCGCCATGATCGGTTCGGCCAAGCTCTGCGAGAAGCGGTTGAACGAGCTCATCCAGGAGCAGGGCGCGGAGAAGCTTCACGCGGCAATCGAGGCCATGCTCGATGGCGCCGAGCGGCGTTCGCGTGCCATCGTCTCGGAGTGGAAGGACGGCGTCTACCAAGGCGAGGCGACGCTCGACGATGACGGCTTCGGGCGCGAGAACATCGTGATCCGCGCCAAGGTGACGGTCGCAGGCAGCGACGTCGAAGTCGACCTGACGGGCTCCGACGCGGAGGCCGTGAGCTTCATCAACTCGTCTCACGCCAACATGCAGTCCGCCTGCGCCATGGCATTCTTCTACCTGATCGATCCCGACATACCCAAGAACTCCGGCTCCATGCGCCCGCTCTCGGTCAAGGCGCGGCCCGGCACCATCGTCTGGGCCAACGACGGACGCCCGGTCACCATGTGCACCAGCCACTGCTCGAACGAGATCGTCGAGGCGATCGTGGTTGCGCTGTCGGGCGCCTGCCCGGATCGCGTGATGGGCGGCTGGGGCCGTCGCTTCCGAATCGCCATCAAGGGCGAGGACCCGCGCACCGGTCGGACGTTCATCTGGCATCTCTTCCAGGCGCGTCCCGGCGGCGGCGGTTCCATTGCAGGCGACGGCTACAACTCGGTCGGCGAGTGGCACTCGGCCGGCGGCATCAAGTTCGGTTCCATCGAGGTGGCCGAGGTGCGCTTCCCGTTCCTGTTTTTGCATCACGAGTATCGCCCTGACTCAGGCGGCGAAGGGCAATGGCGTGGCGGCACCGGCGGCGACCTCGACATGGTGATCGAGACCGCCAAGCCCGCTGTCGGCAACACCGCCGGTGACGGTATCCGCCATGGTGCCCGCGGCCTTCTCGGCGGCAAGGACGGCGCGCCGCATCACTATCTGCTGCGCCACGCTGACGGCACCGAACGCACCTTGCACACGAAGGAAGTCGGCGTCGTCATCAGTCCCGGCGACCGCCTCGTCGTCCACTCCGGCGGCGGTGGCGGCTGGGGCGATCCCGCGAAGCGCACCCGCGACGCATGCTCTCGCGATGTGCGCAATGGTCTCGTGACCAAACCGTAGCGAGCCCGGTCGGGGTCAGACCCATGGGTCTGACCACTCAAAGCGCAGAGACGTCAACAGATTCAAAGAACTCACACCCATGTATCGCATAGGCATCGACGTTGGCGGCACGTTCACGGACCTTGTCGCAGTGGATGATCGCGGCGTGTCGACGTTCGCAAAAGCGGCGTCGACGCCGGCAGATCCCTCGATCGGCACCATGGACGGGCTCGAGGTGCTGGCAACCGCGCTCGGGCTTGATCGCGGCACACTGCTGGCACGCACGGACCGCATCGTGCACGGCACTACTGTCGCCACCAACGCGCTGCTCGAGCGCAAGGGTGCCAAGGTCGGACTTCTCACCACGGCCGGCCATCGCGACGTGATCGAGATGCGCGAAGGCCTGAAGCCCGAGGATCGTTATAACCTGAGGCTCACACCGCCCGAGCCGCTCGTGCCCCGGCATTTGCGCTTCGGCGTCACCGAGCGCATTCGCGCCAGCGGCGAGATCCTCACGCCCCTCGATCGCGCCTCGCTCAATGCCGCGATCCAGCAGCTGAAGACCGAAGGCGTCACGGCGATCGCCATCTGCTTTCTCCACGCCTGGAAAAACCCGGCGCATGAGCAGGCCGCCGAGGCAGCCGTTCGTGCCGCCTTGCCCGACACCTACGTCACCACGTCTTCCGGCGTCTATCCGCAGATCAAGGAGTACGAGCGCGTCTCGACCACAATCGTCAACGCGTATGTGGGTCCCGTCGTCGATCGCTATATGCAGCGCCTCGTCGTGCGGTTGAAGGAAGCCGGCTACAAGGGTCCGCTCTTCATCATGCTCTCGCACGGCGGTGTCGCGCCGGTCGAGGAAGCGGTGCGTCTTTCGGCGGCAACAGTTCTTTCCGGCCCCGCCGGCGGCGTAGCGGGCGCGCGGTATGCAGCGGAGCTGATCGAGACCGGCAACCTGATCCCGTTCGACATGGGCGGCACCTCGACCGACATCTCGCTCATCCGCCGTGCGACACCGGGCGTCGCTATCGATCGCACCATCGCCGGCCAGCGGATCGCACTGCCGAGCCTCGACATCGTGACCCTCGGCGCGGGCGGCGGCTCGATTGCACGCGTCGATCAGGGTGGCGTGCTGCACGTCGGGCCCGAGAGCGCGGGTGCGGCGCCAGGGCCCGCCTGCTATGGGCGCGGCGGCACGCTGCCGACCGTCACCGACGCCAATCTTGTGCTCGGCTTGCTCGAACCCACCGGGCTGCTCGGCGGCAAGATGCAGCTCGACCGGTCCGCAGCAGAAAAGGCGCTGGCGGCCTTGGGCGCGGAGTTGCGGCTCGATGCAGTAACCGCGGCGGCGGGTGTCTACCGCATCATCAATGCGCGCATGGCAGAAGGCATTCGCCTGGTTTCGGTGCGGCGCGGCGTTGATCCGACCGGGTTTGCGCTCCTGGCCTTCGGCGGCGCTGCCGGGCTGCATGCGATCGATGTGGCTCGCCAGCTTTCCATGCGCCGCGTGGTGGTACCTCGCGTGGCGTCGGTGCTCTCCGCCTGGGGCATGCTCGCTTCCGACATCCGCTTCGAGATGGCCAAGACCCACGTCGGTGATCACGCTGCCCTCGAGGCCAAAGCGGTTCGCGAGGTGTTCGCTGATCTCGAGGCTGACGGCCGACGCCGGCTCGCTGGCACGTTCGACGGCCCGGTGGAGGTCACGCGCAGCGCCGACATGCGCTATGGCGAGCAGATCTTCGAGATCAATGTGCCGCTGGACGGGCTGGACTGGAACGCGCCAGACCTCATCACTCGAATTGCCGAGCGTTTCCACCGCCGGCACGAGGAGCTCTACACCTACTCCCAGCCGGGGAACGAGGTCGTGCTGGTCAACGCCCGCGCGGCCGCAATCGGCAAGCTGCCTGCGCTGCCTCAGGAGCCGGTCGTCCCGCCACGCACTGCCGCTGCACCAGTTCGCCGGCAGCGCATTCATCGCGGCCGCTGGATCGAGGTACCGGTTTATCGCCTGGATCTGTTGGCGCCAGGACAGGCCATCGCCGGGCCGGCACTGGTCGAGAGTGAGACCACCTCGGCGCTCATTGGCGAGCAGGATCGCGCCACGGTCACGCGCCACGGTTGGCTCGACATCGAGGTCGCAACGTGACTCGAAAAGGCGGCAGGCGCGGAATGCCGCCGGGCACTTCCGGCGGGCAAAGCGCGGCCGCGACCGGGATCGGCGATGACGCCTATGACTTCCGCGCCCAGCGTCTCTACCTCACCGCCGATCTTCACGCTGGCGTCGAGATTCCGCTCGATGCCGCGCAGGCGAACTACCTTCTCAACGTGCTTCGCCTATCGGCAGGTGCCGTGATCCACGCCTTCAACGGCCGCGACGGCGAATGGCGCACCACCCTGATGCGGCGTGGCAAGCGCGATGCAGCGCTCCAAGTCGATCACCAGACACGCGCCCAGGCGGGCGGACCTGACCTTCACTATCTCTTCGCGCCGCTGAAACGCGCCCGCCTCGACTACATGGTGCAGAAAGCGACCGAGCTCGGCGTGGCGCGCCTGCAGCCCGTGATGACGCAGCACACCGCTGCCGATCGCATCAATCTCGACCGCATGCGCGCCAACGTCATCGAGGCAGCCGAGCAGTGCGGTATCCTGCGCATCCCGGAGGTCGTCGACCCCGCGCCGCTGTCCCGCATCCTCGACACCTGGGACCCCAGCCGCCGCCTGATCTTCTGCGACGAGGATGCGCCCATCGCCGATCCCATCGCGGCTCTTCGTGCAGTCGGGGCCGGACCCCTGGCCGTACTTATCGGACCCGAAGGTGGCTTCTCAGAAGCCGAGCGCGCAAGCCTGATCGGGAAGCCCTACACGGCGCGCATTGCTCTCGGCCCACGCATCATGCGCGCTGACACCGCCGCCGTCGCTGCCCTCTCTCTCGTCAATGCCACGCTCGGCGATTGGACGAGCAACACATCTCTGTAGACCGGCAGCAGGCCTACATCAACGTTTTGCCTCGACGTTCTGTGGCGTCTCGATCCGGACTTCCGCTTCGACCAATCCCAGCACGTGCTCATAGAACGCGCGGCGCATGAGCTTCTTCTCATCGTCGGCAACCGTGCGGTCGAGGTTGCCACCAAACCGGCCGAGCAGTCGCCTGTCGATGTTTTGTGGCACCGCGATGAAGTCGCCAACCGTATTGTCGATCACGTGCTTGAGCTCCTGATCAGTCGCCTCCGCCAGGGCGTGGTCGATTGCATCCCGCAGGGCGTGCTCGATCTCGGCCTCCGTTTCGGCTGCGACCCCGTCGCACTCCGAGCTGGCGCGCATGTCGTCCAAGGGCACATCGTGAGCCACATCCAATCTGCCGGCCGGAACCGGTGCGGCCGCAATCCCCGCCGCCGGCAACGGCGGATTTGGCGTGCGCACACCCGAGAACATGCGCCATTGCTCGGTGCTCTCGTGCACGCCGATGAATTGCGAGACTTCGTCCAGCCCCCATTCGCTGAAGGAGTCGCTCTCCCGCTGCAGCCGCTCCGCCTGATTTTGAGTGCCCGTCAACGGCTTTACGCCCAGCAGGTGCACGCGCACGCCGAGCTCCTGCACCTCCTCGATCGCCGGGCGAAGATCATCATCGCCCGAGACGACGAGCAGGCTTGATACCGCCTTGTTCCGGGCCAGCGCCAGCATGTCCAGAACCATCAGCGTGTCGACACCCTTCTGATTTCCATATCGATTGAGCGTACCCAGCCGCAATTTGCAGCTGCGCTTTCTCGCGATCTCGTTCTGCTCTTCGGTCAGCGTCTCGGGCGTCACAGCCGCGTCATACCAGTAAATGCGGAGCAGCTCGTCCCCGGGCTCGGCCATGCTCGCCGTCTCGATCAGGCACAGCACGGCCTCGTCGGCCCGCAATCCTATCTGATGCCGCTTCATAGACTTCCCGGCCACCAGCTCTGCTGATGCAACCAGCAGGTAGCCAGCATCCACCAGCACCGCAATCTTGCCCAAGCAACCCTCCCGCAATGGACCACTCATGAATGCTGCGGGGGCGGAGTGTCAATCCCAAATGGGCCTCGCCTGACCCAGTCGATGCGCAGCGAGCGGCGCATGTCAGGGCGCCGGTAACCTCGCGCGCGACAGGGCTTGTAAGCTGGCGGATCGGCAGCCATAAGAGGGCGTGGCGCTGTGCACCTGGCCGATGGTGGCAGCTCTCCGCTGAGAGATTGCTAAGGGAAACTGCATGTCCACTCGTCAGGAAGGCGCACCGTCGCGCCCCATCGGCTCGCGTGACGACCTCGTCGAGTGGTTTGCCGTTGGCTGCAAGCCGAAGGACCAGTGGCGGATTGGCACCGAGCACGAGAAAATCGTGTTCCAGTCCGACGACCTGCGCCCCGTCCCATACACCGGCCCGCGCGGCATTCGCGCCATCATGGAGGAGTTGATCCGGCGTTACGGCTGGCTGCCGATCATGGAAGGCGACAATATCATCGCTCTCAAGCGGCCGGACGGCGAGCCGCCGGCGACCGTGTCGCTGGAGCCTGGTGGCCAGTTCGAACTGTCGGGCGCCCCGCTCGAGAGCATGCATCAAGTCGCCGAGGAAACGCGGGTTCACCTCGACCAGGTGCGCGCGGTCGGCGAGGACCTGAAGATAGGCTTTCTCGGCCTCGGCTTCTCGCCCAAGTGGACGCTCGCGGAGACGCCGCAGATGCCCAAGCGGCGCTATGCCGTGATGACCCGCTACATGCCCAAGGTCGGCAAGGGCGGCCTCGAGATGATGTACCGCACGGCGACGATCCAGGTGAACCTCGATTTCGCCAGTGAAGCCGACATGGTGCAGAAGCTTCGCGTGTCACTGGCGCTGCAACCGATTGCCACTGCGATCTTCGCCGCCTCTCCCTTCAAGGAAGGCACACCTAACGGCTTCCTGTCGCTCAGGAGCGAGGTGTGGCGCGATACCGACCAGCGTCGCACGGGCATGTTGCCGTTCGTATTCGAGAACGGCATGAGCTTCGACCGCTACGTCGAGTACGCGCTCGACGTGCCCATGTACTTCATCTACCGGCAAGGCGAGTACATCGATGTCGCCGGTGCCTCGTTCCGCGACTTCATAGCCGGCCAGCTCGCCCAGAAACTGGACCGGCCGGAGCTCGCCGCGATCGAGCCGACCTTGGACGATTGGTCGGACCACATCACCACCATCTTCCCCGAAGTGCGCATGAAGCGCTTTCTCGAGATGCGGGGCGCGGACGGCGGCCGATGGCGCCGGATCTGCGCTCTGCCGGCATTCTGGGTTGGGTTGCTTTATGACCAATCCTCGCTCGATGCGGCCTGGGATCTGGTCAAAGGCTGGACGGCGGACGAGCGTCAGGCCTTGCGCAATGATGTGCCGCGCCACGCCCTCAATACGCGCTTCCGCAGATATCAGCTGCAAGATATCGCCAAGGAGGTGACCGCAATGTGCGAGGCGGGCTTGAAGGCCCGCGCGATCAAGGACGTCAAGGGCAACGACGAGCGCGTGTACATCGAACCCGTGCAGCAGATCGTGTCTTCCGGTCGCACCATTGCCGAGGAGCTGCTCGAGGCCTACGAAAGGCAGTGGAACCGCAACATCGACCGCGTGTTCGAGGACTACGCGTTTTGAGCTCGTTCGAGGTGCCGCGCCTTGAGCTCTCGCGCCAGGCGACCACGAGCGCTTCCCGAACGGTTTGAGCACTGCGGCGCCTCACGGTGCGCGATGCGCCGAAAGCCATAAGACCCGCCTTTCAACGGCAGACCTCCGCAGTCTGACGTGGTTTGTAGGTCGGCTGCTGATACGACACGAAAACCGGTCGCCGCGAAGCCGACGAGGCGCGACGCGCCACTCTTATGTCTGCCGGTGCAACGTCGAGACATAGTTGCGCATCGAACTGCCGATCAGGAACCGTTTACCAGAACGCAATCACTTTCCTCTCTCATTGCGAGTTATCGATTCTTAATGCCCGCAATGGCCCGCGAGATGATCCGAATTATCACTTGCCTGACCGACCAGCACGACTACCGGCTCGTTTTGCTGGCAACTCTGGTGTGTGTCGTCGCGATCTTCACGACATTCAAAACGCTCGCGAATGCCCGCGACGGCTCCAAGCAGCGCCGCGTTGTTTGGATATTGATCAGTGCATTTTGTGCAGCCTCCGGGACCTGGGCGACCCACTTCATCGCCATGCTGGCTTACGACGCCGGCGTACAGATCAGCTACCAACCGCTCCTCACTCTGCTCTCCCTTATTGCAGCGTTTCTCGCTGCAAGCCTCGGTTTTGCGCTTTCCAGCAGGAACAGCAAGAACCACTCGCTCGTCGGAGGAGCCGTCGTTGGTATCGGCATCGCCGTCATGCATTTCACCGGCATGGAATCGCTGAACATCGCAGGCCGATTGACGTGGAACCTGCCGCTAGTCGTCACCTCGCTGGTGATCGGCATCTCGCTGACCTCTGCCGCGCTGGTGGTCTATCGTGGATCTAATCACGTCAAGGCGCACTATGTGGCGTCGGCCCTGATGATTGGCGGCATTTGCGGCCTTCATTTCATAGCGATGGCTGCGGCTGTCATCGAGCCCGATCCGACGATAATGGTCGAGGACGTCGGATTGGATCGCATAATGTTGGTCGGCATCGTTTCCGCCATCACGGTCATCATTATGATTACAGGCATTGCTGCCCTGATCGTTGACAAGCTCCAGCGCGAGCTCGCGCGCAAGCTCGCCGAGCTGGAGGCCATACACAAGACATCCAGCGATGCTCTAGTCGAAGCCGAGCGGCGCCGTGAGTCGGACCGCTCGCTTCAGGAGCTGGTTGAGGTCGAACGGGCGTTCCAGGAGCAGCTTGCCGCGCTGGTCGACGCAGCGGCTGCAGGCGACCTCTCGCGTCGCATCAATCTGTCGGGAACATCGGACCTGTCCTCCAGGCTCGGCGAGGGATTTAACGTCTGGGCCAGCACGATCAGCGCTGTTTTCGGCCAAGTCGCCAGCGTGATGGCCGCTCTTGCAAACGGTGACTTCAGCAAGCGGATGGAGGGCAACTACGAAGGCGACCTCCTGCGCTTGAAAAATGACGTCAACAAGATGGCAGAGGCGATCCATGCCATCGCCTCACGCATCGATGAGACGAGCGGCACCGTCGAAAGTGCTACCGTGGAGATTGGTGCCGGCGTGGCTGATCTGGCGCTGCGCACCGACGAGCAGGCCTCGACTTTGCAGGAGACCGCAGCTTCTCTGGATCAGCTGGCCACCACTGTGCGTCAGAATGCGAAGAATGCCCAGACGGCCAAGCTGGCCGCAGCCGCTGCACACGACATCGCGCTGAACAGCGGCGGCATCGCGGAGCAGGCCATCGAGGCCATGAGCAAGATAGATCGGTCTTCGCGCGAAATCACGAGCGTGGTCGCTTTGATCGAGGAGATTGCCTTCCAAACCAACATTCTCGCCCTTAATGCCGCCGTCGAAGCGGCACGTGCGGGCGATGCCGGCAGGGGCTTTGCCGTGGTTGCGAATGAGGTACGCGCATTGGCACAACGCTCGAGCCAGGCCCTGAAGGACATCCAGCGGCAGATTTCGAGCTCGAACGCCAATATCACCCACGGCGTGAAGCTCGTGACCGATGCGGCGACGTCACTCAACGAGATCGTCGTCTCGGTGAAGCAGGTTGCTGAACTGATGGTTGAGATAGCGGCCGCAAGCCAGGAGCAGTCATCCGGCATCAATCAGGTGAGCACAGCTGTTGCCGGAATGGATCACATGACCCAGCAAAACGCGAGCCTTGTCGAGCAGACCAACACAGCACTTCAATCGGCGCAGGCGCAAGTCGCAGCGCTGCGTCAGGCGGTGGCATTCTTCAAGACAGGCGGGCCGAAGCTTGCGCCGAGGGCCCGCGGATCGCTTGTTCCCGAGGCCGCCCACAACGAGGTCCACAAACAGCAGAGCGGTCTGGCCAGGGCGCTTTCATCGCTCCGCTGATCTGCGGCGTGCCCCCCTCCGCGTAAGGCTCGAAGTGCCGCCCGGATCCGCCCCATGGTAGCTCGCTCTGATCAGGAAAGATGTGCGCGATGACCAGTCCCTGCCAGACCGAGCCAGACTCCGACAGCGCTCGCGAGCTGCAGCATCAACTTGCCGCCAGAAGGCGGAGCATTCTGGTCCTGATCTCGATTTGCATTTGTGTTGCCCTCGGGCTCCTGTTTGCCGGTCCGATCCCGCAGCCCCCGGCTTACCACGCGTTTTCCGACGCACGCACGCTGTTTGGTATTCCAAATGCTCTCAACGTGCTCTCGAATTTGCCATTTCTGCTGATTGGCTTGCTCGGCATTCGCTGGCTCGTGTCGTCGCCGTCCAATTTGGCAGCACCGCTTAGGCTTCCCTACACCATTGTGTTCGCCGGCCTGATCGCAACGGCGTTCGGCTCAGCATATTACCATTTGGCGCCTTCTGACGCGACGCTGCTCTGGGACCGAATGCCGATCGCCGTATCGTTCATGGCGCTTTTTGCTGCCCTGCTCGCAGAACGGATCTCAATCTCGGCTGTCTCGCGCCTGACGTGGCTCTTCGCGATTTTTGGTGCGGTCAGCGCGTTGTATTGGGCAGTGACCGGCGATCTGCGCCCCTATCTCTTCGCGCAGTTTGCACCGGTTTTAAGCATTCCTCTTCTGCTCTGGCTGTTTTCGCCTGCTTATTCGCGTGGCAGCGATCTGATGGTGGGTGTCGCGTTCTATGCGGCGGCCAAACTGTTCGAGGATCGTGACGGACCCATCTACCATGCTCTGGATGCCATTATCAGCGGGCACACGCTGAAGCACTTCTCTGCCGCCATGGGCGCTTATTGGATTTACCGTATGCTGCGGCAACGAGAGGCCGTTCGCTCTGCAGCTCGAAGCATTTCGGTCGGCTGAGGGTGATCGCCTTTTCGGTCGCGCGTGTCAGCTTTACGGCGCCAATCGCGATGGATCGGGCACCAGCCCGGTTACCCGCTCGAAGGCTATCGCTGCCAGAACTTTGTCCGACATTGTCTTCTTCGGAACGTGATCCGGATTGACTTCCTGAGCGGGCGCAGGCGTCGTCTGGGCGATCAAGTGCATCAGATTACTGCTTCCGGGCGCCTCGCTGGCGCAACCGGCAAGTGTCGAAGCAAGCGCTACGACCAGCAAGATTCGAGCGAGCACGTCGTATCCCCCGAGGTCGACAGGCACCCTCTTGCTTCGGCGCTGCGCGTCTCTCGTATCCCCCGAGGGTCGCGCATCGGATCGCACTCCGCCGAATCGGCTTCGCACGATCGTGCCTTCCTTCGGGCACAATCGGCATTGATTGCGGCAATGAGATGGCAATTTGAAATCAAAGTTTGCTAATCCTTTCCTCATGTTGAGCCAAACTGTTCACGCGCGCACCACTTCCGAGCAAATTCGGTCACTTCGGCGCACGCCTCAAAGAATAGATAACTGTTCTTATAGAATGCTTCCGCCAGCGGATTCCCATCATTTACGAGTTTTCATCAGAGTGCTGACATCGTGGCCTTTGTCTCTGCTCGGACAATAGGGGCTCCTTTTGCGGCACGGCGCCTCTGACGGTGGAGATGCGGATAGGTTTTGTTGAGTGGGAGCGTGTTCATGGCATCCGAGCCGATGAGCGTTGAAGTGATTGAGTCGGCAGCCCTCGGCGGCGGGCCCGAGGACTTGTTCGAATTGGGCCTCATGTACTGCAGCGGCCGGGAGGTTCCACTCGACCTGATCGAAGCGCACAAATGGTTCAATCTTGCTGCACTGCGCGGTAGCGAAGCCGCGAAGCATTATCGCCAGGAGCTCGCGAGCGAGATGACCAAGGCCGACGTTGGCATCGCGCAGCGGCGCGCCCGCGAGTGGCTCTCCCGGCCCTGAAAGTCACCGGGCCCGCGGCTCAGGAACAAACCGCACTTTGGTAGCCGCTCGCAGGAGGGTGCCAGCAATTCAGCGGCCTTCAAATGAGCACATCACGGCGTGCCATTGCGGCCATGCTCACGATAGGGCGCGCGCTCGGTGAGAAGCTCGTAATACGCCGAAACTGCCTTCAGCTCTGGCTTCGAGAACGGGATGCCGAACCAGCGGTTGACGATCAGCCCCACGGAAATGTCGCCGACAGTGAAGTTGGTGCCCGTCACGTAGGGCCCGTTCTTCGCAAGGTGATCGTTGAGCAATCCCATTTGGCGGCCCCACTCCTTCTGACCGGCCTCAATGCCCGCCATATCGTCTTTGAAAGGAGCCATCTTCACCTGCAGTCCGAGGAACACGGGCCTGATCGCCGAGTAGATATCGGTCGCGGCCCAATCCATCCACTGCTCGGCGAGCGCACGACTTTTGAGATCCGTCGGATAGAGGTCATTACGCTTGTGCTTCGAGGCCAGATATCGAACGATAGTGTTTGACTCGCGCAAAATGAACCCTTCGTCGTCGATCACCGGCACCACACCGAACGTCGAGACTTTGGTGAAGCCCGGCTCTGACGTCGGCCTGAAACCGCGCCCCCAGTCCTCGCGCTCGAATGTCTGGCCGACCTCGCCGCAGAGCCACAGCACCTTGCGCACATTTATCGAATTGGCGCGTCCATAAATCTTCAGCATGAAGCCTCCAAGTGTGCGTGGTTGATGCCTCGAGAAGACGCCCGTGGCTTGTCCCGCTCGTGTGCAATGATCGCGCTAGTCATTTGCCTTGCTGGCGATTGTATGAAGCCAGCGCCGGAGCGTAAAGTCGCTGCTGACAGGGGGCGATCGCCGAGCGGCTGGCCGCGAGTGGGAGCGACGTGAGTATGCGTGCCGTAGGGATCAGGAGTTTCGGGGGGGCTCGACGCCCTCGAGATGATGCAGCTTGCCATTCCGGAGCCTGGACCGGGCGAAGCGCTGGTCAAGGTTGCCTTTGCCGGCATCAACTTCGTGGACATCTACATGCGCCGCGGAGACTACGCCCATAGCACGCGCCATGGCGGCGATCTTCCCATGATTCTTGGTCGCGAAGGTGCTGGCGAGGTGCTAAAGGTCGGTCCTGGCGTCGCAGACCTCAAGCCAGGGGATCGGGTTGCCTGGTGCATCACTCAAGGATCCTATGCCGAGCAGGCTGTTGTCCCGGCTTGGCGGCTCGTTCCCGTTTCCTCCGACGTGCCCCTCGACATCGCCTGCGCGCTTCAGCTGCAGGGCTCCACAGCTCATTACCTCGCAACTTCGACGTTCCCGATTCGGGATGGCGACACTGTGCTCATTCACTCGGCGGCAGGCGGGGTCGGGCAGCTGCTCGTCCAGATTGCCAAGGGACTTGGTGCAACGGTGATTGCCACGGTCGGCTCCGATCCGAAGGCCGCAATTGCAGAAGCGCGCGGCGCCGATCACGTCATCGTCTACACCAGGGAGGACTTCCTCCCCCGCGTCATGGAGCTCACCGGCAAGCAAGGTTGTCACGCGGTCTACGATGCCGTCGGCAAGGACACGATCGCGCGGAGCATTATCGCGTGCCGGCGCAGAGGCGTGGTCGCCCTTTATGGTGGCGCGTCTGGGGCGGTAGACGCGATCAACCCGCAAACGTTGGCCGAAGCCGGATCGGTTTTCGTGACGCGCCCTCATCTGTCCGACTACATGCAGGACGCAGAGGAGGTCCGCCAGCGCGCCAATGACATGATGGATGTCTGGAAGGCAGGCAGGCTGAAGGTGAACATCGATCGCATTTGGCCGCTTGAAGGTGCACGTGAAGCTCACCGCACGATTGAGGCCCGTTTGACCACGGGCAAGCTGCTCCTGAAGGCGATCTGATGATCTCGGCTGGTTGAAGCCGATATCGGTTCGCGTTGCCAAGAAAAGCATGTGGTGACGACGTTCGAGCACGGCGTGCTCGAACGCCAATTCACCCATCGCCCTTGAGCTTTACGATGAGCCGGCGGTCCCGCTTCGTTGGGCGCCCGGCACCGGGTTCGCGCTCGCCGGGTGTCATGTCGATCGGCGCATCCTCGCGCGGCGGCGCTGGCGGTGTCAGATCCTCATAAAGCCCCTGTGCTTCCGCCGATGGGCCGCGCCGCTTACCGATTGCCTGCACTTTCAGAATGCGCAGTCGTGCGCCCACCGTCAGGGTCAGCACGTCACCTGGCTTCACGAGCTGACTTGCTTTCTCCACCCGCGTCGAGTTGATCCGCACCCGCCCGTCTTCGACCAGCCCTGCCGCGAGCGTTCGTGACTTTACGATCCGCGCAAACCAAAGCCATTGATCGACCCTCTGACTGCTGGGGCCATTGACGGCTAGATTTGCACTGTCATCGCGGTTGCTCAAATGCCAGTCATCCCACGCCCAGGACCGTCACGAGCACTCAGTTGCGCTCCTTGGCCTGCTTCTCGAGTTGCTGCTTCAGAGCGCTCAATGCCGCGAACGGAGAGTCAGGGTCTGCTCCCCCTTTGCGCTGGGGCCCCGAAGACCGGAACTCCTGCCGCGGCCGCTCATTGCGCCGATCGTCACGTCGATCGCCGCGCCGGTCGTCGCGGCGCGGACCACGATGCTCGCCCTCGCCGCGCTTTTCCCGGCTCTGATCTTGGCCGCGGTTGCCTCGGTCTCCGCGATGATCGCGATGGTGTCGTCGGTCACCGTGCCGGTCACGCCCATGCTTGGTCTGTGCATCGCCTGCCTCAGAGCCAACCGTTACCGCTGCCCCTTCGCCGCTCGCGGCAGCGGCAACTGTGGCCGTTGCGTCGGCTCCCGGCGCGGCAGCTGCCTCTCCGGCCTGGGCCGCTACCGGTTGTTGCCCATTCGAACGCCGGTCCCGATGGCGATGATCGCGCCCGCCGCGGCCATGGCGCTGATGGTGCTGCCGCTGATCTCCGCGCCCCTGGTGCTCGCGCCTCTCACCGCGATCACGCCGTCGCGGCCGCCAGATTTCGACCAGCTCCGGCTCGGCCGGCGCCTCCGACACTGTGGGCTCGGCTACCGGCAGTTCGCTCGATGCGGCCTGAGGATCGGAGCCAACGCTCGCCGCGCTCGTGCCCGACTGAACCGTCGAGGGCTCTGTTTCTATTGCTGAACCAGTCGTGACAGCGAGTCCCGGCTCATGCGTTGTGCTTGCCGTCACGTCAGGTTGTGCTGGCGCGCTCTCCGACTGGTCCGCGTCGGTCGGAAGCTCGGACCCGCCGTTGGTTCCCTGATCGGCCGCCTCGATCGATTCTCCGGCCTCAGACGCAACTGTCGCGGGTGGTGTTGCTGCTTCAGTGGTACCAGCGACAACCGGCACATGTTCGGTGGTAGCCGCCGGTGTCGGCCTCGCTCTTGCCAGCGCTGGCTTCTTCTCTGAACGGAAGCCCAGGGCACGCAGCACATTGCCGAGCTCATCCTGCGAGCAGCCGAGCACCGACATCATTTCCGGCGTCACAATGAAGCCGCCATCGCCACTCGACCCCTTGGGTGGCACCGCGCCCACTTCCGTAATGCGATAAGCCAGCAATGGCCGAATGATATCGGCTAGCCTTTCGAGAATATCCATGCGGATCGCTCGCGGACCGCAAAGATGATAACCGACAGCGCGGAAAAACGGCTCAGGCGTCGTCGCACTGGCAGGCGCAGAAGTGAGCCCCGCACGAGGCGGCTCCGGCATGTTTTCTGGATCCAGGCCCGCGGCAGCGCCGTGCTTCAGCGCCCAAAGCGTCAACGTCAACTCGGCAGCCGCCGGCTTCAGCAGCAGCGGCAGGTAAATGTTGAACGCTCCGAAGCGCACTCCGTACTTGCGCAGCTGAGCGCGCGACGGCTGGTCGAGCTGCTTCATATCTTCGGCCACGGTTTCGCGCTTCAAAGACCCGAAGTTCTCCGCCATCCGGAATGCAATACCGCGCGCCAGCCCTTGAATGTCCTCCGCCGCCTTCAGCTCCATCAGCGGTTTCAACCGCTCGCCGATCAGCTCCGTGATCCATGTATCCAGGCGTGACTGCACCTTCTCCCGATCAGGGGCAGTCAAGTGCTCGTCGGCAAGAAGGGTAACGGTGGGCTTCAGAGGATCGTCGCCCGACTCGATCTTGGCGATTTCCTCGTCACGCCACAGCACGCGGCCCTGCCGCGTCAGCTTGAACGCGTCTGCCTTCGCGGACGCCACGCGGCGGGCGCGCATTGCCAGCTCGCCGGCGAGCACATGGGCGGCCGCGCCGCGCGAGGCCTTTGCGTGAATGCCTTGAGCTTCGGTCTGGAAGTCCGGTTGGAACCGGAAGCCTTTCAGGCGTCCGACGAAGTGCGACTCGACGTGGATAGCACCATCCGAAGCGATCTCGGCGCTCAAATCCTCCTTCGCCCGAAGCCCGCGCATAAGAGCGCTGGTCTTCAAGTCGACAAAGCGCTGCGTCAGCTGCTCATGCAGCGCATCCGACAAACTGTCCTCGATGGCGCGTGTGCGCTCCTGCCAATGCGCATGATCGGCAAGCCAGTCCGCGCGGTTTGCGACGAACGTCCACGTTCGAATATGGGCGATACGATTGGCCAGTGTATCGATATCGCCGTCCGTGCGCGAAGCCAGCTCGACTTGCTTGGCGAACCAGTCTTCCGGAATGCGGCCGGCATCGCTCATCAGAAAGCCATAGAGCGTCGCCACGAGCTCTGCGTGGTTCTGGGAAGAAATCTTCCGGTAGTCCGGGACTTGGCACACCTCCCACAGACGCTCGACCGACTTAGGCGAGTTGGCGCGCGCAGCGATGTCACGATCGGCGGATACGGTCTCGAGTGCGAGCACATCGTCCGCCATCCGGGCCCGCTGCAGCCGCTGCTCGCGCGGCGCCTCACGCAAGCTCTCGCGCAATCGCTCCAGTGTGCTGAAATCGAGATTGGGATTGCGCCATTGCAGAGTCTTGACGGTATCGAACGTGTGCGTCTCCAAGCGCTCGATCATGTCGGCTTCGAGCGGCTCGCAATCCCCGGTTACGCCAAACGTGCCGTCGTTCATGTGCCGGCCGGCGCGGCCTGCGATCTGGCCGAGCTCCGATGGCGTCAGGTTGCGGTGGGAGTGTCCATCGAACTTTCGCGTCGCGGCAAACGCCACGTGGTCGACGTCAAGGTTCAACCCCATGCCGATCGCATCAGTCGCCACCAGGTAGTCGATATCACCGGACTGGTAGAGCGCCACCTGAGCGTTGCGCGTCCGGGGCGAAAGCGCCCCGAGCACCACCGCCGCACCGCCGAGCTGCCGCCGGATCAGCTCCGCGATTTCGTAAACCTCGGCAGCCGAGAAGGCGACAATGGCCGTCCGCTTAGGCAAGCGCGTGATCTTTTTCTGGCCTGAGTAGGTGATCTTCGACAGCCGCGGCCGCGAGATGAAATTTGCTCCGGGAATGAGCTCGTTTATCGCCTCGCGCATTGTCCCGGCGCCGAGCAGAAGCGTCTCTTCCCGCCCGCGCGCGTGGAGCAGTCTGTCGGTGAATACATGGCCACGTTCCGGATCCGCACAGAGCTGCACCTCGTCGATTGCGAGGAAATCCGTGTGCACATCGCGCGGCATAGCTTCAACCGTCGAGACCCAGAAGCGCGGGCTCTCCGGCTTGATCTTTTCTTCACCCGTGATCAGCGCGACGTTGTTCACGCCGGCGCGCGCCGCGATCTTGTCGTACACCTCGCGCGCGAGTAGGCGCAGCGGCAAGCCGATCATCCCAGTCGGATGACCGAGCATACGCTCAATCGCTAGATGGGTCTTACCGGTGTTGGTCGGCCCGAGAACGGCCGTGACGTTACGGATGCGCGACTGCAGCGACATTCCCTCTTCCCTGACAATGGCAGGCACTCAAGGAACGAGGCATCGCAGAGCCAAAGGCTTCAAGCAAGCAGAGTTTGCAGGTCGAATGTCGATTTCTGACCCCTGATGGCCAGCCATTGACTGCGGTCTTGAAACTGACATGCAACGGCTAGAATGTACGGCCCGCGTAGTACGTCCGTCGCCTCAGCTGATGGACCGACCGTCGCCCGGATCAATGCCCAAGCGCGATCTGCTCATTCCGCGTTACGATCTGCACATTCTGCGCGATCAGTTTTGCCGTTCCTGCCGAAGTCGGAATGGTAATCTCTTGCGGAACAAAAATGCTGGCGCTCGGAACGGGGCGAAGCGAAATCTCGATGTCGTTCGAGGCGGCAAGGGCCCGATTCTCCTCCGTCGGCTTGTAGCCTGCGATGGGGAGATATTTGACCTTGCACACGAAAGCGACTCCTGGCTGCCCGGTCGGGCGCGCATCGGCAACACGCACTTGGCGTCGGAAAGAGAGCAGCAAGTCGAACCTATGCCTGCCGTCGAAGATGGCAAGTTTACGCCCGCACGGGTTGTTGCTGTCGGTCCGCGCGATGGCCAAAACAGCGCTCAGAGGATCCAATACGCCTTTCAAATGGCCGCTCTGCACCGGAATGGTCCCGGGAACGTCCGGCGCTGGCGGCACTTGCGAGACACTGGCGACGGTGTCCCCCGCAAAGCCCATCTTGATGTTGCCGCTCTTCGTCGTGCTGGCGAAGTCGAATGTATAGCCCGCCGGACGCGGCGCATCACCGGCGAGCGCGCCTGAGGTCCGGGTCTCACCTCGCCATTTGAAGACGCCCAGAAGCGCCGAGATCCTGGCATCACCGTTCACAGTATAGATGCCGCCGTGAATGTCCGATTGGAACTGGAATGTTCCAATGTCGAAGCCGCCGAACTCGACCTTGTAGGTTGCGTGGACTTGGCTTGGCCATGGCTCCGCGGCGTTGGCTGGCGCACCGAGCGCGGCAATGCCGAGACCGAAGCCGACGACCGACAAGCAACGCGACTTCAGATTAGACAAGAAGGCCATGACGCCGCCATTCGACTGAGACTACTCAAGCACCGCAACCCCAGTCGCTAGAGACGCTTTGCGACAAAGTTGTGGTTCACCGCATCCTGCGCCCGGATCGTTAACAAAGCGTTTCTGATTGGCTCATCACGAGCCAAAAGCGACCTCTGGTCGGATGCCATCCGCAGCTTAGACGGCGTTGAGCGCCTTGATATCCGAGTCTGTCAAACCCGCTTGCTTGAGCACGGTCTCGGTGTGTTCGCCGAGGCGCGCGGCGAAGCGGCCGGCTGACACGTCCGCCGCAGACATGCGGAAGGGTGGCTTCAGAACTTTGAAAGTGCCGCCTGCGTCTTTCACTTCGTCGAGCGCTTGACGATGCGCGATTTGCGGATCGTTCAGCACGTCCTTGACCTGCCGGTATGCGGCCGCCGGCACGGAATTTTTGGCAAGCGCCTCGAGCACCTCGGCGGTGCTCAACCTGGTCGACCAGGCTTCGAACTCATCCATTAGGTCGCCCCAGTTCTGCCGCCGATCGAGGTACTTCTCGAACCGCGGATCTTTGATCCAGTCGAGCCGCCCGGCCGTCTCGGCGAGCCCCTGAAACGTCCGCTCACTCGCCACCGCTAGGCTGATGAAGCCGTTCTTGGTGGCGACTGGGCCAAACACCGGCCGCTTTGGTGGCGGCGGCATGTCGAACTGCGCCGCCTGGATCTCGATCAGCGTCAACGTCAGCATGCTTTCCATCATCGAGACGTCGAGGTGTTGGCCGCGTCCCGTCGCCGTTCGCTGATGCAGCGCAGCGCCGATTGCTCCGAAGGCATAAGTGCCGGTCACCACATCGGCGACATAGACGCCGCAATTGTCCGGTCGCGTGCGTTCTGGCTGGTGCGCAAGATTGGCGAGGTCGAATCCGGACGAAGCATGGATCACAGGCGCATAGGCCGCGAGTTCCGCGGAAGGTCCCGTCTGCCCGTAGCCCGAGATCGAGCAGTAGATGAGCTTCGGATTGACCTTTGCCAGTGAGGCGTAATCGAGCCCCAAACGCTTCATGACACCAGGGCGATAGTTCTCCACCAGAATGTCGGCTTGGCCGGCGAGCTTCCGCGCGGCTGCCACCGCCGCCTTGCTCTTGAGATCGAGAACCACGCTCATTTTGCCGGCG
The DNA here is from genome assembly GCA_964500805.1 of uncultured Hyphomicrobiaceae bacterium. Classification (GTDB taxonomy): domain Bacteria; phylum Pseudomonadota; class Alphaproteobacteria; order Rhizobiales; family Hyphomicrobiaceae. The sequence goes on from CAZCQH010000013.1 coordinate 40,837, forward strand.
TTGAGCTGGCCAAAGTTCGTGCTCGCGCCGTGGCGGATCGGCATGCGGGTGCGCATCATGTCACCCTCTGGAGCCTCGATCTTGATTACTTCGGCGCCAAGGTCCGCGAGCATACGGGTGCAGTGCGGTCCGGCAATCGTCGTTGTGAAATCGAGCACGCGGAGCCCGTCATAGGCCTTGGTCATGTGTTCCCCCGGATTGGCCAGCCGTCGAGGCCAAAATCTTCCGTGGTTTGGCCCCTGACGCAAGTCTCGATCGGCAGCCTGCCGGAGGTCATCGGCGGAACGTCAGCACTTCCAGGTTGCGATTTTGCTGCTTTGCAGCGATACTTGCGAGGCTTCAATGGTGTGCGTTGATCCCGGAATCGACCTGGCCTGAGGGCTGATGCAGCGCCCTGACGAACGTGAGCTCCGCGAGCTCCTCTTGAAACTCCGCACCGAGCACCGCGACCTCGACGCTGAGATCGTGGCGCTGGAGACGTCGGCGCATGCCAATCAGCTGCTGATCAAGCGGCTGAAGAAAAAGAAGCTGCAGATCAAGGACCAGATCACCGTTGTTGAGGACAAACTCACACCGGACATCATTGCCTGAGGATGGCATCCGTTCAGTCTGATTTTCGCCGGGCGACCGCCTTTTCCGCCGAAAAGTTGACCATATCGCCATGCGTTGTCTTGCGGGTCCGTTTTCTCACGGATACAAGCGCTCTTCCTGTTTTTGAGTCGCCTCGCTTCCACGCCGCTCAACGCTCGACGGAAGGCTTGATCGCCCAATGGCGAAGCCCAAAGACTCCGCGCCCGTCGCGATCATCATGGGCAGCCAGTCCGACTGGCCGACGATGCGCAAGGCTGCCACTGTGCTCGAGGCGCTCGAGGTGCCCTATGTCGCCAAGATCGTTTCAGCCCACCGCACACCCGACCGGCTTTATAAATTCGCCACGACCGCTGCCGACCAGGGGTTCAAGATCATCATAGCTGGCGCTGGCGGCGCCGCGCACCTGCCGGGTATGGCTGCCGCAATGACGACCTTGCCGGTTCTCGGCGTTCCCGTGAGGTCGAGTTCGCTGTCGGGCCAGGACAGCCTGCTCTCGATTGTGCAGATGCCAGGTGGTGTTCCGGTCGGCACGCTCGCCATCGGGGAGGCAGGCGCGACCAATGCAGGCTTGCTCGCCGCGCAGATCCTGGCGCTGAGTGATCCTCGACTCGCTCAGCGCGTCAAAGCATGGCGGCAAAAACTGACCGAGAGCGTGGCCGATGCCCCGAAAGACGACGGTTGATCGCCTCGCCCCCCGGTCGAAGTCTCCCGCACCTCTGCCGCCGCGATCGGTCATCGGCATCCTCGGTGCTGGCCAGCTTGGCAAGATGTTGGCCCAGGCAGCCTCGCGACTCGGCTTTAGAACGCACATCTATGGCGACGATGCTGGCCCTGCATTCGATGTCGCCGGCGCACATTCGATCGGCGCCTACACCAGCCTGCCGCGACTTGATGAGTTCGCACGCGCCGTTGATATCGTCACCTATGAGTTCGAGAACGTACCCGTCATCGCCGCTGAGCATTTGGCGAAGCACGTTTCCGTTCGCCCTGGTGCTAAGGCCTTAGCAGTCGCGCAAGACCGAATCGTCGAGAAGACGTTCATCCGCGATCTTGGCATTCCAGTTGCACCATTCGCTACAATCCGGTCGATCGAAGGTCTGCGAGCGGCTGAAAAAGCACTGGCCGGCTGGAAGACACCCGCGATCCTCAAAACCGCGCGTCTCGGCTACGACGGTAAGGGACAGGTCGGAATCGGCAAGGCGCACAACGGCACACCGCGCAGTCTGGTCGCCGCCTACGATGAGCTCAAAGCCGTCCCCTGCGTCCTCGAGCAGCGCATAGTCTTCGAATGCGAGATCTCAGTGATCGTTGTGCGTGGCCTCGACGGCACCATCGCCAGCTACGACTGTCCCCGCAATGAGCACGGCGGCGGAATTCTGCGCCGCTCCTCGGTACCCTCTGGAGTGCCGCCAAAGATCGAGGCGCAGGCGAAACAGCTGGCCGGCCAAATTGCTACCGCCCTCGATTACGTCGGCGTGCTGGGTGTCGAGCTGTTCTATCTCGGCGCCAGTGCGCAGCAACCGCTGATGGTCAACGAGATCGCGCCGCGCGTGCACAATTCCGGACATTGGACCATGGATGCCTGCGCTGTCGGGCAATTCGAAAACCACATCCGCGCCATCGCCGGTTGGCCGATCGCTGACACCAGCCGCCACTCTGACGCACTGATGCTGAACCTGATTGGCCACGACGTCGACGCCTGGCCTAAGCTCGCCTCCCAATCCGGTGCCTGCCTCCATCTCTACGGCAAGCGTGAAGCACTGGAAGGCCGCAAGATGGGCCACGTGAACTATCTGCGGCCGAAGTCGTAATCGCTTGTCCCAGGGGCTGTCTCCAGGGCTGGCCACGACGGTCCGGTAATTGCCAGCCAGTCATCTCCCGTGACTCCCAGTCCCGCCTGCTTTAGCCTCGGATGACGTCAGATCGGCGGAGGAGGGCGTATGCGCAGCATCAAGGACAAGGTCGTCTGGGTCACCGGCGCAGGCACCGGCATCGGTGAAGCGGCCGCAAAGGCGCTTGCCGCTGAAGGCGCAATCGTCATCCTCACCGGTCGCCGCAAAGAGCCGTTGGAGAAGGTCGCGGGCGTTATCAAGCAGGCGGGCGGCAAGGCCGCGATCCAGCCCGGCGATCTCGGCAAAGCGGCAACGGTTCAGCGCATCGTCGCCGACATAAAAAGCGAGTTCGGCCGCGTCGACATCGTCGTCTCGAATGCCGGCACCAACGTGCCCAACCGCTGGTGGCGCAATCTCACGACCGAGGCGATCGACACTCTCGTCGCCGGAAACTTGCAGAGCGCACTCTACGTGAGCCACGCCGTTCTGCCGATCATGCGCGAGCAGAAAGACGGCCAGCTCATTCACACCTCGTCGATGGCTGGCCGTAACATCGGCATGGTTTCCGGACCGATTTACACGGCGTCGAAGCACGGCGTTGTGGCCATGAGCCACACTATAAACCTGGAGGAGTGCCTGAACGGCATTCGCTCGACCGTTGTGTTGCCGGGCGAAGTCGCGACCGAGATAATGAAATTTCGCGACCCGCCGGAGCTGCCCGAAACTCTCGCGAAAATGGTGCAGCCGGAGGACATGGCGGCCGTTATTGTCTTTATCGCCAAGCAGCCGCCGCACGTCTGCGTCAACGAAATGTGGGTCACCCCGACTCACAATCGCGGCTACATCGCCACCGTCAAAGGCCGTCAGGCCCAGTGGGATGAAGCGCGTGCCAAGGGCAAGGGTTGAGCTGGTCAGCAACGACCAGACCGCGGGCACGTCAGGTCAGATTCAGGGGACCATGAGCCGAGCCGTCATTCGCCTGCTCTCGAGCATTACCGATCTCTACCGCGACACGGTCGCGGCAAAGGGCGCGGGCTTCGTGATGCTGGCCGACGCGCTTCAGGCCATCGCCGCCAGTCCCTACCCCAAGGACGCGCTGCGCGCGTCGGCCCCCGCCAATCGCACCGTGAAACCCGTCACGAGCCTCGTTGCCAATCTTGACGCTTCGGGGCCGCATCAGAAGATTATCGAGCTGTTCTGCGCGGCTGAGCCATTTCTCGATTGGCATCAAGAGGCCGTACTTGCCGCAAAGCGGGGTGCACCTGACGCAATTGCGCAGGCCTTCCTCGAAGGCCACGGCTACGTTGAGATCGTCGGTCCAGGGCGGCTCTTTCGCAGCGCCAACACTCGAGTAGGCTTGCTACTGATGGCGCCCTCCACTCTGTATCCCGATCATGCGCATCCAGCAGATGAAGTCTATCACGTCGTTTCGGGAACTGCTGAGTGGTGGCAGCAAGGCGATGGTTGGATCGAGAAGCCGCCCGGCACCATTGTCCACCATGCCTCAGGACTGCCTCACGCCACGCGCACAAGGAGCGAGCTCCTACTGGCCATCTACTGCTGGCGCGGCCCTGTCGAAGTCGCGGAAGACGAAAACGCTGCTCCCAAGCCCGATAGGAGCAAGGGCCGCAAAACGGCGCGGAAGTCGACATGACTTTCGAGCCGCCGCCGTTGGCTCGCGGATTACGACGCTTCGTGCGTGTGCCACCGCGCTTGGCGGGCCTCTGTTATGACAATCCCCAGATGCTAGGCTCCGCGAACTCGAGGCAGTTGCCAGCCGGATCTCGAAAATAGATCGATCGGCCGCCCGACGCGGGCCAGATGAAATCCGCCTCGATGGCGACGCCTTTGGCTTCGAGCCGCTTACGCCACAGGTCGAGCTCGCGAGCAGAGGCCTTGAAGCAGATGTGGCCATCACCCTTGGCCCCGTGCGGTGGCACAGGAAGCGCGCCGGCAGCGGGCGGCTTCATGGTCGCGTCCGGATTGAAGATCAGCAACACCTGATCGCCGCAGCGGTAGAAGAGCTGGCGTCCAACCAACTTGGAGAATGGCGTCATCTCGAGGACATCAGCATAGAACCGCTCGATGGCCTCGAGGTCTCCGGCGTACATAACCGTTTCGAGAATGCCGCTGGGTGTCATGGGTTTTGCTTTCAAAGGTCCCGGCGCTTGGCTGCCACTTGGAACCACTCAGCAACCCGCGACTCTGCGCCGCAGTTCCACGAGCATGGAGAGAACGATTGCCGGTACTCGTTACAGCACGGTCAGCTTTTGCAAGGCCACCAGTTCTCCAATGCCCTTTTTAGCCAAGGCCATCAGCTGATCGAAACTTTCCTGCGTGTAGGGTACCGTCTCTGCGGTGCCCTGCACCTCGACGATCCCCCCTGAACCGGTCATGACAAAGTTGGCGTCCGCATCGGCGTTGGAATCCTCGGCATAGTCGAGGTCGAGAACCGGTGAGCCTTTGTAAAGCCCGCAGGAGACTGCTGCGACCTGATCCCTCAACACGCCGTCTTTGATCATGTCGCGCTGACGCATCCAGGCGAGGCAGTCGTGAAGTGCAACCCAAGCACCGGTGATGGACGCTGTCCGGGTTCCGCCATCCGCTTGTATGACGTCGCAGTCGACGGTGATCTGCTTTTCGCCGAGCTTGGGCAAATCGACGACTGCGCGGAGCGCGCGCCCGATCAACCTCTGGATCTCTTGGGTCCGCCCCGAAGGATGGCCAGTCGTCACCTCCCTTCGGGTCCGCTCATTGGTAGCGCGCGGCAGCATGGAATACTCGGCAGTCACCCAACCGCGCGCCTGGCCCTTCAGCCACGGCGGCACGCGCTCTTCCAGGCTTGCCGTGCACAGGACATGAGTATTGCCGAACTTGATCAGACAGGAGCCTTCGGCGTGCATCGACACCGCGCGCTCGATGGAGACGCGGCGCAGCTCGTCAGGCTGACGTTTGGAAGGGCGCATGTTGAGGCTCGGAGTGGGGCCGGAAACCGGCGGTGATGAGATTGGTCGGCACGCTAGTTGAGGTGCAACGCCAGATCAACCAAGTATCCATCGCGGGTTTCGTGGTGCTGCCGGCGCCGCGACTGGCTGCACCGGGAAAATCCTCGGCGAGGTGGCCATTTTACGATCGCCAAATCAAGCGATTACCGGGGATGAGCGACCGGTTTGCGTTTGACGTCGCGTGGCCCACTTCCTAGATTCCGCTCACATCGCATGGTTGGAGCGGTAGCCATTTCTTTGATCCCTGAGTGCAATGTCGCAGCAAAGCACAGAACTTAGCCAGCTCAACGAACGGACCCGGGCGATCTTCCGCCAGATCGTCGAGAGCTACCTCGCGACCGGAGAGCCGGTGGGGTCTCGCAATCTCTCCCGTTTCCTCCCAATGGCATTGTCGCCCGCCTCAATCCGGAATGTGATGTCGGATCTGGAGCATCTGGGCCTGATCTATGCTCCGCATACATCGGCTGGGCGATTGCCAACGCAGACAGGCCTTCGGCTTTTTGTTGATGGCTTGCTCGAAGTCGGCAATTTGGGGGAGGAGGAGCGACGCCAGCTGGAAGCGCAAATTGCTGGTCGGCGTGCGCAGTCGTTCGAGCAGGTGCTTGCAGATGCTGGCGACATGATTTCTGGACTCTCACATTGCGCCGGCGTGGTGCTCAGCGAAAAGCAGGACATTCGCCTGAAGCACATCGAGTTCGTGCCGCTCGAGCCAGGAAAGGCTCTGGTTGTCATCGTGGCCGACGACCAGTCGGTGGAGAACCGGATCATCTCGGTGGCGAAAGGCTTGCCGCACTCGGCCATGACCGAGGCTTCGAACTACCTCAACCACCACATTCGCGGCCTCACGATCGGTGAGGCCAAGACCAAGATCGAGACCGAGCTCACGAAGGCGAAGGCCGAGCTTGATCAGCTGACCAAGAAGGTGATCGAGGCCGGCCTCGCTACTTGGTCTGGTTCTCAGGATGAGCGAAAGAGCCTCCTGGTCCGGGGGCAGGCAAACCTGCTCAAGGACCTGTCCGCCATCGGGGATCTCGAGCGAATCCGGCAGCTCTTCGACGATCTCGAATCGAAGCGCGATCTCATTCAGTTGCTCGGCCTCGCCGAGAAGGGTGATGGTGTACGTATCTTCATCGGATCGGAGAACAAACTTTTCTCGCTGTCAGGATCATCGCTGATCGTCGCTCCGTTCAGGGACACTGAGCGCAAGGTGGTTGGCGTCTTGGGCGTGATCGGACCGACACGGCTCAACTATGCCCGCATTATCCCGATGGTGGACTTTACCGCTCGCCTCGTAAGTAAGGCGCTGACTTGAGCCACACGCCGGTACTGTTCTGCCGCAAGTGCCGCCGCAGAATCCTGCCGCTCCCTTGATTTTTCTGATCTCCAGGTTGATATGCGACCAGGTATCAAGATGGGCCACCTGCGGTTCCCCGACGTGGGGTGACGCGCTTGAATTGAGAGCTAGGGCACAAGGGAATGAGCAACGAGACACGACCCGAGGGCCAGCCCCAGGGGCATCATCGGCCTGAACCCACATCACAGCCGAGCGAGGGCCAGACTGCACCACAGCAAGGGCAAGGATCGGCAAGTGATCAGGCCGGTTCTTCAGCACCTGATGATCTTGCAAGTCAGTTGGTGCTGGATAAATTGATGGCCGAGAACGCAGACCTCAAAGACAAGCTACTGCGCACCCATGCCGAGATGGAGAATATCCGCAAGCGAACCGAACGCGAAAAGGCGGAAGCGCACAAATATGCTGTGACGAAATTCGCGCGCGACATTGTCACAGTCGGTGATAACTTCCAGCGTGCGATCGAATCCGTGCCGGCCGCTGCTGCCGAGCAGAGCACCACACTGAAGAGCTTCCTTGAAGGCGTGGTCATGACTGAGCGGGAGCTCATCAACGCATTGGAGCGCCATGGAATCAAGCGGATCGATCCGAAAGGCCAACCGTTCAATCCACATCACCACCAAGCGGTCTCTGAGGTTCAGGACGCCGAGGTGCCAACCGGCACGGTCACCCAGGTTTTCCAGTGCGGTTATCTGATCGAGGATCGCGTGCTGCGCCCGGCCATGGTGGTGGTTGCCAAAGGCGGGCCGAAAACGGCAGCCAAACCGGCCGGGGCTAGCGATGACACTGTCCCCGGCAGCGAGACAGGCTCACCTTCGACCAATGCGCACCGACGACCTGCAAACGATGATTCGCCACCTCAGTCTGAGACGAGTTCGTGATCAACTTGAATGCTAGGAGGATAGACCGCTTTTACGGCCCAAGCTCGCTTGCAGTCTCGATCTAATCACTACGCAATTGTCACCCGCCGCAAGGTCAAATTAATCCTGCCACCTTCCGGCAGGAGATCCGACGTTCCAGATAAAATGCGGTCGATGCCGTGGTACGCTAGGCGCGCGGCACCGCCCAATATGACCACGTCGCCGGAGCGAAGGACGATGCGCTCCTTTGGGTCCCCACGCTTCGGCCCACCGACATGAAAAATCGCGTCGTCGCCGAGTGACAGCGAGACAACCGGAGCAGCTTTGTCTTGCTCGTCCTCATCGCGATGGCTGCCGAGCTTGGTGCCCGCTCCATAATAGTTGACGAGGCAGGCCTCAGGCGCGAACGGGTAGTCAGCGACAGCCTTCCAGAGATCGAGTAGCATTACTGGGATCGGCGGCCACGGCAGGCCCGTTTCTGGATGCGCCGCCTGGTACCTGTAACCGCCGTCCCTGTCGGTCAGCCAGCCGAGGCTCCCGCAATTGGTCATTCTGACGGATAGCAGCTTCCCGGTTCGCGGCATGGCCGGCGAATAGAGCGGAGCAGCCTCCACTATTTCCCGCAGATTGCGTAGCAGGGCGGTCTGTTGTGCGCGGCCGAAATGGCCTGGTAAATGGCGGAATCCTTGAATCATGGACGGGTCCGGCGCATCTTTGGTCCACAGGCCAGGGCAACGCTCGAGCTGCAAAATTATCACTGCCAAACTTTGTCTGGACGTTGCGGCTCGATTTGCCCGCCCCTATATAGCCGAAAGTCGTGAAAATCAGCTCCTGGGAACCGCCAAGGCAGATAAAGGGGCCAGCTATCGGGTGCCAAACTGAGCCAGACAATCTGGCCGACGGGCCCGGGCGGTTCGCCGCAACAACAAAGGACTATGAATATGTCAAAAGTCATCGGGATTGATCTCGGAACGACAAACTCCTGTGTTGCCGTCATGGAAGGCGGGTCACCGAAGGTCATCGCCAATGCGGAGGGAGCGAATACGACGCCCTCGATCGTTGCTTTCACCGAGGACGGCGAGCGCCTTGTAGGGCTCCCCGCCAAGCGGCAGGCGGTGACCAATCCAGTTAATACATTCTTTGCCATCAAGCGCCTTATCGGGCGTCGCTACAACGATCCGATGGTTGAGAAGGACAAGAAGCTCGTCCCCTACAAGATTGTGGAAGGTAAGAACGGTGACGCGTGGGTCGAATCACGCGGCAAGCAGTTCTCGCCGCAGCAGATCTCAGCCGACATCCTGCAGAAAATGAAGGAAACCGCGGAGGCCTATCTCGGTCACGCGGTGACGCAGGCCGTGATCACCGTGCCCGCTTACTTCAATGATGCCCAGAGGCAGGCGACGAAGGATGCCGGTAAGATTGCGGGTCTCGAGGTGCTCCGCATTATCAACGAGCCCACGGCGGCAGCGCTCGCTTACGGCCTCGACAAGAAGAAAGATTCCAAGACCATCGCGGTCTATGACCTTGGCGGCGGCACGTTTGATATCTCGGTGCTCGAGATCGGAGATGGCGTGTTCGAGGTGAAGTCGACGAACGGCGATACGTTCCTCGGCGGAGAAGACTTTGATATGCGCCTGGTCGAGTATCTTGCAGCCGAGTTTAAGAAGGAGAACGGCATTGATCTCCGAAATGACAAACTCGCGCTGCAGCGCCTTAAGGAAGCTTCCGAGAAAGCAAAGATCGAGCTGTCGAGCGCCCAGCAAACCGAGATCAACCTGCCCTTCATAACGGCTGATCAGTCCGGCCCGAAGCACATTGCCATGAAGCTCACGCGGGCGAAGCTCGAGAGCTTGGTCGAGGATTTGATCCTCAAGACCATCGGCCCGTGCGAGCAGGCGCTGAAGGACGCAGGCCTGAAAGCGGCCGACATCAATGAAGTTGTTCTCGTCGGTGGCATGACGCGCATGCCGCGCGTGCAAGCCGAGGTCAAGAAGCTGTTCGGCAAGGAGCCCCATAAGGGCGTAAACCCGGACGAGGTTGTAGCGATCGGCGCAGCGATCCAAGGCGGCGTGCTGAAAGGCGACGTCAAAGACGTGCTTTTGCTCGACGTCACGCCGCTGTCTCTCGGTATCGAGACGCTAGGTGGCGTATTTACTCGCCTGATCGACCGTAACACCACCATTCCGACCAAGAAGTCGCAAACATTCTCCACGGCCGAAGACGGCCAGCGCGCGGTGACGATTAATGTCAGTCAGGGCGAGCGCGAGATGGCGGCCGACAATAAGCTGCTCGGCAGATTTGACCTGGACGGTATCGCTCCGGCACCGCGCGGGGTGCCGCAAATCGAAGTCACATTCGATATCGACGCCAACGGCATCGTGCACGTGTCCGCCAAGGACAAGAAGACCGGCAAGGAGCAGTCCATTCGCATCCAAGCGTCCGGTGGACTGTCCGATGCCGATATCAAGCGCATGACCGAGGAGGCCGAGCGCTTCAAGGACGAGGACAAGAAAAAACGCGAACTCGTCGAGGCGCGCAACCAAGCCGATCACTTCGCAGCCCAGATCGAGAAGGATCTGAAGGAGCACGGCGACAAGATTGGTTCGGCGGACAAGACGTCCATCGAGACCGCACTTGCGAGCTTGAAGGAGGCTGCCAAGGGCGACGACGCCGAGAAGATCAAGGCCGCGAACAATGCATTGATGCAGGCATCGATGAAGCTCGGCGAGGCAATTTACGGTGCCAATAAGGCCGAAGCTGACAATACGGATGCGGGCAGCCCCTCCGAGACGAAGAGTGGCAAAGGCGGTGAGAATGTCGTCGATGCCGACTTCGAGGAAGTGAAGGACGACAAGAAGAAGTCGGCTTGACATCGGAGTGCACGCTCATGGCCCTCGCGGTGCCGCCAAGCGCTGGATTGCTGAGTGATCCAAGCAAAGGCGGTCAGGCGGGGGCCAAGTGCGTTCTGCCTTGGCAACTCGCATCTGTTTGTCTGCGAGCGATGTCGATCCAACGCGTGGGGTGGGTGGTGGAAAGCGCGGGCAATGGCGAAGCGTGATTATTACGAGTCACTGGGCGTCAAGCGCAGTGCGACAGAAAACGATTTGAAGTCTGCATTTCGCAAGGCGGCGATGGAATGTCATCCTGATCGCCATCCTGGTGACAAGGCGGCGGAGCAGCGGTTCAAGGAAATCAACGAGGCGTACGAGGTTCTGAAGGACCCGCAGAAGCGCGCGGCCTACGATCAGTTTGGACACGCGGCGTTCGAGGGTGGCCGTGGGCCCGGCGGCCCCGGCGGCTTCGGGCCGGACTTCGCTTCATCGATGTCCGATATTTTCGACGATCTCTTCGGCGAATTCATGGGTGGTCGGCGCAGCGGCCAGCGCGGGCGCGGCTCTGGACGAGAGCGCGGTGCTGACCTTCGCTATAACATGGAGATTTCGCTCGCCGAGGCCTTTGTCGGAAAGCAGGCGCAGATCCGTGTTCCGACATCAATCGGCTGCGAAACGTGCACCGGTACCGGCGCCAAGCCTGGCACGAAGCCGTCGGCCTGTCCCACCTGTCAGGGTCAGGGCAAGGTACGCGCAAGCCAAGGTTTCTTTACCATTGAGCGGGTTTGCCCCTCATGTCAGGGACGCGGTGAGTTCATCGAGGACCCCTGCGCCAATTGCAAGGGCGCAGGTCGCGTTACCAAGGAGCGAACTCTTGCGGTCAGTATTCCGGCGGGAGTCGAGGACGGCACGCGCATTCGTCTTGCGGGCGAAGGTGAAGCAGGCGTGCGCGGCGGTCCGACCGGCGATCTTTACATCTTCTTATCGATCAAACCGCACGAATTCTTCCAGCGCGATGGCGCCGATGTATTCTGCCGCGCCCCGATATCGATGACGACGGCTGCACTCGGTGGGACAATCGAAGTTCCGACGCTCGACGGGTCGAGAGTCAAAATGCCGGTTCCCGCCGGCACCGAAACCGGAAAGCAATTCCGGCTCAAAGGTAAGGGCATGCCGGTGTTGCGCTCGAAAGTACATGGCGACATGTACATTCAGGTTGAAGTCGAGACGCCAAAGCATTTGACCAAGCGCCAGCGCGAGCTGCTTGAGGAGTTCGAGAAGGAGTCGAAGGCCGAGAACAATCCCGCCTCCTCCGGCTTTTTCTCACGCGTGAAGGAGTTCTTCGACGGCGGCGGCAAATCCTGAGAGCTCGGGAGTACTTCCGCGCATTGTTGATTGGCGAGCTGACGGCGCATCCTGCTGCGCCGGCCGCAATCAATGCTCCGAGCATGCAGCAGCCGTTCATTGACGACCAGGCTTGGTGCACTTAGCCTTCAGCGATCGACCACTTCGTTCGCGCGGAGGAAGACATGGCTTTGATCCCAGTCCATGACCTCGTTATCCGAAACGGAACCATTGTCGATGGGACTGGGGCGGCGCCGCGCGAGGGCGATGTCGCGATAACTGGCGGGCGCATTAGCGCTATCGGCAAGGTGTCGGGTTCGGGCCGCGAGGAAATCGATGCATGCGGCAAGCTGGTGACACCGGGATTCGTCGATGTTCACACGCACTATGACGGGCAGGCTGTGTGGGACAGCCACCTCGCGCCCTCGGCGTGGCATGGCGTGACGACCGCCGTAATGGGCAACTGCGGCGTTGGATTTGCGCCTTGCCGGGCGGCCGATCGCGACAAGCTGATAGAATTGATGGAGGGCGTCGAGGACATTCCGGGACCGGTGCTGCACGAGGGGCTCGTCTGGTCTTGGGAGAGCTTCCCCGAGTATCTGGCGACACTGGATCGCCAAAGGCGCGATCTCGATCTCTGTGCATTGCTTCCGCACGCCGCAGTACGGGTCTACGTGATGGGTGAGCGCGCAATCCAGCACGAGAAGGCGACGCGCGAGGACATTGCCCGAATGCGCGCACTGGCGAGGGAGGCGGTCCGCGCAGGCGCCTTCGGCTTTTCGACCTCGCGCACCATTGCGCATAAGAGCGTGACCGGTGAGTACACGCCGACTTTGCGCGCACATGAGGAGGAACTGACTGGCATTGCCTTGGGCCTCAAAGACGCAGGCTCGGGCTTTGTCGAGATCGTATCCGACTGGCGCGATGCGCGGGCCGAAATGGCTATGTTGCGGCGCGTGGCCGAGTCGAGCGGCCGCCCGATCCTTTACTCGCTCATTCAGTGGCACGATCCTGCACGCTCACAGGTTTGGCGTCATCTCATGGACGAGGCAGATGCGGCAGTTCGCGATGGGGTCTCGATCCGCGGTGTGTTTCCGCCACGCGCCGTCGGCTCGCTGCTCGGCCTCGAGGGGAGCCAGAACCCGTTCAGTGGAACTCCGACCTACAGATCAATTGCACACCTGGGTCTCTCGGAACGCGTCGCCGCCATGCGCGATCCCGAGATACGCCGTCGCATACTTTCCGAGGACCCGATCGCGGAGTCGACGTTCCCGCTGATCCGGTTCCTCTCGTATGACCAGATGTTCCCATTCGGCAGCCCGCCAAACTATTTGCCGAGGAAAGAAGACTCTGCCGCCACCGTCGCGAAGCGAACTGGACGGTCGGCCGCCGACGTCGCCTACGATTGGCTGCTCCTGGATGAGGGTCGCGCATTCCTTTACACCCCGCTCGTCAACTATGCTGATTTCAATCTCTCGGCGGCCGAAGCAATGCTTGCAAACCGCAATACGGTCATGGGGCTCGGTGACGGCGGCGCACATGTTGGTTTCATCCTCGATGCTGGATTTCCCACGTGGCTGCTCACGTACTGGGGCAAGGAGCGGCGTGCCTATCCGGTTGAGGAGCTCGTTCGCCGGTTGACGTCAGACCCGGCCGGTGCGGTTGGACTTTCGGATCGAGGCACATTGACGGCAGGGAAGAAGGCAGACATCAACATCATCGACTACGACAAGCTCTCATTCGGAAAACCATACCTGGCATTCGATTTGCCGGCAGGTGGTCGCCGGTTGCTCCAGAAAGCCTCTGGTTTTGAAGCAACAATCCTTTCCGGTAAGGTGACTTACCGAGATGGACAAGCAACCGGCGCGCTGCCGGGTCGGCTGATCAGGGGCCCGCAAGGCGCAGCGCGAATGGCGGCGGAGTAGTGCGAGCATATCTGCACATATCCAGTGCTTCGAGTTCCTATATTGTTCTTGACCACAATATGATGGCGCACTAACCTGAAACCAGATTTTCTTCTGGGAAGGGTGGCGCCATGTATGGCCAGATTTCCACGCTCGCTTTTGTCGGCATCGAAGCTCGCCCTGTCGACGTCGAGGTGCGGATCACGTCAGGCAAGGCCGTATTCAATATTGTGGGTCTACCCGACAAAGCGATCGCAGAGAGCCGCGAACGGGTGCGAAGCGCGCTGCATGCCACCGGGCTCGGCTTTCCGCGCAAGCGAGTGACTGTGAACCTTGCGCCGGCCGACCTGCCCAAGGAGGGCAGTCACTTCGATCTTCCGATTGCACTGGCCCTGATGTCGGCGATGGGGGCCATCTCACCTGATGCCATTGAAGGCTACGCGTCGATTGGCGAGCTGGCGCTCGATGCCTCGATCCGGCCTGTTGTCGGCGGGCTGCCGGCCGCGATTGGCGCTAACGCAATCGGCAAGGGCCTCATCTGTCCGGAAAATGCCGGCGCGGAAGCCGCCTGGGCGGCAGAGGACATGGCCATCCTTGCGGCACCCCATTTGTTGTCTTTGGTCAACCACTTCAAAGGACGGCAGGTGCTATCGCGCCCGGAGCCAAACCTTTCGGAAGCGCCTACGGGGTTGCATGATCTGGCCGATGTGCGCGGTCAAGAATCGGCCAAGCGCGCACTTGAGGTAGCCGCTGCGGGCGGCCACAATTTGCTTATGGTTGGCCCGCCGGGCTCGGGCAAATCTATGCTTGCCTCTCGCCTACCTTCGATCCTACCCCCGCTGGAGCCGGCCGAGATGCTGGAAGTATCAATGGTTCTGTCTCTTGCGGGGGAGCTCGCCGACGGGCGCATCGCGCGGCATCGCCCATTCCGGTCGCCCCATCATTCGGCGAGCATGGCAGCCCTCGTTGGCGGCGGAACGAGACCGAAACCTGGCGAGATCTCGCTTGCGCACCGGGGCGTTCTCTTCCTGGACGAGTTGCCGGAGTTCCATCCAAATGTGCTCGACTCGCTGCGACAGCCCCTCGAGACCGGAGAAGTCATCATTGCTCGGGCGAACCATCGCATCGCATTTCCTGCGCGTTTCCAACTCGTCGCGGCCATGAACCCTTGCAAGTGCGGCGGCGGGGTGGCGGGACAGTCGTGCAAACGAGGACCGCGTTGCGCCAGCGACTATCAGGCGCGCCTCTCCGGGCCGTTCCTGGACCGAATCGACTTGCAGATTGAAGTACCGCAAGTCTCGGCTGCTGATCTTACCCTGCCGGCACCTTCAGAAGGGAGCACCGAAGTGCGTGCGCGTGTCACAGCGGCCCGGCAGCGCCAAGTTCAGCGCTACGCGGCACTCGGTCCCGAAGCGCGTCGCGTGCGCACCAATGCAGAATGCTCAGGCCGTATCCTCGATCAGGTCGCCGCGCCCGACGCCGAGGGTCTGGCCTTGATGCGAAAGGCTGCGGAATCTTTAAGTCTGTCAGCTCGCGGCTTCCATCGCACGCTCAAGGTTGCCCGCACCATTGCGGATCTCGAGGGCGCGGAGAGCGTAGGTCGCGCGCACATTGCCGAGGCGCTGAGCTACCGCGCCGAGATGCTCGATCAACGCGGAGCGGCCGGGGCGGCAGCGGCGGCTTGATACGGCAGCAATGCCTGAGCGGTTGTGCTCCAGGCACGGCGGTGCGGTCCGGGAATGAGCCGACCGCACCCGCCGTTGGGTCAACTTCCGCTAGTATGAACTGCAGTGTAGGCAGGTACGGCCGGATTGCGGAAGTCGGCCGTACCCGTGCGGAATTGACCGGATCTCGAGCTCTCACGCCTTCTTCGGGGGAATATTCACGATCTCCATCGGCGCAGCGTGGTACTTGAACCCGTCGCCGTGCTTCGACACGTGTCCCATTCCTGGCCACGGGAAATGGAAAGCCATGAGCGGGATTTTCTTGGTCGCCAGCATGTCGAGGATCTTCACTCGTGTTGCCGCCGATTGCTTGGGATCTGTGTCGTAGGCGAACTCGAGCCGCGGTTTCTCGACGAGCAGGATTTGATGGTGCGTCAGGTCGCCGATGAAGCAGGCCTGCTTGCCGTCGCTCTCGATCATGTAAACCATATGCCCGACAGTGTGGCCTGGCGCTGCAATGGCTGTCACTCCCGGCACCACCGCATCGCCGTCCTTCACGAACTTGATCCGATCGCGATAGGGCAGCAGGTTCTTTCGGGCATGCTCAATAAACGACTTTATTTTTTCGTCTTTGAGCTTAGCCTCGTCCGTCCAGAACTTGAAATCGGCCTCGCTCAGATAGACCGTCGCGTTGGGAAAGAGGCGCCGCCCACGCGCGTCCACCATGCCTCCGATATGATCGATGTGCGCGTGGCTGATCACGATTGCATCGATCTGCCCGGGTTGGATACCGGCTTCGCGCAGGCTCTGCAGCAAGCGGCCCGTCGTCGGCCCGAAAGTCTTCAATGTCCCCATGCCAGTGTCGAACAGAACGAGGTGGGTCCCTGTATTCACCACCGGCGAGTTCTGCTCGAGCACCACTTGCGTCGCAGAGAGATAGTTGTCGGTCAGCAGCTTGGTGATCTCATCCTTGGATGCTCCCAGGAAATTGCTGGAGGGATCACCGAGTGGCAATGGGCCGTCGGAGACCATCGTCACCTGCGCTTTCCCGAGCGATGTTCTGTAGAAGTACGGCGCCTGCGATTTCAGCTGTGGCGCCTTGGCGACTGCTTCGCCGGGGAAATTGCCAACGGCCGAACCGGCCAGTCCGGCACCAGCTATGGAAGCAGTGCCCAGCAAGGCACTTCTGCGCGAGATATCGAATTCTGCCATTGTCGCTTCTCTCCTGGCCATTTCTTTGGCTGTTTCAGACGACGTTTGGACGCCGCTGCTAACCCCGTTCCGCGCGATGCGTGAAGAGCCCTGAAGCGCCAGGTGCTAGTAAATTTTGTACGGCCCCCGGCATCCGCGACGTCCCACGTACACGCGGTTACTAAAGTCAGCGTTTGATCATGCGTGCTCGTGCGGCGCCCAGCAATGAGAATCGTTCAGGAGCTACGAGAATTGCTCTCGGCTGATCTGCCTACCAGTAGCCAATCAGCTATCGGACAATCTCTCGAGGAGCTTGGCCCGTTTCAGCCAACGGGATGCACCCTTTCCTCCAAACGCCGAGCCGTACCAGTCGCGAGGTCGCACCTGCGCGACTGCAAGCGCCGCTTCTTTGAGGACGCACCTGCTTGAGCAGGCGCTGTGGCACATACAAATAAAGGCTTGACAATGTGAGGTTCTAGAATACAAAAAGAACGATCATTCGTCTTTTATACCGCTTTGCAGCATTTCCCGGCAGGATGAGCGACTTCGGGATGCAAACGGGCCATCGAAAGAACAGCTGCATCCATGCCCAGACTGAAGCCAGATACCCAACGGGCTCGCCGGGAACACATCCTCGATTCGGCGGAGCTGTGTTTTGCGCGCGCCGGCTTCCACCGCACGTCTATGCAAGACATCTGCAAGGATGCCGCCGTTAGCCCGGGCGCTCTCTACATCTACTTTGACAGCAAGGAAGCGCTCATCGCTGGCATTGCCGAGCGCGACCGGGAAGAGTTTCAGCGTCGCTTTGAGGCGCTACAGGCTGCTCCGGATTTCCTCAAGGCTCTAGAGCAGCTGGCGGAGCGCTATTTCGTCGAGGAGCCCCAGCACAAGCGGCTCATGTGTCTGGAGATCGGGCTCGAGTCGACGCGCAATCCGCGCGTGGGAGAGATTTTCCAGCGCGTCGATGAGTTCGTGTCCGGCAGTTTCGAGAAACTGTTCCAGCGTCTCAAGGACGAAGGCCGCATCGCGCCAGAGCTGAGTATTCCAGAACTGGCGACCGTGTTTATGACGCTTGGCGATGGTCTTTTCTGGCGGCGCGGCACGGATCCCAAATTCAATGCCAAGCATACGCTGCCGCCGTTGCTCCGAGTAATGGGAGAGCTGCTGCGCCCCACGGGCCAGTCATCGACGCATGACGACCACGACAACAAGAAGGTCGAAATTACATGAGCAGGAAAAAAAAGATCGGCCTGATGCTTGGATTGGGCGCCGCGAGCCTTGTTGCGGCGCTCGGTGGCGCCGCATTCATGCACTCTGAGGGACCGTTGAAGCGCAAAGCTGCCAGCACAGCGCTCGCCGTAAACACGGCACCTGCCATCGCAGTGACAGCCGTCCGTGCACACCAAGCGGATTTTGTCGCGACTTTGACAGTCACAGGCTCGCTGGTTCCTAGAGAAGAAATTCTCGTTGGGCCAGAGGTGGAGGGTCTTCGAGTGATTGAGGTGCTCGCCGACGAAGGCGACCGTGTGACCAAGGGGCAGGTACTGGCTCGCCTCGTAAGTGACACGCTTGATGCCCAACTCGCCCAGAATGAGGCGGCGATCCAGCGCTCGACCGCCGCGATAGCGCAGGCAAAGAGCAATATACTTGCCGCGGAGGCGCGTTTGACGGAGGCGCGCAACGCGCTCAACCGTGGCAAACCACTAGCCAAGTCCGGTTACCTTTCCGAAAGCGGAATGGATCAGCGCGAGGCTGCTGCGAAAACGGCCGAAGCGCAGCTCGCGCAGGCCCAGGACGGCTTGAAAGTTGCTGAAGCTGAGAAAGCACAACTTGAGGCACAGCGGCGTGAAATTACCTGGCGGCTCCAGCGCACCAACATAATGGCGCCAGCTGATGGAATTGTGAGCCGGCGCATCGCAAGGGTTGGCAGCTATGCAACCGGTGCTTCGGATGCGATGTTCCGCATCATCGCCAAAGGCGAGATTGAGCTCGACGCCGAAATTCCGGAAGTTCATTTGCGGCGGCTTAAAGTCGGGCAGCAGGCAAAGGTGACGCTCGCCAGCGACCATTCGGTATCGGGCGTCGTCAGGCTCGTTTCGCCAGAAGTTGATAGATCCACGCGACTCGGCCGCGTGCGCATCAAACTTGGTGACGATTCAGCTTTGCGCATTGGCTCGTTCGCTCGGGGAGCGATCGAGGTCGGGCGAAGCCGGGGACTCGCGGTGCCGGTTGCAGCTGTACTCTACGGGCCTGAAGGGCCCAGTGTGCAGCTCGTAACAGGCGGCGCAATCAAGACACGCCGCGTTAAACTCGGCCTTACGGACAACGGCTTGATCGAGGTGCGCGAAGGTCTGACCGAGGGTGATGTGGTCGTCGCCAAATCTGGCACTTTCCTGCGCGACGGCGACGCGGTGCGCGCCGTTCTGAGTGACAGCGAGCCTCAGGTCAAAAAGCAAACAGGCGAACGAGGCTCGGTAGCAGCCAACAACTGATCGCCAGCAATCGCAAAAGCGCCCAGCACAGGGACATCCAATGAACTGGAATATTTCTGCTTGGTCGATTCGGCATCCGGTGCCGTCGCTCGTCCTTTTCATGGTGCTGTTGGCGCTCGGCTACGTGAGCTTCAAGCAGTTGCCGGTTACCCGTTTTCCGAACATTGACGTACCCATTGTACAGGTGCGCGTGACGCAGTCAGGTGCGGCGCCGTCTGAGCTCGAAACGCAGGTCACGAAAAAGATCGAGGATGCAATAGCAGGTGTCAGCGGCGTGAAGCACATCACTTCGACCGTCACCGAAGGCAGCTCCCAGACAGTGATCGAGTTCCGACTCGAGACCAACCAGGATCGCGCCCTCAATGACGTGAAGGACGCGCTCGCGCGGGTGCGCAGCGAACTACCCCGCACGATCGAGGAGCCGATAGTACAGCGCCTGGAAATCGAAGGCCTGCCAATTCTGACCTATGGCGCCAAAGCACCTGCAATGACGATGGAGGAGCTTTCGTGGTTTGTGGACGACGTGATTGTGCGTGCCGTGCAAGGCGTGAAGGGTGTTTCGCAAATTCAGAGAATTGGCGGTGTTGATCGAGAGATTCGGGTGGCTCTTGATCCCGATCGGCTACTGTCGTTCGGCATCACAGCCGGTGACGTGAACCGGCAGCTCCGAGCAACTAACATCGATCTGGCAGGTGGTCGGGGAGAGCTTTCTGGGCGCGAACAGGCGATTCGTACGCTCGCGGGCAAGCAGTCGCTGGAAGACCTGGCCGCCACGATGATCACGCTACCGAAAGGCCGCAAGGTCAGACTGGATGAGCTTGGCACGGTGACAGACAGTTTCGCCGAGCGGCGCACGTTTGCGACCCTCAATGGTGAACCTGTGGTGGCGTTCGCGATTTCGCGGGGCAAAGGCGCGAGCGACACCGTGGTCCACGCTGAGGTTGAAAAAGTACTCACCAAGCTCCGGGAAGAGCATCCGGGTGTGGCTCTTTCGTTGATTGACACGACGACCGGATATACGCAGGGCGCCTACGACTCGACGATGAAAACGCTGATCGAAGGCGCCATTCTCGCGATTCTGGTGATCATTTTGTTCCTTCGTGATTGGCGAGCGACGTTGATTGCCGCAGTTGCACTCCCATTATCGATCATCCCGGCTTTCTGGGCCATGGATGCAATGGGCTTCTCCCTGAATCTCGTCAGTCTGCTCGCGATCACCATCGTGACCGGCATTCTAGTCGACGACGCCATCGTCGAGATCGAGAACATCGTTCGTCACATGCGTATGGGCAAATCACCTTACCGGGCCGCATTGGAGGCGGCTGACGAAATCGGGCTGGCGGTGATTGCGATCACATTCACGATCGTTGCGGTCTTCGTTCCTGTCAGCTTCATGGGCGGCATCGCCGGACAGTACTTCAAGCAGTTTGGCCTTGTCGTTGCAGCAGCCGTCATCTTCTCGTTGCTCGTTGCCCGTCTCATCACCCCCATGATGGCGGCCTACTTCATGCGCGATACTCATCGTGAGGAAAAGGAAGGGTGGATGTTGCGCGCCTATACGCGGCTCGTCGATTGGTCCGTGCATCACCGTTACAAATCTGTGCTGGCCGGGCTGCTGATCTTCGCGATGTCCATCGGATCGTTCTTTCTCATTCCCTCGGGCTTTTTGCCTGCCGAGGACTCCGGGCGAACGCTGCTTGGCATTGAGCTTCCGCCCGGCTCGCGCGTCGATGATACTCAAGCGATGACGGAGAAGGTTGCGGCCGTGGTGCGGCAGCGGCCTGAGGTCGTTTCCGTGTTCGTCAATGGCGGCACGCTGTTGGGCTCCGGCGCCGAGGCGCGAAAGGCGACACTCACCATCAATATGGTCCCGAAAGAGCAGCGCAAGAACAGCCAAGCTGAAATCAAGGAGGCGATCAGCCGCGACCTGGCGAACTTACCCGACATTCGCTTCTGGTTCTTGCAGGACAATGGTCAGCGTCAGTTCCAGCTTGTGGTAGCTGGGCGCGATGGCGCCGCGGTGAACAAGGTCGCAGCGGATCTCACGAGCCAAGCGCGACGCGTGATGTCGTCAGACGGTAGGCCGATGCTCAATAATGTCGTCTCGACCGCTGAACTCGACCGCCCAGAGCTGATTGTGAGCCCGCGCACAGAGATTGCTGCTGAGCTTGGCGTATCCACGGACGCCATTTCAGAAGCTGTACGCATCGCGACGATCGGCGATATTGGCGCGAACCTCGCTAAGTTTGACATCGGCGACCGCCAGATACCGATTCGAGTGATGCTTGACGAGACGGCGCGCGGTGATCGGGGCACGCTGGAAGCATTGAAGGTACCAACCGGTGTTGCCGGCCAAGGTGTGCCTGTGCCTTTGTCTTCCGTTGCCACATTCGAAATGAGCCAAGGTCCGACGTCTATCGACCGTTATGACCGGCAGCGGCGCGTGCTGATTGGCGCGGATCTCATTGGCGAGACGCCGCTGGGTCAAGCAATGGACGCAGTGAAGGCTCAGCCTGCTGCCAAGGCTGTGCCACCGGGCATCGAAATCCGCCAGTTCGGCGATGCTGAAATCATGAACGAAGTCTTCGAGAGCTTCGCCAAGGCTATGGGGGCGGGCTTGATGATGGTTTTTGCCCTTCTGGTCCTTCTGTTCGGCTCATTCTTACAGCCAGTGACCATCTTGTTCTCTCTGCCGCTGTCGATCGGCGGCGCGATTGTGGCGCTGGCGGCGACAGGTATGCCGATCAGCTTACCCGTCGTTATCGGAATTCTAATGCTCATGGGCATCGTCACGAAGAATGCAATCATGCTGGTTGATTTCGCGGTCGAGGAGATCAAGCTCGGAGTCCCGCGCTTTGAAGCAATTGTCGATGCTGGTCGAAAGCGTGCTCGGCCGATCGTAATGACCACGATCGCTATGGTGGGTGGCATGCTGCCTTCAGCCTTGGGTGCGGGCTCGGGCGGCGAATTCCGCGCTCCCATGGCGGTTGCGGTGATTGGCGGATTGATCTCCTCGACACTGCTCTCGCTGGTCTTTGTTCCTGCGGTGTTCATCGTGATGGACGACATCGGCAGGCTCCTCTGGCACGTGTTCGGGCGGTTTGTCGGCGAGGCGGACGAACCGGGAGTCGCATCGAAACCACAGACAACGCCAGCCGAATAGAAATTGCGCAGGACATCGTGCGGAGACGGCCGGCGCGTGCTTGCCCAGCCGTCCGAGCCATACTAGACGGTGCTCATGACCGAGATGACCTCGAGATCGCTGATCTGGGGAGCCTATTCGCGCCTGTGCGCGATGGTCCTCACCGTCACTTTCGTGCTCGATCAGTCGCATAAGGCTTGGATGCTGATCGTTTACGAGATCAGGGAGCGTGGCCGGGTACCGGTCTTGCCGTTTATGGATTTCGTCTTCGTATTGAACAAAGGCGTGAGCTACGGTCTGCTTTCATTTGTCGGTCAAGGACTTTTGATTGTCCTTGCCCTGGTAGCGGCCGTTGCGCTTTGGATATGGGTAGCAAGGGGTGCAACCGGCAAGCTGATGGCGGTCAGTCTCGGCCTGATCATTGGTGGCGCGCTCGGAAACTCGCTTGACCGCTGGCTGTATGGAGGAGTTGTGGACTACGTCTCGCTGCACGCCCTCGGATACTATTGGTATGTGTTCAATATCGCAGATACGGCCATTGTTGCGGGGGTGATTGGGCTCCTGTATGAGTCTTTCAGAACGAGTCGCAATGATGCCTCGAATGCTGCTTAGACGGTAGGCATCGGCACCAATGACAGCTGGGGCACGGCAGATGGCGAACGCGCTGAAGCGTGCGAGGGGTATTATCGTTGCAGCCAGTCTACTGGCAGCCGCTGGCATGCTTGGGGGCTGCGCGGGGGGCGATGGCGTCGAACTCAACGGCAAAATTTTCGAGGCGATTGGAATAGCGGGGGACCCATTTGCCAAGCGGGCTGAGCCGAAAACTCAAGCTCGAGCTCCGCTGGTCTTGCCTCCAGATTCGACAAAGCTGCCTGAACCGGGATCTCAATCGCAATCCGGAGTGCCCATTACCACCGGATCGGTTGATCCTGCTTGGCCTCGCGACCGCGATGCAATCAAGGCTGCTGATGCCGATGCGCAGCGCAAGGCTAAGGAGCAAGCCTGCAAGGATAACTGGAAAGAGCGAGCGAACCGGCAAAGCGGCGAAGCAGACGCTTCGTGCTCGGGTTCGATTTTTTCTGTCCTTAGCGACCAGCTGTTTGGCTCGAGCGACAAATAAGCCTCTCCCGGTCGAGAGAGAGAGAGCTGATCGAAATGAGGCGACACGATCCTAGATTTTATTAACCGCTTGTCATTTGACATTCGGGAACATAGCACCGAAATCTCGGCGGGTTCGGCCGGTTTGCGCGGTGTCCAGCGCCGCTTCTCCGGATTGCTATCAGCGCGCCATGTCTTGGAGCTGCACTTGGGCTCAATCTAGGCGTGGTTACTGCACCCCGGTCGCATACCGCCTCGCTAGTGTCGCAGAAAAGGCCCCCCATGTTCATCAGGCCTCGTAGCCTCTCCACCATCCGAACCCTCATCACAGCGATCGCCATGCTCAATCTATTCGCATATCTGCAGGACGCTTCTTCCGCGCCTCGTGCAGCTGAGTTCAGTATCAAGAATGGTATGAAAGTTATCGTCGTTCCTGACCATCGAGCACCGGTTGTGACCCACATGGTTTGGTACCGTGTCGGTGCTGCGGACGAGCCGCCGGGCGTCTCCGGTATTGCGCACTTTCTCGAGCACCTCATGTTCAAGTCGACAGAGAAGATCGCCAACGGAGAATTTTCGAAGATTGTCTCGCGACTTGGCGGCCAGGATAATGCCTTCACTGGTCATGACATCACAGCATATTACCAGCGCGTCTCTAAAGATCGCCTGCGCAAGGTGATGGAGATGGAGGCTGATCGCATGGTCAACCTGCGCCTCGACGAGAAGGAGGTCTTGACCGAGCGCCAAGTCATTCTTGAGGAGCGTCGGTCTAGAGTGGAGAACAACCCCTCTTCGATCCTCGACGAGCAGATGAACGCATCGCTTTTCCTGTCGCACCCCTACGGCTTGCCCGTGATCGGATGGGAGCACGAAATGGCCAAGCTCTCGCGGGAGGATGCGCTCGCATTCTACAAGCGCTTCTACGCGCCGAATAACGCGATTCTCGTCGTTACGGGCGATGTAACAGCCGACGAGGTGAGAGCTCTGGCGGAAGACATCTATGGGCCGATCCCCCCGAACGCCAACGTGATGGCCCGCCCGCGACCGCAGGAGCCCCCGCATCGCGCACCTCGCCGCGTCGATCTGAAGGACCCACGCGCTGGCAAGGCTTCATGGCACCGCTCTTACATCGCGCCGAGCTATCTCACTGCCGAGAAAGGCGAAGCTGAAGCGCTTGATCTTCTGATGAAGGTGACTGCGTCTGGAGCGACGAGCCGCATATACCGTCACCTCGTTGTCGACCAGAAGCTGGCGTCGAGCACAGGCGGTTGGTATTCCGGCGCTGCCCGAGACAGCGGAAAGATTGCGCTCTTTGCTGTGCCGGCTGACGGCGTTTCCCTCGACAGGATCGAGGCCGCGATCGATAGTGTGCTTGCTGACATCCGCAGCAAAGGTGTGACGCAGGAAGAGCTGGATCGGGCTAAGAAAGCCTATTTGGCAGACTATGTGTACGAGAGCGACAACCAAGCCTCGCTCGCACGCCGATATGGCTGGTCGCTGACCATCGGCAGGTCAGTCCAGGACATCGAGGAGTGGCCGGAGCGAATCGCCAAAGTCACGCTGGAGGACGTTCAGAAGGCTGCTACCAGGCATCTGGATCGCCGCCGTTCTGTGACTGGAACCCTTGTTCCAGGGCAGCCCGATGATGTCGCCAAGGGAGCGCAACAACCGGCGGCACCTGCTCTACCCAATCGTAGCTGAGTTCGAGGACAGCAAAGTATGACTGAAAAGGCTTCGCGCGGTGCGCCGAAACGATTCCGCGAGCTTGGAATCCTTATGGCAGCGATCGCCGGCGGTTTGATGGTTTTCTCATATATCAAATCGCCGGCGCCGGCACCTTCATCGGTTCCGACGGCAAGTGCTGTCCCGGCAAAACCAAAAATAGAGACCGTCACAGCAAAAACCACTCAGGTGCCTGCTCATGTTCAAGATGAGGCTGCGAAGCTTGATGCTCGTTACGCGGCAAGCGGCCTTGAGCCACAGAAAACGCCGCCTGCCACTGCCGGTGCGACGCCACTGGTAACGGTGCAGCAGAAGCTTGTGCCGAACGGGGCACAGCCTTCCGTGCAACATGAAAGCGGATCACCAGCAGCGCCGCGGCCAACTCTCGAAGCTCGAACCGAATCCAAGACGGAAACGAACGCCGCACGACAAGTTTCGCCCTCGCTGTCCGCCCAAGCACAGAAGGCCAGTATGAAAATCCAGCACATAAAGAGCCCTGGTGGCGTCGAAGCTTGGCTAGTTGAGGAGCATAGCGTCCCTCTGCTTGCGCTGCGTTTTGTTTTCGAGGGCGGCAGCTCGCAAGATCCGGCGGGAAAGGAAGGCATCGCGAATTTCATGACCGCAATGATGGACGAAGGCGCGGGCGACTATGACCACATGAAATTCCAAGAACGGCAGGAAGAGCTTGCCTTCAAGATGAGTTTTGAGGACTCGCGCGATGCCTTCTACGGCAGCTTCGAAACGCTGACGTCTAACCGACAGCCGTCACTGGACATGCTGCGCCTTGCGTTGACGAAACCGCTTTTCGAGAACACTGCTGTCGATCGCATCAAGAAGCAGCTGCTCGCCAGCCTCGCCTTTGCGGCAAAGAGCCCCGACAAGGTTGCAGCCAAGACATGGAGCGCAACTGCATTTCCCAATCATCCTTATGGCCGGCCAGCCGAAGGTACGCAGGACAGTATCGCTAGCATAACACGCGACGATCTAGAGGCTTATCGTCGCCGCGTGTTCGCCCGCGACACACTCAAAGTTGTCGTGGTTGGCGACATCACATCGGCCGAACTGGGGAGCATGCTCGACCATGTCTTTGGAGAGCTGCCGGCAAAATCAGATCTCATTCCGGTTCCCGCGACCAAGCCAACGCCTGCTGAGAAGTTGAAAGTCGTCGAGATGGACGTGCCCCAATCGGTCGTCCAGTTCGGTATGAACGGCATTGCCCGGAAAGATCCGGACTTTCTGCCGGCGTTCGTGTTGAACCAGATCCTTGGTGGCGGCGGTTTCGCCTCACGCCTCACCGAAGAAGTGCGCGAGAAGCGTGGACTCGCCTATTCTGTTTACAGTTACCTGCAGCCCTATCGTCACGTGGCCATTTTCGGCGGCGGAGTTGCGACCAAGAACGAGGAGGTCGCCCAATCAATCGAAGTGATCCGCAGCGAATTCAAGCGAATGGCCGACGAGGGTCCAACTCCGGCAGAGCTCGCGAATGCCAAGAGCTACCTCACTGGCTCGTTCGCCCTGCGATTCGACACCAATGCAAAAATTGCCAATCAACTCCTCTGGATGCTGCAGGAGGACATGGGAATCGATTATGTCGAGCGGCGGAACGACCTGGTCAATGCTGTGACGATGGATGACGTGAAACGGGCGGCTCAACGACTGCTTAAGGTCGATGACCTGATTACGACGGTCGTCGGCAAACCCCAGGGGCTTTCTCGCGCCGGCCAATAGGCGCCTGGCACAAACTCGAGTAGTTCTTGTAAGCGTCGGCGGGTGACATTCTCTAGTCATCAGCCGCGGACGTCCCGCGCACCGAACGAAGCCAGCCATGACCAGCTTTGCGCCAATGAAAACAGCAATCTCAACAGAAAGCGGCGCCAAGCGCCTCGAGCAAGACGTGACCGGATGCCTGGAAACGAAAATCGGTACCGCAGGCCTCTCAGCCGTATCCCTAGAGCATTGGCTTGCACGGCTGGAGACGCCTTTGGCCGATCTCAAAGAGATGCAGCGTACGGGCGCACTCGACCATCTCGCCATTGTCGATCGCGACAACGACATCGTCGAAGCTGAACAGGCGCTAAATAAGCTGTCGACCGGCGCCAAGACGATTGTGTTCCTCGGCACCGGCGGCTCGAGCCTTGGCGGACAAACGCTAGCTCAGCTCGCCGGCTGGAACATCCCGGGTGGGGCCGATGAGCATCAGAAAGGGCGCCCGCGCACGCGCTTTTACGACAATTTGGATGGCGTGACGCTCGAACGTGCGCTCGCCTCGCTCGACCTCGCTTCGACCCGTTTCATCGTGATCTCCAAATCGGGCGGCACACCCGAGACGCTCACGCAGGCCGCCGCCGCGCTCACAGCCCTGCGGGACAAGGGACTTACCAGCAGTATCGCGACGTCCTTTCTCGGCGTCTCGGATCCGTCTTCGCCCGGCAAATCGAATGCGTTGAGGAGGATGGCGGGGACGTTCAATTTTCCTGTGCTTGACCATCCGCCGAAGATCGGTGGACGCTTCTCGGGTCTGTCGATCGTCGGCCTACTGCCGGCGATGGCACGCGGCCTCAATGCTCGCCAGGTGCGGGCTGGGGCAAAGGACGTCGTCGAGGCATTGAAGGCTGCTGACAGACCAGCCGCGTTCGCACCTGCAGTCGGCGCTGCGGTTGCGATCGGTCTTGCGCGCGAATGTGGTATCGGCGTCAACGTAATGATGCCGTATGCGGACCGCCTGAAAAGCTTCGGGCATTGGTACGTGCAGCTTTGGGCGGAAAGCCTTGGCAAGGGAGGTCAGGGCACGGCACCGCTCGCGTGTCTTGGACCGCTCGACCAGCATTCGCAGCTGCAACTGTTCATGGACGGGCCGAAAGAGCATTTCATAACAATTGTCCGCAGCGACACCCGAAACCACGGGCCGAAAATTCCTGCAGACATTGCTGCCGCGGCCGGCATCGATTTCATGACGGACCGTGCAGTCGGCGATCTCGTCTCGGCTCAGGCGCACGCAGTCCCGGAGGCTCTGGGCCGCGCGGGTCGGCCGGTGCGCACGATCGATCTGCCGAAGCTTGACGAGCCCGCTTTGGGTGCACTGATAATGCATATGATGCTCGAAACAATCCTAGCGGCGAGGCTACTCGAAGTTGATGCTTTCGATCAGCCTGCTGTGGAGCTTGCCAAGGTGCTCACACGCGACAAGTTGTCGAGCAAGGCGTGACGACAACCAGCGACTGCCATGTGAATGTGCATCACTCGGTGATGATGCTGGCGCAATGTGCTAAGTGCTGTGCAGTTCGGATTGATTGCATGGCAAGTGATTCGCTTGGATCAGACCAGGAACCCAGCCCGTGGCGATCCGCCAGCTCAGCCCAGAAACAATCAATCGGATCGCCGCAGGCGAGGTGATTGAACGCCCGGCGAGCGTCGTGAAGGAGCTGGTCGAAAACGCCATCGATGCAAGCGCGAAGCAGATCGAGGTCGTGGCGGCTGGCGGCGGTCTCTCACTGGTCAGGGTCACCGATGATGGATTGGGGATGGACGCGCACGATCTTGCTCTGGCAGTCGAAAGGCACGCTACCTCCAAGCTCCCAGCCAATGACTTGTTCAACATCGAAACGCTGGGTTTCCGCGGTGAGGCGCTGCCTTCGATCGGATCGGTGGCGCAGCTCTCCATCAAAACTCGCCAGCAGGATGCACCTACTGGTTTGGCGATCGTGGTCGACCGCGGAGCGAAGAGCGAGGTGCGGCCCGCCGCGCTCAATCGCGGGACGAGCGTCGAGGTACGCGATCTCTTCTCGGCAACGCCGGCGCGCCTCAAGTTCATGCGGACTGAGCGAGCGGAGAACCTTGCCATAACCGAAATGGTCAAGCGGCTTGCCATGGCCCATCCTGAAATAGGCTTTGCGGTGACGACGGGAGAGCGCTCAGGTCTCGTGTTGCCGGCCGCCCCCTCTGACACATCTGCTAACGATGGGCGCCTGCGTCGGCTCGGACGCATCATGGGTCGCGAATTTCTCGACGACGCGCTCGAGCTCGACGGCGAGCGCGAAGGTATTCGTCTCTCCGGCTTCATAGGTTTGCCGACGCTGCATCGCCCGGACAGCGGCATGCAGTTCTTGTTCGTCAACGGACGGCCCGTGCGCGACCGGCTGCTGCTTGGAGCCGTGCGAGCGGCCTATGGTGATCTTATTCCCAAGGGCCGTAACCCGATGGTCGCATTGTTCGTAACGCTTGAACCACGTGAGGTTGACGTCAACGTACATCCGACCAAGGCAGAGGTCCGCTTTCGCGATCAGGCGAGCGTCAGAAGTTTGATCATCGGCGGCTTGAGACACGCGTTGGAGGCGGCTGGACATCGCGCCAGCGCACTGGGTGGCATGCGCACGCTCGATGCATTGCAGCGTGAACATCAACAGGCCCCGCCTGGAGCAGCCAATTCGAATATATCGAACACGAGTAGTTCTGGTGAAACCAGTGCGGCTTCCAAACGATGGCCCTCATTTGATGCTCGCGCACGGGCACAATTACCACGGGATCAGGAACAGACCTCAAACGGCACTGAATGGCGCGCATGGCGACGCGAGACGACCCGATTTCCGCCCGGGCTTTCGGAAGCGTTTCAGGCCCCACTCGAGGGCCTGGACCTGCCGAGTGCCGATACTTCGGCCGCAGATGAACCTGCCCCCGAAATCCTGAAGCAACGCCCGCTTGGTGCCGCCCGGGCGCAATTGCATGAGACCTACATTGTGGCCGAGACGGAGCAATCCGTAGTCATCGTTGATCAACACGCTGCGCACGAGCGACTTGTGTATGAGCGCATGAAAGCAATGCTCGCTAAGGGTGGCGTGGCTCGCCAGGGGCTCCTCATCCCAGAAATCATCGAAATGAGTCCGGATGAAGCTTCGCTGCTCGCCGATTGTTCACACGAGCTTGCAGAGCTCGGCCTCTTGCTAGAGCCGTTTGGGCCTGGCGCCATCGCTGTGCGAGAGATTCCGGCGCTGCTCGGTGACACCGACGTTAAGGGGCTCGTGCGCGATCTCCTGTCCAGCGTGCTCTCTGACGGCACGACGACACTTCTGAAGGATCGCCTCGAGGCAGTTTGCGCCTCAATGGCCTGTCACGGCAGTGTGCGAGCCGGTCGCCGCCTCACACCCGCAGAGATGAATGCGCTGCTCCGAGAAATGGAAGCAACTCCGTTTTCCGGACAGTGCAATCACGGCCGACCAACCTACGTTGAATTGAAGCGCAGCGACATAGAGCGCCTGTTCGGACGCGGTTAGACCTGGAACGGCCATCGACCTCCTTAGGACATGCACAACGCCGACCAATCTGCATTAAAGTGATCTGCATCACATCAGACGATCGATTAGACTCGTCATGGAATCAAGCGTCGGCGCATCGGCAGCGATTTTTGAGTACGCCAGTCGCTCTTCCAGCACCGAGAATTCGGTGCAGCACACAAGCACAACATCGGCGCCGGCAGTTCTGAAAGTGCGCTTTAAGGCGCGATAGCGCTCGAGGAGATGGGGCGAGACGTCGCCTGCCTTCACCGCGCGGATGATAGCCAGCGCCTCCGCCTCGCCGGCAGCGTCGGAATAGAGCGGAGCGACGTCGCTCCCGCGACACTTCTGCTCGAAAATGCCGATGCGCCGCAGTGCCGGCATTCCGAGCACGCCGAATTTGACGACCTCCTGGCCGGCGGTCTTGCGCACATCGTCGAGGGCCGAGTCGATCATGTCGATGAACGGTATCCGGAGCGCAGCGCGGATCGGCTCGGCGAAAGCGTGCGCGGTGTTGCAGGCGATGACGACTACGGTCGCGCCGGCCCGCTCCAGACCCCGCGCCATGTCGACCAGCGTTTCCGTCGGATCGACCTTGCCGCCTTCGAGCAGGAATGCAATGCGCGACGGCACCTTCGGGTTGTTATCGACCAGCATGCGCACATGATCGGCGTCATCGCGGGCAGGCGTACGGCGGATGATCTGGCGCATCATCTCGACCGTCGCCTCCGGGCCCATGCCGCCCATGATGCCGATGACGGTGTTCGGATCCTTGACGGAGATCGCCATCGCGCACCGCTCCGTCAGGGCTGATAGCCGGGAAGGCCAAACGCATTCGGATAGCCAAAGAGACCGACCTGCCCGCCGGTGTGCAGGAAGACGACATTGTCGGTTTTCTTGAAGTGACCTTTCTTGATCAGGTCGATGAGGCCCGCCATGCCTTTCCCCGAATAGACGGGATCGAGCAGGATGCCCTCGAGCGTGGCGACGAGCTTCAGCGCTTCCACCATGCCCTCGGTCGGAATGCCGTAACCCTGTCCGACGTAGTCGCAGTTCGCGACCACGTGCTCGCGCTTCACGATGCCGGCAAGACCGAGATGGGCCGCCGTCTTTTCCGCCAGCGCAAAGACGTTGGCTTCCTGGCGGTCCTTGGGCGCGCGCACGCCGATGCCGAGCACGGGTATGCCGCAGTTCAGCGCAACCAGGCCCGTGACGAGCCCCGCCTGCGTGCCGGCGCTGCCGGTTGCATGAACGAGGTGATTGATCCTGAGGCCCATGTCATTGGCCTGCGCCAAGAGCTCAAGGGCGCAGTTGACATAACCGAGCGCACCCACCGGGTTCGAGCCTCCGCCCGGAATGACGTAGGGCCGCCGGCCCTTCTTCTTGAGGTCCACAGCGACGGTTTCCATTTCGGCCTGCATGTCCGCACCGCCGGGGCGCTTCGAGATCGACGCGCCGTGCAGCTGATCGAGCAGCACGTTGCCGTTGAGCGTGTAGGCCTCGTCGCTGTAGCCGGTGCGATCCTCCAGCAGGATCTGGCACTCCATGCCGAGCTTTGCCGCAGCAGCCGCGGTCTGCCGGGCATGGTTCGATTGGGTCGCACCTTGGGTAATGACGATATCGGCCTTCTGAGCCTCAGCGTCCGCCATCAGGAACTCGAGCTTCCGCGTCTTGTTGCCCCCGGTCGAAAGGCCCGTGCAATCGTCGCGCTTGATCCACAGGCGCGGACCGCCGAGATGCTTGGTCAAATTGTCCATTGGCTCGAGGGGCGTCGGCATATGGCCGAGGCGGACGCGGGGATAACGGGCGAGATGCATCTGTTTTCCTTCGGCGACGATGGGCGGTGCCCGCTTTTTGGCCTGGAGCGCGGTGCCAGGTTATAGCCCGTCACCTGACGCCCACTGGTCACAGACCTCAGACGCCAAATCAAGTGGGTCCAGGCTGAAAGTCTCGCAATTCACGCCGGTTTGCGACAGGTCAAAGCAGTTTGTGCAGGCCGCCATCAGGTTGAGGCCGGTCCGTCCCCTCGCAGCTTTCGGTCCTTCGACCCTATGCGCCTTTCCCATCTCTTCGATCGCAACGTGGCCTGGGCTCAGCAGAAGACCCGGGACGATCCAACCTATTTTGTTCGGCAGGCTGAGCAGCAGTCGCCGCGGTACCTCTGGATCGGGTGCTCGGATAGCCGCGTCACCGCCAACGATGTGCTCGACCTGGACCCTGGCGAGGTGTTCGTGCACCGCAATATCGCCAACATGATGCACACCAGCGACATGAACCTGTTGGCAGTGCTGGAGTTCGCAATCGAGACCCTTAGGGTCGAGCATGTCATCGTGTGCGGCCATTATGGCTGTGGCGGCGTCCGGCGCGCGATCGGCAACGAGCGGACCGCTTTGGTCGACCACTGGCTGCAGCCGCTCGTGATGATGTACCGCAAGCACCACAAAGTCTTCGAGGCTTTGCAGAGCGACGATGCGAAGCTCGATCGAGTTTGTGAGCTGAACATCGAGATGCAGATGCGCCGCGTGGCCATGACGCCGATTGTGGAGGCTGCATGGGCGCGTCGCCAGCCGCTGCATCTGCACGGCTGGATCTACGGTATGCACGACGGCCTGCTGCGCAATCTCGGCCCCTCAATCTCGTCCTTGGAGGAACGCGACACACTGCCGAGCATTGATGAGCGCGCGGTGCGTCCGGCCGAGCCACTGAGCGGCGTGCGATTGCAGGCAGCGGAGGCTTTCTCATTGCTGCCCGCCGCTGACAGCGCGGTCAACCCGTGACTGAATTACGCGATGACCTTGGCGGCGCGAAGTGCTTTGAGACGAGCAGCATCAAGCCCGAGCAAGCCGCGAAGAATCTCGTCGGTGTGCTGGCCGGGTGTCGGCACTGGTCCGATGCGGCCGGGCGTAGCAGACATCTTAACGGCGACGCCGGGCACGTGGATCTCGCCAGCAAGCGCGTCTGGGACTTTGGCCAACAATTCGCGCTCCCAGGTGTGAGCGTCCTTCACCACCTCGGGAATGCTGCGCACAGGCGCAACGGGGACGCCGGCGGCGAGCAGCGTGTCGACGATCTCGGAGACCGTGTGGTCAGCGCACCACGCTTCGATCGCTCGGCGGCGGGCATCGCCCGCTCCGATCGACGAGTTGATTGGGCCGGCATCGGTGCCAGCCGTGCTTCCCGTGACGATCTTCATCAGCGCACCCGCCATCTCGCGGCCGATGGCAGCAATCACCACATGGCCGTCCTTGGCGCGATAGGGCGGGCGGCCACCCTCGCCGCCTTCATCGCCCGTGCCGAGGTGATAAATGCTCGGGATCTCGACCATGGTCAGCGCCGAGTCGAGCAGGCAGCAGTCGATCACCTGGCCTTCACCGGTGCGATCGCGATGACGGAGCGCGGCAAGGGCGCCGATCGTGGCATGCAGCGCCGTGGTGCGATCGACCAGAGAGAAGGCAGTGCCGACCGGTTGCCCCACGGGCCGGCCGGTGAGGCTCATCAGCCCGCTCATCGCCTGACCTAGCGGGTCGAAGGCAGGGCGATCCTTATAGGGGCCGTACTGTCCGAAGCCGGAGACCGACACAAGGATGATATTGGGCTTGATCCTCTTCAGCGCCTCGTAGCCGAAGCCCATGGCCTCCATCGTGCCCGGGCGGAAGTTTTCGAGCACGATGTCGGACTTTTTTACGAGGTTGGTGAAGATCTCCTTCCCTTCGTCGTTGCGCATGTCGAGGCAGATCGACTTCTTGCCGCGATTGTAGACGGTGAAATAGACGCTCTGGCCCCGCACGATGGGCGGGTTCTTGCGGGTCTCCTCACCGCCGATGCGCTCGATCTTGATCACCTCGGCGCCGAGGTCCGACATCATCATGCCGCCGCGCGGACCCGCCTGGAAGCGCGCCAGTTCCAACACCCGGACGCCGTCGAGACTGAGCTTCATGGTTGGCTCCTGTTGTAGCGCACATCCCCGCGGCTCTGGCGATCAACACATCCGGCGATCAAGCAATCGGCGGCAGGCCTTTGTCGTGGCGGACGTCATTGATGATCTGCTTTACGCGATCACGATAGGGCCGATACTGCACGCCGAACTCGGCGACGAGGCGCGCGTTGTCGATCATGAAATTCCCGCTCGAATCGCGTCCGCCCGCCTCCTTTTGAAAGCTGATCCTGGCGTCGGGAAGGTAGGAGCGAACAATGTCGGCGATCTCGCCCAGGCTGATCGCGATGCCGCCGGTATTGTAGATGCGGTGCTGCGGCCTGTCCGACATCAGCACGCGCGAGAAGACCTCGGCGATCTCATCGACGTGAATCGGGCAGCGCATGGCGTCCTTGAACGGAAACGAGATGGCATTGCCGCGCGCCGGCTCAGTGATGATGTTCACGTGGTCCACGGAGCCGCGCACTTTGTCGGGGCCGGTGACGTTGGCCGGCCGGATGCCGGTGATGAGCATCCCGAACTTCTCGGTGTAGTCCTGGGCCTGCCACTCGTTGATGATCTTGTGCTTGGCGTACTGGTACTCTCCGTGCACGTCGTCCTGCTCGGTGACGGGGCGGTTGCCGTAGTGCGTTTGCTTGCCGTTCACCGCCAGCGAGCTCGCATACATCGTGTGTTTCACGCCCAGCAGCCGCGCCGCCTCGAAGCAGTTGTCCATGCCGAGGATATTGAGTTTCATGGCCACGTGCGGGGCGTGATCACTGCCTAGAAAATAGGAGAGATTGACGACGCGCTCGGGCTTCGCCGCCGACATCGCGGCCATCACATCATCGAACTGGGTCACGTCGCCGCGCACCGACTTCACCTTGTCGCCGAGATCGGCGAACGAGTGGGCCCCGGGGTTGATGTCCATGGACGTTACCTTCTGCCCGCGTGCTGCGAGCAGACGAACCAGCCGATGGCCGATGAATCCCGTGCCGCCAACGACGAAAACAGACATGTCACTCTCCGTGCTTGCGTGCGAATGACGCCGAGCGCTCCAACCAAGAAACCAGGCCGCAATTGAATGCTGGCATGCGTCTGCAAAACCGGCAATTGATAATGCCGGGGCGCATCAATGCGCGAAGCCTTGAGCTGCTCTCACATGGCTGCAGAGCTTCGCGGGCGCCTACCACTTATCTCCTGCGCATCCGGCATCGGGTCTTGGGGTCAGCATCAATCCGGGATGATGCCACCATCGACGTTGAACGACTGCCCAGTGATATTGCGCGAGCCGGGCGAAGCCAGGAATACAGCCATGGCGGCGATGTCCTCCGGATCGTTGGCGCGCTTCAGCGGGATCATCTCGGCGCGACGCTTCTCCATCTCCTCGATCGAGACGCCTTCCTGCTGAGCGCGCACGCGCAGGTTGGCATCCGAGAGTGCGGTGCGCGTCACGCCGGGGCAGATGGCGTTGACGTTGATGTTGTGCTTGCCGAGCTGCTGGGCCGCCGTCTTGGTCAGGCTGATGACCGCGCCCTTGCTCGCGCCATAGGCCGCATTGGATAGGCCGATATAGCCTTTGCCAGCGATCGAGGCGATGTTGATGATGCGGCCCTCGCGGCGCGGGATCATCGTTCGCGCCACGGTTTGCAGGCAGAAGAACACACCCTTGGCATTGACCCGATGGATACGGTCCCAATCCGCCTCGGTAATGTCCATGATGTCGGCGCGGCGCGTGACCCCGGCGTTGTTGACGAGAATATCGATCTTGCCGAAGTCGCGGAGGGCGCGATCGACCATCCTCTGAATGTCCTCCACGCTGCCGACATCGGCCGTTGAGGCCGCAGCGCGCCGCTGATGGGATGCAATCTCGCCGGCCACCTTTTCCGCGCGCTCGACGTTAATGTCGGCGACGATAACGGCGGCACCGGCTTCGGCCAGCGCTTTCGCCGTCGCTTCGCCGATGCCTTGCCCGGCACCCGTCACAAGCGCGACCTTGCCCTGCAGGATCATGAGACGTCTCCTTGCTTTTCGTTTAGTCGATAATCGCAACGGCACGAGTCCAGCCGGCAGACCCGCCTTTGACTTTCACGGGAAAGCAGACCACCTGGAAGCCCGAGGCTGGCAGCTTGTCGAGGTTCGAGAGCTTTTCGATCTGGCAATAGCCGATCTCACGGCCCGAGCGGTGACCTTCCCAGATGATGCTCGCGTCCTTCGTCTCGGCATAGCGCTTGGCCGTGTAGACGAACGGCGCATCCCAGGACCAGGCATCGGTGCCCACCACGCGGATGCCGCGCGAGGTCAAGTAGAGCGTTGCCTCGCGGCCCATGCCGCAGCCCGTCGGGACATAGTCGTCCTGGCCGTAGCGCGCGCCGGCTGCCGTGTTGACCACCACGATTTCGAGCGGTTTCAGCGTGTGCCCGATGCGCTTCAGCTCGGCCTCGATGTCGGCAGCGGTAACGACGTAGCCATTGCCGAAATGCCGGAAGTCGAGCTTCACGCCCGACTGGTAGAACCACTCGAGCGGCGCCTCGTCGATGCGCATCGCCGGCTTACCGTGATCCATGGTCGTTGCGTAGTGGTAGGGCGCGTCAACGTGGGTGCCGTTGTGAGTCGAGATCTTGCACTGTTCTGTGGCCCAGCCTTCGCGGTCAGGAAGATCATCGACGGTCAGACCCGGGAAGTGGCGGAGCATCCGCGGGATCGATTCCTGGTGGCTCTCGTAATGGATCTGCGGCTCGCCGCCCGGCGGGTCGGACTTGATTCCCGCTTGGAGCGCGACCGAGATGTCGATGATGCGGCGTGCCATGGCGGGCTCCCGTTCTCCAGGTCTCAGCTGATCATGTTGCTCTGGGCGCATCCTAGCGGGCCGCCGGCAATTGCAAAGCGTGCTCGGTGCCGTAGGGCGCAATAGCGGAACGTATTGCGCCGCCGCGGGGCTTTCCGCTTGCTCCGACGCATGCGTTGGAACAAGTCGGCGCAATACGGCCAAGAGGCCTATTGCGCCCTACGGCGGCGAAGCTTTTTGGGTGATGCGTGCCCTACCCCGCTTGCGGAAAGGCGCGCATCGGCCTACGTGTGCGCCGCAGTCATGACCGCGATCCCGAAAGAGAAGCTCGACCGGCTGGTCGAGCGCTGGCAGACCATTCAGACCGAGCTCAACGCGGGCCCGGCGCAAGCCAGGTTCGTCGCCCTTTCGAAAGAGTTCTCCGAACTCGACCCCATCGTGGCGACGATCACCAAACTCAGGAAAACCGAGGCTGAGAGGGCCGATCTCGAACAAATCCTGGGCGACAGGTCGGCCGACAAGGACATGGCCGAGCTGGCGCGGGAGGAGGTGGCAAGCCTCACACCGAGGATCGAGAGGCTCGAGGGCGAGCTGAAAATCCAGCTGCTGCCAAAGGATGCGGCCGACGAACGCAGCGCCATTCTGGAGGTCCGCGCCGGGACCGGCGGTGACGAGGCAGCGCTGTTCGCGGCGGATCTCTTCCGCATGTACAGCCGCTATGCCGAGCTGCACGGGTGGAAGGTCGAGATCATCAGTGCCTCCGAGAACGACCTCGGCGGCTATCGCGAGATCATTGCGTCGATCACGGGCAAGGGCGTGTTCGCGCGGCTGAAATTCGAGTCCGGCGTGCACCGGGTGCAGCGCATTCCGGTGACCGAGACCAAGGGGCGCATTCACACCTCCACGGCCACCGTCGCCATCATGCCCGAGGCCGAAGAGGTAGACGTCGAGATAAAGCCCGAGGATATTCGCATCGATACGATGCGGGCGGGCGGCGCCGGCGGCCAGCATGTCAACAAGACGGAATCGGCGGTTCGCATTACGCATCTCCCAACGGGCTTGATCGTGGTTTCAGCAGAGAAATCGCAGCACCAAAACCGACGGCTAGCCATGCAGGTATTGCGGTCGAGGCTATATGAGCTGCAGCGGCAGAAGGCCGAGGACGCGCGCGCGAGCGATCGCAAGAGCAAGGTCGGCACGGGTGACCGCTCGCAGCGAATTCGGTCGTACCACTGGCCGGAAGCCCGCGTCAGCGATCACCGGATCAACCTCACACTCTACAAGCTCGAGGAGATCGTGAACGGGACGGCGCTGGACGAGATCATCGACGCACTGATCACCGAGCATCAGGCGAGCTTGCTTGCACAAATCGACGAGCCGACAACGGCTTGAATTGATCGTGGCAACAATCTCGCTCCGCTGGTTCATCGCTCAATAGCTCATGTCTGATTGTCTTACTCATGACCGTGTTGTCGCCCATCCTTCCGACCGAGCCGAAAATACGTGCACAACTGACGATCGGTGCGGTTCAAAAGCTGCTTGCCACTGCTTTCGAGACCGCGGGGCTCGATACGCCAGCGCTCGATGCAAGGCTGCTGGTTACAGGCGTATTGGGTCTCGGGCGCGCGGCGACTTTGGAGGTGCCGGAGCGCCCAGTCGGGGCCGGCGAAGCAGTCCAGCTCGAGCAAGCCGCGGTGCGGAGACTGGCGCGCGAGCCAGTCTCCCGAATTTTGGGCAAGCGGCAGTTCTACGGGCTGGATCTGGAGATTGGGCCGGCTACTCTGGATCCGCGGCCCGAAACGGAAACGCTGGTCGAAGGCGTGCTACGGTTCGCAGCGTCCGGCCGCCTGCCAGGCGGTCCGACCTACCGCATCGCAGATGTTGGCACCGGTTCCGGCGCAATTTTACTGTCGTTGTTGAGCCATTTGCCGCAAGCGCAAGGCATTGCCGTTGATTTGAGCTCGGACGCGCTCGCAGTGGCCGAGAGCAACGCACGGCAGCTCTGCGTCGCCGATCGGTTCGAGACTGTCCGCACGAACTGGCTCGATGGCGTGACCGGACGTTTCCATTGCATCGTATCAAATCCTCCCTACATCCCGGGTAGCGCGATCCAGGGATTGGAGCCGGAGGTCGTGCGGTACGATCCTTGCGGTGCATTGGACGGTGGGCCGGACGGGCTGGACGCATTCCGCGCTCTCGTTCCGGCCGCTGCCAGAAGGCTCGAGCCGAGTGGCTTGCTGGCGCTGGAAATCGGTGCTGACCAGGAACCATCCGTACGGCAGATCATTGATGCGGAGGCCAAATATCTCGCAGTTAGCTCGGTCCAAGTTTGGACCGATCTAGCACGGAAGCCACGCTGTGTTGCCGTACAGGCACGGTCCTGAAGGAAGTCCAAAATATCGCTTGGCTTCGAGCCCGCTTCCGGTTAGCCTGTCCAACTATGAAGTAGGTGTCGTCGAGCGCGCAGGGGGTGCGCGTTGATTGAGCGACGACCCCGTCGGCGGAAAGCAGTCGTAACGACCCACGCCGGCACGACTTCCCTGGATGGACAATAGCGTACCGCCGCCAGCGTCTTAAGAGGCGCAGCGGCGAATCGAGCAGGATGATGTGGACTGCTTAGAGTCGGCGAAGCCGGCTGGAAATATATGCGAAACAACACGTTGAAGTCGCACCTTCCTTCGCAAGTCGCAGGTCCGGACATGGCTCCGGGCGCGAGGTGCTCTGCTTGGCAGCGCGCCACCCCGTATAATCCTTTGGCATGAGAGTGAGAACTGGAGCCCATGAGGCAGGGACAACAGCATCGTCGCGGTCGCGGCCGCCACAACAACAATAACAACCAGCAGCGCAAAGGCCAGAACCCGCTCGCCCGGAGCTATGAATCGAACGGGCCGGACGTGAAGGTGCGCGGCACTCCGGCGCACGTGGCCGAGAAATACATGTCGCTGGCACGCGATGCTCTCTCGGCCGGCGACCCGGTGCTGGCGGAGAACTATCTGCAGCATGCCGAGCATTATAATCGCATCATTTTAGCCTACCGCGAACAGCAGGGGCTGCACGGGGGCGACCTCAACGGCGGCAACCGTCCACGGCAGGACGGCATGTCGATGGATGGCGATGAGAATGCTGCCAGCGAGGAAGTCGAGACAGCGGACGAATTCGGCCAGGGCGATCAGCCGATGATCACCCGGTTCCCTCAACAAGAGGGGCAGGTGCATCAGCGCCAGCAGCAGTCTGAGCACGGACATCGCGATCGCAACGGCGACGATCGGGGTCACCGCAATTTCGACCAGCAAGGCCAGGGGCACGGTCACCAGGGGCAACATCCCAATCAGATGCGCTTCCGGGACCGGGGCGACCGTGGAGATCGCGGCGACCGTCCCCGCCATGACCGCCAACATGATCGTTTCCAGCGTAACGATCGTGGCGAACGCTTCGATCGCGGGGACCGCGGCGACCGGATGGACCGCGATGACAGGATGGACCGCGGTGACAGGTTCGATCGCGGCGACCGTGGAGATCGCGGCGGCGATCGCATGGAGCGTCACGGTGGCGATCGTGACCGTGACCGTGATCGAGATCGTGACCGCAACTTTGACCGCCGGCCTCGTCAGGATGATCGCGCTGAGCGGGGCAACGGCAATGGCGAATACCGCGGCGAGAGCCGGGTGGACGAGCCGCGCGCCGAGCGGACCGACCGTGACCGCGGCGAGCGCGGCGAGCGCAGCGACCGTAGCGAGCCGCGCATTGTGGAGCCGGAGGCACTTCCGCGGGAGCGCGACGTTGTCCCGGAAGCAGCCGAGCCGACGACCGCCGAAGTGGCAGCACCGCCGCCGCGCTCGGAAGGCCGTCGCCGCGAGCGATTTACCCAAGGCGAACAGCCCGAGTTCCTGCGCCGACCGCTCGGTCGTCGCCGTCGCGAGCCAGAGGCCCCCGCCGAGAGCGATTCGCCGGCGGCAAGCCCCGAGGAGCCGCCGCGCGAGTGAGCGATTGTGGGTTGAGGACCTGAGATCCGTTAGAGCTGATTTTCCCGTTCTAAGCGGCGCGGCTGTGCACCATGGCCGTTCTCGGGCGCAGTGCGACCCCGTCGAGCCATCATCTCGCGAGATTACTGCGTCTGCGCGCGCTGCTCGAACTTGCGGC
Organism: uncultured Hyphomicrobiaceae bacterium; assembly: GCA_964500805.1. Taxonomy (GTDB): domain Bacteria; phylum Pseudomonadota; class Alphaproteobacteria; order Rhizobiales; family Hyphomicrobiaceae. The sequence goes on from CAZCQH010000013.1 coordinate 81,972, forward strand.
AAATCCTCAGCGCTCTGGAACTCCTGTCATGTGCCACCTATGTTGGCACTTGATCAAATAGGGTTGTTGCGAACTGGATATCCTGTCCGCACGTTGAATTGCGAACGATAGGGACCACCGGAACAAACACCGGCATGATGTGGCGGATTGGTCCGAAAGTTCGCTTGCGACGCTTGGATCAAAGTGAAAGCAAGCATTAGAGCCGCCACACCAGCGCGCAGCAGGACGCATGACCAACTTCTCACCGCGAGAGATCGTTTCCGAGCTCGACCGCTTCATCATCGGCCAGCAGGACGCTAAGCGCGCCGTGGCCATCGCACTGCGCAATCGCTGGCGACGTCAGCAGCTCACGGGCGACATGCGTGAGGAAGTGCTGCCGAAGAACATTCTGATGATCGGTCCCACGGGCTGCGGAAAGACCGAAATATCGCGGCGTTTGGCGCGCTTGGCGGGCGCGCCGTTCCTGAAAGTCGAGGCGACGAAGTTTACCGAAGTCGGCTACGTCGGTCGCGATGTGGATTCGATTATTCGCGATCTTGTGGAAGTCGGCATTGGCCTCGTGCGTGATGCCAAACGGCGCGAGGTGCGCGCACTCGCAGAGAAGAACGCCGAAGAGCGGGTCCTCGATGCGCTGGTCGGCTCGGGAGCACGGCCCGAAACGCGCGAGAGCTTCCGGCGGCAACTGCGCAACAATGAGCTGAATGACAAGGAGATCGAGATCCAGGTCTCCGACACGGCGTCGCCGTTCCCGACATTCGATATTCCTGGTGGCCAGGTCGGCATGATCAATGTCGGCGACATGCTGGGTAAGGCATTCGGGCAGCGCACCAAGCCCAGGCGAATGACGGTCGGGCAAAGCCACGAATTGCTCATCGCACAGGAGAGCGACAAGCTGCTCGACCAGGATCAGATCACGCAGGAGGCGATCAAGGCTGTCGAGAACAACGGCATCGTGTTCCTCGATGAGATCGACAAGATCTGCTCGCGGAGCGAGCAGGGCCGCATCGGCGCGGACGTCTCCCGCGAGGGCGTGCAACGCGACTTGCTTCCACTGATTGAAGGAACGACGGTCTCGACCAAGCACGGACCGGTGAAGACCGACCACGTTCTGTTCATCGCCTCGGGCGCCTTTCACCTGGCGAAGCCGTCCGACCTGCTGCCGGAGCTGCAAGGGCGCCTGCCGATCCGCGTCGAGCTGAAGCCGCTGACCAAGCCGGATTTCCGTCGCATTCTGACCGAGCCCGAGGCGAGCTTGATCAAGCAATATGTGGCATTGATGCGAACCGAGGGGGTGACACTCGTTTTCACCGACGACGGCATCGATGCACTGGCTGATATCGCTGTCGAGGTGAACTCGACGGTGGAGAACATCGGCGCCAGGCGGCTTCAAACGGTGATGGAGCGGGTGCTCGACGAGATTTCATTCGAGGCCTCGGATCGCGGCGGCCAGACGCTCACCGTCGACGCAGCCTACGTGAAGGACCGCATCGGCGATCTCGCCAAGAACGCCGATCTGTCGAAGTTCATTTTGTAGATTACCATTCGTCCGGTTGCGTTAGGCTTTCGCGTTTGAGCGGAGCGGATGTAGCATCCTGCCCGTTCACGCTGCGCGGGAGCCGCCATGACGCGACAGATGCATCTCAATCTCTTCATCCAGAGCCGCGGGCACCACGAGGCGTCGTGGCGGCACCCGGATGCCTCACACGAGCCGCTCTCCGAAATCCGCTACTATCAGGACATGGCGCAACGCGCCGAGGCAGGCCTCTTCGACTCGATCTTTCTCGCTGATCAGCTCGGTGTCCCCGACGACGTCGCGACGGCGGGACGCACCTGGTTGGAGCCGGTCACCGCGCTCGCGGCGATCGCGCCGGTCACGCAGCGCATCGGAATGATCGCCACTGCTTCGACCACCTACACGGAACCGTTCAACCTGGCGCGGCAGTTTGCGTCGCTCGACCATATCAGCCATGGCCGCATTGGATGGAACATCGTGACGTCGTGGCTCGCGGCCGCCGCGCGGAACTATGGTGATACCAGCCAAGTGAGCCACCAGGGCCGCTACGACCGCGCCGAGGAGTTCATGGAGGTCGTGACCGCTCTCTGGGACAGCTGGGCGCAGGATGCCGTTCTCGATGACCGCGCCGAGGGCCGCTATGCGAAGGCGGAGCGCATCCGCGCCATCAATCATGTGGGCGAACACTATCGCGTGGCCGGGCCGCTGAACGTGCCGCGCACACCTCAGGGCCGGCCGGTGCTGGTGCAGGCGGGCTCGTCGGAGACAGGACGGCGCTTCGCGGCGAAGCATGCCGAGGCGGTGTTCACGGCGCATCTCGAACACGCGACTGCACAAGCCTTCTATTCCGATCTCAAGGCACTGGCTAACGACGCCGGGCGCAATCCTCAGCACGTGCTGATCCTGCCGGGACTGTCGCCGCTGATTGCCTCGACCGAGGCCGAGGCGAAGCGCCAGCTTCGCGAGCTCAACGCGTTGACTGATCCAGAAGGTGGGAGAAAGCGGCTGTCCGGCCGCTTCGGCGGCCATGACTTCTCGCACTTGCCAATGGATAAGCCGCTGTCGGTCGAGGATTTTCCTCCGCCCGGCAAGGTGGAAGCCGCCCGCAGTCGCGCCGAGGTGATCGTCAGCTACGTGCGCCGCGAGCGGCCAACGCTACGCCAGCTCTTGGCGACGCTTGCCGGCGCGCGCGGGCACTTCACCTATGCCGGCACGCCGGAGCAGGTGGCCAACCTGATGCAGGACTGGTTCGAAAGCGGTGCAGCTGACGGCTTCAACGTGATGCCGCCCATTCTGCCATCGATGCTCGATCTTTTCATCGCCGAGGTGATCCCCCTGCTGCAGCGGCGTGGGCTGTTCCGGACCGCCTACACGGGCCGGACCCTCAGGGAGCATTATGGTTTGCCGGTTCCGGAGAGCCGCCTCTGGTCAAGTCAGGTGCGGAGCGGGCAGACTGTCGCTTGAGCGAGCCACGGCGGCATTAGGAAGAGATCAGGCTCGCCGGGAAAGTTCTGGATCTTGAGAACCATGCGAAGCGCCATCGCGCGCACATCAGAATTGGAGCTGCTCATGACCGACGCCTTCTCCGCAGCCAGCTACGGCGAACGACCGATCGGGTACGGGGAGCACCCCGCCGTGCTCGTCGTCGACTTCCAGAAGGGGTTCTGCGACCCGCGGTTTCAGACTGGCCGCTCGCCCCGCGTTCACGCCGCACGCGACCAGACCGTAGAGCTTCTGAAAGCAGCGCGTCGCTGCAACATCCCCGTCGTTGCATGTACGGCCGGCTGGTACTCGGAAAAAGACATGCAGCCGTGGAAGGTATCGGCCCTCTACAAGGACTTTTTCGACGGCGAGGAGGCGAGCGAAATCGATCCGGCGATTGCAGAAGCTGGCTGTGATTTCGTGTTTAGGAAGTGTGCGCCTTCGATCTTCTTTCAGACGCCGATCATCCCGTTTCTCACCAAGCAGCGCATCGATACGGCGATCATCACAGGCTGCGTGACATCGGGCTGCGTCAGGGCAAGCGTGATCGACAGCTTCTCTTACGGCTATCGAACCATGGTGGTCGATGACTGCTGTGGTGATCCGACCGAGGAAGCGCATCAGGCCAATTTGCGCGACATGGACCGGCGCTATGCGGACATCAAGCAATCGGGTGACGTGATCGCTTATTTCGAGGACATCCGGCGGCGGAACAGCTGAGCGCATCGATGACACAGCAAGGCTCTGCCCTGCGGGCACCGCGATTGCGCCGCTCGATGCTGATCACACCCGGCAATCGAATGGAACGGATCGCCAAGAGCGCGACGCTGCCCACGGACGCGATTGTCCTCGATCTCGAGGATGGCGTCGCGCCGGGTGATAAGTCTGCGGCGCGCAAGACCATCGCGGAGGCGCTGAGAACGATCGACTTCGGGCCGCGCGAGAAGCTTGTCCGCATCAATGCCGTCGGCACGGCCGACTATGCCGCCGATCTGCAGACCCTCGATCTCACCCTTGTCGACGCGCTGTTCGTACCGAAGGTCGAGAGCGGGGCGCAGCTTGTGGAGCTGACACGCTGGCTCGATACGGCGGAGGGGCGCTTGCCACGGCAGCGCCAGGCGTCCTTCGAGATCGTGGCGACGGTCGAGACGCCGCGCGGTCTGCTGCGAGCCCTCGAGATCGCTGATGCAAGCCCTCGGACGTCGGCGCTGTTCTTCGGCTCGGGCGACTACACGGCGGCGACCGGCAGTGCCGTGACCGAGCGCGCACTGGCCGTGCCTCGAGCCTTGATCGTGGCGGCCGCTGCTGCCGCGGGGCTCGAGGCAATCGATGCCGCCACATTTACGGACGTGAAAAGCCCCGATGCGGTCCGGGCCGATGCACTGATAGGACGCGAGCTCGGGTTCGCCGGCAAGCTCGTCTTCCACCCAAACCAGCTTGCGCCCGTGAACGAGGTTTTCACACCAACGCCCGAGGAAGTAGCGCGGGCCAAGCGGATCATCGAGGCTTACGAGACCGCAGCCGCACAGGGGCAGGGCACGGCGGTCGTGGATGGCGTGTTCATCGCTGTCGACATTGTGCTGATGGCGGAGCGGGTGATTGCGCGAGCGGCGGAGGTGGCAAGGCGCAGCGGGTGATGTGTACCGGATTGCCGCGGAAAGGTTGTATCGCTAGCCATTTCACTGACAGATGTTGCGGTTGTCGTTGCACTTCGAGATGTTTTTGGGACCACTTGCCGGCTTGAGCGTGACTGGGAGGCGAGGGTCGATCATCCAAATCGATTCTTCATGGGCGAATTTCGACGCTGGCGCGTTTTCCGAGCGAGTATGGAGGGGGGTAGCCACTCGAAACGAGGCCTCTCTACGGGCTCTGTAGGTGCCCTGGCGGGCCCGATTCGAGCCCCGAAAAAATCCGCAAAAGTTAACGCCTCTGGAGCCGGCTCTTTGACCGGCTACCGCGCCACTGCTCCAGCACAGGTTGCTGTGTCAACTTTCTCGCGATCCGAGGGGCTCGGCGGTCATGGCGGGAACGGCTGCCGGGGTGCACAGGCGCGACGCGCTCGGCAACACTGGACCCGGCGGCTGCTCGCCCGTCACTTCGTCAGAACGATGAAATCAGTTCCCTTGCCGGTCTCGGTGCCGAGCCCGTGATCGGAAATGATGAGCGACGCGCCAGGCCAGAGACGGTCACCGATGATCTGCAGGGTCGCCTGCGGCAGCTCGATGCGTTCCAAAACCTCGGCAGCGCTGGAAGACAGCAAAGGAGCTTGCTCAGCGACTGCGCGCCTCCTGCTGCCTTTTGCCGTTGCCTCGTCGGTTGCGCCGAAGCTATCGGGAACCGTGACGGCAGACCAGCGGAGTTGAGCGCCACCGTCGAGGGATTGAGTGGCGGTGAACACATGCGTGCCGAACGGGCGCTCCGGCTCGACGATCGAGATCGGCTCGTCGTGGAGCGGGTTAAAACCCTGCCGCACGAAAACTCGGCCTTCCCTGCGCGAAACGAAAATCGAGACCGGCTCGACGCCGAAGCTTGCGATCTTCTGCGCTTCAGCCGCCTCGGTGATGGCGATCTCTGCGTCGCGGGCCACTCGAGCCGCCGCAAAGGCTGCATCAGCGAGTTTTGCTTCGGCAGCTTTGGCGGCCTCGTACTCCAGCTGCAGACTTTCGTGCCGCTGTCGGGCAGCTTCCACAATATGCATGGCGTCGCTTTCCGACAGGGTCTGGTCACGAACAACGTCCTCACGCTTGTCTTCGTGCTCCTCCTCCGCGCGGGCAAGGTGATCGGCAAGGCGGCGCAGCTGCTCGGCCGCACGATTGGCGTCGGCGGAGCGCACGGTTGCTTCCTCGAATGCAGGGCGAACCGCACGCTCTGCCGCCTCGCGCTCGGCGGCTGCCTTGATCCTGCGTGCCTGCGCGAGCTGGAAAGGGTCCAACAGGCGCTCGCCGTCCTCTTCTCCGCCAGCAGCAGCCGTGCGCACGACATGCGGCAGGTCATTGACGGTCAGAGCAGTCATCCGGGGTACGGGCAGCTTCGCACTTTCGATGCTCTGCGGGCTCACATCGAACGGTGTCACGATCACACGCATTCCGATGCGGCCAATGCTCCAGAGCTGACTCGCCGTGCCACTGGAAAGCCGAATGCAGCCATGTGACGCCGGATATCCGGGCAGATGGCCCTCGTGAAGCGCAATGCCGGACCAGGTGAGCCGCTGCATGTAGGGCATCGGCGCGTTGCTGTAGATGTTCGATTCGTGATGCCGGTTTCGCTGCAGCACGGTGAAGACTCCGGTCGGCGTCCGGAAACCCGTCTGGCCGCTGGAAACGCCCGCCTCCAGGATCTGTCCGCTTGCCGAGTAGACCGTGATGCGCTGGCGGTCGAGGGCAACAACCGCGATCAGTGGTTCAGGCGGCTGGGCTGCCGTCTGCGGTCGGGCGATGCGCGGCTGCACGGTGCGGAGCTGATGCCGTGAAGAGCCACGAACCTGCCTCGGCTCGTTCTCAGCGAGCGTCCGCACATCCATCCCGAGCTGTCGCGGCTGGCTCTCGGCGCGGTTCGCGGCGCGTCTCGCCTGTGCATCGCCGGCAAGCAGCACCATGGTCAAGAGCAGGCAGTCTACGGACACCGAGCTTGAGAATACAATGCTCCGGCTGGTCCGTGTGCACGGAGAACGCATGACACTGCCCTCATACTGAACCGAATGGCCCTCCTCCGGTGGGCTCATCACCCGCTCGGCGGAGATGAAGAGTATAGGGGCGGCAGTCAGGGCACCCAATGACCTGCGCGCCACACTCGCCGTTGAACAGCGCTCGCTCCGACTTTCGGGAGCCCAGCCCCGCTACTTGTCGCGCGTTCGGATGAAGCGCGCGGCACCTTTCAGGGCGCCGGTATCGGCGCTGAACGGCGCCAGGCTTATGATCGCGTCGGCTACGACGGTATTCAGCCGCGCACGGGCAGCATCGATGCCCAGCAGCGAGACCAGCGTCGCCTTGCCGAGAGCTGCATCCTTGCCGACGGCTTTGCCGACCACGCTCGCTTGTCCTTCGATGTCGAGCAGGTCATCCGAGATCTGAAACGCGAGGCCGAGTAGTTCACCAAATCGCGTGAGCGCGTCCTTGTGCCTTGGATCGGCATCGGCAATCAGCGCCCCGGCCTCGCAGGCGAAGCGAATGAGGGCGCCTGTTTTCATCGCCTGCAGGCGCTCGATGTGAGAGAGCGAGGACGCCGGATGGCCTAGCTTCTCAGCTTCGAGATCGAGCACTTGGCCACCGACCATGCCAGCGCGGCCCGCATTGTGCGCCAACGCCGCGATTAGCGCAGATTTGCGATCGGTGGCGATGGACGTGCTGGCTGCGATGATCTCGAATGCCAGCGTAAGCAGCGCATCGCCGGCCAGAATGGCGGTCCAGTCGTCGAAGGCTTTCCACACCGTAGGCCGGCCGCGGCGCACCTCGTCGTTGTCCATGGCCGGCAGGTCGTCATGGACCAGGCTATAGGCGTGCACGCATTCGAGGGCGGCTGCCACGTCGAGTGCGGCAACCAGATCCGCGCCACACAGCTTGGCGGACTGAAGCACGAGAAAAGCGCGAAACCGTTTGCCGCCATAGAGCGTACCGTAACGCATGGCGGCAGCCAGCCGCGGCGGCTGCTTGGGTGCTGACGCCTCCGAAAGGAGCTCAGCAAGCCGCTGCTCCACGAGGCGGGCGGCGTCGGCCTGCCACGCCGCGAACTGGTCCAATTCGCACTGCTCGTCGTCGGTCATGCTAACAGCCAGTGATCTCTGGGTTCGCCGAATAGGTCTTAGCGGTGCACCAGCGCCCGCACCAGTCCGAGTCACTGCGAAACAGACGCGGAACATCGATGCTGTTGAGGTTTGCCGGCATTCGCCTACAATTGGTCTGGCACTGGACGCGGATTGTCGCTATAAGCCGCCGTCGAAAGCTCTCCGTGTGCCTGCATGCTCGCGGAGGTCCTACCCGTTTCCGGCTTCGGTCGCACGCGAGGCAGCAGCTGACTGCCCTGAGAGAGCGCTAAGCCTTTGAGCAGCAGCTGATCTTTGCCCTGAACGGGCCTCGAGAGGAGCAACTTATGGCCGTCCCCCGCAGTAAAGTCTCGCGCATGAAGCGCGGCAACCGTCGTTCCGCCGACGCGTTGAAGGCTCCGGTTTATGTCGAGGACAAGGACTCGGGAAATCTGCGCCGTCCGCACCACATTGACCTGAAGTCCGGCAAGTATCGCGGCAAGCAGGTCCTGGCGGTCAAGGAACAGACCAACTAGCGCAGACACGGGCCCGGCTGGATCGCTCGCTGGAGCAGTCCACACATTCGCGGCTGAACAAGCGAAAATTTGTCAAAGTCAGCGCCTAACATTGTTAATGTCCGCGACTTGCGGACAGAGACATGCTGGAGGCACCAATGTCGCTCAGAGCGATCCCGCTCATCGTCATCGCGTTCATCGTCTACAATATCGTGGTCCTGGCCGGCGGCAATGTGCCGGCCGACGAGATCCTCAACAAGCAACTGTTCCAGATTCGGATGCTCAGCGGTGCCGACTGGGTATTCCGGACGAGCGACCTGATCATTCTATTGACGATGATCCTGCTGTTCATCGAGCTGATCAAATCGACGTACACGTCGAGCCTCCAGATGGTGGACCACGGGCTCTCGATGCTGGTGTTCATCGCGTGCCTCGTCGAGTTCCTGCTGGTGCGCCAAGCCACTTCGTCGGTGTTTTTCTTCATCCTGACGGCAGCGCTGGTGGACGTCGTAGCTGGCGCGTTGATCGGCATCCGAACCGCACGGCGCGATCTCAATATCGGCGGCGAAGCATGAGTGGTGCGCCTCATCCAGGCGATCCGATTTGAGGCCGGCTCCAGCGAGCCGGCCTTTTTGCTCGGCCATGCTTTGCCGCTCGGCCTAGGACGACGGCTCCATCCAGCCCGTCGCGGCGACAAGGCCGGCCATGATCGGGACCAGAGCGTCATCGATCTTCGGTTGCATCAGAGCCATGGCGGCAAGGCCGGAAGCAGGATCTTGGGGCGCCTCCTCGAATTCCATGATCAGATCCTCCACCATGGCGCGGCGAAAGCCCGGATGCGCTGCGAACCCGAACGCTGACTTGCCGATCTGAAACACGGCGGGCCGGTTCTTGGCATCCTTCGCCAGGACCTGGGCGTAATCCGGCGGCATCGGCCAGTCGCGCATGTAGATGGCTGCGGGAAACAGCTCGGGCAGCAAGCCGCCGAGCGCATCGCGCCACGTGCGGCGGACCTCCACGACCTCGAAGGCAAGGGGCGCCTGCGCAACAGCGCCTTCTGCGGCGAGTGATAGGATCTGGGCACCGAGGCCGAAAGCGAGAACCGGCTTCTCCAGCATCAGACAGGCGCGCACGAGGCGCACCTCGGCATCGAGCGTTGGCAGCGTGCGATCGGGCGCAGCGCCCCATGGGCCACCGCCGAGGAGAATCAAGCCGTCGCCGAGCGTCGTAACTTCCGGCACTTTGCCGCCCGCCGTGAACGGCCGGAAATAGCTGAAGCGGATGCCGCGGGCTTCCAGATGGTCCTCGATTCCGCCGAGCCATTCCGACTGGGTGTGCTGGACGACGGATACGAACTTCATGGCATCAGAGCTTCCTCGGAATGCCGATGCGCCGGCCGGCGCGCTCAGGCTGTGGCAGCGCCGCCGAGCGTGCCTTCAGCCCTTCGAGCCGCCCGCGCAAGTCAGCCGGCCACGGCGCGGTGCGGCGCACGCCCATGTCGATGTGGAGGAACATGTATTCGACCGTCGCCGCGAGCCAGCCCTCGGCCGCGTGTTTCATCTCGCAGAACATGTGGAGGCGCTTGTCATCGAGATCGAGCACGCGCGAGTAGACGCGGACGGCATCGGTCCGCAGCAGCTCACGGATGAAACAGGTGTGATGCTCGACCGTCATGAAGGAACAGTTGTGCGCCTTGATGTAGTCGGGACCGAGACCAACCGGCATCAGCGCCTCGTCGATCGCGCGGTCGAAGATGACGCCGTAGAAGGCCTGGTTGAGGTGGCCATTATAGTCGACCCAGCCGGGCTCGATGGCGAACTCGGGTGAGGCGATCAGGGCATTGCTCGGGGCGGCGTCGCTCATGTGGGTGTCGGTCGTCCAATGGCTTCGAGAATGACATCGCTGACATGCGCAGGCGCGAGCGTCAATGCATCCGGCCTGGTGCGGGCGAGGAAGCTGTCGACGGCAGCTCTGACATCGCTTGCTGCGACACCTCTGAGCGAGGCTTCGAGATCGTAGACGGTGCGCGGCGGCAGCACGAAGAAATCACCGGTGAGCAGTACCTCGCGAATACGCTGAGCCGGGCCCGCGCCTTCAAGACGCACGAACGCGGAGACGGTGCCGCCCGGGGTCGCAAGACGCGCCTCATGGACGCCAGCGCCGCGCGGATCATCGATCTCGAAGACGAAGGCGTCGGTGCCGATCTCGCCAGCATAATGCCCGGCGGCAAGCGCTTCTTCTTCAGGCGTGGGCGAGCCAGGTTCGATGGCGATGCCGAGATGCTTGCCGAGGCCATCGAGGACGGCACGCTTGACGTCCTCGACCGGCGGGGCATCGCCGAGCAGTGCCTTCAGCGTGGTGAGCCGCGTCTCCGCCTTGTCGAGATCACGGATCGGCGGGTGCGCGGCAGGCACGTTCAGGCAGGCGAGCATGCGCGCCGGATCGGCATCGACCAGCACGGTGCCCTGATAGATCAGCGTATCGCCGTCGAAGAAACCGCCGGTGCCGCAGAGCTTGCGGCCGTCGACCTCGATGTCGGTGCGCGGGCGGAATCGGGCATCGATCTTGAAGGCATCGGAAAGTCCATTGGCGACGGCCTCGCAGATTGCGCGCGTGTAGTCGCCGAGCGTCGGCATCGGTAGTCGTTGGCGCGAGAGCACCAGCTCCCAGCCGACCTGGCCTTGATCGAGATAGATGGCGCCGCCGCCAGTGATGCGCCGTACCAGGCCGATACCGTTGGCACGGCAGTGGGCGACGCGAACCTCGTGGCTCATGGCCTGGTGCCGTCCGATCAGAACGGTCGGGGCGAACGCGAGGAAGCGGATGGTGTCGGGCGAGCGGCCAGCCTTGTGCAGCTCGATCAGCGCCTGATCGAAGGCGATCTGCAGGCGCCCGTCACGCACGCCCGTATCGATGCTGCGGAATTGAATACTCATGAGCGAGATTTCACGCTGTCACGTGCCGGGCGTCAAGCTTCAGGCGCGGTGGCCCGGCCCCTTCGGCGAGCACTCAGCCGCGCGCAAATCTGTGGGCGAGGCCGAGAAGCCCCGCGACGCGCAAGGGCATGCGGCGTTAGCTGGTCGGGCTGCTTGCCTGGTTCGAGTCGGCGCCTCTGAGCGCCGCGAGAGGAGACCCGCGATGGCATCAAAGAAGAAATCGGCCGCACCAATCGAGTTCGCCAAAGTGAATGATAGAACGATCGAGATGTCGTTCGATGATCTGCTCGGTGCCGCATTTGATACTGTGTCTGTGACTAAGGCCGACCGAGCCATCGCGCGCCTTTCGAGTGGCGGGATTCCTGTTATCATCCAGATCCTCAGCAATGACAGCCTGGCACCAGCGCTGATTGCGATCGACCCGACGCTGAAGCTGTCCGAGCTCGACGAGGCCTGCGGCAAGCTCGAGGATTTGGCGATCCTGATCTTGAGCACGGCGCGCGCAGCGCGGCACGAGGTCGGAGAGGACTTCGCGCGCGCCAACCCGACGGCAATGGCCTTATACAGCTATGCCGCCGACGCCCTCGAGGTCGCCGACCTTCTCGAGGAAATGGACCTGCTGAAAAAGGACGAGCTCGATCGGAACCGGAAATTGCTGCGCTCAGCGACCGCCGGGCGTCCGAAGGCGGCACGGGGTTCATGAACCCGAACGCATCCGCTGTGCGTGCCCAATGAGGCGCGATTGCCACGACGCAAAGGCCGACTTAGCGCAGAGCAGGACTCACGATCGCGCTGATCATCTCGACGACGGCGACGTGAGTCGCGAGCGGGATGGCGTCGACATTCGGGTCGACGATGCCATCGACGGAGTTGATCAGGCCTACTTCAACACCGCGCTTGAGAAGCGACGTTTCCATGGCTGGCGTGTGCAAGAGCCGGCGGTCGCGCAAACGGGCCGCCAGCGCGCCGCAGATGGCGTTGCACCCCCAGTTGGACACTGCGGCGGTCACCAGCACATCGGCACCCGTCACCGCGCCGATGCCAGCGCCGCCACCGGCACGCGCGTCACCGAACTTGACATGCGTGCGGACGGCCTCGCTCACCGCGCCCATGCCGATCTCGTTGCCGCCGTCGCCGACGGCGATCGTTGGAATGCCGCGCCGCACGCCCTCGTCGAAGATGTGATCGATCCTGGCGCGCCCGATGCCGTTCTCGCGTCCGCGCATGTTGCAGTAGACGCCATCGGCATTGCGGCCGATGCGCTCGGTCGAGAACAACAGTGCGGGCTTCAGCTCTTCGAGCAGCTTGGCTGCAGCCACTGGAGCTGCTGCGGCGTCCGTCGTGAACGGAAGCAACGAAACCGCGGCGAGGCTTCCCTCGTTGCTGGCGATGGCCGCTTGCTCCGGCGGGAGGACGTAGAGCCCGGCGGCACTCAGGATCGCACCCATTGGGGCGTGCAGGGTGTCCTCTGCCAGGACGATCAGGCGTGCGCGCTTGGCAAGATAAAGCGCCCGCGCCACAGCAGCCAGTCCCGCCGGCCCGTCGTTCTCGCCAATCAGTGGCGAGATCCATGATCGGGTCACGGAGCCGCTGGTCATGATGACTGTGGCACCCGCGGGAAGCGCCGCAAGCCTCTCCGCCGCCGCGCCTATCGGCGAGCAACCGAGCCGGGCACGTGCCGCCGCGTAGAGCGCCTCGACGCCGCGTCCACCGATGTCGAGATTGACCAGCCGATCGAGCCGATCGTCGATGACGGCCAGAAAGGATGACGAATGATCGCTCATCACGAGTTCCCCGGTCCGCACTCACGGCGCAAGGCCAATCACTTCACTTCCACGAACCTGTCCCGATCGACGATATCGGATGCATCGCCTTCCGCAACATAGCCATAGCCGAGATAGCAGTGCTCCGCCCGCAATCCCAGCAGGTTCGCCAGCGCGATGTGCCGATCAACCGCGAACACATAATCTTCGGTCTCGTTGTCGGCACGGAGCACTTCGTGCACCTTTTTCGCCGAAGTGTTGGCACCGAGTGTCTTGACCAGCTTGGCCGCATCGCCACCTTTGGGAAGCACGCCCTCAGTCTCGTCGTCATCGTCGCTGTCGAAATAGCCGGGAAACGAGTTGTACGTGTCGACCAGCTCACCCCTGTCGAACAGCCAGTACATGAAGACATCGTCATCGTGATTGAGAGTTGTGAGAATTGCCGTTTGCAGATCGCCGGAGATGCTTGCGCCAAGCTGTTCGATGACCTCAACGTCCTGCTCGTCCGCTTGAGCATCGTAGAAATAGACAAAGCTGTCCTGTTGAGGTGAGACGAAAACTTGCCGGCCGTGCTTCTTCAATGCAGCCGCAACGGCATCCTGCTCCGCATCTCGAACCGCGAAACTGACGTAGAAATTGCCCATGGGTCCAAGTCGCTCCTTGCTGCAAACGTCCTGTTCGGAGCCTGGCTTCGGCCGGGCCGCGTCCTCTGATATCCGATGGCGCCAGCGCCGAGCCAGCACGGGCCATGTAACGTCAGCCCTCGATTTCCTCGCCCTCGATATACGCCTCGCGCAATTTCTCGCGGCCGAGCTGGTGGCGGATCTTGCGCAGATCAGCCGGGCGCGGCTGGAACGGGTAGCTCGCAATGTTGGAAGGCGGGCTGTCGCCATAGGGCCGGTCGCAGGCGGAAAGATCGTCGCGAAACTTGCCGGGACAGCCTGAGGTGCGGAAGGCGAGGCCCTGATCGATGATGTCGTCGAGCTCGGCCTGTGCAATACCGAAATCCGAGACCCGGCCAGCCTCGTCGAAGCGCATGTGCTCGACCCGGACGCCACAGTAGTCGATGAGATAGCGCGCGAGCTGCACACGGCGCCACTGATCGCGCGGTGTCGCGGGAAGGTGGTCCATCAGCGAGCCCTTCTCCGGGAAGAAGCAGAACATGTGGCTGTGGCCGCCCATGTCGACGAGGCGCTGCACCAGGTGAAGCGTTTCAGCTTCCGTCTCGCCCATTCCGACGATCAGATGCGCGCCGAATTTCTCGCGGCCGAAGACGTCGCGCGCGTCTTCCAGGATCTCCCAGTACTTCGTCCAACTGTGGGGAGACTGTACGCCCTTGCCGCGCGTGCGATCGAAGATCTCAGGGCTGATGGCATCGAGCGCGACCGTGAAGATGTCGGCGCCGAGGTCTTTCAGGCGTGCGACGTCGGCGCGCGTCATGGTGGTGGGGTTGGAGAGGATCGACACCGGCACCGTCTCCGGCGCGATCCGGTCGGTCCACTGCTTCAGGACGGTCACGGTGTCTGCATCCGAGCTCGGGTGCGTGATCATCGAGATGCACATGCGGTGGAACGGCGTTTTCTCGCCGTCTGCCGCAACCTTATCGATGATCTCGGCCATCGGGACGGCGGGCCAGTCGACACGGATGAAATTGCGGTCGGCATAGTCGCGGTCGGCTTCGCGATGGCGGGCGAGGCCGCAATAAGCGCAATTGGCGCGGCAGCCTTCGGGGTAGGTCAGCAGCAGATTGAGGCAGCGCGTGCAGGAGCAGCCGTGCATCTTGCCCGGCATGATGCCGAGCGTGATCGCCGCGGCCGTCGACATCTGCACATAGTCCGGCGAGCGCATGTGCGGCGCGAGCCGGTTGTTGTTCGGCAGGTAGACGCCCTCGGGCGGCACATTGGCGTGCCTCACGCGGGCGCCATTGCGGGCATCGCGTGGCGTTGGCGCAGGCGTGCGAGGATGCATCACAGCCGCCGCGTTATGGTCCTCGCCGCCGGCTCCAGCTTGGGAAGGCAGAGCGGATTCGCGCTTGAGGCAGGACATGTGCGTCCCCTATGCCCGTTGCAAGTGCGGGTCGACGTCAAGGGGTCGGACCCATGGGTCCGACCCCGTCCACTTCAGACCGGTCACGTCCTCTCGATCACCATTGCAATCCCCTGGCCGACGCCGATGCACATGGAAACGAGCGCGCGTTTTCCCCCGGTGCGTTCGAGCTGACGCAGCGCAGTGAGCGCAATGCGCGAGCCCGATGCGCCGAGCGGATGCCCGACGGCGATGGCGCCTCCATTGGGATTGACGCGCTTGTCGTCGGCCGAGAGGTTCAGGCCCTTGAGGCAGGCGAGCACCTGCGCCGCAAAGGCCTCGTTGATCTCGATGACATCCATGTCCTTCAAGGTGAGGCCGGCGCGCTGCAGCGCCTTCTCCGCGGCAGGCACGGGTCCGAAGCCCATGATGCGTGGCGCAACACCGGCGACGCCCGTCGCGAGAATTTTGCCGCGCGGCCTTACACCCGCTGTATCGCCGGCCTTGCGGCTGCCGAGGATCAGCACGCCCGCCCCGTCGTTGATGCCGGAGGCATTGCCGGCCGTCGTCACACCGTCCTTGAAGATGGCGCGCAGCTTCTGCAGGCCCTCCATGGTCGTCTCGGGACGCGGGTGCTCGTCGACATCGACCGACGTATCGGGCGCGCCCTTTTTCGCCGCGGGAACGGTGACGGCCAGAATTTCGTCCTTGAAGAAGCCGGCCTTCTGGGCCGCGGCGAACTTCTGCTGCGAGGCGAGCGCGAACTGATCGCACTGCTCGCGCGTGAGCTGGAAATCGCGAGCCAGGTTGTCGGCCGTTTGCGGCATGGTATCGGCGCCGAACTCGGACTCGATCTTCGGGTTCGGGAAGCGCGCGCCGAGCGAGGCGACGTAGGACTCCATGGCCTTCGGGAAGGCGCCTGCGGTGCGGCTGACGACGAACGGCGCGCGCGTCATACTCTCGACACCGCCGGTGACGATGACGTCCGCCTCGCCGCAGGTGATGGCGTGCGCCGCGGTGATGAGCGCATTCATGCCGGAGCCGCAGAGGCGGTTGATGGTGTTGGCCGGCACCTCGATCGGCAGGCCGGCCCGCAGCATGGCGTGGCGGCCGACGTTGCGGCTGTCCTCGCCGGCCTGGCTGACGCAGCCGATGTTGACGTCGTCGATCTTCTCCGGCTTGAAGCCGGAGCGCGTCACGACGGTCTTGATCACGTCGCCCAGCATGTCGTCGGGCCTGACGCGGGAGAGCGCGCCGTCCTGGCGGCCGAATGGGGTGCGGGCACCATCGTAGATGTAGGCGTCGAGCATGAGGGCTGTCTCCGGGCGTTGTCAGGTGATCGTGTCACCGGAGGATGGCACGCGAACCGGGCGCAGGGCTAGGGTGTGGGCCAAAATTGTGGCTCAGCGGATCAGGCTCGAGGTGTCTGCGGGTGGGAAGCCTGCTGGCACACTCGATCATATTCGGCCTGCATGCAATCTGGGCTCATCTGCGTCGTCGGCCGGAATTGCGACGCGAAAGCCGTTCTTCGCCGAAAGGAAGAGCCGACTACCTCACATTGACGGGGCATTGGCGCCGCATCTCATAGCGCAGGCATGGTCCGACGAACGTGCCTGGCGATGGCTTGCCGTATTGGACACAGACTCTCTCCAGCGGACATGGCTTTGGCTGCTGTGGCTGGGGTGCGACGCAGGGCTGGTTGACGGGAATCTGCTTGCCGTTGCAGTTCTTGAGTGGCGGCACACAGGCCTGATTGATCGGAATCTGTTTGCCGTAACAGTCCTTGGTTGGAGCTGGGCAAGCCTGATTGATCGGGATCTGCCTGCCGTGACAGTCCTTGGTTGGAGCTGGGCAAGCCTGATTGATCGGAATCTGTTTGCCGTGACAGTCCTTGGTTGGAGCTGGGCAAGCCTGACTGATCGGGATCTGCCTGCCGTAGCAGTCCTTGGTTGGAGCTGGGCAAGCCTGATTGATCGGAATCTGTTTGCCGTAACAGTCCTTGGTCGGAGCTGGGCAAGCCTGACTGATCGGGATCTGCCTGCCGTAGCAGTCCTTGGTTGGAGCTGGGCAAGCCTGATTGATCGGGATCTGCTTGCCGTAACAGTCCTTGGTTGGAGCTGGGCAAGCCTGATTGATTGGGATCTGCTTGCCATGACAGTCCTTGGTTGGAGGTAGGCACGGCTGATTGATCGGGATTGGCCGGCCGTAGCATTCGACCATCGGATACTCGCAGCGGCCGTTGATGAGCACGCGTGGGCGTTCGCACACGATACGATCCGGCGCACGCTCGACCCGCGGTGGCGGTTGGATGATCGGCGGCAAGACCGGTATCGGTACTGGCCGGACAGCGGGCGGCTGAACCGGCATTGGTGTCGGCGGCGCTGAAGCTCGGATCGGCTGGCACTGATCTCCGCTGTGCCGTTCCTGATTATCGAGACAGGTGCACTGATCACCTCTGAGCTTGAGTTGACCGGGACAGCGGGCGAGAGCGCTGAATTCCACACAGGCAATTCCAGAACGCTCGGGTCTTCCCGGATTGCTGGGTGCACTGGTGCTGCGAGCGAGCGCGACCAGAGCGCTCCGGTCCGCGACCCTTGTTGCCGCAGTCCCTTCGGCTACGATAAAGCAGACGCGGCCGCGCGCATCGCCAGAGTTTGCGGGCGCGTCGGGCACGCGGAACGTCAATTTCAGCTTGCGCGTCTCACGGCCGGTCAACTCGGTACGGCCGGCACAAGCGAACGGGATGGCACCCGGCAGGTTCCCGCACGGCAATGTCGGCTCGATCGCCACGATGTCGGCGCGCGATATTGATCCGCCGCCGATCGTCAACTCGCCGATGTAGCTGAGCGAGCCGAGGAAAGCACCTCGGCTGAGATTGCTGATCGTCGCCTCGAAGCTGCAGCGCGTGGCAAAGCGGCAGCGTGCATCGCCGGTGACCGTGACGACGACATCGGTGGCGACCTCCACGCAAGCTTCGCGCTGTCTGGCGGCACGGCTGATCGCATCCTCGGTTTGCAGCACCGCGCAGGCGGCGGACGCCTGGCTGCTCGTCGCGCGGAGTGGATCGGCAGCGTACGTGACCGTGACCGTGCGCGCAGACAGGGGCGGCAGCGATGGGCCCGGCAGCGAGCATGCAAGGGTGCCTGGCACACCGGAACAGCGCCAGTCATTGCCGTCTGTTCGAAAACTGATGGCAGTCATGTTGCGCGGTGCTGGATCGTTCCCCCGCGCAATGGGATCGCGGAAGCCGACTGGCGAGGCCACCGGCACGAGCCCGATGTTGCGCAGAGTGATGCGACACTCGCACGTTCCGCCGAGGGCGCAGGAAGCACATTGCTTTTCGATGGTCAGCCTTGGCGCAGCGACGATTCCGCCTCCGCCCTGCTGCCCAGGTCTGCCCGGGTCGGTGCTCGGAATCCGGCCCGTGTTTGCCGCGCCGCTTTCTTGACCGGGAGGTGCTGGCACTCCGGACTGCGCTGAGCCAGATCCCAGTGGCACCGCCAGAGCGACTCGGTCCCCGTGCAGGCAAGGAGCCATCGTGACGACGTTTCCGATCGCCTGGCCCGGCGACACGCCCGGCCGGTCACCCAGCAGTGCAAGCGAGCCTGCCGTCAGGGCTCCGGAAGACGGTTCTGCATGAAGCAGCTGCGGCGACAGCGCTGCCTGTTGCAGCCTCCAGCCCGCGAGCCACAGGCTGCCTCCGCATGCGGTGAGATCGGCTGTCCCGTTTGAGGTGAGTCCATAACCGAGCGCCAGGCCAGGGCCGAGCTGCAGGTTCGCGGACGGGCTGGCAACCATCTCGGGCGGCGACCACCTCCTGGTGCGCGCTTGTCCTGTCGCAGATGCCGGGCGGAGCCGCATGACGGCTGAGGGCCGCGGTCGCCCGTCCGGTCTCGCCGTGTCTAATAACGTCATTCCGCCGAGCAAGCCGACGTAGAGATTGCCGGCAAGATCGAAATCGATGCGGGGCACCTCCTGACCGGCCGCAGCGGTTTGGCTGAGGTCGGCCTCCAAGCGCGCGTCGCTCGAGAACGCGCCATTCGAATTGACGGCGATCGACCAGATCTGCGGCCCTTCCGAGACGGCGTAGTAGAGGCGGCCCCGGTTTATCGCGAGACCCCAGACGCGCCGGCTGGGCTCAGCAAAACCCCAGGTCGCTGGATTACGGGCATCGAACAGGCTGCTCGAGAGCAGATCCTGTGGTGGCAGGCTCGCAGGTACTGCTGCGAGGCTTTCAGCGGTGCGCCCATGCTGGCCGTGGTCGAAGGAGTCGAGCTGGCGACCCGAGGGGGAAATGCGGTGGATGAGGCCAGTCGATAGATCGGACACGAAGAGCTGCCGCGTCCGCCGATCGAAGGCCAATTGCCCCAGTCCGGAACCGGGATTGGAGCTGCCGGCGTGCGTGATGTCGATGAACCGGGAGAGTCTCTGTGTCCGTCCATCAATCTTCCAGATCGTGCCCGGTCCACCGCCATGGCGCGAGCCGAAGAGCCCGTCCACCCATTCGGCTTTGGGCTCATTGCGCTGAGCTGGGCGGGTGTGGCGTGTCGTGTGGAGGCCATAGATCGAGGTCGCAGCAACATAGATGTCGGGTGCCTCGACGTCAGGGTCGATGGCAGCCGCGTAGACCTGGCCGATGTCACGCGCCGTAGGGCCCGGGTCCCGGCGCGGCTCGCCACTGCCACCAGTTTCGGCCGGCAGTCTCGCAAGACCCGCGACGTAGAGGACGCTTCCGTCTGGATTGGGCACGGCCCTGCCGTCGGAGCCCGGCATGCTCCCTGAAAACTTGGTGATCACGGCGTGACCCGCCTTCATCGGCGGAATAGCGACGTGAAGGCCTCCTTCAGGCGTGGCAGCGGGTAGCTGCGCAGCTGCCGACTGCGTTGTTGGCGGCGCGGGCCTGGTTGGCGTTTGCTGTGAGCCTCGCGTCTCTGTCTGAGACCCGGAAGGCGGGACCGGGCGCGGCGTGACCATTGTTGTTTGCGCCGGCCGGTTGGACGTCGAACCACCTGATATCGAGTAGGAAGTTGCCGCGCCGTCCCTGAGATGAACGATCTCCAGCAGCCGGTTGTAGTAGGACGGACGCTGTTGCTGCTGAGTCTTCTGCGCAACGCGGATCTGAACCTCTTGGAATGCACGCGCGGCGTCGATTGCCGGCATCTCGATCGCCGCCGCGAGTGCCTCGGAATAGTCGTTGCTATCGACGATCGTCGCGCCGGGCCCCGCAGCATAGCCTATGAGCGTGGCCGCCACGTCGCGCTCCTCGGCGAGGAAGCCCTTCTTGACTCCTTTGCTCTCGGCATCGAACGGGTAGTTGCGGCAAGCATCCATCACAAGGAAGCTCGACGTCGGCTCACCGGCGGCAATCCAATCGATGATGTCGTTGAGCTTGATGGCGCTCTGGCTGAGCTGCTCGGAATTGGTCGCGTGCGCGTCGGTCGGCCAGATGTAATTGCCGGGATAGAGCGTGTCCTGGGCGCCGTGGCCGGCAAAATAGAAAAAGGCGAGTACCTTGTCGCCCGGCGCCTTTGCCGCGTTGGCCGCTTGCAAGCGCTGCACAAATGCCCGCAGCTCGTCGAGCATGGTCGCCTTGTTCGCGTCCAGCACGAGGCGAACATCGAACCCGACCTTCACCAACGCGCGCTGGATGTTGGCGCCGTCGATGTGCGTCGCTTGCAGTTCCAGCGCACCTGGATAGGCATTGTTCGCGAAAACGAGCGCCAGTCTCCTCTCGGCTGCTGCAACGGGGCCGATCGAGAAGAGCGCAAGTTGGAGAAAGACCAGCGTGAAAGCAATCCGGTGAAGCCAGAACATTCTCGCCCCCTGCCAATATCGCTCAGCATGCGCGCGCTATCGGCGCAGATGCGAAAAAAAATCGTATCGATGAAATACTTTGCTGCTTCGGATCGACAATATCACGCAACAGGACGCCAAGTCGACGCGTCGCTTTTATCACGGATGAATCAACTTGCGGTGACACGTTATAGTGATTGTCCGTGATTCAGCCGCAAGCAACGTGCATCCAAAGTGGCGCCAGCGGCTTGGCGACATTGTAGGCGCCGCGCAAGCGTGTCCGCTCTTGGAGATCGAGCGCCTGCGAGCTTTCGATATTCGCCAAGCTGATGACAGTAGGCTCTCTGCTTGCGCTTGCTCTTCGGGCTGTCCGCCGTGCACCACGCGAGGCAAGCGCTCAGGGCCCGGCATGGCTCCGGTTTGCGCGAAATTCGTGGCTCCGAGGATCCGGCGCACAGCGGTCCCTGGCCGTGGGATGCGTGCTGCCGTGTCCCGGCATGTGACGCGGGAGGCGACGCGTGGGCTCAAGCGGCGGGTTTGCGCTGCAGTGGGAGGCTGGGGTTGTGTCGGAGCGGACACGGGCGGGTGCAGCATGAAAACGACTGTGCCGAACGAGTCGCGGAGGGAGGGGACGCCGCCGCCCACATCATTGCGGTCCCTCGGACTGCAGTATGGTATGACCGCGAACGCCCGCATGGGCGCAACGAAGTTGGACAGGCGGTGGCAATGGCGCGCGACGACGCATGGCTTGATCGGTGGTTACCACTGATCCGCCAACGCGCGTCCGGTCGGCCCATCCTTGAACTCGGCTGCGGACGAGGCCGCGATACGCGTGTGCTCGTCGGTGCGGGTTGCGATGTCATCGCGATTGATCATTCCGACGAAGCACTTTCAATTGCGCGAACTGAGGTTTCCAAGGCCGACTTCTACTGCCAGGACCTCCGCTCGCCGTTTCCGTCAGGGGCCCGGGATCTTGGCGTGGTTCTGGCGAGCCTCTCGTTACACTATTTCGAATGGATCGAGACCCAGCGTCTTGTTCGCCGGATCGAGACTGTCCTGTGCCATGGTGGCATTCTGATTTGCCGTGTGAATGCTACGGACGACCATCACTTTGGAGCCGTGGGGCATCCCGAAATCGAACCAGATTACTTCTCGGTCGATGGCGAAGCGAAGCGCTTCTTCAACGAAGCTACTCTTGGCTTGCTTTTCGCGGAATGGACCGAGCTCAATAGAGAGCACCTCATCATCGATCGCTACACTGCGCCAAAAGCGGTATGGGAAGTTGTCGCCGAGCGCCGGTGACCCGCATCTGTGAGGGAGAGGGAGCGGAAGTCGCGCGACAATGGCGATGGTGCTCGCGCCGACACAGCGGGCGATGTCCGCTCCACCTTCAACCTCGTTCAAGGGGGAGCGGAAATCATCGGGCATAGATGACCATGAAGCGGTCCCTGTTGAGACAACCACGCGCACCAGCAAACGAGATCACGAGTTCGGCCTTCGGCGAAGAGCGCGGCGCTCCTCGGCGAGCTGTATCTTCTTGGGTTCGGTATAAAGCCGCTCAAGCAGAGCAATAGTGAATTCGAGCAGATCTTGTGCATCTGCTTGACTAAGCGTGCCCGCGTGTGCGCCGTCGTTACCATCCTCGCGCACGCATTCCGCGAGGGCTTCGAGAACCGCTGGCAGCTTCCCGTTATCAAGGAGCCAGCCAATACGCCGGCCAAGCTGATGACGCTGCTGGTTGGTAGGCTGTGGGACTGACGCGTTTGCCGGATCGGGCAACATCTCCTTCGTAGCGAAGTCTAAGCAAAGTCGAAACATGGTGCCGGCTGCGTTGAAGCAGCTTATGGCCATGCAAGACGCGCCTTCGTTGAATGCAGTCTTGATGTTGTCCGGCAAATGCTCTGGTGGATCGACTGTGGCTATGTCTGCGATGCAGACATAGCGCTCGACTTTGAAATAATCGTTGAGAGAATCCTTGAATACGACGATCGCCTCACTGTTCTTATAGAATATCTCTTTGGCGTCGTATTCCTTGAGACCAATTACAAAAGTCGTTGACCTTGAGCAGTGTCGGCAAATCGAAAAGACCTCGTACCAATTCTGCCATTGGTGTCGTTGGAATACGTAGTTTTGGCCTAGAACGTCAAAGGTCGTCTTCGACGCATTGCAGCGGGGGCAATCAGAGACTAGGGTGGACACTATCTAGACCTCCCAATTGTGTTGATGTGTGTTAAGCGCGACAAGCACACATCTTGCGGTTGCGCCTCGGTGCCGCGACAGCGAAGTTTACGGCCCTCAACGTATACTCTGCACGGACGAAAACGCCGAACACGCACAAGGAGAAGTTTCGAATTCCACAGCGGTCACGAGCGCTGCTCCTCGCCGTTCTTGGCCGGCTGCTTCAAGTCCAATGACCCTTGCCGTGCCGGCGGCGGCGTAATGAAGGCGTCGCCATCGACGCCCTGCTCCTTCAGGAACTCTGCGCCCTTCAACTTCTCCCGCAACCCCAGCATGCGCGCGCCCGCCCGCTTGATGAACACGTTGTAGGTCATCGGACGGATGAGGACCCTGCCCTCGGTGCGGTCGGTGCCTTCCAGCTCATCGAGCTCCGAGCCGAGCACAAAGCAGGTGACGTCGGTCGCATTCGTCACCAGCCCCTTGCCCATCAGCTCTTTGACGTATTTCCACGCCTGGTCCTTCTGTGCACCGCCGATGGGTATCCCCGGGCGCTTGATTTCTGCGATGACGACGCGCGCCACGCCGTTCACCTCGTGATTGGCATCGTAGGAATCGCGGCTGTAGAAGCCGACCGAACCATCCGGCAGCATGACGAAATCCGGCCTCGACAGACTGCCCTTCTCCTCGATGCCCCACAGTTTGCGGATGACCTCGGTCATGCCACGATTGCTGGTGAACTCCAGCGATTCGAACTCCGGACCGAACACCCACAGGCTGCGGTCGAACAGCGGCTGCAGTTCACGCACCTCGTCCGCGCTCTCGTCCCTGAGCTTGCGGTCCAGCTCCTCGATGAGCTTGAGCCGGGACAGGATTTCATCCAGGGCAAGCTTGGCGCTGCGCACGTTCCAGTCGATGAGGATCTGGTGCAGCTGGTCGAGGTCGCCGGGCGGCATGCCGTGCAGCCGCTGCACGAGGCCGTACTTTGAGCTGGAGAGCTCAAGGTTGGCGAGGATGCTGGCCACCTGCTGCACTTCGTCGGTCGAAATGGTCGGGCAGGTGTCGATTACTTTGTCGACAAAGCCGTTCCACTTGTCGCGACCGGCCGGAGACAGCTGGCTGATCGTCGCGTGCAACTTGTCGCGAACGGTTTCCTTGGCTTCGTCACGCCGGGTCGCCGTGAACGTCGCGAGGTAATCATGGACGGCCGCATGCACGGCTGCACGGGTCGCCTGCCATGCTTCGGATTCAGGCTCGAATCCCTTCCAGTCAGGCGTGACGACGGTGCTGAGAAAATCGGCTACGACGATCACCTGGAAGCGCTTGGCCTCCGACCTTCGTCCGTCGAGCACACGTTCGTCGTCGAATCCTACCCAGCCCGGAGTCCCCACCAGCCTGTTTTTGACCCGCCAAGCGATGCCGTGCTGCTGCGTCGTGCGGTCGGCTTTCAGCGTATCGAGGATGATGAGCTCGGCCGTGCCATGCGGCGGGACCGGCACCTTGATTTCCTTGAGCCGTATCGATGGCACGTCAACGAACGTCACGCGCGTGCCGTCCAGGGATACCTGAAAGCCCGGGTCGGCAAGGAAGCGCGTACCGATGATTTGCCGGGCCTCCTCGGCGTCGATGCCGACCGCTTGTGCTTTCGTCGCCGAGATTTCGGTGCCGTGTCCCGTCACGCCCTCACGGCGGCTGATTTGCGCGATGTCGAAAGGACGCGTCGTGCCGCGGCGCACCTCATAGGTGACCTCGACGCCGTCGCGCCATGTACGAACCCGATAAGGGTCGGAGAAACGGAACGCGGCGTGCCGACCGCGGCCGTTGCGGCCGAACACCTTGCGCGCCGCCATGCCCTTCAGCTCGACCGGAGGCGCGACCTCGTCGCCTTCCTCGGCGATGCGGTTGTAGTCAATCTTGCGCCAGCGCCGCTCGAACATCTGCGCTGTCAAGCCCTTGCCGTTGTCGGTGATCGAGAACGGCGTGTTCGAGGAAGGGGCGGGCCACACGATATCGACGCTACTGGCAAACGCGTCCCAGGTGTTGGCGACCAGCTCGACGATGGCGACGGCCGTGTCCGAGATGATGGCGCCCGCATGCTTGTCGAGGAAGCGCTCGTCGAACAGCACCTCTATTCGCTTGGCCATGGTGCCCTCCATCCTGATCATGGCGGTTGATGGCGCGGTTGCCAATTCGGACTTGTTGTCCCGGGAGACATTCCGGTGGACAATGATGTGTGTTGCCTGGGATGTGTGTGGACTCGAAAGTTCGGCACGCATTCACTGCGGCGTACGAAGGGCGCTCTGATCTCCGGCGAACCGGCAATCTCCGCGCGATCCAGCTTCTCCTCGGCCGCTCGAAGATCGAGAGTACGGTGCGCTAGCCGGCATCGAAGTCGATGATGCGATCGAGATGGTCGGGAAGATCGACAACTGATCGCCTGACGCGATCCCCGTAACAGCAGACACCGTCGGCGGCGCTTGGTGCGTCGCCGATAGAGATGATGCCGACGTCCACTCCTGCATATCCGCGTCGGTGCGGGCAGCTTGGGTGTCCGCGATCGCTCTTGGGAGCGTGCGAATTGCGGGCGCGACCTTGGTTGCGGCGAGACAGGCCGCTCCGTCTTTTCGTGTCCTCTGCGTTCCGCGTGCGATGCGGGTGCGCGCGGCGCAGGATCATTCGCGCCTGCTTGCGGAGTGCAAGCGCTCAAACCGCTTCGAACAGGGCGGCGAGGCCGAGGCCGCCGCGGGCGCTGGTCGCGATGGCGCCGAGCGTAGGGCGATTCTGGGTTTTGATGCGCGCCATGCGCGTGAAGAGGCGCACCACCAGCACCGCGCTCGCCGCGCCCAGGGGATGGCCGCGGGCAATGGCACCGCCGTCCGGATTGAGCGCTTCGTCCGTGAGACCCAAGGCGTTGCGGAACGCGATGGCCTCGATGGCCGAGGCTTCGCTGAGCTCGACGAGCTCCAGCCCTGCGGGATCGAGCGGCTTCACGCGCTGCGCGAGGCGCTGCATGGCGACGATCGCGGCGCTGCCGGCCTCCATCGGCGCCACGCCGACCGACGCGCTGGCAACGAGTTGCAGGCCCGGCGGTTTGCCGAGCTTTTCCCACAGCGGCTCGGCGACGATCGCCACCATTGCTGCGCCGTCATGCATGGCGCTGATGTTCTGGGCAGTCAGTGTGCCTTTGGGTGCGAACGCGGGCGCTTCCTGCAACTCCTGCAGCTCGGGCTCGACCGCGCTCTGATCGCGCGCCTCCTCGGCGACCGCGCGCAGCGGCAGGATCTCCTTGATGAAGCGTTTCGCCTCGCGCGCAAGACCTGCCCGCATGTGGGTGCGCAGGGCATAGTCGTCCTGCTGCTGGCGCGAGATCTTGAGCGTGCGCGCCAAGGCATCGCCGACCTCGACCGAGTTCATGTCGTCGGCGCCGTCGGCGGCGAGCGGATCGATGAAGCGCGGCGTCTGATGGACGAAGCGCGGCTTGGCGATCCGCCAGGACGCCATCGACAGCGCCTCCACGCCACCGGCAACGACCAGCTCGGCCTCGCCGGTCGCGATCGTGCGGATGCCGGACAGGATCGCTTCGGCGCCCGACGCACACTGCTGATCGATGGTGACCGCCGGAATGCTTTCGGGCAGGCCCGCCGTGAGCGCCACCAGACGCGCCGGATTTCCGTCGCCGGTGCAATTGCCGAGGATGAGGCGATCGACCTGCGCGGAGCTGAGACCCGCGTCCTTCAGCACCTCGGCCACGAGCGGCGCGGCCAGATCCTCGACGCGCCGGGATTTGTGCAGGCCACCGATCCGGCCGATGGCCGTTCGACGCGCCGCAACGACATAGGCAGTCCGCATAACCATGGAGCACGCCGCAAAAACAAGTCGGAACACATCGCCGCCAGCCCCCAATTCAGCCCTCGGAAAGCAGCGCTGCTTCTGTACTCATCAAAAAGTGGCGAAATTGGGCAAACAAAGGGAATTTATGTGATATTCGAACAACTTCCGGCGCGACGTTTGGCCAGCGACCCGCCCTCGGCGGCATCTGCGCCACGCCGTGCCGATTTGGCGTGACCGACGGCTTGGAGCCGAGGGGCGTTATGATATAACGCTCAATTGGAGCGCCGCCAGCTGCATCCACCAGGCCTCCGCCCAGGCGCCGATGAGAAGGAGCCGTATGCCAAGGCACCGATCACACCCCGAGTTTCTCGACCCCACGCACGACCACGCCCCTTGCCTGGCGGACACCCTGGAGCGGGCCGAGCAGGTCTTCGCGCACCGCGGCTTGCGCCTGACCCCGCTCCGCCGGCAGGTGCTGCAGGAGATCGCGGGCTCGCACACGGCGGTGGGCGCCTACGACCTGCTGGATCGGCTGGCGCGCAAAAGCGGCCGCCGTCTGGCGCCGATCTCGGTCTATCGCG
This sequence comes from uncultured Hyphomicrobiaceae bacterium, assembly GCA_964500805.1. Classification (GTDB taxonomy): domain Bacteria; phylum Pseudomonadota; class Alphaproteobacteria; order Rhizobiales; family Hyphomicrobiaceae. Next base: position 109,324 of record CAZCQH010000013.1, read on the forward strand.
CGCTCGACAGCCTGCTCGAGGCCGGCATGGTGCACCGTCTCGAGAGCCGCAACGCGTTTTTCGCCTGCCACACGCCGCATGGCGCCGGATTGAAGCAGGTCATCCTCGCCTGCGAGGGCTGCGGCACGGTCGCCGAGGTGCAGGGCGAGGCCATCTTCGACGGGATCGCGTCGGTCGCCCGCCAGGCCGAGTTCGCGCCGGCGCGGATGCTGGTCGAGGTCAGCGGCACCTGCGCCGCCTGCTCGGGAGCGGCTGGCTGATGCCCGATCACGGAACCAAGCCTCAGGCGCCGGTGGCGTCAGGTGAACAGCGCCCACATCAGGGTCATACTCATGGCGCGCAGCATCAGCACGGGCCCGCTCATGACATGAACGGGCGTCGGCATCATGGTCACGATCATCAGGATCATCATGGTCACCACCATCATGATCAAACCCCGCAGCCGTTCCGCGACGGCGCCCTGATCTCGGCACGCGGTCTTGCCCTCGCGCGCGGCGGCCGGCCGATCCTCGAGCACATCGATCTCGACATCGCACCGGGCGAGATCGTCACCCTGATCGGCCCCAACGGCGCCGGCAAGACGACGCTGGTGCGCGTGCTGCTCGGACTCGACACGCCGGACACGGGCGAGATCCGCCGCCGCGCCGCTCTCGTCGTCGGCTATGCGCCGCAGCGGTTCGACCGCGATCCCGCGATCCCGATGACGGTGCGCCGTTTCCTCACGCTCGCCGCGCGCGCCGACGACGACCGCATCACGTCGGTGCTCACCGAAGTCGGTGCGGCGCGCGTCATCGACCAGCAGCTCTACGCGCTCTCCGGCGGCGAGCTGCAGCGCGTGATCCTCGCCCGCGCGCTGATCCGCAATCCCGATCTGCTCGTCCTCGACGAGCCCGTGCGCGGCGTCGACTACGTCGGCGAGGCGGAGCTCTACAGCCTCATCGGGCGGCTCCGCACTTCGCGCGGCCTCGGCGTGCTGCTCGTCAGCCACGACCTCCACGTGGTGATGGCGCAGAGCGACCGCGTCGTGTGCCTCAACCGGCATGTCTGCTGCCACGGCGTGCCGGAGACGGTCTCGCAGCATCCCGAGTACGTGCGCCTGTTCGGTCCCGCCGCGCGCAATTTCGCCATCTACACGCACGATCACGACCACGCCCACGACCTCGCCGGCGCGCCGTTGCCCGCCGCAAGCAGCACCGTGCAGCAGCAGAAGGGCGCCGCATCGCCATGATCGAGCCCTTCCTCGTGCGCGCGCTGATCGCGGGTGTGGCGCTCGGCATCATTGCGGCGCCGCTCGGCTGTCTGGTCGTCTGGCGGCGCATGTCCTACTTCGGCTCGACCGTCGCGCACGCTGGCCTGCTCGGGGTGGCGCTCGGCATCTTCCTCGGCATCGATCTGACGCTCGGCGTCATCCTGATCGCGCTCGCCATCGGCGGCGCTTTGATCATCCTCGGCCGCCAGCGCGTGCTGCCGACCGACAGCCTGCTCGGCATTCTCTCGCACGCGGCGCTGGCGGGCGGACTCGTCGCGGCCGCCAAGCTCGCGGGACAGCGCCTCGACCTGATGGGCTACCTCTTCGGCGACATTCTCGCCGTCACGCGCGGCGATCTCGCCTGGATCTTCATCGGCGGCGCGCTGGTGCTCGGCCTCATCGCGCTGCTCTGGCGCATGCTGGTCGCCGTCGCCGTGCACGAGGAGCTCGCCGCCGCCGAGGGAATGGCGACACGGCACGCCGAGGCGGCGCTGGTGCTGACGCTCGCCTTCACCATCGCCATCGCGATGAAAATCGTGGGCGTGCTGCTGATCATCGCCTTCCTGATCATGCCGGCCGCCGCCGCGCGGCCGTTCTCGACGACGCCCGAGGCGATGGTGCTGTTCGCCGCCGTCATCGGCGCCCTCGGCGCTGCCGCAGGCCTCCTCTTCTCCGCCACCGCCGACATCCCCGGCGGCCCCGCCATCGTCCTCGTGCTCAGCGCCGCCTGCCTTGGCTCGCTGGGGTGGAGTGTCGTGCGGGGGGCGGGGTGAGGGGGCGAGGGAGTTGGGGGTTGAGGCTAACTTCCGGAAAACTCAATCACGCAAAGCGGGCTCGGCGTAGTGTTCCGCCCTAAGCAGAAGCGGACTTCTTCCTGCGCTGCGGTGCTTCACGAACTCGAGAGGCATCATCGATCGACTGCACCTCGAGCCTGGTGATTTCCTCGAGGAAAGCGGATCGGAGTTGCGCGGCCTCTTCTTCCGGCAGCCATTTGGTCATCTGCGGAAAGACGGTCTTCCAGAAGGCGACCTCTTTCGCGGTCCACGGCATCTCCCTGGCGATGCGGGCTTTCTCCAGAACTTTATTCACCTCGGCGCGTACCTTTTCCAGCGACGGCGCGTAGGACTGCTTCGGCGGCGGTCCGAACAGATCGGCCTGCGTGCCAAAGAGGTCGGTCTGATTGCTGCGAGACATGGGGCTCCACGTGGCATTTTGCTGATCCACACTCGGCCAGCCAGTGTGGAATGCGAATCACCTGCATTTTGCATCACGACACCCGGCAATGTGCACACGCGAGCTAGTTTTCCTCAGCCTCTTGCGTCGGCTCCGTCGCGCCGAGCGCACCGGCGGCAACCTCGTCCTCAGTGCCGCGTGCCTTGGCTCGATGGGGTGGAGTGTTGTGCGGGGCGGGGTGAGTGGAGTCAGATGACGCGATGGGGCACGCGCTTCGGTGCGAGCTGTCGCGATAAGTGCGAGTGGGCGTGGCTAGGCAGGAGCGGGCATGTTTGCTTCGCGACGCCAGAGCTGTCGAAAGCCCCCGTACACCCTCCGCCTTACCTGTGCACCGCTACATTGCTTTGTTCGACGATCTGATTGATCACCGCCTTCATCCCTCCGGGTTGAAATCCGGCATCTACCATTCGGCTCACGACCAAATTGCGCAGAGCATCGTAAGAAATGTCCAAGCGCTGATCGGAAACAAACGCCTTTAGAATATCCCGTCCGGGTATTACCTTCCGCCACGATCCATCACCAAAGGCCGTCCCTGTCCCGTTAGCTCAGGCGAGGGCCGGTGCGGTTGACTGAAAGTGT
>CAZCQH010000014.1:0-68730 GCA_964500805.1 uncultured Hyphomicrobiaceae bacterium
GACGCTCGGCATCGTCGGCGAGTCAGGGTGCGGGAAATCCACCACCGCGCGGCTCATCATGCACCTCATCCGCTCGAACAGCGGCTCGATCCTGCTCGATGGGGTCGCTCCAGGCGCCGGCAAGCTGTCGCTGCGAGAATTCCGCTCGAAGGTGCAGAGGGTGTTCCAGGACAGCTATGCCTCGCTCAATCCGCGGCTCACTGTCGAGGAATCGATTGCCTACGGCCCCAGCGTGCACGGCCTGGCGGGCAGCGAAGCCATCCGCCGCGCGCGCCGGCTTCTGGATCGAGTCGGGCTCGATCCCATGCGCTTTGCCGGGCGCTATCCGCACGAGCTCTCCGGCGGCCAGCGCCAGCGTGTCAACATTGCCCGTGCCTTGGCCCTCGAGCCGCGCGTGATCATTCTCGACGAAGCCGTCTCGGCGCTGGACAAGTCGGTCGAGGCGCAGGTGCTCAATCTGCTGCTCGATCTCAAGGAGGACATCGGACTGACCTACATTTTCATCAGCCATGATCTCGAGGTCGTCCGCTTCGTCGCGAGCCGCGTCATGGTGATGTACCTCGGCAAGGTCGCGGAGATCGGACCCACCGAGGCGCTCTATGGCGGCGGGCGGCACCCTTACAGCCAAGCTCTGCTCGGCTCGATGCTGTCCATGGACCCCGATCGCAGGTCGGAGAAGGCGCCGCTGGCGGGCGATCCGCCCAATCCTATCGATCCGCCGCCGGGTTGCCGTTTCCATACGCGCTGCGCGTTTGCAGAAGCCGTGTGCAAGGCCCGTGAGCCGGTGCTCTACGACGTAGGTCAAGGTCACCGGGCCGCTTGCCATATTCCCAACCCGGCCTCTGGACATGCGCTTGCCGGCGCCACGAACGCGGGTGTTGCGTCATGAGCAATCCGCAGCGCGAGCCAATGCTCGACATCAAGGGACTGACGGTCACCTTCACCGGTGGTCCGAAGCCGGTGCGGGCGCTGGACAGCGTCGATCTCTCGCTCGCCAAAGGCGAGGTGGTGGCGCTGCTCGGAGAGTCGGGATCCGGCAAGAGCGTGACGCTGCGCTCGATCCTGCGGCTCCACTCGCCGTCGCGGTCGCGGACCGTCGGCCAGATCCGCGCCGATGACATCGACGTCATGGCCCTTTCAGGCCGCGCGCTGGAAGACTTCCGCGGCAAGACCGTGTCGATGATCTTCCAGGAGCCGATGTTGGCCATGGACCCCGTCTATACGGTCGGCAGCCAGATCATCGAGGCAATCCAGAAGCACGAGCCGGTCTCGAAGGCGATTGCACATCAGCGGGCACTCGAAGCACTGCAGCGTGTGCGAATTCCAAGCCCCGAACGCCGTCTCGAGGCCTACCCGCATGAAATGTCGGGCGGTATGCGCCAGCGGGCCATGATCGCACTCGCCCTGGCGAGCCGGCCGAAAATTCTGCTGGCCGATGAGCCGACGACCGCGCTCGATGCCACCGTACAGGTGCAGATCCTGCTGCTGCTGCGCGAGCTGCAACGTGAGCTCGGACTCTCGGTAATCTTCGTGACGCACGACATTTCCGTCGCGGTGGAAGTCGCGGACCGGATTGCCGTCATGTACGCGGGCCGCATCGTCGAGATCGGGCCTGTGCGCGATGTGATCCGCGAACCGCGGCATCCCTATACGATTGGGCTCTTATCCACACGCGCACACGGCGGACGGCTCAGCGGCCGGCGCCTCCCCGCCATTCCGGGAAGCCCGCCCGATCTCGCCAATCTGCCGCCCGGCTGCGCATTCGCGCCGCGCTGCACGCTCGCGGCCGAAGTATGCCGAAGCGGTGTGCCGGACGCCTTGGCGCTCGGCAGCGGCCGTCTGGTGCGCTGCAATCGCGTCTCGGAGACCGTTGATCCGCGAACTGCCACGCCTGCCGCGGCGCGCTGAGCTCAGTTTGTCGTGTCCGCGGAGAAATGCCCATGAAGCTCTTGATGATCAATCCGAACACGACGCAGTCGATCACCGACCTCGTGCTCTCCGAGGCGCGCAAGCTCGCCGCGCCCACGACAGAGCTCGTCGCCGTGACCGGCCGCATCGGCGGCCGCTATGTCGCGAGTCGCGCAACCTACGCCATCGCCGGACACGCGGTCCTCGATGCCTACGCCGAGCACGGCAGCGATGCCGATGTTGTCCTCCTTGCGTGTTTCGGTGACCCGGCGCTGCAGGCCCTGAAGGAGATCGCGCCGCAGCCTATCGTCGGCATGGCCGAGGCATCATGCCAGGCGGCCGCCGCGCTCGGCGGCAAGTTCGCGATCGTCACCGGCGGCGAGCGTTGGGGACCCATGCTGCGCGAGTTCGTGTCACTCATCGGCCTCGCCGACAAGCTGGCAGCGATCGAGACCGTCGCGCCGACCGGTGCCGACATCGCCCGTGATCCGGAGCGCGCCCTCGGCCTGCTGGCCGATGCCTGCCGGACCTGCGCAGTCGAGCATGGAGCTTCCTCGGTCATCCTTGGCGGCGCCGGACTTGTCGGCCTCGCGAGCCGGATCGCCGATCGCGTTCCCGTGCCTGTGATCGACTGCTTGGCGGTCTCGTTGAAAGCGGCTGAGCAGCTGGCAACGCCGCGGGCTCATTCGGCCAGCGTCGCTGCTTCGCGCCCGGCGGCAATCGAGACGATCGGCCTCAGTCCCCGCCTGGCCGAGCTGCTCGGCTGAACGCGCCCCCGACCTCAGTCACCTTCGGTATCGCCGCTGCACAATGATGTTGGCCGTTGCCGTCAGTATGAGCGTTGCCGCCATCAGAATGAAGGCGATGGCGGCGCCGAATGGCCAGTTGTTGAGCTGAAACTGGCCGTAGACGAGAGGTCCCATCATCTTGAACTTCGGTCCGCCCAGCAGGACCGGAGTCGCATAGGCATTCATCCCAAGAATGAACGTCAGGATCGTGCCCGCGATGATGCCCGGAAGCGCCAGCGGCCAGAGCACGCGTCTGAACATGGCGACGGGACCGGCGCCGAGCGAGAACGCCGCCTCCTCCACATTGCGCGCAATTCCTTCGATCACGCTTTGCAATGTCAGCACCATGTAGGGCAAGTTCACCGCAATGATGCCCGCGATCACCGCACCTTCCGTGAACATGATCTGCAACGGCTCGGAGATGACGCCGAGCTTCATGAGCGACACGTTCAGGAAGCCTTTCGAACCGAAAAGCGTCATCCAGCCTGCTGCACGCACGGCGTTGCCGACAAAAAGCGGCAAAACGACCAGCATGATGAGCAAGTTCTTGTATCGCGTCTCGGTCCGCGCCAGCACGTAGGCCAGCGGAAACCCGAGCAGCAGGCAGACCGCCGTGCAAATCAAAGCCACGCGCAGCGTCGTCAGAAAAATGTTGATGTAGAAAGGATCCGTGAAGAATCGAATGTAGTTCTCCGCCGTGAACGCCTCGACCATCATGACGCGGGGCTTGAACTGATTGAGGCTGTAGCGGAACAGGATGGCGATCGGCAGCAGCAGGCCGATGACCACGATCACCGTCGCCGGTCCGATGAGCGAGCCGGCCGACAGAAGTGAGGCCTGCTGGCGATCATCGAGATGCCGGCCGGCCCCTGCTCCCTGTGCTTGTGATTGCGCCACGCTTGCGGCCCGCCTGTCAGGGCGTCAGCTCTTGAGCTCCTTGTCCCACCAGTCCTTGAGCGCCACGTCATTCTTGTTCATGTAGTCGTAGTCCAGATCGACGAGCTTCTTGATCTCGTCCTCGGTGAAGCCGATCCGCTGATTGAGATCGGGGGCGACGACGGCATTGGTCACGGTTGGATTGTATCCCATGTCGACCGCGAACGCTTCCTGTGCGCTCTTCTCCAGCATGGCATCGATGTAGGCATATGCGCCGTCCTTGTTCGGCGCGTTCTTGTTGATGACGAACCCCGAAACATACGCGAGCGCGCCTTCCGTGGGGGTGATCGCCTTCACATTGATGCCGGCGTTCTGCCACTGGACGACCCGTGCCTTCCACATGACACCGACGCCGAACTCGTCGGCCTTCAGCCCTTGCGCAAACGCCTCGTTGGTCGGGTAGATGCGCATTCCGGCCTTCTTGCATTCGAGCAAGAGCTTCTTGCCCGGCTCGAGATCGCCGACCTTGCCGCCCGCCGCCAGCGCCGCGCAGACCAACGTGTACTGGTACTGGATATCGATAATGGCCAGCTTGTTGCCGTGCTTGGGGTCGAACGTCTCCTTATAGCTCTTGGGCGCCGTCGGCAGGACCTTGTCGTTGTGGACGACAACCTTGCCCGAGTAAATGTGACCGACGCCATATGGATACTTCATCGACGGCAGCAGGTGGCCCGCGTTCTTCAGCTTGCCGTAGTCGATCTTGTCGACCACGCCAGCGTCGTGCATCTGGTACATGTTGACGGCGGAAAGTCCTTGCAGGTCCGAAGTTCCGCGCGGAAGGCGCGCTTCGGCAAGCATCTTGGAGCGGCGCTGCGGATCGCCGGCCTGATCCTGAACGACTTCCCAACCTTTCGAGATCAGGTGCGGTTGCTCGATGTTCTTGTTGAGCAGCTTGGCGTAATCGCCGCCCCACGTTCCGACGACGATCTTGCCTTTCGACTGGGCATTTGCACTGGTCCCCGTGCCGATCAACGCCGCTAGGCCTGCGGCACCCTGCAAGGCTTGGCGGCGGGAAAGAGCTGTGTGAGCGGTGGGTGAGCGCATTGTCATAACGCCTCCTCAGGTTTTGGACGGATGGAACGTACAGTCTGTCAGTTCGTGACCTCGGCTTCCAGTTGTGTCGTGGATTGAAACAGCGCGCCATTGCTCGCGAGCCAGCCAACAGTGACCCGGTCACCCGGTTTTGGCTCCCGCCCGTCGGCGCGGTTGGCCAGTTGCGCGATCACGCGCTCCTTCGGCGAAAGTCGCACGTGCACATCAAGGCTCGCGCCCAGATACGAGACGAACTCCACAACGCCCGAAACGGCATTGTCCATGCCCGACAACGCTTCCGCTGTTCCAATTGAGATGCGTTCGGGCCTGAGCGCCAGGGCGGCAGGGCCGCGAGCACCGCCCGTGCATCGTATCTGCACTCCGCCAGCGCTGGCGAACTGACCGGGCAACACAACCTCGCCGTCGATGAAGTTCGATCGGCCGACGAAACCTGCAACGAAACGGTCCGCCGGGCGCTCGTAGAGATCCTGCTGCGTGCCGATCTGGCTGATGGCGCCTTCGTTCATCACCACCAGCCGGTCGGCCATGGTCAGCGCCTCCTCCTGATCGTGCGTGACCATGATCGTGGTCAGGCCAAGCTGCCGCTGCAGCTCACGGATCTCGATGCGTACGTCCTGACGGAGCTTCGCGTCCAGATTGGACAGCGGCTCATCCAGCAGCAGAACATCCGGCTTGAAGACCAATGCGCGCGCAAGCGCCACACGCTGCTGCTGGCCACCAGATAGCTGTCGCGGCAGCCGGTCGCCCAAATGGCCAAGCCGCACGAGCCGCAGCGCCTCGGCCACGCGGCTGGCAATCTCGCTTGCCGGGACCTTCCGCATTTCGAGGCCGAACGCGACGTTCTCGGCAGCTGTCAGGTGCGGGAAGAGTGCGTAGCTCTGAAACACGAGGCCAGCGTTCCGCTTCCAGGGCGGGAGCTCAGTCACGTCGCGCCCGCCGAGCCTCACCTTGCCGGTTGTTGGTTCGATGAATCCCGCCACGATGCGCAATGTCGTTGTCTTGCCGCATCCCGATGGGCCGAGCAGGACCAGGAATTCCGCATCCGAAATCGACAGAGTGACGTTCTTGACCGCATGGAAGTCGCCGTAGCGCTTCGTTACGCTTTCGAGCTCGAGACGTGCCATCTCAAACCACCCGCGAAATTTTGACAAAGCGATCGGTGAGCAGCATCGCACCGCCGATGAGCAGAATCTGCAGCACGGAGACGGCGGCAATCGTCGGGTCGATCTTCCATTCGAGATACTGAAGGATTGCAATCGGCAGCGTCGTGCGCCCAGGGCCGACAAGAAAAAGGCTCATCTCCAAATTGCCGAAAGACGAGACGAAGCCGAACAATGCCGCCGCGACGATGCCCGGAAGGATCGATGGAAGGGTGACGCGGCGGAATGTCGTCCAGCGATCGGCGCCAAGGCTCTGGGCGGCCTCTTCGATCGATCTGTCGAGACCCGCAAGACTTGCTGTGACCAGCCGCACCGTCCACGGGATGACGACCAGCACGTGGCCCGCAATCAGACCGCCGAGCGATCCCAGGACGCGCAGGCCGGTGTGAATCTCCGTCTCGACATGAAACACGTAGATTGCCATGCCGAGCACGATGCCCGGAACCACCAGGGGCAAGAGTAGAAGGCTGTTCAAGCCCTCGCGACCGCGGAAGTGCAGGCGCACCAAGCATAAGGCTGCCGGCACACCAACCGCGAGACCGATCAGCGTCGCAACGACACCGACTTGCAGACTGAGAATGAAGCCGGAGATGAAGCGGTCGTTGCCGGGAATGGCCGCGAACCACCGCAACGAGTAGCCCTCGGGCGGGAATGACGGGATCTCTTGCGCGAAGAACGACAGCCAGGTCACGAAGAACAAAGGCACCAGGATGTAGCCGAGGGCGAGCGTGGCCATCGCTCGCATGCCGATCCAGCCCGCGCGACGCGAGAGGGAGCGCCACCGGGCGCTGGCAGCATCTGAGACCGGGCTCATTGTGCCTCCGACAGTCTCAGTCATGCACCGCGGCCTTCCACCTTTGGTTACCTTGCAGGATCAGGAGAGGAGATTCTTGTGGAGCTTGCCTGCCTTCATGATGAGCGGCAAATGCTTTCCTCGCTCCTGAAAGAGCCCAAGGTTCTTGAGCGGATTGCCGTTGACGACGATGAGGTCGGCGTGGGCGCCGGCCTTGATGCAGCCTAGCTTGCCCTCCTGTCGAACAACCTTGGCGCCGATGAGTGTCGCGGCACGAATGATCTCGATCGGCTTCTGCACCTCGGAGCGGAGCAGGAACTCGCGACTTTGATCGATCTGCAGTTGGCCGAGCAGATCCGTGCCATAGGCCACCGGGACCCCGGCGCGCTTGCAGATCTCGAGCGACTTGAGACCGCCGTCGATCACCAGCTCGTTCTTCTCGAGCATCTCGCCGATCATGCCGAACTCGCGCGCGCGCTCGCGCATCGCATAGTAGGCGACCAGGTTCGCGACCAAGAACATCCCCTTAGAGGCCATCAGCTTCGCCGAGGCTTCGTCGATCAGATTGCCGTGCTCGATCGTCCGAACGCCGCCGTTGGCCGCGCGCGTGATGGCCTGCGGCGTGTAGGCATGGGCACAAACATAACGGCCGAAGGCGCGCGCTTCCTCGACCGCTGCCGCAACCTCGCTCTCCGAGAACTGCATGCTGTCGAGCGGATCGTAAGGGCTCGCGACGCCCCCTGACATCATGATCTTGATCTGATCGACGCCTTGCCGCATCTGCTCGCGGGCCGAGCGGCGAACATTGTCGGCGCCGTCGGAAACCTCCATCGTGAACTTCAGTGCATTGCAGCAGAAGCAACCGCCACCATTGTCGGTCCGGCGTCTCCCGTCGCTGTGCCCTCCCGTCGGACCGATCGCACGTCCCGCTATGAAAATGCGGGGGCCGGCCACCAGGCCTTCATCCACCGCAGCCTTGATGCCCCAGTCAGCGCCGCCGGTATCGCGCACTGTCGTGAATCCGCGGTCCAGCATGGCGCGCATCAAGTCGATAGCGCGAGCCGTCATCAGTGTCAGCGGGATGTTCTCGAGCCGGCGAAGGTAAACCTCGGACAGCGTCACATGCACGTGGGAATCGATCAGTCCAGGCATCAGCGTGCCACCGCCGCAGTTGATCACCGCAGCATTGTCGGCCTTGATCGGCTTGTCGGAGACCTCTCTGATTGTCCCGTCCTCGACAAGCAACTGGTAGCCGCCCCGAAGCTCATCGTGCTCCGGATCGAGCAACTCGAAGTTCTGAAACAAGAGCTGGGTCATCATCTGCCTCCGTCCGGCCGCCGGATGAGGATCGGACGCTGATCAGCCGCCGTCAATCGTCCGCTGGACCGAGCACTGCCCTCGTGCACGCGCAAGGTCGCGTCGGATTGATCCCGCCTTGTCGGGCAAACACGCCTTTCCGCTGCGGGTCGTGCCTGCTATGTTCGCCGCAAAACGCGCAGGAACCATTGGAGGATGTGCATGGCCCCACTCGATATGAAGCCCAACGAGCTCGAGCCTTATTGGCTGCCGTTCACGCCCAATCGGGCGTTCAAGAAGCGTCCGCGTCTCTTTTCCGGCGCCAAGGACATGCACTACTTCACACCCGACAATCGCAAGATCATCGACGCGACCTCGGGCCTCTTCTGCGTGAACGCAGGCCATGGCCGCCGCCCGATTGTCGAGGCCATCAAAAAGGCCGCCGAAGAGCTCGATTTCTCCCCGCCGTTTCAGTACGCGCATCCCGGCGTCTTCGAGCTATCATCCAAATTGACGCTGCTGGCGCCTGGCGACCTCGATTACTGCCTCTTCGCCAACTCGGGCTCCGAGGCCGTCGACACAGCGCTTAAGGTCGCGCTCGCGTATCACCGGAATCGTGGCGAGGGCCAGCGGACCCGCTTCATCGGCCGCGAACGCGGCTATCACGGGGTCGGATTCGGCGGCATCTCAGTTGGCGGCATCGTCGCCAATCGCAAGATGTTCGGCAATATGCTGCACGGCGTCGATCATCTGCCGACGACATACAACCGCGCCAAACAGGCATATTCCAATCAGGAGCCCGAGTGGGGCGCTGAGTTGGCCGACAGCTTGCTGTCGCTGATCACGCTGCACGATGCGTCGACAATTGCTGCCGTGATCGTGGAGCCGGTAGCTGGATCGACCGGCTGCGTGCCACCGCCGAAGGGCTATCTCGAGCGCTTGCGCAAAATCACCGCCGACCACGGCATCCTGCTGATCTTCGACGAAGTGATCACCGGCTTCGGCCGCCTCGGTACCTGCTTTGCGTCCGAGCGCTACGGCATCGTTCCCGACATGATCACGTTCGCCAAGGGCGTGACCAATGCCGCCGCTCCTATGTCCGGTGTGCTCGTCAGGAAAGGCATCTACGAAGCCCATATGAACGGGCCCGAGCACATGGTGGAGCTATTCCATGGCTATACGTACTCAGGCCACCCCCTCGCGGTCGCGGCGGGCCTCGCCACGCTCGAGATCTACAAGGAGGAAGGGCTTTTCGAGCGCGCGAAAGCGCTGGAATCGAAGTTCGCCGACGCCATGCTGTCGCTGAAGGGCGCGCCGCACATCGTCGACATCCGCCCCATCGGCATGATGTGCGGCATCGATCTCGAATCGATTCCCGGAAAACCGGCTGCCCGCGGATACGAGGCGATAGAGCGCATGTATCACGAGTTCGATCTCTACTGCCGTGTTACGGGTGACACACTGATCGTGGCGCCGCCGCTGATCGCAACCGAGAGTGACATCGCCGACATCACCGATCGGATACGCAAGGTGCTGGCAGCAACAGCCTAAAGCGCCGAGCTTCAATGAAATGGCGGCCCGATGGCCGCCATTTCTTCGTTGTGCTCACTTCAATCCAGAGTGCCGCAACCGGGCAACATCTGGAAGAGATGTCGACGTTGTTCCCTCGTGAAATCTGGTGAAAGTCCGGATCGTGCCGTTGCACCCCGTGGTCCCGAGACGCGACCATGATCGCTGATCGAATCACCTGGGTTGTGAACGGATGGAACAGTCACAAACATCGCCTGCACTGAAACCGCCGCAAAAGGCCAGGGACGCAGGCCGGCGAACGGCGCAAGGCCGGGAACTCATGGTTCTGTTCACCGTGCCGCTGGTGGCCGTCGCCGTTACGCTGGCGCTGTTCTTGCAGCTAGCTCAACCGATTATAATGTCGATGCTGACAGGTGGCCTGGTCGGCGGCCTGCTGATCGCTTTGCACTCGGTGCATCGGCGCGGCCAGTCGATTGTAGCCCTGCGGGAGGAGATAGCCCGGCTGAATGCGTTGCGTGTCAAGCAATCGGCGGGAGCAGGCGCAGTGCGACCGGCGCGTTCCGAGGCAGCGGGACTGGCACCCACACCGGCGCAGTCACCTCCGACTTTGCCGACCATACAGCCTGAACATGCCGCACTTCCGCGGAATCAAAAGCCGGCGCCAGCTTCCGCTCCCGACTCGCGACCTGCCGAACGCCAGGACGCGCCAGCAGATGATCAAACGGCATCCGTTCCCGCTGCGGCAACGCTGGCACGCGGGGAGGTCCGGGCTCCACTGGCAAACCTTCCGCCCCCCCTTCCCCCTCGTGCGAGCATCGGGCAGCCACTGCCGTTGCAGTCCCCGGCCGATTCCGCTGCATTGCCGGCAGATGGTCCAGGGCAGCCAATCTCCTCCTATTGGGACCTGCGCCCGGGCGCCGTGCGCGAATTGATCCTACCTATCGATCTGGAGCGAAATACCAGACAGGACACGACGCTTGGCGGTGTGGCGGAACCTGCTGCAGCGGACAGGCTCCCAAAACCTGCGGCGGTCCCGGATGCGTCAACGGCAGCGTCAACGACCAGCGAGCAGGAGCTCCAGGCGATGCAAACGCTCATTGAGCAGCTCGCCGTCCAGCTGAACGAGTCGAAACCGGGCCAATCAACATCCGCAATGGCAAGCGAACCGGCCTCGAAATTGCCGTCCGATGCTCCACTCGCCAAGGTCGAGCAGTCGATCGAAGCCTCGCTGTCGGCACTGAAGGTCACCGCTGAGATCATGCGCAAGCCGCCTGGAGCCGAGGGCCAAAAGGCTTCCAGTGGCGCCACTGGCAAAAGGCCTGACCCGGCGCCAGGATCATCGTCAAGCCCTGGCTCATCCGGACCCCAAGAAGGTAAGGTCAGCCGCAGTTCGAAGAATTCGTCATCCTACAGCCGGCTCGCTGAGCTGACCGAAGCCGTTGCCGCCGAGCGTATCGAAGTGTTCCTGGATCCGATCCACGGCCTCGATGACCGCAAGGCGCGCCATTTCGAGGTCGCCATTCGGCTGCAGTCGGCGGACGGCGAAAGCCTCAGCGTCTCGGACTACCTCAGCATTGCGACAGGCACGGGCTTGCTGGTGCGTATCGACCAGACCAAACTAACCCGCGCCGCGCGCGTGGCAGAGCGCCTCAAGGCGCGGGGAACCGGCGCCTCTCTGTTCTCCAGCCTGTCGGGCGAGTCGCTCACCGATGACAGCTTTCTCGACACGTTCGAGGCTATCCTGGGCGAGCAGGAAACGCTGCCAAATCGCCTCGTTCTGACGTTCGCGCAGGCAGACGCGCGCCACTTCACCGATGCGCACTGGGACGCGATCCTGACGATGGCCGAGATCGGCGTTCGGTTCGCCCTCGATTCGGTCACTGATCTGGACATGGATTTCACCGGGCTCAAAGCCCATGGCTTCGAGTACGTGAAGCTCGATGCGTCCGTGTTCCTGCAAGGGCTGCCGACCCCGGACGGCCCCATCGCCTCAGCCGATATCTGCCGCCATTTGGCCAACGAGGGCCTGGCCGTGATCGTCGGCCAGATCGACGACGAGCTGACGATGGGCAAGCTGCTCGGCTTCGGGGTCCTCTTCGGTCAGGGAACGCTATTCGGCGGCGCACGGCCGGTCAAAGTCGAGGTCAGCCCCGCGCCGAGTGTCGTCGCGGCCTGAACAGGGCACCAGCCTCCAACGAGCCGCGGATGCTGAGCCAGGCCAGGCACTGACCGCTGAAGCCAACTCGGCTATGCTTCGCGGTCATGATTCGGGTCACCACATTTGCCGGGCGGCGTGTTGCCGTGTTCGGCCTCGGCGCCTCGGGCATTGCGACGGCGCTTGCCCTCATGGCGGGTGGCAGTGACGTGTCCGCGTGGGACGACGGATTGGCATCGCGCGAGGCCGCTGCCAAAGCTGGCGTGCCGCTCGCCGACCTCAATGTTGCCGATTGGTCCTCAATCGCGGCACTGGTGCTGGCTCCAGGCGTACCTCTGACCCATCCTCAGCCGCACTGGACGGTGAAACTCGCGCTGACAGCCGGCGTCGAGGTAATCGGCGACATCGAGCTCTTCTGCCGCGAGCGCGAACGAGCCTGCCCGGACAGCCCGTTCATCGCCATCACCGGCACCAACGGCAAGTCGACCACAACGGCACTCGTTGCCCATCTTCTGGAGACGCTCGGATGCGACGTGCAGATGGGCGGCAACATCGGCCAGGCCATCCTGACCCTCGAGCCGCCCGCCCGCAATCGCTTCCATGTCATCGAGATGTCGTCGTTTCAAATCGACTTGACGCCTTCGCTCAAACCGACGGTCGGTGTTCTGCTCAACATCTCACCGGATCATCTCGACCGCCACGGACCCGCCAGCGATCCCGATCTCGCGATGCGTAATTACGCCGCGATCAAGGCGCGGCTCGTCGATGGCGCCGAGATGGTCGCCATCGGCGTCGAGGACAGCCACGTGCGCGCGATCCTGGAACGCCTCGAGGACAGGGGTGCGAACGTCTATCCTTTTACGACCGGCAAGGGCGCCGCGGTCGTCCCGCGTCTCTATGCGATCGGCTCGTCGATGTTCGTTCACGAGCAACATGCAAACCATGCTGCCAGCACTGAGATCGCGACGCTGGAAGGTATCGGCACGCTTCGCGGCCGTCACAACATGCAGAACGCGCTGGCGGCGCTTGCGGCCTTGCGCGCCTTGCAAGACTGGATCGATGCGACGCGCTCGGGCAGCGATCACGTCCAGGTCTGGTGGCCATTGAAGCTCGCCGCGAGCCTGCGCTCCTATCGGGGTCTCGCCCATCGCATGGAGGAAGTTGGCCGCCTGGGCAAAGTTCTTTTCATCAACGACTCCAAGGCGACCAACGCTGACTCGACCGAGAAAGCGCTCGCATCGTGGCCGCGCGACATCTTTTGGATTCTGGGCGGGCGCGCAAAGGAAGGCGGCATCACCTCGCTTGCGTCTTTCTTCCCGCGCATCAGCAAGGCCTATCTGATCGGTGAAGCGAGCAGCGAATTTGCAGGGACGCTCAATGGCAGGGTCGCTTTTCAGCTCTGCGGCACGCTTGATATAGCGACCAAAGCGGCCACCGATGATGCCAGCAGATCAACGGGGGAAGAGCCCGTTGTGCTGCTGTCTCCGGCGTGTGCCAGCTATGACCAGTTCAGAGGGTTCGACCGGCGTGGTGACGCATTTCGATCGTTAGTTGCGGCGATTCCAGGAGTGATCCAGCAGCCTCGCGGAGTCGAGACATGAGCTTCACGCGCGCAGACCGCAGCGTTTTCAGCGAGTGGTGGTACACGATCGACAAGGCGATGCTCGCCCTGGTCGTCGTTTTGATCGGAGTGGGCTTCGTGCTCTCGCTCGCGGCGAGCCCCGCAGTTGCCTTGAAAAAGGGGCTGCCGGTTTATCATTTCACAGGCCGACACCTAGTCTTCATGGGGGCTGGCGCAATCGCCATGCTCGCTGCCTCCATGCTTTTGCCGCGGGAAGTCCGGCGCGCCGCGCTGCTGATCGTCGCGGTCGGCTTCGGGCTGATGGTTTCGATCAGCATCTCAGCGCCCGAAATCAATGGCGCCAAACGCTGGGTGGTCATCGGCGGCCTTTCGCTCCAGCCGTCGGAGCTCGCCAAACCTGGATTCATCGTTCTCTCCGCGTGGTTGATGGCGGAAAGCCGCGAGCGCACTGAGATGCCCGCCATGCCGATTGCGATTGGGCTTCTGGCCGTGTTCTCGCTGCTGCTGCTCAGCCAACCCGATGTCGGGCAAATGGTTCTGCTCCTGGTGATCTGGGGCACCATGCTGTTTCTCTCCGGCCATCCGGTGCTGTTTGCAGGCGCACTCGCGGGTGTCGGCTGTGCCAGTCTCGTGTTCGCCTATCTGACGTTTGATCACGTACGCCAGCGCATCGGCCGGTTCATCGACCCCTCGACGGGCGACACCTTCCAGGTCGATCGCGCGCTGCAGTCGTTCAACGAAGGTGGGCTCATGGGCCGTGGGCCGGGACAGGGAACGATCAAGACAGTGCTCCCTGACGCGCACACCGACTTCATCTTCGCGGTGCTTGCGGAGGAGTACGGCGCGCTTGCGTGCCTGGCCCTGCTTGGCCTCTTCGCGCTGCTCTTCGTCCGGGCCTGGGTGCGCATGAGGAGCGAACCCGATCTCTTTGCCAAGCTCGGCATTGCCGGGCTCTCCCTCATGCTGCTGGTCCAGGCCCTGATCAACATGGGCGTGAATGTCGGGATATTCCCGGCCAAGGGCATGACGCTGCCGTTTATTTCCTACGGCGGCTCGTCATTGGTGTCCTCCGCCTTGACGATGGGCTTCCTGCTGGCGTTGATGCGCCGGCGGCCCGATGCGGCCCATGCGAAGCGGCCGCAGGTTCGCTCACGCAGCGGGCCCATCGAGGTCTAAACCAGAGACTGAAGACAGCGGAGAACTTGTGTGGTTGAGGCCGGGCAACAAGCACCGAGCGTCATGCTGGCGGCCGGCGGCACGGGAGGCCACCTATTTCCTGCCTTTGCATTGGCGGAGGAGCTCGGGCGGCGCGGTATAGCGGTCGATCTCATCACCGACATGCGCGGTGACCGCTATGGCACAGGATTCCCAGCGCGCAAGGTCTACCAGGTGCCGTCTGCGACGCTGGCTGGCCGGTCGCCGGTCGCGGCTGCCAAGACCGCAGTCGCGCTTGCGCGCGGCGTGCGTGCGGCCGCCAAGATCTTCGCGCGGGTGAAGCCGGGAGCGGTGATCGGATTCGGCGGCTATCCGACCTTTCCGCCGCTGATCGCCGCACGCATGAAGCGCATTCCGTCGGCGCTGCACGAGCAGAACGCGGTGCTCGGTCGCGCCAATCGCATGCTGTCCTCGCGGGTCAGCGTCGTCGCGACCTCGTTCGAAAAAACGAAACTCCTCGAAGGTGCCGTTCAAGCCAAGGCGAAGTTCACAGGCAACCCCGTGCGCCAGACCGTGATCGACTGGTCGGCGCGCGCTTACCGGGCAGCAGGTGATTCCGACCGCTTTCATGTGCTGGTCTTCGGGGGTAGCCAAGGGGCCCGCTTTTTCTCCGAAGCAGTACCGCCGGCGTTGGTTCGGCTCCCGGCTGAGCAGCGCAAGCGTCTCTACGTTACCCAGCAGTGCCGCGAGGAGGATCTCGGAGCCGTCCGCGAGGCGTACCTCAGCGCAGATATCGCGGCCGACTGCGCGCCGTTTTTCAAGAACCTGCCCGAGATCATGGCGTCGGCCGATCTCGTCATCGCGCGCGCGGGGGCCTCCTCCGTGGCAGAGCTGACCGTGATGGGCCGCCCGTCGATCCTGGTGCCGTTACCGCACGCCCTGGACAACGACCAGCTGCAAAACGCCTCGCGTCTTGCCGAATCGGGGGGCTGCTGGTGTATCGAGCAGAAAGATCTGTCGCCGGAGCGCCTCGCCCAAGAGATTGCGCGGCTGATGACCGACCCGGAGGCGCTGCAGCGTGCAGCGGCCGCCGCCAAGTCACAAGGCCGCCCTGATGCTGTTGTCCGGCTTGCCGATCTGGTCGAGGGCCTGCTGGGACGGCGCTCGCTGACATGAGAAGGACGTACGACTGATGCAAATGCCCGGCGAGCTCGGCGCCTTCCACATTCTCGGCATCGGCGGTATCGGCATGAGTGCCATTGCCGAGATACTCCGAGCCAAGGGGTACACCGTCCAGGGCAGCGACCAGAAGGACAGCGCCAACGTCAAGCGGCTCCGAACCAAGGGCATTCGAGTCTTTGTCGGCCACGATCCGGTGAACCTCGTCGGCGCGCGCTATGTCGTGATCTCGACGGCCGTGAAGGCGGACAACCCAGAGCTGATGGCAGCCCGCGCAAAAGGTATCCCCGTCATCCGCCGCGCGGAGATCCTGGCCGAGCTGATGCGGCTTTATTCGTCGATTTCGGTGACTGGTACACACGGCAAGACAACAACCACATCGCTCATCGCCCACGTCTTGAAGGACACCGGCCTCGAGCCGACGGTGATCACCGGCGGCATCATCAACGATTGGGGATCCAATGCGCGACTCGGCGCGGGACCGTGGATGGTCGTCGAAGCGGACGAGTCCGACGGCACCTTCATCAAGATTCCGACCCAGATCGGCGTCGTCACCAACATCGATCCGGAGCACCTCGATTACTTCGGCTCGGTGGAGAACATGCACCACGAGTACGAGACGTTCTTTCGCAATATCCCGTTTTACGGCCTCGCGGTGACCTGCACCGACCACCCCGTCGCGCGCGAGATGATCGATCGGCTCAACCTGCGCCGCGACGGCCGTCGCCTTCTCACCTACGGCACCAGTGCTGATGCAGACCTTCGGCTTCATCAAGTGCAGGTCGATGGCCGCAACACCATCTTTGATGCAGCGCTCGGCGAGCGTATGGTCGGCGGCGCGCGCCGTCTCGAGGGCTGGCGCGTACCCGTGCCCGGCGATCACAACGCACTCAACGCGCTGGCGGCGATCGCCGTCTGCGCCGAGGCTGGTTTGCCCGATGAGGCGATTCGGGACTCGCTCGCCCGCTTCGCTGGCGTGAAGCGCCGCTTCCAGCCGACTGGCTCATGGAACGGCGTCGAGATCTACGACGACTACGGCCACCACCCCGTGGAGATCGCCGCCGTGCTGAAAGCCGCCCGCAGTGGTTTCAAGGGCCGCGTCATCGCGGTGTGCGAGCCGCATCGCTACACGCGTGTGCGCGATCTCTTCGGCGAGTTCAGCCAGTGCTTTCATGATGCCGACGCAGTTATCGTTGCGCCGCTCTATTCGGCCGGCGAGAAACCTATCGACGGCATCTCAAGCAGCGCGCTCGCTGACGGCATCCGGAAAACGGGACACCCGTCGGTCTCGGTCGTCGCGAGCGAACGCGACATCGCGCCCGCGATCCGGTCACTCGCGCGAACCGGCGACATGGTGCTCTGCTTCGGCGCCGGCAACTCCACCGACTGGGCCTACGCGTTGCCGGAGTGGCTCGCAGCGAGTGCGAGCGGCAACAACGTGCACATTGTCGGCGGAACCGCGCGATGAGCGATCTCGCGACACGCCTCAAGGCCGCCATGCCAGAGCTCAAGGGCCGCATGATCGCCAACGCGAGCCTCGCCGACATCACCTGGTTCCGCGTCGGCGGTCCGGCCGAGGTGTTGTTCACGCCTGCCGACGAGGCCGATCTCGCCTACGCGCTGCGCTGCATCCCCAAAGAGATTCCGGTATTTGTCATCGGGCTCGGCTCGAACCTGCTGGTGCGGGATGGCGGTGTGCCGGGCATCGTCATTCGGCTCGGCCGCGGGTTCGGCGATGTGAAGGCGGAGCCGGAGCATCGCATTCGCGCCGGCACGGCCGTGCCGGACATGAAGGTCGCGCGTGCAGCCGCTGACGCGGGTGTCTCAGGCTTGGCGTTCTATCGCGGCATTCCAGGGTCTATTGGCGGCGCGTTGCGCATGAACGCCGGCGCGCACGGCACCGAGACGAAGGACGTACTGGTCTACGCTCGCGCCGTGGATCGCCAGGGTACCCTCCACGAGCTCTCACTCGCCGACATGAAGTTCACCTACCGGCACTGCGGAATTCCCGAGGATTGGATCTTCACCGAAGCGATCTATCAGGGCACGCCGGGCAACCCGCAAGACATCCTGAAGGCCATGGACGAGGTGGCTGAGTATCGCGAGAAGAACCAGCCGATCAGGGAGCGCACCGGCGGCTCGACTTTCAAGAACCCGCAAGGAAACTCCGCCTGGAAGCTCATCGATGCCGCCGGCATGCGCGGCTTCCGCGTCGGAGGGGCGAAGGTCTCCGAGATGCACTGCAATTTTCTCATCAACGACCAGAATGCGTCGGGCGAGGACGTCGAAACACTGGGCGAGACCGTGCGTGCGCGTGTCAAGGCTGCGACCTGCGTGGAGCTCCACTGGGAGATCATCCGCCTGGGCCAGCCGAAGGCGGGCCACAAGACGGGCGAGGCGTTGGCGCTGAAAGACTGATGCGCTGCTGTTATGCGCGCCGGCGCTGTGAGCACGCCGGAGTACCGCTGAAATCAAGTCGGGCAGTTTCACGACAGCGAAGCCCGCGAAGCTGAGATGCCCAGCCGTCTGGACATAGCCGGTCAGCCGCGACGCTTGGGACCTTCCAGCAGCCAGCGAAGCTTGGCATACGCTACGGCTCCCGCCGCCACGCCCTCCACCGATGCTCCACATTCTCCAGCTGATTGCCCCGATCTTCGGCCTGATCGCGATCGGCTTCGTCGCCGCCAAATCGCGTTATCTGGCCGACGGCGGCGCGCGCTTCGTCTCGGAGCTTGGCTACAAGGTCGCGATGCCGGCGCTGCTCTTTCGCGCGATGCTGTCGGTCGGCGAGCTTCCGGTGTCGCCGGTATGGCTCGTTGCAACGTACGGGGCGGCCGTGCTCTCGGCGTGGCTCCTGGCGGTCCTGACGGCGCGATGGGTTCTTCGCCGCCCAGCCAAGGATGCACCGTCCATCGCCATGGGCGTCTGCTTTTCGAACGGCGTCATGTTGGGCTTCCCCATTATCCTGGCGGCGTTTGGGCCAGAGTCGGCAACGCCGATGGCGTTTCTCGCGACGTGCGAGACGCTGTTCCTCTGGCTTCTCGGCACCACGCACATGTCGATCGCGAGCAAGGGTGTGCGCGGTCTGTCGCTGCGCGCGCTCGGTCGCGTGGTGGCCGACGTAGCAACCAATCCGCTGCTCATCGCCATGGCGTTGGGGCTCGCCTGCCGCTTCGGCGGCGTGATGCTGCCGGATCTCGGCATGAAGGTGATCGCGCGTGTTGCGCAAGCCGCGGTGCCCGTATCGCTGCTGGGTCTCGGGATGTCGCTCGCGGGCTACGCGATCAAGGGCCAGGCGCCGACGATCGGCGCGATCCTGCTGCTCAAGATGGTGATCTATCCGCTGATTGCATTCGTGCTGGCAACACAGGTGTTCGCGCTGCCGGCGCTCTGGGCTGCGACGCTCGTCATCTATGTATCGATGCCGGTCGGCGCCAACGCGTTCCTGTTCGCCGCGCGCTACGATAAGGCGGTTGCTTCGGTCTCAGCTTCGGTTGCGATCTCGACGGCGCTGGCCGTGGTGACGGCATCGCTGATGCTCGCCGGGCTCGAGGCCTACGGGCTGATGCGGCGCTGATGCGCTGCCGCGCCGTGGTTCAGGAGTTTCCGTCCGCTACGACGGTGCGCCCCAGCCCGGCTTTGCCGCGAGCGCCAGTTGCCGCCTTCTGCATAGCATTGGAAGGAGACTTCGCTGCCGGTGGTTTGACCGCCGCGGCGGGACCTGCCGGCACGGCGGCTGCCGGTGCGGGTGCCGGCGCAACGGCAGGTACTGCTGCGAGCGCGACCCCGCCGCGCCCGGGATGGCAGAGGGCCGCCTGCGCAGCTCCTCGCGCGGCAAGGTTCACGGGCTGCGAGGGTTCGGTTCCGTCCGCGCGGGTGAGCTGCAGCCTGGCCTCCTTAACCCAGGGCGTCGCGCTGGCGATCTGGGCTGCGCCGACAGGCGCCGTATCGGGCTCCTTGCGGCCGACGCCAGCGAACCGGTAGTGGCCCGTCATCTTGTCAACGAATAGCGCGTCCTCGAGCTGCGGGCCCCAGCCACGGTTGTGCACGATCATGTAGCGGCCCGACGGAGCCGGGATATCGGACACGATGGCTATGTGCGCGGTCGAAGAGCGATTCTGCGGCCGGTAGTAGGTGACGATGTCGCCGGGACGGTAGTCCTCCGCGAACTCGCTGACCGGCAGCGTCTCGCCATGCAGCGTGAGGAAGCGGCGTATTACTTCGACGCGGCGGTGATCGATGTTGCGGTCGCCGCGGCCGGATTTTGTGTCGGCAATCAGCTGCTGGAGGTCGACGCCGAGCGTCCGGTAGGCGCGCACAATGACATCGGTGCAGACGCCGAACAGCGGGGCTACATCGCCGTTCGGAAAGCCGATGCGCGCGTACTTGGCGTTGTAGATGATGACGCTCGACAGCTGGTCGCGTGCCGCGCGGGCGAGCGCGAGGCCGAAGTCGCGGGGTTGCGGACGCGCTACAGCCCGCGCCGCCACTGGAGTGAACAGCGTTTGTGGCGCGTGGCAGGAGTTCGGTGGCAAAGTAGGCTGAGCGGGTGGAGGAAGCGAAGCGATGGCCGGTGCGGCCTCGGGCGCGGCCGGCGGCGCCATGGGCGCGAGTGCTGCAAGCTGTTGTAGCTGCTGTGTGCCGGATGATGGCAACGTGTCGGCAAGGGTGTCGCGGGATGCCAGTGGTGCTGTAGCTGGTGAAGCGTCGGGCTGCATCTGGTGAGCGGCAGCCGAGAGCTGCGGCACCGCCGGCTCAGCGATGATGGAAGCGAGCGGTGCGAGTGGCTCAGCCGGTGGCGCAACGATCAGCGCCAGCGACGGCAGGGCGCGCTTTGCAGCGATGCGCGGCGACCGAGGTGTCGCTGTTGGAGCTGCGGGCGTTGCAGCCTCAGGAACTGGTACCGACTTGCCCGAGGCCGTCAGTGCTGCAGGCGGCTCGATTGGCCGGATGATGGAGGCCAACGCTGGCAGCGGGACCGGCGCCTCTGTCACGAATGGTGCGGGCTCCGGGATCTTGTCATCCAGCGAGGCCATGGCGACTGGCGCTGGAGCCACTGTTGCATCGGTCAGAGGTGAAATCGACGGCGCAACAGGCAGCGCGGGCGTGATCTCGATCGGCTTTGCCATCGTCGGCGCCACCGGTGTCTGCGGCGCCATCGATATCACGGGCACCCGCGCAGCGCTTTCCCGCAGGATCGCGATCTCGGGTGCACCGAGGGGCGCCATGCGCATCGTGTGCTGGTAGGTGAACCACAGTGCGAGGATCAGGAACGGCGCGCAGACGATCGCGAACGCCTCGCGGTCTTCCCAGGCGTAGCCTTGCCGCAAGGCGCGCGCGACTGCCTGCGATTTTGATCGCGCCGAGTGTGAGTTCAACTTCCCCTCAGACAGCCGGGCAGTCGCGCTGCTCGCCAGCGACTTCGGAAGAGCCTTTGGCAGGCTCAGATTGAGCAAGACGCCGGCATGGCGCGTTTTGGCGGGCGCATTTGAGCCGGCGGTTCGCGCCAGCGACGTCAGCGGGTCGAGCTGCCCAGTCGTTGCACGCGACAACCCGCCCGCGCTTTTCGCGCGCTGCTTCGCGGGATTGCCCCGCTTGCGGGCCGGCTTCTGCTTTTTCACGGGCGAGCCACTCGACCGACTGCTGGAAACGAGCGCGCCCCGAATCATCTCGGGACGCACGACCAGCAGCACGCCACACACAAATTACCGATCTATTTCTGCAGGGTTGTAAATGGTGGCGCAAGTGCGGTCGTAGCGCCTGTTGCAGCTTTGCAGCACCAGATCCGCCGATCAATCAACCGCCTGAGCCGCAGCCAGCCCGATCAGGCGGCGAACATCGTCGGCCGTGTGCCCCTGAACTCTCAGCTCGCGCAGGCTGGTGTCGCGGCGGCTTTTGGCAAGCTTGCGGCCATCATCACCCAGCAGCAACCGGTGGTGGTGGTAGATGGGCGACGGCAATCGAAGCAGCACCTGCAACAGCCGGTGCAGGTCGGTCGCCGCTAGGAGGTCGGCGCCTCGGACCACGTGGGTGACGCCTTGCAGCGCGTCATCGACGACCACAGCGAGGTGATAGCTGGTCGGGACGTCTTTCCGCTGGATCACGACATCGCCCCACCGCTCCGGATGGGCGGGCTGGTCCGTCAGGTGGAGGTCGTCGTCCATCGCGCGGAAGGTCAGCGTACCCGGCGAGCGGCGAGTGGCTGCTGCCAGGGCCGCCGCCATGTCGAGCCGAATGGCCGGTCGTTCGCCGGCAGCTCGCCGTTCGGCGATCTCGCCTCGCGACAGACCGCGATGGAGACCCGGATAGAGCGGCGCGCCATCGGGATCGACGGCACCGGGTGTCGCGTGCGCCTCGATCTCGGCGCGGGTGGCGAAACACGGGTAGAGCAGCCCCATTGCCGCAAGCGTGGCCGCCGCGGCGTCGTAATCAGCGAAGTGCTGCGACTGCCGCCGCACCGGCTGCTCCCAAGTTATGCCGAGCCATTCAAGGTCCTCGAAGATCTGATCGACGAACGGTTGCCGTGTACGTCCGAGATCAATGTCCTCGATGCGCAGCAGCAAACGCCCGCCGAGCCGGCGGGCCATGTCCCAATTCGTCAGCGCCGAGAGCGCGTGGCCGAGGTGCAACTCGCCATTGGGGCTCGGCGCGAAGCGCAAGACGGGCTGCGCCGCCTCACTTGGCGCGGCAACATCAACCCGCGCGTCCGAACTGTTTCCGCCTAATCCCATCGCCGATGCCATTTCGCGATGCTGTCCGCTATGGTGCGCCTCAGAGTTTCCGTCGTGACACCTGCCCGAGACCGTCGATGCCCGCAAGCCGTACCCGATCCACCGCGTCCAGCCGCAAGGGGGCGGACCATGTCAGTTTGCGCGCGGTACAGCCGGCCGAAATCACACCAGCTGCCAACGCAACATCGGCAAAGGCGCGCAAGCCCAAAGCGCCTGCATCAGGGCCCCAATCTGCGCCGCCGTCCGCCGTTCTGCGCCCGCGCTTTGTGCCCAAAACAGGTGCACTGCCCCGCATCATCATCACCGATGCCGATGTCCGCGAAGGCATCCGCGCACTCCGCCGCAAGTGCCCAGTCATCCGGCGAATGCACGAGCGCGCGGGCGATCCACCGCTCCGGCGGCGCGAGCCCGGCTTCGAGGGCCTGGCGCGCATCATCGTCGGCCAGCAGGTCTCGGTCGCCTCGGCCAACGCCATCTGGGAGCGCACGTTTCGCGCCGTGCAGCCGTTCGAGCCGCGCGTGCTGCTCGGAACCTCCGATGATGCGCTGCGCGAGGCCGGCCTCTCGCGCGGCAAAATCAAAACTCTCTCGGCCATTGCGCACGAGCTCTCGGCAACAGGTCTCGATCTCGACGCACTCGATGCGCTCACGGACGAAGAGATCCACGCCGCGCTCACCCGCATCACCGGCATCGGGCCGTGGACGGCCGATGTCTTCATCATGTTCTGCCTTGGCCGCGCCGACGCCTTCGCCGGCGGCGATCTCGCGCTGCAGGTTGCAGCACAACTCGCCATGGATCTCAAGGCGCGGCCGAGCCCCCAGGAGCTGGTCGAAATCGCCGAGCGTTGGCGGCCTTGGCGTGCCGTCGCGGCTCGAATGCTCTGGGCCTATTACAAGGTTGCAAAGGAACAAAAGTCCGGCATGCCCGTTTAAAGCGACACCTAAAAACATTGTAATGCCAGCGCCTTGCGCACGCCACAAACGCACTCCGAAATCCAGCTCGCATCGATGAGGTATGGCGTTGCCGGGACGGCATCAAATGTCGGGACTGTTGAGCGTCACTAACAGACAATATTGCCGCGCACTCCTGCAGAGCGTCATTGCTGTGCTGGCACTGGCGGTCGTTCCGGTCCCGGCCCCAGCACAGGACAGTGCGCTCACCACTGCGCAACTGGCACAGCGCGCGGCCGTTGCCGCACCTTCATTCGAGCCGTTCGACGCCGGCGAGCTCTTCGATCGTGTCGTCTCGACGCTGCACAAGAAGTACTTCGATCCGGATCAGATTGCGCATGAGCAGTGGATCGAACGCGCCAATGCCACGCGCGCATCCGTCGTTGCGGCTCCGACGCCCGCAGAGGCCGTGCAACGCATCAATGCACTGCTGGCGGAGCTGCGCGCGTCTCACCTCCACCTCCACACGCCTGACGACCTTCCTATTATATCCTGCTTGATCTATCACCGCGTTCGCCCGGAGCGCAGGAGCTGATCGCCAAGCGATTCTGGGGCAATCGCCCGCACTTTGCCGGCATCGGTGCATTCACTGCGGAGATCAACCGCCGGCATTTCGTCGACGGGCTGCTCGAAGGATCGCCGGCAAGCCGCGCCGGCCTCAAGACCGGCGACGAGATCGTTGAGGTGGACGGCGCGCCGTATCATCCGATCCGGTCATTCAGCGGCAAGGTCGGGACGACTGCCAGCATCGGTATTCGCCGCTCGGCTGAAAGCGCCATGGAGCGCATCGCGGTGCCCGTCATGGCAATTGTCCCGCGGCATGCGTTCGAGCAGGCGACCCTGGAGAGCGCGCGGATCATCGAGCGCGGCGGCCGCCGCATCGGCTACTTCCGCATCTGGGCGCAAATGGATCAGCGACCGATCCTGCAGGCGATGGCTCGGCTGTCGCCCGAGGGCAAACTGCCGTGGACGACGCGCGACCGCGACGAGCGCGTCTCAGCAACGACGATCACCAGCGATCTCGGTCCGCTCACATCGCAACCGCTCGATGCCATCATCGTCGACATGCGCGGCAAGATCGGCGGCACCGACTATTCCGCGACGCTGCTCAACCTGCTCGAGGGCAGCGGGCGTGCGGCACCGTTCGTCTATCGCGGGCGCGGTGGCAGTGGCGGGCAAGCCCCGCCACCCCGAAACGGATCCTTCCGGGGGCGAGCCGCGATGCTGATCGACCATCATACGCGTTCGGCCGGCGAAATGGTCGCCTGGAGCTTCAAGCATGAACGGATTGGCCCGCTGTTTGGCTCGACGACCCGCGGGCATGTGCTCGCCTCTCAGATCGAGGTGATGCCGGGTGGGCTGGTGCTGCAGATGCCGGTGGCTCGGCCTGAGGCGGAAGGGCAGATCCTGGAAGGCAAAGGCGTAAGTCCCGATATCCCGGTTGCCAACCCGTTGCCTTACTCCAGCGGCGCCGATCCTGTGCTCGATGCTGCACTTGAGAGGTTGTCGGAAAAACGAGGCTGAAAATTGGGCTTCCAAGTTCCGTTGCCGTCAATTGTTTCAAGTTGTTACGGCACTTGGGCCATCGAGGTGTTCGCATAAAGTCCTAAGACTTTTCGCATTGCACGAGCTGCGGTTAACTTCTACAATTGTACATCGGTCACGAATCGTGGAAGTTCGCCCATGGGACGCAGGTCAACGCATACGCCCGAGCAGCTTCGCCAACTGATCCTCGACGCCGCCCAGGCCATCATCGAGACCAACGGCCTCGCAGGCCTCTCGGCGCGTGAGATCGCCCGCCGCATCGGCTACTCGCCCGGCACGATCTATAATATGTTTCAGAACCTTGACGACGTAGTCCTGCATGTCGAGGCGCGTGTGCTCGATGCGCTCGACGAGCGCATCGCCGCCATTGGCACCAGCGGCACGCCGGAGGAAAACGTCTACAAACTTGCCGAGGTCTACCTGGCTTTCACAAGCGAAAGGCCGAAGCTTTGGAATCTGCTGTTCGAGCACTACATGCCCGGCGGCACTGATACGCCGGCCTGGTACCAGCAGAAACTCGAAACACTGATGAACCGTGTCGAGACATCCATGGCGCCGCTGTTCGGGCCGGCCGACACAGCCGCGCGGCAGCGTTCGGCGCGAGTGCTCTGGGCAGGTGTCCACGGGATAACGTCGCTGTCGACAGCCAACAAGCTGTCGAACGTGACGACCGAGTCGGCGACCTATCTCGTGAAAGACCTGATCAGCAACTACCTCGCGGGTCTTTCGGCACACGGCAAGCAAGCCGCGCGCAAGGCGAGCTGAGCTAATCGGCAGCCGAGTTGCGCATGCAGGGCGGTGCCGCTCTTCTAAAGTCTCACACAGAAACTATCCACCTCGTCATCGCAACTTGTCGGCCTTCAGCTCACGAAGCTTGCCGCCGGACTCGGCCGTGCGCCGCAGCAGTTCTGACGGACGCCAGCGTGCACCGTACATCTGGTGCCAGGCCGCAATCTGATTGTAGATCTCACGGGCACCAATGGTATCGCCCCAGAACATCAGCCCGCCCCTGTAGCGCGGGAAGCCGAAGCCGTGCAGCCACATCACGTCCAGGTCCGACGCACGCACCGCCTTGCCCTCCTCCAGGATCTTGCAGAACTCGTTGAGTGAGCCGAAGAGCAGCCGCTTCAGGATCTCGTCGTCGGTGAATGACCGCTGCTTGATGCCGTTCTTCTCGGCGGTCTCCTTGATGAGTTGCTGAACTGCAGGATCGACATGCGGCGTGCGATCGCCCTTCTCATAGCGATACCAGCCCGCACCTGCCTTGAGGCCCACCCGGCCCGCCTCCACCAACGCATCGGGAATGGGGAGCATGCGGTAGCTGGGGTCCGCTGCCTTGCGGCGCTTTCTCGTGTCGTACGAGATGTCGAGGCCCGACATGTCGTTGACCTTGAACGGTCCGACCGGATAGCCGAAGTCCTCCATCACCTTGTCGATCTGATGCGGGAGAGCGCCTTCCTCCACCATCAGGTTCTGCTCCATGGTGAAGGGGATGCGGCTGCGGTTGGCGGCAAAGCCGTCGCAATTGCCTGCGTAAGCCGAGATCTTGTTGATGTCGCGGCCGAGCTTCATGGCAGCAGCCAGCGTCTCCGGCGCGGTTTTCGAGGCGTTGACCACCTCGAACAGCTTCATGACGTTCGCCGGCACGAAGTAGTGCGTGCCCGCCACCTTCTCCGGCCGCTTGGTGACGCTTGCGATCTGGTCGATGTCGAGCGCGCTCGTATTGGTGAACAGCAGCGCCTCGGGCTTCATCACCTGATCGAGCTGCTTGAACACCTCCTTCTTCACGTCCATGCGCTCGAATACCGCCTCGATGACGGCGTCGCATTGGCCGATATCCTCGAGCTTTTCAACCGGCGTGATCAGCGCCAGGCGTGCATCCATCTCGGCTTGCGTGAGAGAGCCGCGCTTCACACTGGTCTCGTAGTTGGCCTTGATGCGCGCGACGCCCTTCTTAAGCACCTCCGGCGAGGCGTCGACCAGCTTTACCGGCACGCCGGCGTCGGCAAAGCTCATGGCGATGCCGCCGCCCATGGTACCTGCGCCGACCACGGCCATGGTCTTGATCTCGGGCAGCTTCAGGTCCTTCGGCTGGCCCGGAATGCGATTGACCTCACGCTCGGAGAAGAACGCGTAGCGCAGCGCCTGCGCCTCGGGCGTATTCTCGAGCTCGGAAAAGAGGCGCCGCTCCGTGGCGATGCCCTCATCGAACGGCTGCTTGCAGGCAGCTTCCACGGCTTGGATGCACTTCTCCGGCGCGGGCTGGCCGCGCATCTTACGGGCGAACGACTTCCGCGCCGCATCGAACATGCCCGGATCGGACTTGGCCTCAGCGAGCTTCTCGGACCTGTCGCGCACACGCGGCAGCGGGCGCTTGTCGGCAACCTTCTTAGCCCAAGCGATCGCTTCCTTGCGCAGGTCCTTGCCTGGGATGATGTCGTCGACAATGCCGAGGCTCTTCGCTTCCTCGGCCGGCACGTGGCGCCCGGAGACGATCATGTCGAGTGCGATCTTCGGGCCGGTGATGCGTGGCAGGCGCTGCGTGCCGCCGCCGCCGGGCAGGATCCCGATCTGCACCTCGGGAAGCCCCACTTTCGCGGACGGCACCGCGACGCGGTAGTGGCAGGCCAGCGCATTCTCGAGGCCGCCACCCAGCGCGTATCCGTGGATCGCGGCAACGACCGGCTTCTTGCCTTGGTCGAGCACGTCGTACGTGCGCTTCGTCGGCGTGGCGCGCGGCTTGCCGAAGCCGCGGATATCAGCACCGGCGATGAACGTACGTCCGGCACCCATCAGCACCATGGCCTTCACGTTCGGATCCGCCTCGCCCTTCTCGAGTGCGGCAATGATGCCGTCCGACACGCCGGGGCCCAGCGCATTGACTGGTGGATAATCGACGGTGATGACGCCGACGCCATCCTCGACATCGAAATGAACGACGGTTGGCTCTGCCATGGCTGGCTCCTCGGAATTTCTGGTTCTGGACCTTCGGCTTGGTTGAAGGGCAGCTTAGCGCAGCCTTTGGCAATTCCAAGCTACGGATGAGGTCATGGCCCCCACATCACCGCATGCATGATCCGCCCCGGCAGGAACGTGAAAGCACCGGCGATCACCAGTCCGCCGACGAAGATGCCGATCATGTTGAGCTTGTGCGCGCGAACGGAGTGTTGGCGCGCATGTCGAACGGCGATGACGAGACCCACCAGCGTGTAGATCGCCAGGAGATGGATCGGGCTCCACGGCCCCCAGACTCTGATCTCGTGAATGAGGAACGCACTGACGCCGACGATGGCCATAAGTCCGACCCAAACCCAGCCGAGCAGGCGATGCGGCACCGTTCCCTTCGGCGCGACGAACTGCACCAGACCGAGCGCGAAAGCGGCCATTGCCGCGAACGCATGGATCTGGATGGCGGGTGATGCCGCAAGTAAGGGTGCGATGCGCATGACAATTCTCGCGCTCAATGCCCAGCTCAAACCGCAGTGGCAAGGATTCCAAACCGAGCGGCGCCATAGACGTGCTCGATGACAGGCTGCACTCTTCGATCACTTGCCGCTAATCGGGTCTGAGCCACTCAAGCACTGATCGGCTCAGCAAGCGCCCCGCGGGCCGCGGGAGCTGATCACGATTTCGAGAGCACTGCCCGTCGCGGCTTGTGCCACTCGGTAACCTTTACATATCCGTGTCAGCAGCTTGATCTTGCTCACCGTTTGCTCAAATGCGACTTTCCAATCATGCGTAGTGGAGAAAGTACAGAGAAAGCACCGCATGCTCGGGAGCGTTCGGGCTGCGGCAATGCTCTTTTCGAGCCGCTCGGCCTCAAAACGTGGCGCGGAGCATCTGGTCGCGCCTATCTGCACACCGTCTATTGCCTTGTGGGCTGCCCGGAGTTTTGGCACGGCAGTTATTTGCTGGTTGCTCGCCCAAGTGATGGAAGTTCCAAAAAAGTCCTGAGTTCGGGGCGGTCGCGGCTGCAGGCATCATCGCTCAATCTGGCAGAGTTGCGCCGCCTTGGGGCTTCGCTCGGGGCCACAGAAGTGCATTTGCTGGTGACGGCCGATGAGCATCAGGCCATTGCCGCTGAATTCGACCTTGCCTCTGCAATACTCAAGTCTCGGCCAAATCCCGCCGAGCTGGCAGTGAGTTGACCTGGATTCGCGCGATCTGGGTGAATTGGGTTCGTGCCTCAGGCATGCCATCTACGGTACCGACCAGATCTGCAAGAACGGGCAGCGATGCTCGGAACGCGTGATGAAGTCGGCAATGATCGAGCCTTACGTGTTCGATTAGCTCTGGGGACGGCGAACCGCTCGCAGTGCTGTACGGCCTTCACCCCGGGAAAGGCTTGGCGGTCGCCTGCAGGAACTGCATCGCAGCAACAACACCGCCGGGCTTGTGCGGCACTTTCGCGAGGCCGAGGCCCATCTCGACGCCGGCAAGCGTGCCGATAATGGTGAGATCGTTAGTGTCACCGAGATGGCCGATGCGGAATACCTTGCCGGCGACTTTCGACAAGCCGGTGCCGAGCGACAAATCGAAGTGGTCGAGGATCACCTTGCGCAGCTGATCGGCATTGTGCCCCTCGGGCATCACGACCGCGGTGAGGACGGGCGAATAGTACTTCGGCTCCTTGCAGAGATTCTCGAGGCCCCAGGCGGCGAGGGCGCGGCGGGTCGCTTCAGCGTGCCGCTCGTGGCGTGCGAACACGTTGTCGAGGCCTTCCTCGTGCAGCATGTCGATCGCTGTCGACAGCGCATAGAGCATGTTGGTCGCGGGCGTGTAAGGGAAATAGCCGTTCTTGTTGTTGGCGATCATCTCGTCCCAGGCCCAGAAGCTCTTTGGCAGCTTGGAGCTCTTCGAGACGTCGATCGCCTTGTCGGAGACCGCGTTGAACGAGAGGCCGGGCGGCAGCATCAGGCCCTTCTGCGAGCCGCCGACCGTGACGTCGACGCCCCATTCGTCGTGGCGGTAGTCGACGGAGGCGAGGGAGGAGATCGTATCGACCATCAGCAGCGCGGGATGCTTCGCGTTGTCGATGGCACGGCGCACCTCGTCGATGCGCGACGTGGAGCCGGTCGAGGTCTCGTTGTGGACCACGCAGACGGCCTTGATCGTGTGGCCCGTATCGGCCTTGAGACGCGTCTCGATTGCCGCGGCATCGGCGCCGGAGCGCCAGTCCGAGGCAATGAACTCCGGCTTCAGGCCGAGCTTGGTGGCGAGGTTCTTCCACAACGAGGCGAAATGGCCAGTCTCGTACATGAGCACGGTGTCGCCTGCTGACAGCGTGTTGACGAGCGCCGCTTCCCACGCGCCGGTGCCGGAGGCCGGATAGATGATTACGTGGCCCTTGGTCTTGAAGATCGTCTTGATGCCGGAGAGCACTTTATGGCCGAGCTTCTGGAACTCGGGGCCACGGTGATCGAGCACCGGCATGTCCATGGCCCTCAGGATGCGGTCGGGCACCGGCGATGGTCCAGGAATCTGCAGGAAATGGCGGCCGGCGCGGCGGGGCTCGTTGGACATGGGCGTACTCTTCGGTCTCGGGTTGCGTGACGGACGACAGCGCGGATCTGGATTTTCGACAACTCTTAGGGGACCCTCACGCGAATGTCGACCAAGCCGGCAGCCGACCGCAGGCCGTAGGGTCGGAGTGAGCCGGCCCGTGATGGCGGGGCGGGGCCAGTGCGTTGGCTCCGGCGAAGTCAGACAGCTCGCGACGGGCGGATCGGTTGGCGCGATGTGCCGGGGATCAGGGCGGGCTCGGAGCGCGTGGCAAGGTGTCGGACTTCGCCGGAATTGGGGCTGTGCCTTGATCGACGCGATGGGGCCGGCTCACTCCGACCTACGGCTTCGATTTTTTTCGTGGGCGGGGTCAGACCCATGGGTCTGACCCCTTGTCGACCTTGGTCGGCTCACTCCGACCTACGCTAAGTCGCCGCCTTCGTGCGTTGCGCGTCGTAATCCGCCACCAGGCAAGGTGTCGGACTTCGCCGGAATTGGCGCTGTGCCTTGATCGACGCGATGGGGCCGGCTCACTCCGACCTACGGCTTCGATTTTTTTCGTGGGCGGGGTCAGACCCATGGGTCTGACCCCTTGTCGACCTTGGTCGGCTCACTCCGACCTACGCTAAGTCGCCGCCTTCGTGCGTTGCGCGTCGTAATCCGCCACCAGCTTGCGCACGCGGGGGATCAGCTCGGCGCCGTATTGCTCGGCGTCGGGAACGGGATCGTAGCCGCGGATGAGCAGGCTCGTTGCACCGAGCTTGTAGTACTCGAGCATGGCAGCAGCGACCGTGTCAGGCGTGCCGACCAGCGCCGTCGAATTGCCGCGCGCGCCTGTTGCCACCGCGAGGCGGGTCCAAAGACATGAATCGTGGCGATCCTTCACGGCCGCTGCCGCAAGCAAGCGCTTCGAGCCGACATTCTCCGGGACGGGCGCCTTGCCGCCAGTCAGCTCCGTGATGCGAGCGAGGATGCGATGCGCTCTCTCCCAAGCTTTGTCCTCGGTGTCGGCGAGGATCGGCCGGGTCGAGAGGCTGAACGTGAGACGACGGTTCTCCGGAGCGGCGCGCCGAACACGAGCCATGAATTGCGCCGTCTCCGCCAGCGGCTCGCCCCAGAGCATGAACACGTCGAGGACCGGCGCAAGAGAGGCGATGGCATCGTCGGACCCGCCGCCGCCGTAGACGGGAACGTGCGGCTCCTGACGGCAGCGGATCTCCGACATGGAGCCGACAGTGCGGTAGAATTCGCCCTGATGATCGAATGGAACGGTCGCGGTCCACGTGCGGCGCATCACCTCGACGTACTCGCGCGAACGGCGATAGCGGGCGGCATGATCGGTGAAGTCGCCATCCTTGGCCTGGTCGGCGTCGCTGCCGCCGGAGATGATGTGCACGCCGAGACGGCCGCCCGTGAGCTGGTCGAGCGTGGCGAGCTTGCGCGCCGCGAGCGTTGGCGAGATGAAGCCCGGTCGGTGGGCGAGCAGGAAATGCAGACGCTCCGTCGACGCTGCGGCATGGGCCGCGACCAGAAATCCGTCCGGCGCGTTGGTGAAATAACCGATCAGCACGCGGTCGAAACCAGCCCGTTCGTGGAGACGCGAGCTTGCCGCGATCACCGCGGGATCGAACGGGGAGCCGGACGGCGGGATGATCTCCGACGAGACTCGCGGGGTGACCCAACCGATCATTTCCACGGGCATGCGCAAGCGCTCCGATCAGTGTTCCAGCGCGACCAGGGTCTGCCGAGGTCATATCCATGGGCTTGACCTCTTTCGCCCCAACAAATCTCCGGTTGCGATCCGCCGGTGAAGCACATTACGAACGAAGCTCCAGCCTGTCGAACGAGCCTGCTGCGTGCCGGCGGGCGCCCCCTACCTGCCGCCGGTTTCATGACCATTCCCAATCAGACCGACCATCGCCTCGCCCAGAGGCTTGCCCGGGAAATCGAGGGCGAAGTGCTGTTCGACCGGGCTTCGCGCGGGCGCTATGCGACGGACGCGTCGATCTACCAGATCGAGCCGGTGGGCGTGGTGGTGCCGAAGACGCAGCGAGACGTGGAGATCGCGGCCGAGATCGCGCGCGATGCAAAGGTGTCGCTGCTGCCGCGCGGCGGTGGCACGTCGCAGTCGGGGCAGACCGTAGGGCGGTCGCTGGTGGTCGATTTCAGCAAGCATGTGAACACGGTGCTGGAGGTGGACAAGGCGGGCGCCACGTGTCTCGTGGAGCCGGGCATCGTGCTCGATGAGCTCAACCGTCAGATCAAGGGAACGGGGCTGTGGTTTCCCGTTGATGTGTCGACATCGAGCCGGGCGACGATCGGCGGCATGACGGGAAACAATTCGTGCGGCACGCGCTCGATTCGCTACGGCATCATGCGGGACAATGTGATCTCGATCGATGCGCTGCTGGCGGACGGCAGTAAGGCGCATTTTGGGGAGATGCTCATGCCCCCCTCTGCCCGTCCTTACGCGGAAAGGGTCGGGATGAGAGGCGGCCACTTGCTCGGTGCGGATGCCGCCCCTCACCCTAACCCTCTCCCCGTTTCAAGTGCAGGGAAACGGGGAGAGGGGACGAGTTCCGCCGATACCCTCTTCCGCGACCTACTCGCGCTTGGTGCGCGGGAGGCGGCGCATATCATGCAGGCGTTCCCCGAGGTGTCGCGGCGCGTGGGCGGATACCTGATCGACGCGCTGGTGCCGCCGGCGCCCGGCCGCAATGCGCCGCTCAACCTGGCGACGATTCTGTGCGGGTCGGAAGGCACGCTGGCGCTGTCGCAGAAGATTCGGCTCAAGCTCTCGCCGCTGCCGAAGAACAAGGCGCTCGGCATCTGCCATTTCGCGACGTTCCGCAAGGCGATGGAGGCGGCGCAGCACATCGTGAAGCTCGGGCCCGTGGCGGTGGAAGTGGTCGACCGCACGCTGATCGAGCTGGCGCGCGACATCGCCATGTTCCGACCTGTCATGGATACGTATGTGCGTGGCAAACCTGATGCGCTGCTGCTGGTCGAGTTCGCGGAGGATGATCAGAGCGAAAACCTGCGCCGCCTCGAACGGCTCGACGAGCTGATGGGCGACCTTGGTCACCCCAACGCGGTGGTCAAAGTGGCGGATGCGGCTGGACAGAAAGCGGTGTGGGAGGTGCGCGCCTCCGGCCTCAACATCATGATGAGCATGAAGACGGAGGGCAAACCCGTCTCGTTCATCGAAGATTGCGCGGTGCCGCTGGAGCATCTCGCGGACTATACGGAGCGGCTGACCGCTGTCTTTGAAAAGCACGGCACCAAGGGCACCTGGTATGCGCACGCGTCGGTCGGCTGCCTGCACGTGCGGCCAGTGCTGAACCTGAAGCTGGAGAAGGACGCGGCCACGATGCGCGCCATCGCGGAGGAGGCGTTCGCGATGGTGAAAGAATACAAGGGCGCGCACTCCGGCGAGCACGGCGATGGGCTGGTGCGGTCCGAGTTCCACGAGATGATGTATGGGCGCAGGACCGTTGAGATCTTCGAGGAAGTGAAGGATCGCTTCGATCCCGCGGGGCTCATGAACCCGGGCAAGATCGTGCGCGCGCCGAAGATGAACGATCGCACGCTGTTTCGCTACAAGCCCGATTACGCGGTGGCCGACTTGAAGCCGGCGCTCGACTGGTCGTCCTATCCGGGCAAGGCCGGCGGGCTGCAGGGCGCGGTCGAGATGTGCAACAACAACGGCGAATGCCGCAAGCTGCAGGCGGGCGTAATGTGCCCGAGCTACCGCGTGACGCTCAACGAAGCGGACGTGACGCGCGGGCGAGCGAACACGTTGCGGCTGGCGATCTCCGGACAGCTTGGGCCCGCGCCTGATGCGAAGGGAGCATCTGCAGGCGCAGGAAAACATCCACTGGCACGCGACGATGTGGCGGAGGCGTTGAAGCTCTGCGTCTCGTGCAAGGCCTGTCGCCGTGAGTGCCCCACCGGCGTCGACATGGCGAGAATGAAGATTGAGCACGCCGCGGCCCGACATCGCGAGAGCGGGATCGCGCTCGGCGACAAGCTGATTGCCTATCTGCCGCGCTATGCGCCTTTTGCAGCGCGCATGGCACCGTTGATGAATGCACGCAACTGGTTGCCAGGTGCAGCGGCAATGACGGAGCGGCTCACCGGCTTTTCAGCGCGGCGCAAGCTGCCGGCCTGGCGGGGCGAGCTGTTCCGATTGGACGAGGCGGTGGGGCCTGCCACGGGCCCGCGCGTTGCGCTCTTTGCCGATACGTTCAACACGTACTTCGAGGCGCAGAACCTTTGGGATGCGGTGGATGTGCTGGTGCGGCTCGGCTACCGCGTCGAGCCGCTGCGGCTGGGGGCGTGGGAGCGGCCTGTCTGCTGCGGGCGCACGTTTCTCTCGGCGGGTCTTGTCGATGAGGCGCGCAGTGAGGCGAAGCGATTGCTCGAGGCGGCGACGCCCCATCTCGATGCGGGCGTGCCGATCGTGGGTCTCGAGCCATCGTGTGTGCTGACGGCGCGCGACGAGCATCAGGCGATGGGATTGGGCGCGGAGGCGAAGCGGCTCGGCGACAGCGCGCTGCTGTTCGAGGAGTTCCTGGCGCGCGAGAAGGACGCGGGGCGGATTGCGGGCCCAATCGCCAAGTCGCCGTCAGGTGACGGCGGCCGTGTGCTGCTGCACGGCCATTGCCATCAGAAGTCGTTCGGTGTGATGGGGCCGGTCGAAAAGGCCCTGTCGCTGATCGAGGGGATCAAGGTGGAAACGGTCGAGTCGAGCTGCTGCGGGATGGCGGGCGCCTTCGGCTACGGTGCCGAGACCTA
This sequence comes from uncultured Hyphomicrobiaceae bacterium, assembly GCA_964500805.1. Lineage (GTDB taxonomy): Bacteria > Pseudomonadota > Alphaproteobacteria > Rhizobiales > Hyphomicrobiaceae. The sequence goes on from CAZCQH010000014.1 coordinate 35,061, forward strand.
CGACACGTCGATCGTCATGGGCGAGCTGTCACTGCTGCCGGCGGTGCGCAAAGCGGCGGGCGATACGGTCATCGCGGCGGACGGGTTCTCGTGCCGGCATCAGATCGCCGACGGCACAGGGCGCCGGGCCCGGCACGTGGCGACCGTTCTGGCGGAGGCGATGCGTACGAACGCGTTGTAGCTGCCGCGCGAGAAAGGTTACTGATCGGGAGCCGGACGATCGAAGTTCATGGGCGAATTTGCGTGTGACGCCGCCTTGGCCAGGGGGGTAGCCAGAAGCGCCTGGCAGCGCTCTACGAGCCTCCAGGGCCGTTCCAGAGGCCTTCTAAAGGTGCGAGGGGCCAAACCGGCGCTCCCGAGGGTTCGCCGCCGCGTGTTGCATCAGCACTTCTCGTTGCTCACGCAACCTTTCCTGTCAAAGATCCGCCGGCCAGTGCGGCGCGCTGGCGGCGGGGCTAGGATAGGTTCACGCGTTGCGAATGCTTGGATGACCGTTGGAAATGGCAGAAGGACATACCAGCCGATGCCTCAGGACGATCCCGGCCTCTACGATTATCTGCCCTACTACGACCGGCCAAAGATCACCTGGCCGGGCGGAGCAAGGCTTGCGTTCTGGTGCGCGCCGAACGTCGAGCACTATGAGCTCGAGCCGCCCGCCAATCCGTCACGCACGCCGTGGCCGCGGCCGGTGCCGGATGTGCTGAACTACTCCTGGCGCGACTACGGCAACCGCGCCGGCATCTGGCGCATGATGCAGGTGATGGACAAGTACGGCGTCAGGGGCTCCGTCTCGCTTAATGTCGCGGTGTGCGATCACTTCTCGAACATCGCCGCGGCCATGCGCGAGCGAAACTGGGAGTTCTTCTCGCACGGCGTCTACAACACTCGCTATACCTACAACATGTCACCCGATCAGGAACGCGCGATGATCGAGGACGTGAAAGCCTCGGTCCTGAAATGGGGCGGCCACGAGCTCAAGGGCTGGCTGGCGCCAGCGGTAACGTGCACCGAGAATACGATGGAACTGCTCGCGGAGGCCGGCATCACCTACACACTCGATCTCTTCCACGACGACCAGCCGATGCCGGTGAATGTCAAATCGGGCCGCCTGATCAGCGTGCCCTACTCGCTCGAGATCAACGATTTCACGATGCTCTATCAGGGCGCGACGACGCCCGCGGACTACACCGAGGCGATCAAGGCGCAATTCGATCGGCTTTATCTGGAAGGCGCCGAAAACGGCCAGGTGATGTGCCTGCCGCTGCACCCGTTCCTGATCGGCCAGCCGCATCGCGTCCGCGAATTCGAGGCGGCGCTGGACTACATCACCGCGCACGCAGGTGTTTGGATGACTACGGGTCGGGAGATCGCCGACCACTATATCACGCACCATTACGACGCGTTCGCAGCGGCGATCGCGGCGCAGAAGAGAAGGTGAGGACGCGCTCCTGCAGCCCTTCCGAGCGCCGTCCTGCCGTCAGTTGCTCTGGACGAGACCAACGGGACGGGTGCGGGTCGTGCTGGCGGTCGGCACGTCCTGAGCGGGCGGGCGCGTGGCGGGCGGCGCCGAGGGACCTTGCTGCGGCGGCAGCGTCGGCTCATTGGGCGGCAATTTTGCTGGCGCCGATCCGGGCGTGATCTTCTTGATCTGCTGGCTGATCCAGCTGCCCGAATTCTGCTCAGGCTTCAGGCCCTGCTTCTGCAGCAGTGCGTAGGACGACTGATACCATTTCGACTGCGGGTAGTTGTGGCCGAGCACGGCAGCGGCTGCCTGCGCTTCGGGGATGACGCCGAGCGAGAGATAAGCCTCGGTGAGGCGCATCAAAGCTTCCTCGACGTGCTGCGTCGTCTGATGCTCGGTGACGATGACCTTGAAGCGGTTGATGGCGGCGACGTGCTGGCCCTTCTTCAGGTAGTAGCGGCCGACGTACATCTCGTTCGCGGCGATCGAGTCTTCCGCAATGCGCATGCGGTTTTCCGCCTGCTTGGCGTAAGGGCTTTCAGGATAGCGAGTCGCCAGCGTTTTCAGCTCGGTGAGCGCGCGACGTGCGGCGCCCTGATCGTGCGCCGGGTCCTTGATCTCGTCGAAGTAGGATGAGGCGACCACGTGATGGGCAAGCGCGGCGTCTTTCGTTCCCGGATGCAACGTCGTGTAGCGCTTCGCAGCGGCTATAGCCTCGGGATACTTCTTGGCCTTGTAGTAGGCATAGCCGGCCATGACCATGGCGCGGCGGGCTTCCGGGGCGTAAGGGTGATCGCGATCGAGATCCTCAAACTTCTTCGCCGCGTCCTCGTAGTTGCCCTTCGAAAGCATCAAGTCGGCGTCAGCGTACATCTTTCCAGGAGGATCCGGATTGAGCTGCTTGGCGGCATCCGTCGACGAGCATGCGGCGGCACCTATGCCCATCAGCACAATGGCAAGAACGCCCAGTGCGCGCCTGATCCCCGTCCGATTTTCATTCAACGCCATTAGCCCTATCCCTGGCGAGCCGGCTCTTAGGCGACCGGTCTCGATTGACGGCGCCCGTGCCCTTGACGCCTCAGCGACGCCCCCACGGCGCCAGTCTGCTCATTATCACGTCGTTCTGCCCGACCCAAGGCGCTCAACCCTTCCATCAACGAGCAGTTTGGCAGAACCCTCGATGCCGGTCGGAAGTCAGGCACCGATCAAAACTCCCGAACGTGGTTCGGGGGCCGGTCGGCTTAGGGTGGATTATCGCCCCAATTGGGGCTTTTTCCAGCCACCCCGCCTGCGCCGCGCCCCCGAGTGCGGTCGGCCCCGAGCCGAATAGTTATGTTCGATCTGCTGCGAACGTTGCTGCGGCTGCCGGCATGCCGAAGGACACCTCGAGGGGCGCACCATCGCGCACGCGCGGAGCTTCCACCATCGTCCACGCATCAGCGTCGGCAAAGAGCGCCTGCAGAACACGGGCGTTGAGGCGATGGCCACCTCGCACCGAGCGATATGCACCGAGCAGCGGCGCACCGGCGAGAGTCAAGTCGCCAACTGCGTCGAGCATCTTGTGGCGAACGAATTCCTGCGGATAACGCAGGCCTTCCGGATTCATCACGCGGTCATCGCCAATGGCCACCGTATTGTCGAGCGAGGCACCGAGCGCGAGGCCATTCTTCCAGAGCGTTTCGACGTCGCTCATAAAACCGAAGGTGCGGGCCCGCGAAATCTCGTTGCGGTAGGCGCCAGGATTGAGATTGAGCGCCATGCGCTGGCGGCCGATCACCGGGCTGGCGAAGTCAATCTCGACATCGAGGTGGAAACCGGAGTGCGGCGAGAGCGTGCCAGCGGAGCTGCCCTCCTCGACCGTCACTTCTTTCAAAACCTTGATGAAGCGCCGCGGTGGCGCCAACTCGCGAATGCCAGCGCGATCGACAGCGTCCACGAAAGCCGCCGCGCTGCCATCCATAATCGGCACTTCGCGGCTGTCGATTTCGATGAAGCAGTTGTCAATGCTGAGGCCGCGCAAGGCCGAGAGCAAATGCTCTACGGTTCCGACCGTGACGCCACGGTCATCACCGATCACAGTGCAGAGCGTCAGGTTCTTGACAGCCTGCACGTCAGCATTGATTTCGGAAACGATCCGGCCGCGCTTCGACACGAGGAATTTCAGTCCTGTGTCCGCCGGTGCCGGCTGGAGCACAACAGATGCTGGCGCACCGCTGTGAACCCCCGTCCCCCTTACTTCTACTGCACGTGCAAGCGTTGTTTGGCGAGCGCCAATAAACCGCTTCGACATCCGCGCCGTCCCCTCGTCCCTTCCTCATCGAACCACTCGGACTCAACCGCTGGTACTCTGAGTTCCCCTAACCCCGGCAGGCGCCGCTTTGTTTAGGTTGGCCAACTTGTTACGTACTCGACTGGTACTTGTGGCCTTGATGCGATTCGCCTGACATCGATTAACGATAACTTTGCTTCGCCGTGTTCGACAAATCACGGTTGTTTACGCTCTATTACGCCAATCGCATCAAGCGATGCGCACGTCACGAGTTGTTTCTCCAGAAGAAAAATGATTGTCCAGATCTGTGATCGACCAATTGTTCTTCGTCTGATCCAAGCTCCCTTCGGCCACTCCAGCGACGCAGCAACCCACCGCGCTGCGGCGCACCGTGCGGCTCGTCGAAATGGTCCTCACGGCTGCGCTGAGGCAGCTGCGGAGGTGCCGGATGAGGCGGCGCACCATAGCCATATTGGCCGGCCTTGGAACGATACTCCCGCTGGCCAACCACAGGAAAATCATCGACCTCAGGCATGCGCCGGCTGCTGCTTCTTGGCAGCTCCTGCGGCGGCCCCGGCGTAAAGTGGGCCGGTTGATGCGTGGCGTGGGGCGATTGCGGGCTAGCACGATGCGGCGCGCTCTCCGCATAACTGCGACCTGCCAGTCCCGGATGAGTCTCCTCGATCGAGACCTCACCTGGCCCGCGCCACACTTCGCGATTCACGTTCGGCTGTGGGGCCGCTGCAGCGCCGGCAGTGTTCGTGCTTTCGCCGAGCAATGACGAAAGCGGCAGCGGTGCACCTGGCGCGCTGCGCGCGCGGGGGTCGAGCGGAGGCGGGATGGCCCTTCCGCCCTGGTGGGGCGCCGGCGGCGAGGCGTTTTCCGAGCGCGGCGCCGGCTGCTGTTGCGATGGAAGCTGCGGCGGTTCACCTACAGACGATGCGCGGTGTGGCTGCACCGCCAGCCCGGAAGCGACGATCGCCACGCGGATGCGGTCGCCCATGCTGTCGTCGAAGGTTGCGCCGACGATGATGTTAGCCTCGGAATCTACTTCCTGGCGCACGCGCGAAGCGGCCTCGTCGACCTCGAACAGTGTCATGTCGCGACCGCCGATGATGGAGAGCAAGAGGCCCTTGGCGCCCTTCAGCGAGACCTCATCGATCAGCGGATTGGCGATTGCCTCCTCGGCGGCGCGGATGGCGCGACGGTCGCCCGAGGCCTCGCCGGTGCCCATCATCGCCGTGCCCATTCCGGTCATGACGGTGCGCACGTCGGCGAAATCGAGATTGATCAGACCTTCCTTGACGATCAGATCGACGATGCAGGCGACACCCGAGTAGAGCACCTGGTCGGCGAGGACGAAGGCCTCGGCGAAGGTGGTTTTCTCGTTGGCGATCCGGAAAAGATTCTGGTTCGGGATCACGATCAACGTGTCGACATATTTCTTCAGCTCGGCGATGCCAGCTTCCGCGGTGCGCATGCGGCGCGCGCCTTCGAACTGGAAGGGCTTGGTCACAATGCCAACGGTGAGGACGCCGGCCTCACGGGCAATGCGCGCGATGACCGACGCGGCGCCGGTGCCTGTGCCGCCGCCCATACCGGCGGCGATGAAGACCATGTGCGAGCCGACGATCTGGGCCTTGATGTCCTCGAAGGCTTCCTCGGCCGCAGCTTCGCCGATCTCGGGCTTGGAGCCGGCACCGAGGCCCTCGGTCAGATTGATGCCGAGCTGAATGCGGCGCTCCGCCGAAGATGTGGCGAGAGCCTGAGCGTCCGTGTTCGCCGCGACGTACTCGACGCCGGTCAATCCCGAGGCGATCATGTTGTTGACGGCGTTGCCGCCAGCGCCTCCCACACCGATGACGGTGATCCGAGGCTTCAAGTCGGTCAGCTTCGGAAGCGCAAGATTGATGCTCATTGGGACCTCAGGTCGACGGACGTACGAACGTGCTGGCAATCGTTGATGATGTTCTGGCGCGGCTCGGCGTCATTCTAGAAACTCTCGCTCAGCCACTGCTTCATGCGGCCTAGATAGCCGCCGGTCAGCTGGCGCGGGCTGCGCACCGGGCTCATGGCGGGATCGCTCGAGAACTCTCCCAACGCCAATCCGATCACGGTTGCGAACAGCGGGCTCATCATGTTCGCTGGCATGCGGCCTATGGGCTTCGGCCGTTGGCACCGGACGCTGCCACCGAAACGGTGCGTCCAGGCATTGTCGATACCCAGCAGCTGACTGCCCCCGCCCGTGATCACCACGCGGCTGGAGGCGAAGGCCTTGAGCGCAACACTCTCGAGGCGCTCGTCGATGAGGCTCAAGAGGTGGGCAGTGCGCAGCTCGGTGATCTGACTGAGCCGGGCCTTGGTCGTCTGGCTGGTCGTGACCTCCTCGTCACCGGTCACCGGGTACGAGATGATCTCGGCCGCATCTGATGCGGCGCGCGCCAGTGTGCCATAAAGCGTTTTGATTCGCTCGGCCTCTGCAACTGTCGTCCCGAGAGCCCGCTGAATATCGTAGGTCAAGTGGCTGCCCGCCACCGGGATGGCATCCGTCCAGATCATGACGCCGCGCGAGAATGCGGCGAGCGAAGTGACACCGCCGCCGATATCGACGACGAGGAGTGGCCCCTGGCGCTCTTCGGCAGTGGTGACCGCAAGGGCGCTGGCGAAAGGCGCCACGAGGACGCCGCCAACGGTGAGGTGGCAGCGCTCGACCACGCTGATCAAGTTGCGCAAAGGTGCCTCGTCGGCGGTGACGGCCACGATGTCGGCAGCCAGCTCGCGGGCGGCGAGGCCCTTCGGGTCGATGATGCCCGGCGCACCGTCGAGGCGCCAGCCGGAGCAGGTGAGCTGGAGGAGGGAGCGGCCGTTCCGTTCGGCATAGGTCTCGGCGCCGTAAATGACGCGCTCCATGTCGGCCTGCGTGACGACGGGCGCATTCGTGACAGCGCGAGCCACGAAGCTCTGGGAACGCGGTCGGCCGCAGATCGCGGAAACGACCACGTCGCCGAGCTCGACGCCGGCCATGCGCTCGGCCTGGGCGGCGGCGGCACGAATCGCGCGCTCGGCGGCCTCGGGATCGACGATGACCCCGGACTTGATGCCCTGGGCGCGCTGGTGGCCGAAGCCCATAAGGGTTGGCACACCGGAAGCGTCGGCCCCCGCGATCAGGCAGCAGACCTTGGCAGAGCCGATGTCGATGACACCGGCGATCTTGCCTTCGGCACGCGATGGTGTGTGGCGTGGCACGCGCGCCTCCTACCAGGCCGAAGCGGTGCCGGCAGCACGCGGCGGAAGAAGGCCGGGCTTTACGGCAGCCGAAATGACGACGAGGCCTGACTGGCGCAAATCGACGGCCTCGGCGGTCCGGTCGAGGGATTGGCCCGTCGCCTCGAAATGTGCAAGGCGGAGCAGGGCTTCGCCTTCGCGATCCGCAGGCAGGTGGATGCGCCGACCGTTCGTCAGCTCGAGCGTCCAGCGGCGCCCGCCGACCCGATGAGCAATGGCGACCTTGGACGTCAGGCCGCGGTGCGGCTCCAGCGCGGAGAGCAGCGGTCCGATGGCGGCCGGCGCGCCGAGGCCCGCGACCCGCGGCAGTGCAGGAAGGTTGGCGCCCGCAAGGTAAGCCAGGACACGGCCCGTCTTATCGATCAAAGCGGTACGGCCGTCCTGCTGCCAGACTGCCGCCGGGTTGCGCTCAGTCACGCTCACGATCAGCCGATCGGGCAACACGCGCGTCACGCTCGCAGTTTCAATCCAAGCAAGCGATTCGATGCGTTGGCGAGCGGCGGTCACATCATAGCGCAGGATCGACGGGGCGGCGTCGAGCGCCAGGGCGCCATAGATCTCCGAGTCGGTCGTGTAGCGGTGGCCTTCGACCGAGACCTCCTGAATGGAGAACCCACCGGAAGCGAACAGCTGGTCGATCTGCCGTGGCCATGGATCGGCGAAGCGCACAGCGCCATTCCAGCCGGTGGTCGATAACATGGCTGTGCCGGCAACTGCTGCCAGAAAGGCGGCGCTCAGAGCAGCGTGACGCAGGCGCGACGAAGTGGATCGGCGCGGCGCCGTCCCAAGTCGCGGAGGTACGTCGTGGGCTCGTTCCCAAGTGTCGGGTGCCGGCGCGCGGAACATGGCCGGGGTGACAAGTCCATGCTGGCGCGCGTCCGGACAGCGCGGCTTCGCCATCGGCCAGCAAAACCTGCGATTTGCACCAATCTGGGGCACGACTCGGAACCTCCCAGCGGCTGCGTCGCGTGCCGGCTCTCGATCCCGGTGGTCGTTTGCGGGCGACCGTTAAAGGCTGCGAGGGCGTTGCACGTGAAACAGCGCACGTGCCGTTAACACTTGGGGGGGAGGGGTTAATTTTCGGTGTAGACGAGAGCCCGGCCGAGGCCAGCCGGCGATTAACCGGGGCGCTGCGCCTCCAAAATGTTTCACGTGAATCATTTGTAAAAATTGAATAAAATTGAATGTATCGGCGCCCGCGACGGCACCTTCATGGAGCAGGTTCTGCTCAGCTGGTACATGGCCCCGGCATCGCCAGTGGGCATTTCGGCGAGATGGCGGGCGCATCGGCGCCATGAACTCACAAGAAGACGGGCATGAACTTGATCAAGAATGCGGGTGTGCTGTTCCGCCCCTTGATCCAAGCGCGCGAGTTGCGCTGAGGTGCTGCGCGCTCAGCGGTGCCGAGGATGAGCGCTCGCAGGCGGACGACACGTCCGCATCCTACGGGGAAGGAAATTGGCATGACCGATCTGACGCGCCGCACGTTCACCGCTGCGCTGGCTGCTTCAACTGCCGCGGCTTCGATGGCATGGCCAGCTGTGGCGCAAGCGCCCGCGACGTGGCCGGAGAAGCCGATCAAATTGGTGATCCCGTTCCCGCCAGGGGGCGGCACGGATTTCCTCGCGCGTCTGCTCGGCCAGAAGATGGGCGAAAGCCTGAAACAGGCGATCGTGGTCGAGAACAAGCCCGGCGCAGCCACGACCATCGCTGCCGACATCGTCGCCAAGTCGGCGCCCGACGGCTACACGCTGCTGATGATGCTGCGCGACATGTCGATCAATCCGAGCCTGATGCCGGATCTGCCGTTCGACACGCTGAAGTCGTTCTCGTGGATCGGCAAGGTCGGCGACTCGCCGTTCGTGCTGGTGGTCAATCCGTCGGTGCAGGCGAAGACCGTGACCGAGCTCGCCGAGCTGGCGAAAGCAAAGCCGGTCCAGCTTTCGTACGGCAGTCTCGCGGTGGGCGGTCTCGCACATGTCTCAATGGAGGCGATGTCGCAGCACCTCGGCATGAAGCTGCTGCACGTTCCCTACAAAGGCGCGGGCCCGGCGCTGCAGGCGGCGATCACCGGCGAGATCACGATGACTCTCGCCGCGCTGACTGGCGCCATTCCGTTCATCCGGGAAGGCAAGCTGCGCGCCTTGGCCGTGGGCGCCACGACGCGCGCGCCGCAACTGCCTGATGTGCCGACGATCGGCGAAGCGGGTGGCGGCGCGGAGACGATCCTGCCGCAATATTATGGGCTCGCGGCGCCTGCGGGGACGCCGGCACCCGTGATCGAGCGGATCAGTGCGGAGCTGAAGAAAGCGCTGGAGCAGCCCGACGTTGCAGAGAAGCTCGTGCAGAACGGCATCTTCCCGGCCTTCAGCACGGCGGCGGAGCTCAGGCAACTCATCGCCACCGACGTCGAGCGCTTCGCCAAGATCGTGAAGGCGGTTGACATCAAGCTGCAGTGACGGCCCGCGACGCAGAGGGGGACTCAGAGGGGTCAGACCCATGGGTCTGACCCCTTGGCACTGTTGTTTCGGGTGCAGGGGGCAAGCCCCCGCCGAGGCGTGCAGTCCTTCGCAAGCGTGCCAGCGCTTCATCACCCCGCCGGCATTTCCGCGAGGAGGCGGCCTTTGCCGGGCAGCGGCGTTGTGATCTTCATCTGGCGCATGATGGCCCAAAGTGCGGCCTGGTTGGTCGTGATCACCGGCTTGCCGAACTCCGCTTCCCAGGCGGTGATGTAAGGCATCGTCGGGAAGTTGCCACCGGGGACGAACAGCGCGTCGATGTTCTTCAGGTCCATGCGTCGGAAGGCGGCGGGAACCACGCCTGCGTCCATCTTGCCGATGGCGTAGCTGTCGGTCGCGCCGAGGCTCTCGGCGATCGCGATGTCGACTCCATGATTGCGCTGATAGTAGCGCTTGGTGTTCTCGATCACTTCCGGCGCGTAGGGGGTGGCCATGGCGATGCGCTTGAGCCCCATGGCCTCAAACGCGCGGCCGCACGCTTGCGCTGACGTGAGCGACGGGATGCCGCCGGAGTTCTCCGTCATCCGCTTCACCGTAACGGCGTCGTAGTCGTCGGCGAACATGCTGGCTGAGGTTTGCGCCAGCGCGATCACTTCGACCTTGGCCTGGCCGAGCATCTTCGACTGGTAGGCGACGTCGGCATCCAGGCTCGGCTGGAACGGCGACTTGCCGTCCTTGCCGAGCCGCGCGGTGTGGCACTGCAACGGCTCCGGCAACCGGCAGAGCTCGATCTCGCAGGTGGTGTTGGTGGCGGGGACGAGAATTCCGAAGTGGCGGGGCATGGCGGGGGCTCCTTGCGCGGCATTGATGCTATTGGAAACCGAGACCCAAAGGCAATCGTCGTCGCCGAAGCCGTAGGTCGGAGTGAGCGGGCCGATGTGGACAAGGAGAGGCACGGCGCGCCTGCCCGCGAAGTCCGACACCTTGCACCGTGCAGTAGTTGTCGGACTTCGCCGGACGCCACGCTGTGCTCACATGAGGCCTCCGGGCCGGCTCACTCCGACCTACATCCCCGGCCTTCCCGTTTTTCGTGGACGGCCGCGGCGCTTGCCTTTGTCGTAGGTGGTGGGCGAGCGGCCGTCCGTGGCACCCGACGCCGGCTTCTCGAAGTACGTCTGCTGCGGCGGCTGGAGGCGCGGGCGGTCGCGGTCCATGGGGATCTCGGTACGCCTCACGGTCATTTCGTCGAGCGTCGGCTTCCTCGGCATCTGCGACGGGTCGCGCTTCGGCACCGGGCGGTCGGTGCCCGGCCCCATGTCGTCCAGCGACGGCTTCGCAATCCGCGAGCCCTTGCCAGCCGTGGGCGTATTCGCCGCTGCACCGTACTTGCGTTCACCCTGGAACGCGCCGGCGCGGTCTTCCACGTCGCCTTGCCGGGCCATGGGATCGTCGGCGACGGCCAGCTCGGTGTCGCGCAGGCGCTTGATCTCGTCGCGCAGGCGCGCTGCCGTCTCGAACTCGAGATCGGCCGCCGCCTCGCGCATGCGCTTCTCCATGTCCTCGATGACCTTTGCGAGGTTGTGACCGACCAGCGGCCCATCGCCCGCCTCGGCAAAGCCTGCGTCCACCATCACGTGGTCCTGCTCGTAGACCGAGGCCATCACGTCGGCGATGTTCTTCTTGATGCTCTCCGGCGTGATGCCGTTGGCCTCGTTCCAGGCCATCTGTTTTTCGCGGCGCCGATTGGTCTCGGCGATGGCGCGCTCCAGCGAGCCGGTCATGTGGTCGGCGTAAAGCAACACGCGGCCGTCGACGTTGCGCGCCGCACGGCCGATGGTCTGGATCAGCGAGGTTTCGCTGCGCAGGAACCCTTCCTTATCGGCATCGAGAATGGCGACCAGCGCGCACTCCGGAATGTCGAGCCCCTCGCGCAGCAGATTGATGCCGACCAGCACATCGAAGGCGCCGAGCCGCAAATCGCGGATGATCTCGATGCGCTCCAGGGTTTCGATGTCGGAGTGCATGTAGCGGACGCGGATGCCGTTGTCGTGCAGGTACTCGGTCAGGTCCTCGGCCATGCGCTTGGTGAGCGTGGTGACGAGCGTGCGGTAGCCCTTCTTGGCCACCTGGCGCACCTCGTCGAGCAAGTCATCGACCTGCGTCTTGGCGGGCCGCACCTCGCAGACGGGATCGATGAGGCCCGTCGGCCGTATCACCTGCTCGACGAAGACGCCGCCGGCCTGCTCCATCTCCCAGTTGCCGGGCGTGGCCGAGACGTAGACCGTCTGCGGGCGCATGACGTCCCATTCCTCGAAGCGCATGGGGCGATTGTCCATGCACGAGGGAAGGCGGAAGCCGTATTCGGCGAGCGTCGCCTTGCGGCGGTAGTCGCCGCGGAACATGCCGCCGATCTGGGGCACCGTGACGTGGCTCTCGTCAGTGAACACGAGAGCATTGTCGGGCAGATACTCGAACAAGGTCGGCGGCGGCTCCCCCGGCTGGCGGCCCGTGAGATAGCGCGAGTAGTTCTCGATGCCGGCGCAGGAGCCCGTCGCCTCCATCATCTCCATGTCGAACAGCGTGCGCTGCTCGAGCCGCTGCGCCTCCAGCAGCTTGCCGGCCTTGTAGAGTTCGTCAAGGCGCGCTTTCAGCTCGGCCTTGATGGCCTTGATGGCCTGCTGGAGCGTGGGCTTCGGCGTCACGTAGTGCGAGTTGGCGTAGACTTTGACTAGCTTCAGTTCGTCGGTCTTGTAGCCGGTGAGCGGGTCGAACTCGGTGATCGACTCGATCTCGTCGCCGAACAGCGAGATACGCCAGGCGCGATCCTCCAAGTGGGCGGGAAACAGCTCGACGGTGTCGCCGCGCGCGCGGAACGTGCCGCGATGGAAATTGCCGTCATTGCGCCGATAGTGCAGCGCGACGAGATCGGCGAGCAGCTGGTCGCGGCTGATGCGATCGCCGAGCTTCACGGTGAACGTCATCGCTGTGTAGGTCTCGACCGAGCCGATACCATAGATGCACGACACCGAGGCGACGATGATGGTGTCGTCGCGTTCGAGCAGGGCACGCGTCGCGGCATGTCGCATGCGGTCGATCTGCTCGTTGATGCTCGCTTCCTTCTCGATGTAGGTGTCGGTGCGCGGGACGTAGGCCTCCGGCTGGTAGTAATCGTAGTAGGAGACGAAGTACTCGACCGCGTTGTTCGGGAAGAAGCCCTTGAACTCGCCGTAGAGCTGCGCTGCGAGCGTCTTGTTGGGCGCCAGGATCAGCGCCGGGCGCTGCGTCGCCTGGATCACATGCGCCATCGTGAACGTCTTGCCGGAGCCGGTGACACCCAGCAGCACCTGATTGCGCTCGTGCTTGGTGACGCCCTCGACCAGCTCCTTGATCGCCTGCGGCTGGTCGCCCTTGGGCTCGTAGTCGGAGAGGATCTCCAGGCGAATGCCGCCCTCGGATTTCTCCGGGCGCGGCGGGCGGTGCGGCACGTAGCTCTGCACGGTGCCGGCAACGAGCGGGTGCGCGGCCATCATCGGCTGGCGGGCGAGCAGCTCTTTGGCGCGGTCGGAGCGCTCGTCGGGCTTGGCCAGCAGCGCGTTGAGGCCGGCGGACGGAGAGAAGTCCTCTGGGCGCGGCTTCACCTGGCGGAGCGCGGGAAGTTGATTTTTCGTGGAGTCAGAGGGGTCAGACCCATGGGTCTGACCCCTGGGCACTTCACCCGGCGCCTGAACGTTCAGGACCTCCTGCAGCCGCTCCACCACCGTCGGGCGCTCCGTCAACGGCCCAGTCGCCCGGAATGCCGTTTGCGGCGCCTCACCGAATCCCGGTGTACCCGCGCTCGTCTCCACCGGCGGGGCGACGGGCTTGCCGCTCTTGCCGCGCGACGGCCTTGGCTTCGGGGTGGTGTCCTTCGATTTCGGGGTGCGCGCCATACGTCGAAATATGGCGGCTGGCGCCGTTCAACTCAAGCTGCGCGGGATCAACGGTCGTGGGCAACCGGCTCGTCCGGGCAACAAGTGACGAGCTGCCTCCGCCACGCACTGATATGACGCACGTGCGGTCCGCTCTCTGACAACCGCCTGATCTTCTGCGCAAAATTCGTTGCTCAATCGGCGTCAATAGCCAAGTGAACGCTTTCCTAAGTTCAACCAATATCCGAATTCAAGGTCGTGTACGTCGCTGTTCAATTCCCGTTTTCTGACACCAATCCTCTTCGACTCATTGGTGTCTCCAAACAAAGGACGAGCAATATGAAGAGAATGGTCTCTGTTGCTGCGCTGCTTCTGCTGTCTTCCAGCATGGCGCTCGCGCAGGCTCCTGCGCCCGCATCCCCGGCCGCGCCGGCAACGCCGCCGGCGGCCGCGGCTCCGAAGGCCGCGACCACGCCAGGTGGCGCCCCAGGCGATATCGCAAAGAAGGGGCCCGATGGCGCAAAGCAGGAAGCGGCGAGGAAGGGCCCGGTTCCGAAGGATCAGCGCACGCCCGAGAGCTTGCAATGCTCGGCCGAAGCCGATGCCAAGAACCTGCACGGCAAGGAGCGCAAGACTTTCCGTCAGAAGTGCATGGCAGCCGCCAAAAAGGCCGCAAAGGCGGCAGCCACTCCGGCACCCGGCGGTGCGTCTGGCGCAACGCCTCCGCCCGCCAAGAAGTAAGGCTGCGTAGTCCGCCAGAACAGATAAGCCCCGCATTACTGCGGGGCTTATCGGACCAAGTTCTGCCGCGGCATCTGCCCAACGACTGCCGGCTCACCGCCGATAAGGGTAGCAGCGTGTGGCCTCGAGCGAGATCCCGAAGTGAGCCGCGAGCGCCTTGATCGCGTCCCCATAGGCCTCATAGGGATCGCCGTTCGACTTGCCCACGACGATGGGCCGGAACGCCCTGTCGTCTTTGCCGCCAGGCGGCAGCATGGCCGTTACCAGCGCGCCTCCCGACTTGTCACGCAAGGTCAGGAACAGCGGCATCGCTTTCTGCACGTGGCCCTTGAGCCCGATCTTCTGCTCGAAGCTTTGTGCGCCTGCTGGCGGGACGAAGGAGTTCACCGCCATCTGATAGGCCTGCCTGAAGTACTTTTCGACCGCATGCTCCATCGCCTTCGATTCGGCGGCAGCCTCGGGCTCGGTCTCGAGCCGGAACCAGGTGAGCTGTCCTGCGTCGCATACGTATTGCATGTGCTGCTCCCTCTGGAGCGCCTTCTGGATTTGCTCGCACCAGGAGCATGTGGCCAGTGGCAAGATGAGATCCGTTGAGAGCGCCTCCCAACATATCGATCTCACAGATTAAGTGAACGACATCGCCAGTCAACACGCTCGACGTGCGCGGCGCAAACTATTTCGGACGCGTCAACCGAGCCGCCACACCGCTGTGTTCTTGATCTCCGCGTCCTCTAGCTCACGCGTGACAGGCACGCGGTACTCGGCGACCTTGTTGAAACGACCACGCGGAAAATAGCTCCGCTGCGGATCACCGATCAGCACGATGGCTCCGTTCTGAACGGCGGCATCGATGAACGCCGACACACGATCCGCAAGCTGGCGCTCGTAGAAAAGATCGCCCACGAGCACAATCGAAAACTCCTTCGCCGGAGGCGCGGCCAGAAGATCGTCGGCCGTTGTTTCGATTGTGACAGCATTCGCCGCCGCATTGATCGCGACGGCGGCGATAGCCACCGTGTCTATGTCCGCGGCGAGCGCGCGCGCTGCGTTGGCTTTCATGGCGGCGATAGCGGTGAGGCCCGAGCCGCAGCCGAGATCCAGCACAGCGTGGCCAGCAACCTCAGCCGGGGTATCGAGCAGATGACGTGCCAGCGCTTGCCCGCCGGCCCAGGCGAAGGCCCAGTAGGGCGGCGGAACATTCATCGCGCCAAGCACTTCCTCGGTCTTGCGCCAGATCGGCAGGCTCTCCTCGGCGAGATGCAGCCGTATCTCCGGCACCAGCGGCGGTGCGAGCAACTTCGTGTTGGCGGCGATGAAGGCCGGCCAGTCGCGGTTGAGCGTGCTCATGAGGTGGACGTCTGCCGTGCATTGCCTTTTGTGCGCTGACCTGAAAGCCGCCAAATGCGCGCTGTGTCGAACGGCAGCTCGCGGATCGCAGGTGTAAGCGGTGCAGTATAGTCGGCCATCAAGAAGAGCGCGCCGGGCGGCCGCTGCGATTGTGTGCGATCGGCAATCCAAACCTCCGCGCCCGTGCGCCGGGCGGTTTCGAGAAAGGCGGCTATGCGCGTTGCGAGCTCGGGGTCATAGACGAGATCCGCGGCGAGATAGAGATCGGCGGGCGGCGGAGTGCCGAGGAGGTCGTCGGTTGTCACATCAACGGTGACGCCATTCCGTGCTGCATTGAGCTGGGCCGCCGTGATTGCGCACGAATCGACGTCGGCGGCGAGCACATGCCGCGCGCCGGCTTTCGCGGCGGCAATCGAGGCGATGCCGGAGCCGGCGCCGATGTCGACAATCGCGCGACCGCGCACAGCATCCGGATGATCGAGAATGTGCCGCGCCAGCGCCTGTCCTCCCGGCCATGCGAAGGCCCAGAGCGGCGGCAGCTTTGCTTCGCCGGGCAGCTCGGCTTGGGCTGCTTCGAAGATCGCCGCTGCATCGGCCGCGAGCAGCAGCTCGATCTCGGGGACGAGCGCGGTGCGCTGCAGTTGCGTGTGGCGGCGAATGAAGGAGGCGGGCATAGACGTCGTTCTATCGAGCTGCGAGCACTTTGACATCATTTCAGCACCGCGCCACGGTGTCGGCCTGAAGCCAGACACATACTGGGATGGAGCAGATGATCAAGCGCATGTCGATCCTGACCCGGCGGCCGGATGTGGCGCCGGACCGGTTCCGGGAGCATTGGTTCGGCCTCCACGCCGACTTGCTGAAGAAGCTTCTGCCCGAGGTGAAAGGCTACGTGCAGAACTTGTGGCTCGGTCCCGGCCCCAATCCGCTACGCCCGCCGGGACCGCACAAGATCGACGGCATTGTCGAGCTGTGGTTCGAGAACGAGGCGGCGATGGAAGCCGCGTTCGCCTCCGATCGCGGCAAGGAGCTGATGGCCGACGGCCGCCTCTTCATCGACACGGTGACGACGTTCGTCGTCGAGGAACGGGTGATGATCCCGGGACCGCGCGGCGCGGCCAAGTTCATCGGCGTCTTCGACAAGCGTTCGCACCTCGATGCGGAGACATTCACCCGGCAGTGGCGGGACGAGCATCCACCGCACGTGCGCAAGGGCGTGCCGCATGCCTGCCGCTATGCGCAAGCGCAGGTGATCGACACACAGCACCGCCACGCGCTGGCG
This sequence comes from uncultured Hyphomicrobiaceae bacterium, assembly GCA_964500805.1. Classification (GTDB taxonomy): domain Bacteria; phylum Pseudomonadota; class Alphaproteobacteria; order Rhizobiales; family Hyphomicrobiaceae. The sequence goes on from CAZCQH010000014.1 coordinate 51,814, forward strand.
AGCGGCGGCACGGCGGTCGACGGCTTCGTCGAGATCTCGTGGCCGAGTGCCGCAGACATGGCCGCTGACATGCAAGGCCCGACCATCGGGGCAATGCGCGCAGACGCGGACCGCTTCATCGCCGCGATCTCCGGCTCGACGATCGAGGAGCGCGTGGTCATCCCACCGCCGTCATAAGGCGGCTCAGGACTTCGGCGCGGGGCTGGCCAGAGCGCGCGGTGGGCGCCTCTTGGGCGACGCGCGCAAGATGCGCGCCACGACCGCCTTGTGATCGCTGAGCCCACCGAGGAGGCGCACCTCGTGGGCGCGATAGTGTTTGGTCGTGAAGAGGCCGTCGACCATCAGATCGAGCGGACCCGCGCGATGCAGCACCGGATCGAGACTGGTCGTGATCCCGGCGGGGATGTTGTCCTGCCAGTGTCGCGCGAGCTGTGCAAAGATGGGACCGCCGCGCGGCGCGTTGAAATCGCCGGTCAGGATCACTTCGCTGCGGCCAAGACCCGAAATGAGCTGCTTCAGCGCTTCAGTCTGGAAGTCGCGCTCGAGGCCATCCGGCGTCCAGGGAAAGTGCGTCGTCGCGAACGTGAAGTCCTGGCCTTCGATTTGGGTTTTGACACGCACGACCACGAAGCGGCACGAGGTCAGCCGGCTTTCCGCCGAGGCGCGGTCGAGCACGAGTTCGCCTTTTCCGGTGCCGCCATAGGGGATCACGTCCTGCGCCGTGAACGCGTGCCGCGAGAAGATCCCGACGCCAAACGGCTGCTGATCGAGCGGATGGATCGACATCGGCGCGTAGTGGCCATGCTTCAACCCCGCGGCCTCTTGCACGCGCAAGATATCCGTTTGCGTCAGCTCCTGCAGACACACGACGTCCGGCTGGTGGAGTGCCAGAAACGGCAGCACACGCTCGAGGTGCTTCGAGCGTTCGACGTTGAGGCTGATCAACCGGGCCACGTGCGCCCTCCGCGAAGAGTTGTCGACACGCGAGACCGCCCACGCAAGAACAGCACGACCGCCGCTGGTTCACGACAATGCGGCGAAACCTCAATGACGGCCGTGGCAGTGCTTGTACTTCTTGCCGGAGCCGCAAGGGCACTTGTCATTGCGCGCGACTCGACCCCAGGTCGACGGATCGGCAGGATTGACGGCGCCATCGGCTGCGCGCCGCTTGGCAGGTGCCGCCTTCATCGGCTGAGGTGCTCGTCCTTCCGCGGCTAGTGCGGCCTCTGCCAGCGCGAACTCGTCCTCGCCCGTCGCCGGATTGACGTGCTGGGCAATCATCGGCGGCAGCTCGTGCGGCGCTTCGGCAAGCTCGGGCGGCGGCTCGGCGCCCGTGAACTTCACGTTCATCAGCTGGCCGGTCACTTCCTCACGCAACCGTGCGAGCATGGACTCGAACAACGTGAACGCTTCCGACTTGTACTCGTTCAGCGGGTCGCGCTGCGCGTAGCTGCGGAAACCGATCACCTGGCGCAGATGCTCGAGCGTGACCAGATGCTCTCGCCAGAGGCCGTCGAGCGTCTGCAATAGCACGGTCTTCTCGACATCGCGCAACCGCAGCCGCCCGACCTGCTCCGGCGACTTGTCGGTCGCCGTATCGATGGCGTTCACGAGGCCCTTCGCGTCGAAGTACTCGCGCAGAAAAGCGTAACCGATGCGATCGGCGTGCTGCTCCATATCGGCCGGATTCGACGAGCCATTGATCTGCACCTGACCGACGCCCGAGGCGAGCAAGGCTCGGCCGATCTGGGTGAGACCTTCCTGGGTCGGCTCGCTCTCCAACAGGTTCTTCATGGCCGCATCGCGCTCGACCATGGCTACGAGTCCCTTGGCGTTCTCGTAGCCCTTCAGGATCTCGGTGCCGGCCTCGGCCGCTGTCGAGGCGAACTTGGAATCGACCTCCTTGATCAGGCGCTCCCGGATCTCCTGGTCGGCGATGCCTTCCTCGTCGGCCCACTTCTCGATCGGCAGCTCAAGTCCGTAGATGCGCTGAACCTCGGTCTTGAGGCCTTCGACATTCCACTGCTCGGCGTAGGCGTTCTCGGGGATGTGCTGGGTGACCAGCTCCGCCAGAACCTGGTGGCGCATGCCGTCGACGGTCTCGGACACGTCATCGGTCGCCATGATGTCGAGGCGCTGCTCGAAGATGACCTTGCGCTGGTCATTCATCACGTCGTCGTATTTCAGCACGTACTTGCGGCTGTCGAAGTTTCTGGCTTCGACCTTTTTCTGGGCGTTCTCGAGTGCCTTGTTGATCCACGGGGAAACGATGGCCTCGCCCTTCTGCAAGCCGAGCTTCTGCAGCATGCCGTCGATGCGGTCGGCGGCGAAGATCCGCATCAGGTCATCTTCGAGCGACAGGTAGAACTTGGTGCGGCCCGGATCGCCCTGACGGCCCGAACGGCCGCGCAACTGGTTGTCGATGCGACGGCTCTCGTGTCGCTCGGTGCCGATCACGTAGAGTCCCCCGGGAAAGGTCATGGTCTTCGGGGGCGTGCCGTTCTTGCCCGGTGACAGCTCAATCACCTCGGCTGCCTCACGTACGACGGCCTGATTGGATTCCAATTCCGCCATGAGCGGCGCGAGCCTGGCGCCAATGCGCTTCAAGAAGTCCTGTGTCGCGGTCCGCACCTTGGCCTTCTCGGAGGCATCGGCGCCAGCCTCGGCCCAAGTTGCAACAGCCTCGTCCGTCAGCGAGTGGACCTGTGAATCGAACGCGCACTCGCGGTCCTTGGCGTCCGCTCCCTTGATGCTTGCGATCTTGATCAGCTTGTCGACCATCTCCGTGGAAATGTGATGGTCGATCATCGACTCGCCTGAGCCACGCCCAGCCTCGATCTCGCCTGCCATCCAGCGTGCGATCGAGTACTTGGCGTTGCCGCCGAGCTGGATGTCAGTGCCGCGGCCGGCCATGTTGGTCGCGATGGTCACGGTGCCCGGTACGCCGGCTTGTGCGATGATCTCAGCTTCCTGCTCGTGGAACCGGGCGTTGAGCACCTGATGCGCGACGCCGCGCTTCTTCAACAGCTCCGAGAGGTGCTCGCTCTTCTCGATCGATACCGTGCCGACCAGTACCGGCTGCTTGCGCTTCTGGGCGCCCTCAATATCGGTGATGATCGCGTCCCACTTCTCCTCCGCAGTGCGGTAGACCTCGTCGTCGAGGTCGCGGCGCGCGACCGGCACGTTGGTCGGGATCTCGAGCACGTCGAGACCGTAGATATCCATGAACTCTGAGGCCTCCGTGGCGGCCGTGCCGGTCATTCCGGCAAGCTTCTCATAGAGCCGGAAGTAGTTCTGGAATGTGATCGAGGCGAGCGTCTGGTTCTCGGGCTGGATCGCCACTTTCTCCTTGGCCTCCAGGGCCTGATGCAGGCCTTCAGAATACCGACGACCCGGCATCATGCGGCCGGTGAACTCGTCGATGATGACAACCTGTCCGCCCTTGACGATGTAGTCCTTGTCCTTGGTGAACATCTTGTGCGCTTTCAACGCCTGGTTCACGTGATGGACCACGGTCACGTTCTCGATGTCGTAGAGGTCGCCGTTCTTCAGGAGGTCCGCCTCCTTGAGCCAGCCCTCCATGCGCTCGTTGCCCGTCTCCGTCAGCGCGATCTGGCGCTGCTTCTCGTCGTGCTCGTAGTCGGTCTTCTCGAGCCTGTACATCAGGGCGTCGACGGCCGTGTAGAGCTCGGAGCGATCCTCGACAGGACCGGAGATGATCAGCGGCGTTCGGGCTTCGTCGATCAGGATCGAGTCCACCTCGTCGACGATCGCGTAGTAGTGGCCGGCGAGCTCTTGGGGCCGGTCGCCGAACTGCACCATCTCCCGTGCGGACATCTTCATGTTGTCGCGCAGGTAATCGAAGCCGAGCTCGTTGTTGGTGCCGTAGGTGATGTCGCAGGCGTATTGCTCGCGGCGCTGGTTGTCGTCGAGCTCATGCACGATGCAGCCGACAGTCAGGCCGAGGAACTTGTAGATTGCGCCCATCCACTCGCTGTCGCGCTTGGCGAGGTAATCGTTGACCGTGACGACGTGGACGCCGCGCCCCGTGAGCGCGTTGAGATAGGCCGGCAGCGTTGCAACGAGCGTCTTGCCTTCGCCCGTCTTCATTTCAGAGATCTTGCCTTCATGCAGCACCATTCCGCCGATCAGCTGCACGTCGAAGTGGCGCTGGCCGAGGGTGCGCTTGGCGGCCTCGCGCACCGTGGCGAAGGCGGGCACCAGGATATCGTCAAGGTCGGTGCCGTCAGCGAGCTGCTTGCGAAACATGTCGGAGCGCGCCCGGAGATCGGCGTCCGACAACCCCTGCAGCTCGGCCTCCAAAGCGTTGATCGCCTCGACTTTAGGTCGGTAGGACTTGAGTCGGCGGTCGTTCGAATTTCCGAAGATCTTGGAAGCGATCGTACCAAGAGACAGCATGGGCAAAGCCTCGAATTCTGTTGGCCCATCCGGGACACTCCGGGGGCTTTGGCGACGCGAAGTGACGCTTGCGCGACGCGGCACCCAGGTGCACCACGACTCGCCGCCCCAGCCTCCAGGCCGGAGCTCAAATCTTCGGATCTCAGCGATTGAGAAGCGGAGAACTGCGGCAAGAGTGCCGGGGGCAGCCCGGTGCGACCAGAACGGGCAACAGATAAGAAGGGCGGTAGGGGATGTCAACGCAACCAAAGGCCGCTCAGACCGCCGCAATTCAATCGTTCAGATCCTGTGTCAGGCGTGCGCCAGAGTGCGCCCAGCATGGTCATATGCCGCAGTTCACTGGTGCCGGGCCTTGTCGCCAAGCGGCCGCTCCAGTATAGAGACGCCAATCCAGGACCGAGCGAGCACTGCGCGCCGGTGGTCGATCGACCGCAGGCGGCGCCCGACAGTTGAGACAAGACCATGAAGCAGCAAGAGGACTTCCACCCGGACTACCACCTGATCACGGTGGTGATGACAGACGGGACCGAGTTCCAGACCTACTCAACCTACGGCAAAGAGGGCGATCGGCTCACCCTCGACATCGACCCGACGACACATCCGGCCTGGACAGGCGGCAATCAGCAGGTGCTCGACCGCGGCGGCCGCGTCTCGCGCTTCAAGAAGAAATTCGAGGGCTTCTTCTGACATCGCCGCCTTGTGCGGATTTACGGCGTGGTGCCTACAACGGCCCGAGCGTGTCTCGGGCCGATGGTATTTCATCACCGTTCGATTTGGCTCAGTGCCGCTGGCCAAAGGCCTTGTCCAGGCTCGCGATCTGCTCGATCACCGTATTGCCGGCAGACGGAGTTACCACGGTCTGTTGTGGCGCCTCCAAGGCTCGGTCAAGCAGCACAATGCGATCATTGAGCGAGAAACTGCGCTCGATGAGGCTGCGCAGACCTTCCGGCAGCTCGGCATATCCCTTGACATGCTCTGGGCGGCCAACCGTCGATAGCCGGATGCGTCCACGCTTGGCACGAGCCTCTTCCAAGCTTATTTCGCCGGCCTTGACCGAACGGCGGACCAGCAACCATGACGCAATCTCGAGCAATCGAGTTGTCAAACGCATGCTCTCGGTCGCATAGACGACAGCCAGTGCATTGTTGAGCCCCTTCGCGGCGCGCCGACCGGGACCATCGAGATAAGTCGCTGTCTCTTCGACCAGCGCCATGCCTTCCTTGAAGATATGGTCGAACTGCTCGGACCGAGCAAAGCGCTCGGCAAACGAGATCGTCACGCCCGTTCGCGAACTCACGCTAGCCACTTTCGACTCCACATCACCAACTTGCATCGAACTCGCCCGCCAACTTTGCACCAAAGCCTAGCCTTGCCAAGCCGAGCATCGCATGCGGTGGTTAAGGAATGCGTGCCAAAACGAGCAGTTTTGCGGCCGCTGATAAAAAAAGAGCCGCGAAAATCGCGGCTCGAGAGTCAACAGGGAGGCGTCAAACAGAGTGACAGGAGCCACTCGAAGATCCAGGTGACTGGATAAGCTCAATCTAGCGCTGGTTGGTAAACATCGCGTTAATGGCAAACAGAAAGTAACGGCTGTGCCATTAATGTTGGGTCGGCATCGCAGCACCGACCGCGTCGCTTCCGGGATCCGCGTGCAGAACCGACCATAAAAAATCGATTTCTAGCGCGAGCCTTGTCCTCGATCGCTGCCGATGGTGAGGGGCACGCGGCCAAACGGCTCGACTAGATCGGGCAATCGAGACGATGCGGTCCGCAATTAGGATGCGGCTTTCGGCAATTACGGTTGCAAAGGCATCAGTCAGGTCAACCGAAGGCACGTTCAGCGCTTGAACAAGCTGTCGGCGGCCGCGTTGCGGGCCTTCTTGGTCGCGATCTCGGCCTTCACGCGCTCGATCTCCTGCGAGAAGGCGGCGATGCGGGCCTCGAGCTCGGCAACGGAGAGCGCGGTCAGATCATCACCGATGCCGACGGTGATCTTGGGCTTCGGTTTCAAGTCATCCCAGTCCATGGTCGTTCCCTGATCGATCAGGTTGCATCCGCTTCGCACATTATGACCCGCAGTTCCGGGGGTGTCACTGTTTCGGCGCCACCTGCCTTGCGAACGGGTCGGCGCCAGGATCGGCCTGCTGGGGAGGCCGATAGGCGTCGTCCGCCTTGGGCTTTGCCGCAGCCTTGGGCTTTGCCTGAGCTTTGGGCTGCGGTTTCGCAGCGGCAGCGTCGGTGGCCGGTTGCGGGCTCTTGCCTGGCTCGCTCGCAGCTGGTGCCGCGGGCGGATCAGGAACCGCGGCCGCCCTGGGTTTCGGCTTCGCCTTGGGCTTGGGAGCTGCCTCCGCCGCGGGCTGCGTCGCCTCCGCCGGGGGTTCTGGCAGCATCAGTTTCACGCTTGCCAATCCGCAGCGGAAGCTGAGCTGCTCCTCGAGCTCGATGTAACGCTGGATCTGGTTCAGGCGATCGGGTTTCAGATTGCCTTTCGCCCAGTCTGGACCCCTCGCGATATCGTCCTTGATGCCGCCGGCAACCAGCTTGTCCTGCTCGGTTTTCGATGCGTCGCAGGCCTCTTTGGCGAGCGGCTCGGCGCGGGCCAGCGCGATCGTCGCGGCCAGCGCCAACGCCGATGCGGCCAAACTCGCGCTCCATCGAGGGTGTTTGTTGGTTCGGCTCATCAGCGCGGCTCTAGAGCGCCTCTTGTCCACAATCATGATACGCGGCGCGGGCAACGCGGGCCTCAGCCGTAGGCCGCGATGATGCCCACGAAGTCGTCGGCTTTGAGACTGGCGCCGCCAACCAGCGCGCCATTGACGTCGGAAACGGACATCAGCTCCTTAGCGTTCGATGCCTTGACGGAGCCGCCATAGAGAATGCGCATTGTCAGGCCTTCGACGCCGAAGCGCGACTCGAGAGCTGCGCGGAGCGCCGCGTGCACCTCGGCCACGTCCGCGGCGGTCGGCGTCAATCCGGTGCCGATCGCCCAAACGGGCTCATAGGCGATCACCGTCGTCGCAGCCTGGCAGCCATCGGGGAGGGACCCTTGCAGCTGTCCTGCCACTACCTTCAATGTCTCGCCCGCCTTGCGCTGGTCCGCAGTCTCGCCGATGCACACGATCGCGACGAGGCCGGCCTGGTGTGCGGCTTCGCACTTTGCCCGCACGATCGCGTCCGTTTCGCCATGATCCGCGCGCCGCTCCGAATGACCGACGATGACGGCGCACGCGCCGGCGTCCTTCAGCATCGCGGCCGAGATGTCGCCAGTGTGGGCGCCTGAGACCTTGGCGTGGCAATCCTGGCCACCAACCTGCAGGGCCGTGCCCCTGGCTTCCGCCGCCATGGCGGCAACGAGAGTGGCCGGCGGGCAGAGCATGACATCGCAGCCGGCCTTGAAATCGGCCGCTGCGATATGTGCCCTGATCTTTTGTGCCTCCGACAACGAGGCCCTGAGCCCGTTCATCTTCCAGTTCCCCGCAACGAGGGGGCGTGGGGTTCCGGCCAGGCCTGTCATCGCGATTTCCTCTTGAATGGGAGCGGCTTCGCCCTTTCTAACAGCAGGATAGGTCGTGTTTGTCTTGCCGCCGGGCTGGCGGATTCCTATGATGGTCCGGCGCTGTGATCAACGGCCGTCCGCCACCGGCTTCAACCTGCGGCGAAAATGCGCGGCCCGGCCTGGAATTGGCGCGGTAAATGAGGTCTGCCGACGCGGGCCACGCGCGCGTACGCCCCACGACAACTGCCGATCAGGAACGAACCAACCTCATGCTCGAATCCTTACGCCAGGGCGCCTCGAAAATACTCGTCACCCTGCTGTTCAGCGTGCTTATCCTGAGCTTCGCGCTGTGGGGCATTCCGAACTATTCGCGGGATGTTGGATCGAGCACGCTCGCGACGGTGGGCAAGTCGACGTTGACGGAGGAGGAGTACAAGCGCTTCTTCGACAATCACCTGAACATTTTCAGTGCCCAGGCCGGCTTCAGTGCCCAGGCCGGCCAGCGCCTCACGCGCGAGAATGCACGCCTCGCCTACCGCATCAATCAGATCCAGCAGGGGAACTTCAATGCCGATCTCGACCGGGAGATCCTGAACCTGCAGATCAGCCAGATGGTTCTTGATCAGCAGGCAGCCAACATGGGGCTCGGCATCACCGATGCGGCGGTGGTCGAGGCAATCCGTGCCGATCCGGCGTTCCAGGGTCCCGACAAGCAATTCAGCCGGCAGATCTTCGAGCAGCGCACCCGCGAGGCGGGGCTCTCGGAGCAGGCTTACATTCGCGAGCGAAAGGCCAATGCCATTCGTGAGCAACTCGCAGAGTCCGTCGTTGGCGGGCTGAGCGCCACCGACACACTCGCCACCATCGCGTATCAATATCGCGAGGAGGCGCGTTCCGTCGCCATGATCACGCTCGACCCGGCCAAGGTCGCCAAGCCAGCAGAGCCTGACGAGGCGAAGCTTAAAGAGTACTTCGAGGCCAACAAGGGACAGTTCAAGGCACCGGAGACACGCTCTTTCTCGGTGTTGACGCTGACGCGGGACAACATCAAGGAGCGGGCCAAGGTTGACGATGCCGAGGTCAAAGCCACGTGGGAGAAAGCGAAAGAGAGCTGGAACATTCCGGAACGCCGCCGTTTCCAGCAGATCGTGTTCAAGTCGAAGGATGCCGCAGCGGCAGTCGCCAAGGAGATCAAGAGCGGAGCCAAGAATTTTCTGGTGGCAGCGCTGGAAGAGAACGGAGCGCAGGGCCGCCTCGATCAAGGTCTGCTGCCGAAGAGCGGGATCGGTGACCCGAAAGTGGCGAACGCAGTGTTCGCGATGGAGGTCAACCAGCTCTCGGAGCCGATCGAGACGCGGAACGGCGTTGTGCTGATCCGCTTGAGTGAAATCCAGCCGGGCCGAGTCCGGCCGTTCGAGGAGGTCGCGAAGGAGGTACGCGAGGATCTCGAACAGCGCAGAGAACGTGAGCTTGCGACGCGGACCCACGACCAGATCGAGGACCTGCGCGGGGCCGGCAAAACACTCAAGCAGATCGCGGAAGAGCTGAAACTGAGGCTCTACGAGGTGAAGGATGCGCCCCGTACCGGACTCGTTGACGGAAAGCCGGTGCTCGAGCTTGCGGAAGCTGGCCGCGTCATCGCATCGGCATTCGAAGGCGCAAAGGAGATCCCCCGCGATCCGATCGAAATGCAGGACGGCACCGAGGCCTGGGTCGAGGTGACCGCGATCAATCCGGAACGGCAGAAGGCACTGGAGGAGGTGAAGGCCGAAGTTTCGAAAGCGCTCGTCGATTCCGAGACACGCAAAGCGCTAAACGCGGCGGCGCAGGCGCTTGTCGACCGGATCAAGGCCGGCGAAACGCTTGAAGCCGTCGCCAAGTCACAAGGCCTCAAGGTCGAGACGCTGCCGGCCTTCAAGCGCTCAGCACCTCCGGCCGGTCTGTCGCAGCAGGCTGCGCGCCAGGCCTTTACGCTTCCAAAGGGAGGCGTGGCTTCGGGCGATACTGCCGATGGCTCGTCGCGCATCGTCTATGTGGTGACGGAGATCAAGGCAGCCGATGCGCCATCGAAAGAGGAGATCGAACGGCTGAGAGAGACGATCCGGGCGCAGACGCAGAACGATGCGCGCAACGTGCTGGTGGGCGCGCTGCGGAACCGGACGGGGGTTTCGGTCGACGAGAAGGTCTACCGGCGCGTCATCGGCGCGGAGCAGAAACAGTGAGCAGCGCGCAACCGGTGATCGAGGTCGAGCCGGCCCTTGCCGCATTCCAGGCGGCGCACATGGCCGGCGAGCCGCAGCTTGTCTGGACGCGGCTGGTTGCCGATCTCGAGACGCCGGTTTCGGCCATGCTGAAGCTTTCGCGCGGACGGCCGATGAGCTTCTTGCTCGAGTCCGTCGAGGGCGGCGCGGTACGCGGGCGCTATTCGATCATTGGTCTCGAGCCCGACGTCGTCTGGCGGGCCTTCGGCAGCAAAGCGGAAATAAACCGCGACAATCTGAGGGCACCGGGGAAGTTCGAGGCCGAGACGCAACCGGCACTCGAATCGCTGCGCGCGCTGCTCGCGCAGTCGAAGATCACCGTCCCGCGGGAGCTGCCTCCCATGGCAGCAGGCGTGTTCGGCTACATGGGCTACGACAACGTGCGCCTGATCGAGCGGCTGCCGAACCTTCGGCCTGACGTGCTCGGCGTGCCGGATGCGATCCTTGTGCGCCCGACGATCATGGTCATCTTCGATGCAGTGAAAGACGAGATGACGGTGGTGACGCCTGTCTTTCCGCGCTCGGGTGAGACCGCGAAGTCAGCCTACGCCGCGGCGAGTGATCGACTCGCCTCGGTGGTTCGGGCGCTCGACGAGCCGCTTCCGCACGCGGCCTTTCCCGCACCAGAGCAGCTATCGCCGCCGGCGCCGGTCTCGAATACGAGCGAGGCCGAGTATCTGCGCATGGTCGCGAAGGCGAAGGACTACATCGCCGCCGGCGACGCGTTCCAGATTGTCATCGCGCAACGGTTCTCGGCGCCGTTCACTCTGCCGCCGTTTGCGCTCTACCGCGCGCTCAGGCGCACCAATCCTTCTCCGTTCCTGTTCTATCTCGACTACGAGGACTTTGCGCTGGTCGGCTCGAGCCCTGAGATTCTGGTGCGCGCGCGCGATGGCGAGGTGACGATCCGGCCGCTCGCCGGCACACGGCGCCGCGGCGCGAGCCCCGAAGAGGACAAGGCGCTGGAGCGCGAGCTGCTGGCTGATCCCAAGGAGCGCGCCGAGCACCTGATGCTGCTGGATCTTGGCCGCAACGACGTCGGCCGTGTCGCGGAAATCGGCTCGGTGCGGGTTGCGTCCAGCTTCGATGTCGAGCGCTACAGCCAGGTGATGCACCTCTCCTCGACCGTGCACGGCCGCCTTGATCCGAAGAAGGACGCCATCGATGCGCTGATGGCGGGATTTCCCGCGGGCACGCTCTCCGGCGCGCCGAAGGTGCGCGCGATGGAGATCATCGACGAACTGGAGAAGGAGAAGCGCGGTCCTTATGCCGGATGCGTCGGCTACTTCTCGGCTGACGGCAACATGGACACCTGCATCGTGCTCCGCACCGCTCTGGTGAAAGATGGCCGCATGTATGTGCAGGCTGGAGCGGGTGTCGTCGCCGACAGCGTTCCCGCCGCCGAGCAAGAGGAGTGCGTGATCAAGGCCCGCGCGCTGTTTCGGGCGGCCGAGGAGGCCGTGCGCTTCGCGGGGCGGACGAAGCGCGGGAACGCATAGCGCCTCAAGAGCCCGTGCTTATTTTTTCCGTCTTGCACCGCCAGCTTTTGCTTTTGGCTTTTGTTGTTTCGACGCCGTGTTGAGAGCTACCGCGGCTCGGATCAGCGCCTTCAGAGCTTTCCCGTCCAGCTTGTCGCCCTCGCGAATATCGATGGCCCGCCGCGTGTTGCCTTCGAGGCTGGCGTTGAAGAGGCGAGATGGGTCCTCCAGCGCCGCGCCCTTGGCGAACGTCATCTTCACAACCGCCTTGTACGTCTCGCCGGTGCAGATGATCCCAGCGTGCGACCAGACCGGTACGCCGCGCCATTTCCATTCCTCCACCACATCGGGATCGGCCTCCCTGATGAGCTTCCGAATGCGCGCGAGCATGTCGCCACGCCAATCGCCGAGCTCGTAAATCCTTGCATCGATCAGCTCTGCCGCCGGGGGGCCCGCCTGACCCTGGTTGGGATCGCGGGCAGCCGCTTTCCCAGTCCTTGCTCCTCCAGTTGCCATTGTCGTCCCGATTGCTCGATCCAATGCCTCGGCCTAACGCGCGCTCCTGCCTCAGCTGCAACCCACCTGTGCACGATAATCGCGCCCGAAGCGTGACAAATTTCAGACCCCAAGGCTAGGATCGTGGCCAAGCAGTATCACGCAGAATCCGCGAGACGGGAGAACGCCATGGCCTCCAAACTGAAAATCAAACCGCTCGGTCCGGGAGGCTTCGTCGGCGAGGCATCGGGCCTCGACCTGACCAAGCCCATCAGCAAGGACGACGTCGCCGCCATCAACAAGGGCATGGACGATTTCGGCGTCCTGATCTTCAAGGGCCAGAATTTCACTGACGAGCAGCAGCTCGCATTCACGCAGAGCCTCGGGCCGCTCGAAACCGCGGTCGGGTTCAACCTCAGGAGCATGGACGATCAGCGGCTCGCCTCGCCGCACTTCGCGGACGTGTCGAACCTCGACAAAGAGGGCAAGATCTTCAAGCGCGACGACCGGCGCTGGCTGTTCCAGATCGGCAACCGCCTCTGGCACTCGGACAGCTCGTTCAAGCACGTCCCGGCCAAGTACTCGCTGCTGCATGGGCGCGTCGTGCCGTCGAAGGGCGGCAACACTGAGTTCGCCGACATGCGCCAGGCCTGGGAGTCGTTTGACGCAGAGACGAAGGCCACGTGCGAGCCGCTGATCTGCGAGCATTCGCAGATGTTCTCGCGCGCCAAGCTCGGCTTCACCGACTTCTCGGAAGAAGAGAAGGTCCGCTTCACTCCCGTCAAGCAGCGGCTGGTGCGCGTGCATCCGTCAACGGGGAAGAAGTCGATCTATCTCTCCTCGCACGCCGGTCGCATTGTCGGCTGGCCGGAGCCCGAGGCCAAAGCCTTGCTCATGGATCTCACCGAGGCGGCCACGCAGCGCGAGTTCACCTACTCGCACACGTGGAAGGTCGGCGATCTCGTGATGTGGGACAACCAGCGCACCATGCACCGCGCGCGCCCCTTCCCGCCCGGCGAGCCGCGCGACGTGCGCCGCACCACGCTGATGGGCTCGGCCAATACGGTCGAGCAGAAGGCGGCGTGAAGGGAAGTGCAGCAGGCCAGTGGCCAGTCGGGAGTGGCCAGTGGGTAGTGCCCGACGGCCTCCTCCTTAGCCCCCGCTGGCGACTGACAACTCGCCGCCTCCCACTTCAGGAGCAAATTCCATGTCCATGACGGTCAAACAGCTCGGTCCCGGTTTTGCCGGCGAAGTGTCAGGCCTCGACCTCACCAAGCCGCTGCCGAAGGAGGACGTCGCCGCAATCCATGCCGCCATGGATCGCTATGCGGTGCTGGTGTTTCACGGCCAGAACTTCACCGACGAGACGCAGCTCGCATTCACGCAGCAGCTCGGGCCCATCGAGCGCACGATCGGTACGAGCTTGCGGCGGCCGGACCAGTATCGGCTGCCGGATACGTTCGCGGATGTCTCGAACCTCGACAAGGACGGCAAGCCGCTGCCCCGAGACGATCGCCGGCGGCTCTATGCGCTCGGCAATCAGCTCTGGCATTCGGACTCGTCGTTCAAGGTGGTGCCGGCCAAGTACTCGCTGCTGCATGCGCGCACGGTGACGTCGAAGGGCGGCAATACCGACTTCGCCTGGATGCGGGCGGCCTACGAGGCGCTCGATGCAGAGACCAAGGCCGTGTGCGAGCCGCTGATCTGCGAGCACTCGCAGATGTATTCTCGCGCGATCCACGGCTTCACGGATTTCACCGACGAGGAGCGGGTTCGCATGAAGCCCGTCTTGCAGCGGCTCGTACGCGTGCATCCCTCGACGGGCAAGAAGTCACTCTATCTGTCTTCCCATGCCGGCAAGATCGTCGGCTGGCCGGATCCGGAGGCAAAGGCGTTCCTGATGGATCTCACCGAATTCGCGACCCAGCGCGAGTTCAAGTACTCGCACAAATGGCAGGTTGGTGATCTCGTCATGTGGGACAACCAGCAGACCATGCATCGCGCGCGGCCGTTCCCGCATCAGGAGGTGCGCGACGTGCGCCGCACCACGCTGATGGGCAGCGCGCCGACGATCGAGCAGCAGGCAGCGTGAAGGAAGGACCGCAATGATTAGTGAGTAGTGATTGGTATGCCCAACCGCAGCGCAATCTAATCACCAATCACGAGTCACCAATCACCCACTCGCGGAGCAAGTCCAATGTCTCTCTCGATCAAACCGCTCGGACCCAACGGCTTCGCTGGCGAGGCGTCGGGCCTGGACCTGACCAAGCCGCTTGGCGCGGAGGACATCGCGGCCATCCATGCCGGCATGGACAACTGGGCGGTGCTCGTGTTCCACGGGCAGCATTTCACCGACGACCAGCAACTCTCGTACACGAAGAGCCTCGGTCCCATTGAGCACGACTTCGCGACGAGCTTGCGGGGGCCCGACCGGCTGCCGAGCACGTTCGCCGATGTCTCGAACCTCGACAGGGACGGCAACACGCTGGCGCGGGACAGCAAGAAGCGGCTCTACAATCTCGGCAACCAGCTCTGGCATTCGGACTCGTCGTTCAAAGTGGTGCCCGCAAAGTACTCGCTGCTGCATTGCCGGTCGGTCACTTCGAAGGGCGGCAACACCGAGTTCGCCGACATGCGCGCGGCCTGGGATGCGCTCGACCAGGAGACGAAGGACCTCTGCGAGCCACTGATTGCAGAGCATTCCCGCTTCCACTCGCGCTCCAAGCTCGGCTTCACGATGGCGGATTTCTCGGAGAAGGACGCCGCAACCATCAGGCCGGTGCTGCAACGGCTCGTGCGCCTGCATCCCGGCAGCAAGCGGAAGTCGATCTACCTGTCCGCGCATGCCGGCAAGATCGTCGGCTGGCCGGAACCGGAGGCGAAGGCGTTCCTGATGGACCTCATGGAGCACGCGACGCAGCGCGAGTTCGTCTATTCGCACAAGTGGGCGGTCGGTGATCTCGTCATGTGGGACAATCGCGCGACGATGCACCGCGCGCGGCCCTATCCGCACAATGAAGCTCGCGACATGCGCCGCACGACGCTGGCGGGCGACGGGCCAACGGTCGAGAACCAGGGCAACTGGGGGCAGGCAGCGGAATGAAGTTCGGGAGCGGCGAGCGGCCCGTGGCGCGTTGGGGACGAAATTGAGTTGATCTGGCGTGACACAACCTTCCCGAGCTGGACACTCGCGACCGGCCACTGGCCCCTACAAACGCATCAATTGAGAAAGAACGGAACACATGAACGTCGGATACGTCGGGCTCGGCAGCATGGGCGGGGCCATCGTCAAACGAATGCTCGTGAACAAGCAGCCCCTCCGGGTCTATGACCTTTCGCCCGAGCGCGTCTCCGAGCATGTGAAGCTCGGCGCGCAGCCCGCGCAGAGCGCGGCGGCGCTTGCGGCGGAGTGCGATACGGTTTGCCTGTGCCTGCCGACATCGGAGAACGTGCGCAGCGCGATCTTCGGCGAGAACGGCCTCGCCAAGGGCCTGAAGAAGGGCGCGCTGGTTGCCGACATGACAACTGGTGACCCGCTGCAAACCAAGGCGATGGCCGAGGAACTGAAGAAGCAAGGCGTGGATCTGATCGACGCGCCCGTGTCGGGTGGGCCGGCAGGAGCGGCGGCGGGCACGCTCGCAATCATGGTCGGCGCGCCGGAAGGGTTGTTCAATCGCATCAAGCCGCTGTTCGAGAAGGTCTCGCCGAACATCTATCGCATGGGCGATGTCGGCACGGGCCAGACCATGAAGCTGGTCAACAACATCCTGATGGCGGGTTGCCGGGCGATGACGTTCGAGGTGATGGCGCTTGCGACAAAGAACGGCCTCGACCCGAAGCTGACGGCCGAGGTGCTGAACAAGTCGTCGGGCCGCAACAGCATCACAGAGCGCTCACTGCAGTCGACGGTGGACGGGCAGTTTCCGGCGTCCTTCGCGCTGGCACTGATGACCAAGGATGTGCGGCTCGCGGCGCAGCTTGGGCGGGACACCGGCGTGCCGATGATTCTCGGCCGTGTTGTGGAAGAGCTGCACAACGTCGCCATGAACAACCACGGCGGAACGGCGTGCTCGAACATCCTGATCAAGGATTTCGAGCAGCGCGCGAAAACGAAGATTACGAAGTGAAAGGCAACCGAAGGGGTCAGACCCATGGGTCTGACCCCGACCGAATGAGCAGCGCGCGAAGATCGCGAAGTGAAGAGCAATCAGAGGGCTCAGACTGAGCGGTCTGACCCCGACCGAGGGAGATGCCCATGGCCGCCTACGTCATTGCCGAAGTCGATGTGAAGGACGCGGAGAAGTACAAGCCCTATGCCGACAAGGCGCCGGGCGCGACGATCGGTGGTGGAGGCAGGTATCTCGCGCGTGCCGGCAATGTCGAATGCCTGGAAGGTACGCCGCCCAAATCGCGCATCGTCGTCATCGAATTCAAGGACATGGAGACGGCGCGCGCCTGGTACTACGGCAAGGCTTACCAGGAGATCATTCCGTTGCGGCAGGCTGCGAGCGAGGGGCGCCTCTTTCTCGTTGAAGGCGCGAAGTGAGTGGACGCGGGGTCAGAGAGGGCGCGGGGTCAGACCCCTGAGTGTCAGGGGTCAGACCCCTGACGCCGAACGTCGGAGATGAATTGAAGCGTTGCGTGTCAGGGGTCTGACCCCGGACTCCGCCCGAACTTCGTGTCAGGGGTCAGACCCCTGACGCCGAACGTCGGAGATGAATTGAAGCGTTGCGTGTCAGGGGTCTGACCCCGGACTCCGCCCGAACTT
>CAZCQH010000014.1:68830-112063 GCA_964500805.1 uncultured Hyphomicrobiaceae bacterium
ACCCCGGACTCCGCCCGAACTTCGTGTCAGGGGTCAGACCCCTGACGCCGAACGTTGAAGATGAATTGAAGCGTTGCGTGTCAGGGGTCTGACCCCGGACTCCGCCCGAACTTCGTGTCAGGGGTCAGACCCCTGACGCCGAACGTTGAAGATGAATTGAAGCGTTGCGTGTCAGGGGTCTGACCCCGGACTCCGCCCGAACTCCCGAACTGAAGACAAGGGGACTAGCAGATGGCCAAGATGATCAATGTCGCGGGTGTCGACCTCGAGGTAGAAGAGCGGGGTTCCGGGCAGCCCATGCTGTTCCTGCACGCGGGCGAAGGTTTGGCGCCGGAGCGGCCGTGGCTCGATCTGCTCGCGAAGACATACCGCGTCATTGCGCCGTCGCATCCGGGCTTTGGCCGCTCGGCGCTGCCGGACTGGGTCGGCGAAACGAGCGATCTTGCCTACCTCTATCTCGACCTCGCGGCCAAGCTCGACCTGAAGAACGCGGTGCTCTGCGGCGCCAGCTTCGGCGGATGGGTCGCGGCCGAAATGGCGGTGCGCAACACGAATGCTTTCGCGCGGCTGGCTCTGGTTGCCCCGCTCGGCATCAAGATCCGCGGGCGCGAGGATCGTGACATCGCCGATTTCCATTCGATGACCCAGGAGGAATTTCTCACCGCCGCCTGGGCTGATCCGGCACTCGGCCGACGTGACCTCACCAAGCTGCCCGACACGGAGCTTGCAACGGTCGTGCGCGGGCGCGAGGCGCTGACGCTCTTCGGCTGGAAGCCCTACATGCACAACCCGCGGCTCAAACGTTGGCTGCATCGCATCGACAGGCCGGTGCAGCTGATCTGGGGTGACAAGGACCGGATCGTGACGCCCGCCTATGCCGAGGGCTGGCGGGCGGAGCTGCCGGGCGCAAAACTCGACATCATTCCAGGCTGCGGGCACTTCCCGCACTGGGAGAAGCCTGAGGAGTTCGTTAAGCGAGTTAGCCAGTAGCCAGTAGCCAGTAGGGGCTAGCGGACGATCGAAAACTGCACTTCACTATCGGCAATTGGCTATTGGCTTTTCGCCTAGAGAAGATTCAAAATCAGGGAGCACGCTCATGCGCGTCTGGTACTTTTCCGAGATGGCCTATCATCCGTCGTGGGAGGTGGGCCTGAAGCGTGGCTCGTTGCGCGTGAATTTCGAGAACAGGCACGCCGACCCACTCGAGGCGCACAAGCTTCTCAACCGATACCTCGACGAGTTTCGCTATTGCGACGAGGTCGGTCTCGACATCATGGTCAACGAGCACCATTCGACGGCGACCTGCATGACCGTCTCGGTGCCCATGGCGCTCGCCATAATTGCGCGCGAGACGAAGACGTCACGGCTGCTCTCGCTCGGTAACCCGATCGCCAACCGCGGCGATCCGGTGCGCGTCGCTGAAGAGATGGCATGGCTCGATGTGCTGTCGGGCGGACGGCTGGAGATGGGCCTCGTCAAGGGCGCGCCGTACGAAATCCACCCCGCAAACAGCAACCCGGCGCGGCTGATGCGCCGCTACTGGGAAGCGCATGATCTGATCATCAAGGCGCTCTCGACCACCGACGGTCCATTCAACTGGGAAGGCGAGTATTATCACTACCGCAATGTCAACATCTGGCCCCGTCCGCTGCAGCAGCCGACCCCGCCGGTGTGGATGACCGGATTGAGCGTCGAGAGCGGAATTCTCGCCGCCGAGCACGGGCATGTGATCGGAACGCTGCTGTCGGGGGCCGCTGCCGGCCCGATGTTCGCTGCCTACCGCAAGCGCGCGGCCGAGCTCGGCTGGCAGGCGACACCCGATCGCTTTGGATACGCGGCAATCATCGGTGTCGGCGCAACGCGTGAGGAAGGCTACCGGCGCGCCAACCTGGTTGCCGATTACGTCCGCACCTCGCCGGTGGTTCACGAGCCTTACCAGAACCCGCCTGGATACAATTCAGTTGGCGCCAACGTGGCAATCCTGAAGAGCGGCTCGAAGGGCGGCTTCGTGAAGGACCAGAACGGCAACCCCGTCGATCAGACCAAAGCTTCGCTTGAGCAGCTGATGGAGACGAACACGGTGTTCGCGGGGACCCCGGACGATGTCTACAACCAGATCAAGGCGTTGAGCGACCGAGTCGGCGGCTTCGGACACCTGCTATTCTTTGGCCAGGGCGGCTACATCGACCATAAGGATACAATGGAGAATATCCGCCTGTTCGCCGCCGAGGTGATGCCGCGGCTCAGGGAGCTCAATCCCGAGCAGAAGCGGCAAGGAATCAGGGCGGCCGAGTAACGCGCGCCGCGCGTGATGCACGGCGAGGTGTGGGAGATGCGGACGGCTCTGTAGGGTCTCGATTCCGGCAGAAGCGCATCGACCTCAGATCAACCGGCAGAATCTCTATCGCGGTTGCTCAGAGCGTGTGCAAGCGACGACTGCGATCACAACCTTGCGATTTCTACACATGGACCGATGAAGGTAGGTTCCTGTCAGCGGGCGGCTCATCGTACATGCAGCGCCCGTTCATCACAGGGAGACTGCTCTCATGCTCCACTTCAATCGCCGTCGCTTCATCTCCGCCGCCGCCGCCGGGGTGGCGTTCGGGATCGCCAAGCCGATCGAGATCGTTCCGTCGGCCCTCGCGCAGGGCGCGGGCGCTTCGCCGTTCAATCCGAAGGGCCTGCAGTTCCACAAATTCAAGATTGGTGACATCGAAGTGACGATGGTGTTCGACGGCGCCATCAGCCGCGATCACAATCCTGGGTTCATCAAGAACGCTTCAGTCGACGACCTCAAGGCTTCGCTGAAGAAGCACAATCTGCCTGACGACAAGCTGCACAACCCCTACACGGTCACGATCGTGAAGATGGGCGACCGCACAGTGATGTTCGACAGCGGCAACGGGCCGGGCGGCGCTGAAGGCACGGGAAAGCTCGCGGAAAACATGAAGGCCGCCGGCATCGACGCTTCGAAACTGTCGGCAATCGTCGTGACGCACTTCCACCCCGATCACATTTTCGGGCTGATGACCAAGGAAAACGGCCAGATCTACGAGAATGTCTCGATCATCGTGCCGGAGACCGAATATAAATACTGGGCCGATCCCGGCGTGATCGCGACACTGCCCGAAGCGCGCCAAGGCATCGCCAAGCGCGTGCAAGCGACCATGCCGCAGTGGAAGAACCTGAAGCAGGCGACCTCGGACGGAGACGTGATGGCCGGCATTCGAGCGGTGCCGACACCGGGCCATACGCCGGGGCACACCAGCTATCTGCTCGGCTCGGGCAGCGCACAATTGCTGGTGCTGGGGGACGTTACGAGCTCGCCGCCGGTCAATCTCGCCAATCCCGGCTGGCACATCATGTTCGACCAGGATGCGACCGTAGCCGAGGCGACACGGCGCAAGACGCTCGACCGCGTGATCGCTGACAAGATCACGGCGACTGGGTACCACTGGGGAATGCCAGGGGCAGGTACGATCCAAAAAGACGGCAACGGCTACGCGCTGGTGCCGGTAGCCTGAATTCGCGCCAGACAGGCCAGACGCGATCCAAAGCCGAAAAGATGGGCGTGCCTCATGGCACGCCCATTGTGTTTAAGCCGTCGGCACCTTTTTGCAGCTCAGTGCTGATGCGCGGCCGCAGTTGCGCCATTGCTCGCGGTGGCCACTTGCGCCAACTGCGGTTTGGCGACAATGCCGAGACGCTCCTCTGCCGCCTGCAGAATGAGCTGGAGCAGCTCGGTGTATCGCATGCCCTGGAATCCGGCCATGATGTTGAGCTTACCGTCCCAGCACCAGCCAGGGTTCGGGTTCACCTCGAGAAGCTTGATCTCGCCCTTTGCGTCTGCGCGGAAATCGAACCGCGCGTAATCGCGACAGCCGAGGCGCTCGAACAGTCGCGAGGAGTTCTCAATCAACTGCTGCTGAATGTGATCCGGCAGCGTCGCCTCGTGATACTTGATCTGAGTCCAATAGGGGCTGTCCGGCTCCCACTTCGACTCGTAGCCGAGAATCTTAGGCAGGTTCGGATCGAGCTTGGTGTAGTCGACCTCCAGCACCGGCAGAGCGCGCAATCCCTGATCCGGATTGCCGACCATGCCGACCGAGTACTCGGGGCCCGTCAGGAACTCCTGGACCAGCACGCCGCGGCGCGGGAATTCGGCCCGCAACCTGTCGAGATAGTCGAGCAGCGCGCGTTCGTTGTGCACCACCGCATCCTTGGTGATGCCTTGTGAGCTGTCGCCGTAGTTGGGTTTCAACAGTGCCGGGAACACCGACGGCAGTGTCGCGCCCTGGTCGGACGGGCGGACGTAGGTCTCGAGCGGCACCGGTACGTCGAGCGAGGCGGCGACGGCGCGGACGAGCCCCTTGTCGTAGCAGGCGGCGAGCGCCGACGGGCCGGCGCCGGTATAAGGAATTTCCAGCATTTCCAGCAGCGCCGGGACGTGCAGCTCCTTGAACGGGTCGTTGTTGAAGCCTTCGTCGCAGAGATTGAAGACGAAGTCCGTCTTCAATTCGGACAGATCACGCTCCAGAGTGCTGTGATTGGAGAGATAGCGCACCTTGTAGGCGGGCAACTCCGACAGCGCGTCCTTGAGCCGGCGAATGGTGTCGTGATCCTCGGGATTGAACGTGCCGTTTCGCTTCACGGCATCCGGCAGACCCGGATCCCCCATGAGAACCGTGATGTCGAGCTGCTGGACCTTGCCCTTGACCTTACGCGCGGGCAATTGAGGCGCATCGGCGGTCAGCAGGATGCGGCGCGCCATCATGCCGAGGTCCTGATCGCGGTCGGAGACCGATTCGGCCGTGCCGTGCTGGCGAATGTTGCGGAAGCCGCACTTCTCCAGGAGCTTGGTGATGGTTTCGCGCGTGTAGAGCCGCTCGGCGTAGAACTGGTCGGCGATCACGCCCTGCTCGTCGTTGACGATGACCTCGCGCGAGATGAGGCGGTTGCCTTCCTTGCTGATCGAGCGCTCACGACAGACGAAATGATGCTCGTCGATCCACTCCCATGAGCGGCGCTCGAAGTTCTCGGCCATGAAGGCCCCGTCGGTGATGTCGAGCACGATCTGGCCGCTCGGCCGCAGGATCTTGCCGACGGTGGTCAGCACCTTGGCGTCGTCCTGCTGGTTGGAAAAATAGCCGAACGAGTTGCCCATGATGGCGACACAGTCGAAACTGTTCTCGGGCAGCTTCGGATTCCGCGCGTCGCCTTCCTTGAAGGCAACCTGGAGGCCCTCGTTCTGCGCCCGCTTCTTCGCGAGACGGATGAGATAGCGCGAGCGATCAACGCCCATGACATTGCGGAAGCCGCGCCGGGCCAGCTCCAGGCAGTGGCGGCCCTGGCCGCAGCACAGGTCCAGGATCGTGCTGTGCTGCTGGATCGCAGCCGAGGAAACGATGAAATCCACCTCACGCCGGGTGTTCTCGGCGTTCTCGACGACATCGCCGTCGGTTTTCACATAGAGCGCGTTGAACAGCTTGCGCCACCATTCGGCGGGCAGATGCGACTCGAGATCAGCGACAGGACCGAGGCAAGAGCGCGCCGGGGCGCGTTTCGGCCGCTTCGACTTCGAAGCCAGTGCCATGATGGACGAACGTCTCCTCGAGGAGCGGGCACCGAGCAGGCGACACTCGCCAACTCTGGCACACGGTCGCGATACGAGACCCCTATGGTCTCAGCGCGTGGAGATTTAGTGCGTTGCCTTTGCATGTCAAACGGCAATTGCGAAAATTCTCTGGATCGCCGCGATTGTGATCACGTGAGTGGCGGCGCGACTCACGTGGGACGATTCGCGCCGGCGCTCCGCTGCATTATCGCTATGAAGAAGCCGTCGGTGTCGTGAGAGCCTGGCGTCAGCAGCAGCGAATCGATTCGCCCGTCGGCAGACCGCGGCGCCTCGCCGCCGATCGTGCGGGTCCACACCTCGGCTGAGGGGACGATCTCGAACTCCGCATGCGCGCGGGTGAACCACGCGACCTGTGCCGAGTTCTCCTGCTCGAGAATCGAGCATGTGACGTAGGCGAGCGTGCCGCCGGGTTTGACCAACGGGGCGGCGAGCGCCAGCACCTCGCGCTGGTCGCGCTGACGGTTGGCGAGGCTTTCCGCCTTCAGCCGCCACTTGGCCTCTGGGCGGCGGCGCCAAACTCCGGTGCCGGTGCAGGGCGCATCGACGAGCACGACGTCGAAGCGAGGCCCGAGGGCGGCGAGCGCAGTCGTGTCGCGGGCGCGGAGAACCTGTGCATTGCGGACACCGGCACGCTTCAAGCGCTCAAAAATTGGCTTCAGACGCATGCGATCGTCGTCGTAAGCGTAGATTTGACCGCTATTTTGCAGTTGCGCAGCCATGGCGAGCGTCTTGCCGCCGCCGCCTGCGCAGATGTCGAGCACCTGCTGGCGGGGCGCGGCTCCGGCCATCAGGGCGGCAATCTGGGAGCCTTCGTCTTGAATTTCCATCCAGCCGGCCTGGAATGCAGCCTCTGCCTGAAGGTTCGGCGTGCGTCCCGGTCCAGATGGCGGCGGGATGCGCAGTCCGAGCGGCGAGAGGCGCGTCTCGACGGCGCCGAACGGCGCGAGCGCCTTCAGCACTTTCTCGCGGCTCGATTTCAATGTGTTGACCCGCACATCGGTTGGCGCGCGCTCGGCGAGGGCTTGCCCTTCGACGACGGCACGAGGGCCGAAGGTGGCAACGAAGGCTGGCCAAAGCCACTCCGGCACGTCGGCCTGGATGTGAGGCGGTGCCTCATCGAGCGGGCGACCGAGCGCCTCGCGCTCAGCGAAGGTGAGCGGAGCTGGCGCGTGCTGGCTGCCGTCGCAGAGTGCGGCCACCTGCTCGGCGGTGAGAGCAAAGGCGCGGCCTGCCGCCCCGATGGCGAGCGCCCGCGCCGAATCAGCACCGAATGCCCACGCAAGCGACGAGCGCCGGCGGAGCGCGTCATAGACCAGGCTGCCGATGGCGGAACGGTCGCCCGAGCCGGCGATGCGGTGTGCCTTGCCCCAATCGGACAGCGCCTCGCCAGTTGGGCGGTGGCGACTGATGACTTCCTCGAGCACCTCGATGGCTGCGCTGATGCGGGCTCCGGGACGCACTGTGCTCTGCTCTCCAAGTCTCACGGACCCGCTGATGCGGCCCTGATACCCCCCTGTCGCACCAAGCCACGACTTTAGCAATCACCGGGGTAGCGGCACTCCTGCCGCCGTGAAGGCCGACCGCTGGCGCTCGCCGACCTCGGCAAGGTCAAAACCTTCGATCGTCTCGTTGAAGATCCGGTAATAGTTGAGTCGGGCGTCGAGGTGCAGGAACACGCCGCCGAGCCCGATTGCCGCGCGGTCCATGAACACGAACTCGCGCGGCACCCGGACAGGGCCCTTCTCTTTCAGCGCCTTGTGCACTGTGAAGGCCTCGCGTCGGCCGTACTCGCCGGGTGTCGTGCCCTCGGCAATGGAGCGCACGCGGTCATCGAGCAGCGGCCCATAGATGAAGCGCGCCCAGATGTTCAGGATCTCGATCAGCTCCTTGGAGAGCCCTTTGAACCCCCAAGTCTCGTAGGCGTGAACGGTCAGCGCCTCATTGCCGGTGAGGATGCCGTTGTAGAGGTCGAGGACACCTTGAACGAACTTTGGCGCAAAGGTGCGCATGCAGCCGTAGTCGAGCAGATTGATGCCCGCCGGTCGGCCATCGCGCTCGAAGACGTTGTAGTTGCCGAGATGGGGATCGCCATGAATGACGCCGTAGTGTGAGAACGGGTACCACCAGGCACGAAACATGGCGCGCGCGATCTGGTTGCGATCCTCGAGCGGATCACCCTTGTGCTCGAGCAGGCGCTTGCCTTCCAGCCAAGTCATGGTGAGAAGCCGCTTGGTGGTGAGCTCGCGGACCACGTCCGGAACCTTGATCAGCGGATCGTCGCGGAAGATCGCCGAGTAGAGCTTCATGTGCGCGGTCTCAAGCTCGTAATCGAGCTCTTCACGCAGGCGGGCCGAAATCTCCTGCAGGATCTCAGCGGTATCGATCGCCGGGTCCATGCGGGCGTGAATCGCGAATACGATCTTCAACTGATTGACGTCGGCCTCGACCGCCGACTGCATATCGGGATATTGCAGCTTCACCGCCAGCTTGCGCCCGTCGGGCCCGATCGCGCGATGAACCTGGCCGAGAGAGGCCGACGCAGCCGCTTCCGGCTCGAACGACTGAAACCGCGCCTGCCAGTCGGGGCCAAGCTCAGCCTGCATGCGCCGGCGCACGAATGCGGGGCCCATGGGTGGCGCTGCGCTCTGCAGCTGCGCCAGCTCGCGGGAATACTCAGGCGGCAGGGCCTCGGGGATCGTGGAGAGCAACTGCGCGGCCTTCATGATGGGGCCTTTGAGGCCACCCAAGGCCGCAGCCAGCTCCGCTGCGTTCCTCGACGCATCGAGCTCGTAGCCGAAGATACGGCTTCCGGCCACACGCGCGGCGACCGCGCCGACATTCGTGCCGACCCGAACGTAGCGAGCGGCACGGGCGGAAAGGCGGTTCTGTTCGTCGTCAGCCAAGGCGATCTGTCCCTCTCGAGGTCGAACGAGATATCGGTGCCCGCCGGTCGTTCGTAAAGGCGGCTGCGTCAACGGTTCGAGCCGGAGGCGGGTGCAATCGCCCGGTCTGCTGGGGGCACGCCAACGCGCACGGCGTCCGGTATGAGCTCCGGCCGGTACTCGAAATGCATCGTATCGTAGTGGTACCAGCGTCCACCCCAGATGAATCCATGGGCCTCGAAGATGGCGACGATTTCTGCCGGCATGCGGTTCTTGAATGGAAAGCGGCCGTCAGCCGACGGCCTCGCCCAGCGCCAGTAGTCCGCCATGGGCAGGGCAATGTCGATTGCAATGCCGGCGCCATGCGCGCTGATGCGGTCAGTGCCAGCAATCGCGCGGCAATTGTAGGTGCCGGCCGGCGGCTTCAGGTAATCGTCGAAAGATGCCGGCAGCAGATCGAGCGCGCGGCTCACGGCCGCGAGCCGCTCGTTGACGCCATTGATGGTCGTCACCTTGATCCGGCCACCCCACTTTTTCGGCAGCCAGACGACATCGACAAGGCGACCGCTGACCTCGCCTTTGCGGCAATCGCCGTACATCTTGTTGAAGAATGGCGCATGCCGCGCGCGGCCGGGATCGCTTTCGAAGACAGGCGGCGCGATCGGCGCCCCGTAAGGATAGGCTTCGACCAGCATGTCGAGAATGCTCGCACGCGCAATCCGCTCCGAAGCCGTCTTGGCACGATGCCCATCGCTCAGCGCCATGCGCGTGCCGTCCTTCCAGACCAGGTCGTCGCCGTCGATGAAAGCAAGATGCTCCGGATAGGCCCTGAGCAGTTGTTCAGGGGCTGAGCGATCGCCGGCCGGCTGTGCCTGCGAGGTGCCAGGGTCCGATATCGCGAGAAGAACGGCGGCCGCCAGCAGCAGCCGTGCAGCCTTGCGAGCGCTGGCGAATGCCCCGTTGCCGGGCGGGTCACCGTCCGAGCTCACGATCGTGTGCCCATGTTTCAGGCCTTTTTGCCTCGAATCGCGGGAATTCACTTACTCTGCAGTGCTGCTTGCCGCACCTTGTCCGTCCACCTATGGTGACCGTCAAGCAAATCCAGCGACGAGCTTGCGTGGCCTCCGTGCGGGGTCAAATCCAGGCCCTGGAGACACTCGTGGCCAAGCCGGGCGATTACAAGGACGCGGCGCCCGCCGCATTCCGCGACTGGTATAGCCCCGATCCGGGAGCGGATCGGGGCCGGCGTTTTGCGAACGGACACGCTGCGCCCGTGTATGGCGCACTGGATCTCGGTACCAACAATTGCCGCCTGCTGCTGGCCCGCCCGTCGCGGCGCGGATTTCAGGTTGTCGATGCGTTCTCCAGGATCATCCGGCTCGGCGAGGGCGTCACGTCGACTGGCCGGCTCAGCGACGCCGCCATGGAGCGGACCATCGATGCGCTGCGGATCTGTGCGCAGAAGCTCAATCGCGCCCGCGCGTCCCGCTCGCGGCTGGTCGCAACTGAAGCGTGCCGGATCGCCGAGAACGGCTCGTCGTTTCTGGATGCGGTCCGGTCCGAGACGGGACTTGAGATCGAGATCTTGTCACGCGAAGCAGAGGCGCGCCTCGCCGTCTCCGGCTGCGCTGCCTTGCTCGACCACCGATCGGAGCTGGCGCTGGTGTTCGACATCGGCGGTGGCTCGTCGGAGCTGATCTGGCTCGACCTCACGAAGCAGGAAGGCGATCGCACGCGTTCGCTGCAGGACCGCATCGACGCGCAGAACTGCATCGCGGCCTGGACGTCGCTGCCGGTTGGCGTGGTGACGCTGGCAGAACGCTTCGGCGGCCGGCACGTGACGCGCGAGGACTTCGACGCGATGGTCGACCATGTCCATTCCTATCTCGAGCCGTTCGAGGCCGAGCACCGCTTTCGCGAGCAGATCCGCCGCCGTCCCGCCCACCTGCTCGGCACGTCCGGCACCGTCACCACCGTGGCCGGCATCCACCTGGGGCTCAGGCGCTATGATCGCTCGCGTGTCGACGGCTGCTGGATGCGCACCAGCCAGGCGCGCGCCGTCACGCAAAGCCTGATCGATAAGAGCTACGCGGAGCGGGTGGCGGAACCCTGCATCGGCCGTGAGCGCGCCGATCTGGTGCTGGCCGGCTGCGCGATCCTGGAAGCCATTGCGGAGACATGGCCGTGCGATTCGCTGCGCGTTGCCGATCGTGGTTTGCGCGAGGGCATTTTGGCATCGCTGATGTCCGAGGACGGCCTCTACCGCGGCAACCGCAGGCGTAACGAGGCCGGAGAATGAGCGCGGCGAAAGGCAAGGGCGGTTCGGGCCGAGCCGGCGCGGGCAAGGGCGGAGCGACGCGCGGCTTCGGCGGCGCGCGGCAAATGGAGGTGCGGCTAAAAACAGCGCGGAAGCGGACGGCATCGTCGCAGCGTTGGCTCGAGCGCCAGTTGAACGACCCCTACGTCGCCGCGGCCAAGCGCGAGGGCTGGCGCTCCCGGGCCGCATTCAAGCTGATCGAAATCGACGACAAGCATAATTTCCTCAAGCCCGGCGCCCGTGTGATCGACCTCGGCGCTGCGCCCGGCGGCTGGTCGCAGGTTGCCGCGCAGCGCGTGAAGGCGGTCGAGGGCATGGGCCAGGTCGTGGCGATCGACTACCTCGCCTTCGATCCGATTGCGGGCGTCGAGATCCTGCAGCTCGATTTCATGGACGACAGTGCGCCTGGCAAGCTGAAAGCCCTGCTGCGCGAGGGCCGTGCCGATGTCGTCCTCTCCGACATGGCGGCGCCGACCACGGGCCACACCAAGACCGACCATCTGCGCATCATGGGGCTTGCCGAGGCGGCCCTCGCCTTCGCGCTGGAGGTGTTGACGCCTGGCGGCGCGTTCCTGTGCAAGGTGTTCCAGGGCGGCAGCGAGCGCGATCTGCTCGACCAGCTGAAGCAGAGCTTTACGAGCGTGCGGCACGTCAAGCCGCCGGCCAGCCGCTCCGATTCGGCCGAGCTCTATGTGCTCGCCACGGGATTTCGCGCGGCGCGGTGAGGTTCGACGGCAAGACGGGTCTGGGGTCAGGATGACGGTCAGGATCAACCTCTGCGACGGCTTCGGCGACATTCCGTCTGACGATCGCAAATGGATCACCGGCACGCTCGAAGGCGTTCGCGACCGCGCCGTCCCGCGGCTCGAACTCAAGGACGCCGACGTCAACGTGATCGTCGCACCCTGGCTTGTCATCCCGGAATACGGGTTCGGCGGCTGGACCTTCAATCGCAGCGTTGCGCAGATCGCGATCAATCCCTGGAGCCCGCAATTCCGTGAGACTGAGCGCGAAATGCGCTTGGGCGCTGTCCTGGCGCACGAGCTGCATCATCTTGCGCGCAATCGCCAAGCGGGCTCCGGCTGGTCGCAACACCTCGGCGGTCGAACGTCCCTCGGTCACGCCCTTCTCAACGAAGGCCTCGCTCAACATTTCGAAGAAGAGATGGGATTTCCCTGTCCCTTCTATGCGCTCGCTGTCCAGCGGGAGCCGCTGTGGGATCTCGGCACGCGCGCGATGGCCAACTTCGAGAGCGCCGGGTTCGACTACGATGCCTGGTTCTTCGGGCGGTCAAGCGATCCGGCCTTCCCGCGCCACGGCGGCTCCTCGCTCGGCTACGCCATCGTGCGGGCCTGGATGATGATCTCCGAGACCACGGCTTCGGAAGAGCTCGGCCTTGAGCCGAAGGAAGTCCTCGCCGCCTGGCGCGCCGGGCAGCTCGATATTTGAGCGGAGATCGACCACGTCAGCCGCGCTCACGCCATGTAGAGGCCGCCGTTGGCGTGGATCACTTCGCCGGTGATGAAGCGGGCGGCATCCGAGGCGAGGAACACGATCACATCGGCGATGTCGCCCGGCTGCGCCATCGCCCCGAGGGGCACGAGTCGCGACTGCTGCTGCATTTCGGGCTCCGAGAACTGGTAGCGCGGCTGCGCTGTGTCGGTGATGCCGGGGGCGATCGCATTGACGCGGATGCCATCGGCCGCCAGCGCCAAGGCCATGGAGCGCGTCAGGCCGATAATGCCGGCCTTGCTCGCCGAGTAGTGGACGCCGAGCACGTGCCCACGAACGGAGGACGACGAAATGTTGACAATGGCGCCCTTGCGGCCTTCGGCGACCATGCGTTTCGCGACAGCCTGGGCGACCAGGAAGCTGCCCTTCAGATTGATATCCAGGACCTGATCCCACTCGGCCTCGGCGAGCTCCAGGAATTTAGACCGCGGAAACACGCCGGCATTGTTGACGAGAATGTCGATGCCGCCGAGCGCCGTGTGCGCCTCCGCAACGATACGCTCGGCAGAAGCTTTGTCGCCGACGCTGCCCTGGACGATGGCGGACTTGCGCCCGAGGCGCTTGATTTCGGCGGCGACCTCGTCGGCGGCTGCCTTGTTATCGAGCCAGTTGACGGCGACGTCGGCGCCCGCTTGCGCCAAGGCCAATGCCGTGGCCCGGCCGATGCCCTGCTGAGCACCCGTCACCAGTGCCGACCGTCCCGCAACCGACATGCTTGAAGCCGTCATGATACCTGCATCCAAAGTTAGCTTGTGCTGCGAAAGCCGATCCTATGGCCTCTTACGAGAAGAGTCTCGGGAGCAGTGCTCAGAGCCAACCTATTTATCGAGGATGGCGTTGGCCTTGCGGAGCTCGTCGCGCAACAGATCGACGGAGAGGTGGCGCGGTGCGCACTGCGTGAGAACGGAGAGCGCGGCAGCCGTGCCCGCGGCCTGACCCATGGCCATGGCGGGCGCAGTGAGCCGGATCGCGCCCAAGGCTTCGCGCTCGGCCGAGACGCAACGGCCGGCAACCAGCAGGCCATCGATCTCTTTCGGAACCAGGCAGCGATAGGGCACCTGATGCGTGCGGGTCATTTGCGATTCCATGCCCTTGCCGTCGGGCGAATGGAGGTCGGCCGGAAAGCCGCTAACCACCACGGCATCTGGGAACCGGGTGCCCCTCGTCACATCGTCTTTCGTCAGCGTGTATTCGCCGACGATGCGGCGCGTCTCGCGCACCTGGGCACCCATGGCGGTGGTCATCAGGTAGGAGCGCTCGAAGCCGGGACAGACCGCACGCATGTGCGCTGCCAGCGCCTTCACCTGACGGCGGAGCGCGATTTCCGCCCGGGTGAGCTGATCGGTCTTGGTGCCGTCACCCGGATGCCGCGTCGCATTGATGATCGCTTCGCCGCGCACGGGGTCGACCTGGACGTGCATCTCGCTGCGCTGGAACGGCAGTGCGCCCGAGGCGTACCCCTCCTCCAGGATGCGGCCGAAGCCCCAAAGGTGCAGCGATTGCGACGTGCGCAGGCGATCCAGAGACCGGTCCCAGGTTTTGAACTGATCGGGATGCGTCTCGACGTAGGTGATCAAGCGGCCGACATCGACGTTCCCGAGCTTGAAAAGTATGCTCAGCGGCTGCGTGAGCCCGTCACCGTCGCGGCCCTTGAGGAACGGCGCGCCGGCGAGCGCTGCGACATCGGCGTCGCCACTGCAATCGACGACGACTTTGGCTTCGATCACCTGGCGACCGGATTTGTTCTCGATGATCAGGCGGCGCAGCGTGGTGCCGTCGCACAGCGCACGCACCACCCAAGTGTGCAGCAGCAGGCGGGCGCCAGCCTCCTGCGTCATCTCGAGCGCGACCGCCTTCAGCTCTTCCGGATCATAGGGTGTAACGGTGCCGGCATAGCCGACATCGTCTACGACATGACCGACCGTGCCACCCGCTGCCTTCAGGCGCCCGATGATCTCGTCGGGAATGCCCGCGATGATCTGGCGGCCCTGCCGATCGTGAAAGCTCATGCTGGCTTCGAGAAGGCCAATTGTAAGATTGCCGCCGAGCGCTCCATAGCGCTCGATCAGCAGCGTATCTGCACCGGTCCGGGCCGCCGCGATGGTGGCTGCGACACCGGCGACGCCGCCGCCAACCACGACCACATCGGCCCGGTCGGCAATGGGGAGATCGCGCGCCTCCTCTCGAAACGTCTCGGTCATCGCGGTCTTCCCTGAGTTGCGATGCGGACCGTCACTCCGCGCTTTGGAACACCGCGCTTCTCAGTGCGCCGAGCTGTGCAACGAAACCCGCCTCGTCGTCGAGGCAGCGCAAGTCCAGCAGCATCGCGCCCTTGTCGATGCGGCCAATGACCGGCACTGGCAGTCCGCGGAAGGCCGCCAGCAGCGCATCGACCTGCTTTCCGGCGCCTTTCTTCTCCCTCGGCTCGACGGCGAGGCCGAGGCTTGGAATGGTCTCGGTCGGCAGCGCGCCGGAGCCGATCTGGCTCGCACAGTCGCGTGTTGAGACTTCATAGCTCTCGCCCAGGGCTGCTTGCATCGGCGCGATCAGCCGGTTTGCGATACCGCGAAGCTGCTCCGGCTTTCGCGCGAAATAGCGCAGTGTCGGCAGCGTTTCGGCGAGGCGGTCCGGGTCGCGGTAGAGTTTCAGCGTTGCCTCCAGTGCGGCGAGACGCACCTTGTCGAGGCGGACAGCGCGCTTGATCGGGTTCCTGGCGCAGAGCTCAACGAGATCGCGCCGGCCGACGATGAAGCCCGCCTGCGGGCCGCCGAGCAGCTTGTCGCCGGAGAAAGTCACGAGATCCGCGCCGTCCTTGATGGCATCCTGCACGGTGCGCTCGCGCGCGAGCCCCCAGCGCGAAATATCGACCAGCGTCCCGGAGCCCAGATCATCGACGAGCGGGATCTTCCTCTCGCGCGCGAGCGGCGCCAGCTCCTTCGCCGTCACCTCCCTGGTGAAGCCCTCGATGCGATAGTTGGACGTGTGCACCTTCATGATCAGTGCGGTGCTCTCGCCGATGGCGCCTGCGTAATCCTTGAGATGCGTGCGGTTGGTGGTGCCGACCTCGACCAGCTTGGTGCCCGCGCGCGCCATGATCTCCGGGATGCGGAAGGCGCCGCCGATCTCGATCAGCTCGCCGCGCGAGACGATGGTCTCGCGTCCTGCCGCCAGCGCGTTGAGCAGCAGCAGAACGGCAGCCGCATTGTTGTTGACCGCGATGGCGTCCTCGGCGCCGGTCAGCTCGCAAATGAGGCCGCGAATGATGTCATCGCGCTCGCCACGCCCACCCGTGTCGAGATCGAACTCCAGCGCGGCCGGATGGCGCATGGCGGCAGCGGCGGCTTCGACGGCGGCTTCCGGCAGCACGGCACGACCGAGGTTGGTGTGGAGCACCGTGCCGGTCAAATTGAAGACGCGCTTCAGCCGGGGCTGATCCCGGGCTTCAAGGTCATCCATGGCGCGACGTGCGACTGCCTCGCGCATCTGGGCCCGGTCCGGCGCTGCTGACCCGTTCGCTCCCCGCTCAGCCCGAAGCCGATGCAGCTCGCTGCGCACCGCCTCGAGCGCCGCGGCATGCCCGAATCGCGCGACGGCCAGCCGGCCGACGTCGCCGCGCAGCACCTCGTCCACGGACGGGATCGGGCTCAAGGGTTTTGGCATTCGTGCGCGGCTCCTGACATGTCTAAAATCGAACGATGCCCCAGGGCCCAACAGCTAGGCAAGCTGGCACTGCGGGTGAGGCCAGGACAACTGCAGCAGTCGGCGGATTCCGATACAATTGAGCCGGCGCTTAACCTTCCGCTCGTGATCGAAACTCCTTACAGTCGGGCCAACATCGCCCAATCGAGCAACGCAGGAGGCCACCATGCGCGTAGGCGTTTTCTATTTCCCGACCGATTACGGCATCAACCCGGGCGAGCTCGGCAAGGCGCTCGAGGACCGCGGCTTCGAGTCGCTCTGGGTATGCGAGCACACGCATATCCCCACCAGCCGCAAGTCGCCGTTCCCTGGCGGCGGCGAGCTGCCGAAGCGCTACTCGCATACGCATGACCCCTTCGTTGCGCTGTCTTTCGCGGCGGCGAGTACCAAGAACCTGCGGCTTGGCACCGGCATCCTGCTTGTTCCGCAGCGCTATCAGATCTTGACCGCCAAGTCGGTCGCGAGCCTCGACCGGCTCTCCGGCGGACGCTTCGAGCTCGGCGTCGGGGGCGGCTGGAACGTTGAGGAGATGGAGCACCACGGCGCCAAGTACGAGACGCGCTTCAAGCTGATGAGCGAGCGCATCCTCGCGATGAAGGAGCTCTGGACGAAGGAGGAGGCCGAGTTTCACGGCGATTTCGTCAACATCGAGAAATCCTGGAGCTGGCCGAAGCCGGTGCAGAAGCCGCATCCGCCGATCCTGCACGGCGGCGAGACCGACTACACGCTGAAGCGGATCGTGCAGTACTGCGACGGGTGGTTCCCGCGCGCCAGGCCCGACAGCGACCCGCGCGAATTTGTCGGGCGGCTGCGTCAGGCCGCCGGCACCGCACGTGACTGGTCGACGCTTTCGATAACCGTGTTCCGCGCGCCGTCTGACGCCAAGAAGCTCGCGGCCTATCGTGAGGCCGGCATCAATCGCGTGCTGCTCGAGGTGCCGGATCTCGATCGCGACGGCATTCTGAAGCATCTCGACGAGATCGCGCCGCTCGCCAAGGCGTGAGCAGATCAACGAACGAGGGTTGGACAACCTGCCCGGCCCGGGGGCGACGTTGTCGCCTTTCCATGTCGGCCTCCCGGCCGGCGTAGCAGCTTTGCGTCGGCGAAGCACGGGATGTGCCTCGCCACCCCAAGCCGGGCAAAGTCCTTCTCACCGCCCCGAGTTGCGCCTGCACCGGCAGGTAACCCTAAAACCGAATTCCCGGGTCGAACTTATCCCCACCCTCTCAGGTGGCCTCATAATCGGGGTTTCGCTCCAACAGAGGACCCCAACACAACGATGCCCCCGCTGCCCCTGACCAGCACCGACGCCTCCTGCCGCGCTCCCGCCAAGACTGCCCAACCTGCTTGATCTGCCATGCATATTAATATTGATCATTGTTCATTTCTATGCTATGACCGCGCGACGCTCGGCATGAACGGCCCTGTTCCGGGGCTGGTTGGAGTCCGTTGATGTTGGAACTGATCGTTTTCGTATTCGCGGTTGTTGCCCTGTTGAAGCTCCCCGGCCTCTTCTCGCGCCTTGCCAAGCTCGAGCAGCAGACGCGCGACCTCGCGGAGCAGGTGGAAATCCTGAAGCGCGGCCAAATGGAGGGATTTCCGCGCCCATCGTCGCGCCCGGTCAACGGCACGTCGCCTGCGGGGGACAGTGCCCCCGCGCCTGCTGCCGCCGCGTCCACTCCGCCGGAGCCGTCCATCTCCACGCCGGCAGAAGCCGCTGCCTCCGCTGCGGCAGCCGCGGCCGCTGCTGGCTCCGTGCCGCCAGTCGCTCCGCCACCTTCCGTCACGCTGCCGCCAAGCGCTCCGCCGCCCGCCTCGCCTTCGCTCGAGGAGCGCCTCGGCACGCGCTGGACGGTCTGGGTCGGCGGCCTCGCGCTCGGCCTCGGCGGGTTGCTGCTGGTGCGCTACTCGATCGAGCAAGGCTACTTCGGCCCGACCGCCCGTGTCGTCATGGGCCTGATGCTTGCCGCGCTGCTCGCTGCCGCGGGCGAATGGTTCCGCCGCAACGAGCGCGACTTCGGACTCTCCGCGATTCCGTCGGCGCACATTCCCGGCGTGCTTACGGCCGCGGGCACGGTCACCGCATTTGGCGCCATTTACGCCGGCCATGCGCTCTACGAGCTCATCGGGTCGGCGACTGCGTTCCTGCTGCTCGGCGCAGTCGGTATCGCGACCTTGCTCGCCGCGGCGCTGCACGGGCCCGCATTGGGCGCGCTCGGCCTGGCGGGCTCCTATCTCGCGCCGATGCTGGTCTCCTCGGCGAGTCCCAATCCTTGGCCACTGGTGATTTATTTCACGATCATTGGCGCCTCGGCCATGGGCCTTGCTCGCGTGCGGCATTGGCTGTGGCTCGCTGCACTGGCCGTTGCCGGTGCCGTGCTCTGGGGCATCGTCTTCCTCGACCAATCCATGCACCTTGGCACCCAATGGCGCCTCGCGGGCTATCTCCATACGCTCATTCAGCTCGCGCTTGCGGCGGTGTTCATCGCTATCTTCCCCAACCGTGGCATCGCGGACGAGGATGCGCGACCCGATCTCGTCACCGCCGGTGCGCTTGGCGCGCTGACCCTCGTCGCAGTCGCCATGCTCGGCGCAGGCCGCTTCGAGCTTGCCTCCAGCGTTCCGTTCGCGCTCATTGCCGCGGTGGTCATGATGGCAGCCGCTTGGATCACCGCGCCCGCCGTTGCCGGTGCGCTCTTTGCCGGCATCGTGATCCTCGCAGGCGCTGCCACTTGGCCAGGCTTGCGGGTGCCGGAATCGCGGATGCCGAACCCCAACGACCTCTGGCAGCTGCTCTCGATCCCCGAGAACATCACCAGCTTCCTCGTCTACGCCGCGATCGCGTCGCTTGCCTTGACCGGCGCCGCGACGCTCCGTCTTGGGCTGACGCGCCGCCTGTCGCAGCCCATGGCCGCGCTCTACGCGCTCGCGGCGATCCTGACGCCGCTCCTCGCCCTGGTGATCGCCTACCTGCGTATCACGCAGTTCGATACCTCGATCTCGTTCGCCTTCGCCGGCGCTGCACTCGCCGCGATCTTCGCCACAATTGCCACGCGCTTCGAGGCTGCAACGCTTGTTGGCTCCGCGGAAACACCTGCCGATGAGTCAATGCGGATCGCACCCAGCGATCATCTCGCGGTCGGCGCCTATGCGGCCGCAGCCATCGCGGCCTTCAGTGTCGGCCTCGTCGCCTTCCTCGATCGCGGCTATCTCACGGTCGCCCTGGCGCTCGCCGCGCTTGGCACCGCCTTCGTCGCTGTCCGCCGCGAGATCCCGCTGCTGCGCCACGTCGTGACGGCACTTGCCATCATCGTCCTCGGCCGCATCGCCTGGGAGCCGCGCATCATGGGCGCGAGCGTCGGCACCTGGCCGATCCTCAACTGGCTGCTCATCGGCTATGGCGTGCCCGCGCTCGCCTTCTGGGGGGCTGCGCGGCTCATGGAACGGCGCGGCGCTGACGCTCCTCAGCGCATCGCCGATGCCGTCGCCGTGCTGCTCACCGGTCTCCTCGCCTACTTCCAGATCCGGCACGCGCTCCATGGCGGAGATATCTATGCAGTGACTTCCAGCCACATCGAGATGGGCCTGATGGCGCTGGTCAGCCTCGGGCTGTCATATGGACTGCTTCGCCTCGATCTTGGCCGCGAGAACATCGTGTTCCGTTGGGCGTCGATTGCCTTCGGCGTCGTCTCAGCATTCTTCATCGTGCTCGGGCTCGGCGTCTTGGAAAACCCGTGGCTCGTCTATCAACCAGTCAAGGGCCCGGTCGTGTTCAGTTCATTGCTGCTCGCCTATCTCCTTCCCGGCCTCATGGCGACTGTGCTGGCGCGTGCCTCGCGCGGCGTCCGTCCGCAATGGTACGTCATCGGCGCCGGCATTCTCGCTGCGCTGCTGGTCTTCGGCTACGTCACGCTCGAGGTGCGCCACGCCTTCCAGGGCGAATATCTTGCGCGGCGCCGCAGCACGTCGCCGATGGAGCTCTGGTCCTACTCCGCCGCCTGGCTCGCGCTTGGTATTGCGCTGCTCGGCTACGGCATCCTGCGCAGCAGCTTCCTCGCGCGGCTGGCATCGGCGGCGCTGGTGCTGCTCTCCGTGGTCAAGGTGTTCCTGTTCGACCTCGCGGGCCTCACCGGCATATGGCGTCCGCTGTCGTTCATCGTCCTCGGCCTCGTCCTCATCGGCATCGGTCTTACCTACCAGCGCCTCCTGTTCGGCCGGCAGTTGCAGGGCGCGGCACCGCCGGGTTCCACACCAACGTCGTGAGCTTGCCGCCGATCGCCTTTCAACAGACCTCACGGCCCCTGGCCACGTCGCTGCCGGGAGCTTAGATTGACTGACAGTTGCCCACGAGCCTCACGGAGCACACCCATGGCAGTCGCTGTCGGCCTTGGCCTCATGGAGTTCCCGTTCTCGAGTGCCGCCGCCTTCTGGCGGTGGGTCGACATGGCCGACCAGGGGGGCGTCGACTCGCTCTGGCAGACCGACCGCATCGTCTCGCGCGAGCCGATTCTCGAGTGCATGACCACGCTCGCCGCGCTGGCGGGGCGCACCAAGAAGCTGAAGTTCGGCATGAACGTCGTGTCGCTGGCGTTGCGCGACCCCGTGCTGGTC
The DNA here is from genome assembly GCA_964500805.1 of uncultured Hyphomicrobiaceae bacterium. GTDB lineage: Bacteria > Pseudomonadota > Alphaproteobacteria > Rhizobiales > Hyphomicrobiaceae. The sequence goes on from CAZCQH010000014.1 coordinate 89,487, forward strand.
GCCAAGCAGTGCGCGACAATCGACGTGCTCTCCGAGGGACGCCTGCTGCCGGCCTTCGGCATCGGCAGCCCCATGGCGCCCGAGTGGAAGGCGCTCAACCTCGACACCAAGACGCGCGGTGCCAAGACCGACGAGGGCCTGGAGATCATCACCCGCCTCTGGCGCGAAGACAAAGTCGACTTCGAGGGCAAGCACTACAAACTCACGGGCGCGTCGATCTCACCGAAGCCGGTGCAGTTGGACTTGCCGATGTGGATTGGCGGCGGCTCGGAAGCAGCGATCAACCGCACCGCACGCTATGGCACGGGCTGGCAGGCCGGCCCCGAGACACCCGAAGAGGCGGGCACGATCGTGCGCGCGATCAAGGCAGCCGCGAAGACCTACAACCGGCAGATCGACGAGGACCACTTCGGCGCCGGCTTCCCGTTCTACTTCGGCAAGGCGACCGACCCCGCCCCGCTGCGCATGATCGAGGCCTATAAGCGGCGCACGGGGCGCGATGCAGGTCGTTTGTTCGCGTTCGGCGACGCCGACGACATCGTGCAGCGCATTGGCGAATACGTGGAGCAGGGCGTCGAGAAGTTCGTGCTGCGCCCCGTCGGCACCGGCGATGAGGCGCTCCATGCACAAACCGAGCGCATGATCCGCGAGATCGTCCCGCGCGTCGCCAAGAAGTGGCCAAGACCCGCCAAACGCGCCGCGGAGTAGGCGGCGTCCCTTCGCGCGCACACAGAACGCGACGGTCACGTCTTGCTTCGGACGGACATCGACGTCTCTTTCGTGCCGATGCGCGAATGACCGTCCCGCCAGACGACGCGGCGCCGTCGGATTACGCGACCATCACGCTCGTCCTGCGCGGCTCTTCATAAGTGGCTGGACTCGCTGACCAAAGGTATCGAGGCCGAGAAGAAAGTCGTCGAATGTCAGCATGATCCCTTTCACGCCCGGCATCGCTGCCACCTCATCCATCATGCGCGCGACATTGGCGTAGGAGCCAACGAGCGTGCCCATGTTGAAGTTGATGGCGGAGGCCGACCGCGCAATGGACGCGGCCGTCGATGTCGCAGTCAGCGTCGGGTCCTCGGCAGCCTTGCCGAACAGATGCTCGAGCGCGTCCTTGTCCGCCCCCTTGTTGTAGTGGTCCCATTTGGCGACGGCGGCAGCGTCTGTCTCCTCTGCGATCACCATGTAGAGCATGTAGGCGCCGACATCGCGACCCGTCTTGGCCGCATGGGCAAGCACGCGGGCGGGGACCGAGGCCGCCTTGGTCGGCTCGTTGAAGCCCTCGCCGAGGCAGAAGTTGAAGTCGCAAAACTGAGCGGCGAACTCCATGCCGCGGTCGGACTGGCCTGCGGAGACCACTTGGATCGGCTTCTTGGGACGTGGGCTCAGCACGCACTTGTCCATCTGAAAGTATTCACCCTTCAGATCCGATAGGCCGGTCTCCCACAGGTCGCGCAGAATGCGAACGTACTCCGTGCTGTAGTCGTAGCGCTTGCCGAAGTGATCATCGCCCGGCCACAGCCCCATCTGCGAGTACTCGATCTTATGCCAGCCGGAGACGATGTTGACGCCGAAGCGGCCGCCTGAGACATCGTCGATCGTCGCCGTCATGCGTGCAACCATCGCTGGAGACAGGGTCAGCACGGCGGTCGAGGCGAAGAGCCTGATGCGGCTGGTGACCGGGGCCAGCGCCGCCATCAAAGTGAAGCTCTCGAGGCCATGATCCCAGAACTCGGTCTTGCCGCCAAACCCATGCAGCTTGATCATCGACAGTGCGAAGTCGAGGCCGTAGCCCTCTGCCTTCTGCACCACCGCCTTGTTGAGCTCGAAGCTCGGCATGTACTGAGGTGAAGTGGCGGAGATGATCCAGCCGTTGTTGTTGATCGGTATGAATACGCCGATATCCATGGAGAGGCTCCGGTTCCAACCGAACCAGTTGTAATTGCAGGCTCAGTGCCTGTCTTGGTGGATTCTTGGGCAGCAAGCGACGGCACTTGGTCGAGAGGCACAATGGTGGGCCGCTGTTTTGCTGTCCTTTCGCTGGTCGGCGCCGGGAGGCAGGGATGACGATCAATCATTCCCAGGTTCAACCATTCCCCGGTTCAACTCGCTGTGGGAACGCGCTAAACCGGCGCCATGGCGAAGCTTACGCATTTTCCACTCTGTCCATTCTCACGCTCGGTGCGCATTATGCTCGCCGAGATAGAGTTCGCCTTTACGCTAGCCGAGGAGCAGCCCTGGGCGTGGCGCCCTACCTTCCTGCAGCTTAACCCGTCCGGTGATCTTCCAGTTCTCGAGCTCGACGACGCCACCATTCTGGCCGGCGCTTATGCCATCTCCGAGTATGTCGGCGAGATCGCAGCACGCGCGCCGATTGACGACCGGATGTTCAATCCGTTTCCGGGATCGCCTGAGGAACGGGCAGAAGTGCGCCGCCTCGTCGACTGGTTCCATCGCAAGATGTGGTCCGAGATCACCCAGGATTTCGTGCGCGAGAAGGTGTGGACGCGGCTGCGCACCGATCAGCCCGCACGCGGGCCGGATCTCGAGCTGCTGCGCGCTCTCCGCGCCAATCTCAAGTATCATTTGAGCTACCTGTCCTATCTCGCCGACAATCGCCGTTGGCTCGCCGGCGATGACATGAGCTTTGCCGACCTTGCCGGTGCGGCCCATCTCTCCGTCATCGACTATCTCGGCGAGATCGATTGGGACGTCGCGCCCGTGGTCCGCGATTGGTACACACGCCTTAAATCGCGCCCTTCCGTGCGGCCAATGCTGGCCGACCGCATCGCTGGCATCACGCCGCCCGGTCACTATCCCGATTTGGACTTCTGACGTGAGCGTCACAGCAACAGATACTGATTTGAGATCGCTGATCGAGCGCGAATGCCACGCCGCCGGATTCGATGCCGCCGGAATCGCGCGCGTCGCCGATCTCGATCCTGGCATTGCCCAGCGCCTCGACGCGTTCGTTGACGATGGCCGGCACGGCGACATGGGCTGGCTTGCCGCAACGGCCGAGCGCCGCCGACATCCGCAGGCCATGTGGCCCGAGGCCAGAACAGCCATCCTGCTGGGCCTCAGCTACGCGCCTCAGACAGATCCGCTTGCAATTCTCGAGCAGAATCTCCGCGGCGCCATCTCCGTCTATGCGCAAGGCCACGACTACCACGACGTGATCAAGCCGCGGCTGAAGCGCATCGCGGGGGCGATTCAACGCGCGAGCGGCGCGGACGTGAAGGTCTTCGTCGATACCGCCCCGCTCATGGAAAAGCCGCTCGCCGCGCTTGCCGGAATCGGTTGGCAAGGAAAACACACGAACCTCGTGTCGCGCGAGCACGGCTCCTGGCTCTTTCTGGGTGCCATTCTCACCAGCGCCGAGATCGCACCAGATGCGGCCGAAGACGATCACTGCGGCAGCTGTCGCCGCTGCCTCGACATCTGCCCCACGGCCGCGTTCCCCGAACCCTACCAGCTCGATGCGCGCCGCTGCATCTCCTACCTCACCATCGAGCACAAAGGCCCCATCGCGCGCGAGCTGAGGCCGCTGATGGGCAACCGCATCTACGGCTGCGACGACTGCCTCGCCGTCTGCCCGTGGAACAAGTTCGCCGAGGCCGGCCGCGAGACGAAGCTCGCTGCCCGTGCCGAAACCGACAACCCGCCGATTGCCGAACTGCTCGCCCTCGACGATGCCGCGTTTCGCAAGCGCTTCGCCGGGACGCCCCTCAAGCGGTCTGGGCGCGATCGGTTCGTGCGCAATGCCGCCATTGCCGCCGGCAACTCCGGTGAGACGTCGCTCGCAGCGCACCTTGTGCCGCTGCTCGGTGATGGCTCGCCGCTGGTCCGAGGGGCGGCCGTTTGGGCGCTTGCCCGCCTCATTCCGCGTGACGACTTGAAATCTTTCGCTGCAAGCCACAGGTCACGTGAAAGAGATGCCAGTGTCCTGAAGGAATGGACCGACGAGCTCGATCCATGACGCCGCCCGCCGCGCAATCACACCTTCTCTGTTTCGGTCTCGGCTACAGCGCCCGCGTCTTGTGCGCCGCGCTCGCCGCCAAGGGTTGGCGCATCAGCGGCACCTCGCGCGGTTCGGAAAGCGCGGCAAAGATCAAACAGGCCGGGTGGTCCGCCGCCATGTTTGACGGCGAGAGCCGCTCTGCCGATGTTGCGCGCCTCCTCGCGACCGCCACTCACGTTCTGCTCTCCGTGCCGCCGGATGACAATGGCGACCCGGTTCTCCGTTATCATCGCGACGACTTTCTCGGCGCGCCGCATCTACAGTGGATCGGCTATCTCTCGACTGTCGGTGTTTATGGCGATGCCAGTGGCGCTCTCGTCGACGAGACGACACCCGCTGCGCCGGCCTCGCAGCGCGGCAAGCGGCGGCTCGCTGCGGAAGGCCAGTGGCTTGCGCTGCAAACATCGAGCAGAGCGCGCGTCGAAGTGTTTCGGCTTCCCGGAATCTACGGGCCAGGCCGCAGCGCCATCGATCAGCTTCGCGCTGGCACCGCGCGGCGGATCGTGAAGCCCAGCCAGCTGTTCAACCGAATCCATGTGGCAGACATTGCGCGTGCACTCGAAGCGGCGATCGCGACGTCAACGCCCCATCGCATATTCAACGTCACCGACGATGAACCGGGGCCATCCGGCGACGTCGTTGCCTATGCCGCGCAGCTGCTTGGCTTGTCGCCGCCACCCGAGGTTCCGCTCGAGGCGGCCAATCTCTCGGCCATGGCGCGCAGCTTCTATGGCGAGTCGAAACGTGTCTCGAATGCGCGCATGAAGGCAGCGCTCGGCGTCACGCTGCTCTATCCCACTTACCGTGAAGGTTTAGCCGCGATAGCCCAAAACTCGTGCTCGGAGGAATAGCGTGCAGTGCAGCACGAAAAATTCAGCCAGTATTCACGAGTTCTCCGCTTTGTTGCCGGAATTCTGAAGCACCTTCGCCGATACGGCCGATCGCAGGAAGCAACACTGAGAGCCGGCCAGTAGAGTTTGCGGGAGAGGCCCATGCGCGATGCGGCGCGAGGTGCTCGGCGACTATCACGAATGGCTCTGGGAATTGCGATTGCGGGCGGCTTGTGTCTGCAATCGGCACATGTATCGGCACAATCCGCTGATGGTCACGCCATTGCCGAGAAATTTGCGGCAGAGGCCGACCGGCCCGCCAGGGAAGCCCAGCTGCGTGCTGCCGCGGAAGCGAAGAAGAAGGCCGACATCGAAAAGCGCAAGGTGGATGCCGCCAAGCATCGCGCGGTGGAAGACCGCGTGAAGGCCGATGAGGCGGACATGCTCGCCAGCGCCCGCCGCGAAGCCGACGCGCGTCGCGAAGCGCTCGAAGCGCAGCGCGCCGCAGAAGCAGCGGCCGATGAAGCTCAGGCACGGCTTGCCGCGGACGCCGATGCCAAGCGCCGCGCCGAGGAGGAAAACCGGACCGCCGCAGCGCGTATGGAAGCCGAGGCTGAGCGCGCTGCCGCCGAAGCTAAAGCCGCTGCCGAAGCGAAGGCTGCCGCAGACGCGAGAGCAGCTGCCGAAGCAAAGGCGGCGGAAGAACGCCGCCAGCTCGCCGCGGCTCAGGCAGCCGCCCGCGAGCAGGCGCTCGCCAGGGAGCGCGAGGCGCAGCGCGTCGCAGAGGAAGAGCGCCGCGCAAAGGAGCTCGCCGCTGCCGAGGCGTTCCGAAAAGCGGCCGAGGAAGCGCGTCGCCTCGACGAGGAACGCCAACGCGCCGAGGCCCGCCGCGTTGCCGAAGCGAAGGCCGCAGAAGAGACCCGCCTCGCGGCAGAAGCGATTGCCGCTGCCGACCGCAAGGCCGAGCAAGAGCGTGCAGCCCGAGCCGAGGAGGCGCGTCGCGAAGCAATCGCAGCCGAACGCGATGCCGAAAATCAACGCCTCGCCCAGCAGCTCAGAGCCGCCCGGGAAGCTCATGAGCAGCGCGTTGCAGGCACGTCACGAGAACCACCACGTAGCTCGCCTGAGGCATGGAATGCGTCGCCGCCACCCGAAGACTCTTCGCGTTGGCCGAGGTTCGGCGAGGCGGCCGGGCGGGACGAGACGAATGCCAGCAGTACCGTCGCCACGGCTGGCGAGCCGGACATCGCCAACACAGCGGTCACCGTTCTGCTGCTGATGGAACCTGGCAATCGCGGCATCCGCCGTCGCAACAAGACTGCCGACCCAGTGCTCTGCACGACGGGCGGCTGCTACATCAGCAATGGCTCGGACGCTGCCGCTTCGATCCTGCCGAACCATCGCGCGCTCGGGTTCTTCCGCACCTGGGGTGCGCGCGCTGGCGCCTGCAGCAACTCACTCGGCTGTGTCTTCCGTGGCGTCGAGATCGGATCGCTGCCCGGCCATCTGCAACCCGTCGACATGCGTTTGATCCGGCATGACCGGCGCGAGGCGCAGCTGATCTCGGGCTCGTCCGACTGCGCCGGCAACCACGGACAGCTGACCTGTCGCCGGCCGATTCAGGCCGGCAACTACGTGATGTGGATCGTTCCGGAGCGCCTCGCGGCGAAGCTCGGTCCCGTGGCTCTCGAGCAGGCAATTCTTGACGGATTACCGGAGCCAGCGCGGGCCGCACTTGGCCAATAGCGTATCTATCGCCGGTGCTTCGTCCCTTGATGGACGCGCAACGCTCTAATCCTGGCGGCGGATTTCGTGCTCAGCGATAGCGCGGCGGATGATGGCATCCTCATCCATCACAGTGACCTGCTGGCGGGCCGGCTGCTTCACACGAGGAGCCGGTTCAGTAGCGACCGGCTCCGCCAAGATCTTCGCCGCCCTCTTTCCGTAGTTTGGACTCCAAGGCTCGTTTGGGTCGTCCTCGGCCGGCGGGCGATGACGCGGGGCGAGTTGTGACGGCAGGCCGTCATCCTCGATCTCCACCTTGACCTGCCAAGCTCCCTGCCCGTGGAGAGCAGCCGGGCCGGCGACACGTGCTGGCGGATCGTAGGACGCTTGTTTGGAGGCGCAACCGCCGAGGCAAAGCGCTGCAAGGCCAAGCGCGCCGAGGCTTGAAGCCGAAAAACAGCGTGGGAACGCGATGAAGCTAGGACGGAACATGACGTACGCCTTTCACTGGACGCAACGGACAGACGCGACTGCCGTCGAGATTGCGCAGGAGGCGTTAAAATTCGACTAAGCCGCGTCCAACAATCGAACAGTGGCGGCGCGAGAACATTTCTTGAACATCTCTGCGACTCGTGCCATGTTCTCTCAACGTTCGCTTTGGAAAAGGTGCTGCGTACCAAGTGAGCCCGATCCCGCTCGCTGCCCACGAGATTGAACCCATGCGCACCTTCCTCGTCTCCTACGACCTCTCCAAGCCGTCCCTCAATCAACCTTATTTGGCCGATGCCATCATGAGTCTCGGTGCCGCGTGGGCCCGTCCATTGGACAATGTCTGGTACCTGCGTGCCGAGGAGAACCCGGATGAAATCGAGGTTCGGCTAACGCGGCTGCTCGACGAGAACGACGGTCTGCTGATCCAGGAAACGCGGGGTGAAGCAGCGATGGTGAACACAGAGCTGCGCTGGTTCAGGCAGCGACGCAAGACAGCCGAGCCGATCGAAAACTCTGACAATGTTGTTGTTTTCCCGAGCATGCCACACGCAACATCACCGCGCGCCACGCCCGAGAATGCATCCATTGCCTACAAAGCCGCTGGCTGATCACGTGCCATCTGAGGAAAATCAGTCCTTCGGCAGTCTCCATTGTCGATCCTGACAAATCGCGCCACAAGCCTGCGAGCGATTGCTGCGCAAGAGTATTGCGTTCCGCCCGGCATTCTTCGCGAGCCATCTTCAGAAGTCGGCGCGATGTATCATTTGCTCGTTTCCAACAATCAGGTCGACGCGCTCGCGTCCGGCATCGCCTTGAACTTCGATCAGCTGGTCGGCGTGCTCGAAGAAGGCGACGGAATCATCGCGAAGCTCAAGAACGGCTCAGAGCAGCTGATGTTGGTGAAGCAGGTCGCCGGATCGACAATCATCGCAGAAATCGCCGACCCCAAGCAGGAGGTACGCCTCACACTGAGTGGACCTCGCAGTTTGACCGTCGCTTGACAATGGAGCGCGGGAGAGCCCGCCTGGACGTGCGCGCTTGTGAAATTTCACTGCACCCCGGACCGCCAAGCTAGGGCTTCCAGGCGAGAAAGTTGGCGATCAACTTCAATCCCAGGGTCTGGCTTTTCTCCGGATGGAATTGCGTACCCGCGATGTTGTCTCGACCAATCAGTGCCGTAACTGGCCCGCCATATTCGGTCTGCGCCAACACCATGCCCGGGTCCTCTGCAACGAGGTGATAGGAGTGCACAAAGTAGGCGTGGAGGCCGGCCGGTCCCGTCGCGATGCCGTCGAGCAGCGCATGCGGCTGCCTGGCGTCCAGCGTATTCCATCCCATGTGCGGAATTTTCAACGCCGGATCGTTCGGCTCTAGAATGCGCACCTCACCCGGGATCCATCCGAGACCACCGGTCACCGTGTGCTCGAGGCCGCGGCTCGCCAGCAGCTGCATGCCGACGCAAATACCGAGGAACGGCCGGCCCTTGTGCAACACCGCCTCTTCAAGCACTGCATGCATGCCAGCCACTGCGTCCAAACCGCGTTTGCAGTCGGCAAAAGCTCCAACGCCCGGAAGCACGATGCGATCAGCGGCGACAACGGCCACGGGATCCGAGGTCACGACAATGTGGGAGGCGATTGCGCTTTCACGTGCAGCCCGCTCGAAAGCCTTCGCTGCCGAGTGCAGGTTGCCGGAGCCGTAATCGATTATGGCAACGGTTTGCATGAGTTCGCTAGCTTCGCTTGCCAAAGGCAAAAGCGCTGCGCCAGCGGCCGCCAGCAGACGACGCTCCCTGGTCGGCATCAGCCGCCTTGCCCGAGAATGGGACCGGATCGGCTTGCGCTGATAAACGCGACTGGGAAAGCGCGGAGGGGTGAACGAAGGGCTGGCCCGGCAGCCACGCTTCGAAGAAACGTCGCTCACAATCCTCGGCGTTCCGGCCATTGACGCTGCCGACGAGCGTCCAGCCTCTTCGCTCCAGCGTCCAGCGCTGCAGCGTATCAGCCTCGAATCCGATAATCAGATGCAACGCGATCACCACGTAGGACATCGAACGCTGATCGAGCTCCAGCGACCAGGCTGCCGCCTGCAACAGGCCCAATGCTGCCAGATAGAACACCAGCACCAGCCAGAGACGCTTGGCGATCAGCCATAATGGCGTGACCAGAGCCGCGGTCCAGCGGAACCCCTCTCTGACGAACTCGAGGGCCTGCGCACGATCGAGGCGATCAGCGGGGGCGTTGGGTTGTTCATAGACGGTATACGTGATCACGGCGCCTCGATTCCTTCCAGGCATGCAGCCGGCCGCGCGTTCACACGCTCGAAAACTAACCGGCCAACGTGCCTTTGGTCGATGGGACGCGCCCCGATTGCCTGGGATCGAGTTCGATCGCAGCCCGGAGCGCCCGGGCAAGCCCCTTGTAGCACGTCTCGGCGATGTGGTGATTATTCTCGCCATAAAGGTTCTCGACGTGCAGCGTGATGCCGGCATTCTGGGCGAAAGCCTGGAACCACTCGCGAAAGAGCTCAGTATCCATTTCGCCAATCTTGGGCCGGGTGAACTCGACTTTCCAAATCAGGTACGGACGACCCGAGACGTCGATCGCGACGCGTGTCAGCGTCTCGTCCATCGGCAGGTGCAGCGACGCGTATCGCGTGATGCCCTTCTTTTCGCCGAGCGCTTTCGCGAGCGCCTGGCCCAAGGCAATCCCAGTATCCTCGGTGGTGTGATGGAAATCGATGTGCAGGTCGCCCTTAACCTTCAGCTGAATGTCGATCAGCGAATGGCGCGAAAGTTGCTCGAGCATGTGATCGAGGAAGCCGATGCCGGTTTCAATTGTGTAGGCGCCGGTTCCGTCCAAATTAACGGTAACCGAGACCTCCGTCTCCTTGGTCATGCGTTCTATCGTGGCCGTGCGGATCACGGGACTTGCTCCTTGCTGGCCGGCTGGCCTGCGTTTAACAGCTTGGATGCGGAAATACCACCGGAAGGCCAATAATGGCTTAGCGGCACCGTTGCCGGCCGGATGCCGGAACCGATGGGGCATCCGCCCGATGCGAGCTGCAACTCAAGGAGCCCACGCATGTCCACCTGGGGAGGCGAACACGGCGCGGCCGTCTGGCATGGAACAACAATTCTTACGGTCCGCAAAAGTGGTCGCGTGGTTGTCGCGGGCGACGGACAGGTCAGCCTCGGCGCGACGGTGATCAAGTCGAACGCGCGCAAGGTACGTTCGCTTGGCAAAGGCGACGTTATTGGAGGTTTTGCCGGCGCGACCGCGGACGCGTTTACGCTGTTCGAGCGTCTCGAGGCAAAGCTCGAACAGTATCCGGGGCAGCTCACGCGAGCCTGCGTAGAGCTTGCCAAGGACTGGCGCACAGACCGATTCCTGCGACGTCTCGAGGCGATGATGATCGTCGCCGACCGCGAGAAATCGCTGGTGCTGACGGGCACGGGCGACGTGCTCGAACCGGAGCGCGATCTCATGGGTATCGGCTCAGGCGGGAATTATGCATTGGCGGCCGCTCGAGCGCTGGTCGACACGGATATGAGTGCGGAAGCGATTGCTCGCAAAGCGATGGCGATCGCGGCGGAAATCTGCGTCTACACGAACGCGAATCTGGTGCTCGAAAGTCTCGATAGCGCCCGTTGACCCGAGGAAAGCGATGGGTTGGATCTACCTCTTACTCGCCGGTGTTTTCGAAATCGGATTTACAACCTCCATGCGCTACATGGACTGGTCGCTAAGGCCATTGCCGATCATCTCATTTCTGATTTGCTCGGTCTTGAGCTTCGGGCTGCTGATTGCGGCGACGAAGAGCATTCCGCTTGGCACCGCCTATGCTGTTTGGACCGGCATCGGGGCGGCGGGAACGGCGCTCCTCGGCATCGCCTACTACAGCGAGCCGGCAGCGTCATGGCGGCTCGTCTTCCTGGTCATGCTGATCGGCTCGATCATCGGGTTGAAGCTGGTTGCCGCGGAGTAGTTGCGACAGGGAGCGGCCGCCGGAGCGTAAACAAAATTCGAACATTCAATGAACATAACTTGACTCCAGGGGGCCGCGGGGCTATATTTTCTAGAGTTCATCGGTGTTGTCTCGCGTGTCCCCGTCATGTCCGCCTCCTCTTCAGGTCCCGCCAAGCTGCCGCTGATCTCCGAGCACATCTGGGATCTGAAGTATCGCTTGAAGGCAGCCGACGGCCGCCCCCTCGACGTCACCCTCGCCGACACTTGGCGCAGGGTGGCTCGGGCGGCCGCCAGCACCGAAAAGAAGCGGAGCCGGCAGCGGTGGGAAGACAAATTTTTCGAGGCCATGAACGACATGGCGTTCTTGCCGGCCGGCCGCATCATCGCCGGCGCGGGTAGCGGGCGGGACGTGACGCTCTTCAACTGCTTCGTCATGGGACGCATCGGAGATGACCTCACCTCGATTTTCGACAACGTCAAGGAAGCCGCGCTGACCATGCAGCGCGGTGGCGGCATCGGCCACGATTTCTCGACCTTGAGGCCGGAGGGGGCGCTCGTCCACAGCGTCGGCGCAGGCGCTTCCGGCCCCGTGAGCTTCATGGACGTGTGGGATGCCATGTGCCGCACAATCATGTCAGCCGGGCAGCGACGCGGCGCAATGATGGCGACGATGCGCTGCGATCATCCGGACATCGAGGCGTTCATTGCCGCCAAGTCCGATCCCAACCGGCTGCGCAACTTCAATCTGTCGGTGCTGGTGACGGATGCCTTCATGGCGGCTGTACGCGAAGATCGGGAGTGGGCACTCGCCTTCGAGGGCAAGATCTTCCGAACGGTCCGGGCGCGCGAGCTCTGGAACCGCATCATGCGGGCGACGTATGACTTCGCCGAGCCGGGGGTGATCTTCATCGACCGGATCAACGCTCGGAACAATCTCCGCTACTGCGAAGAGATCCACGCCACGAATCCGTGCGGCGAGCAACCGCTGCCGCCTTATGGAGCGTGCCTGCTCGGCTCGATCAACCTCGCACGCCTCGTCGAGCGGCCATTCGAAGCCAACGCCCACATTCCACCCGCTCGGCTCGAAGAGCTTGCGGCGCTGGGCGTGCGCCTTCTCGACAATGTGATCGACGTGTCGGCGTATCCGTTGCCGGCACAGCGGCGGGAGGCCAAGGCAAAGCGGCGGATCGGGCTCGGCATCACAGGTCTTGGCGATGCGCTGATCATGTGCGGCCAGCGCTACGGCAGCAGCAGCGCTGCCGCGCTCGCTGGCGCGTGGATGGCGGCGATCGAGCGCGCAGCCTACGAAGCCAGTGCCGAGCTCGCCCGCGAAAAGGGCGCATTCCCGCTTTTCCAGGCGGAGCCGTTTCTTGCCTCGCCCAACGTTGCGCGGCTCCCCGATAGCGTGCGCCGTGCACTTTCACAGCACGGTATTCGAAACGGATGCGTGACGTCGATCGCGCCGACGGGAACCATTTCTCTGCTCGCTGGAAACGTTTCGAGCGGCATCGAGCCCGTATTCGACTTCCGCTATACGCGACGGGTTCGAGAGGCCGACAAGACAGTGCGCGAGGAAGCGGTCGAGGACTGGGCACACGCGCTCTTTCGCGCCCGCTTCGGCCCCGATGCGGCTCTGCCGCCGGCATTCGTCACTGCGGGTGAGCTCAGCCCTCGCGAGCACCTCGTCATGCAGGCAGCCGTGCAGGCGCACGTCGACAGCTCGATTTCGAAGACCATCAATTGTCCGGCTGATCTGCCGTTCGAAGCGTTCCGGCAAATCTATGCCGAGGCGGACGCTCTCGGCCTCAAGGGATGCACAACGTTCCGGCCCAACCTGGTCACAGGATCCGTTCTCGAGATCGATCAAGCGGCGCGCGCGCCGCAGCCGAAGCCTGCGGCGCCGGTCGAGCTCCAGAGCGCCGCGCTCTCCGGAGCAGCGCAACCCGCCAGCCAGCTGGTGGCGCGAGAGGCCGCGCCGCGCGCACGTGACACGGCAGGCCGAGCGAGCGTCGTCTACATGGCGCCGCCGCTCGAGCGCGACCCGGTGCTGCAGGGTTACACCTACAAGCTGAAGTGGGCGCAGAGCGATCATGCGATCTATGTGACAATCAACGACATCGAGCAGGATGGCCGGCGCCGGCCGTTCGAGATCTTCATCAATACGCGCAATCTCGAGCACTATGCCTGGACAGTGGCGCTCACGCGAATGATCAGCGCTGTGTTCCGCCGTGGCGGCGATATCAGCTTCGTCGCCGAGGAGCTGAAGGCGGTGTTCGACCCGCAGGGCGGGCAATGGATGAACGGGCGCTACGTCCCGAGCTTGCTGGCGGCGATCGGGGAGATCGTAGAAACCCATCTGCGTCGCATCGGGTGGCTGCAGCAGGATGCATCGCTCGGGCCGTTCGACGACCATGAACGACAGCCTGTCCAGCTGCTCGCCGAACGGAATGGCGAACGTGATGTCGACGACGGACCGCGAGCGCACCAGGACCCGCACGACGGTGAGCGCTGGCGTCCAGTTCTACACGCCGCATCCGGCGGCGATGCACTCGGGCAGCCAACGGCTCGCGGGGGCGGAAAGGTTTCAGGAGCTGAAACGGTCAGCGACTCAGACGCGACCGCATTCCTGAGTGACCGCACTGTGCCTCGTGAGGCAGCATCAGGTCCGACGCACCGGCAGATGGCCCAGCATCAGCCGGCCTCGTCAACGGCTGCCGTGTCAGGCAAACTCGGCAGGCTTTGCCCGCGCTGCCACGCCGGCCATCTCGTGTCGCAGTCTGGCTGCTTGATCTGTCGTGAGTGCGGTTACTCGCACTGTGGCTGAGGACGCTGGCGGCGCGGTCGCCCCCAGCCTCTAATGACCACGGCAGCCCCATCGCCATCTGTGTCGACCGCTTGCGCGCTGAAGCCCACCAAGGCAGGAGCCTCGAAAGAGCCGCGCGGCGCATTGTTCGCCTACGGTTATTCAGTAGCGCGCCAGTGCTCGATCTGCCCGCGAGCGATGCTGCCGTTCATCATGGTTTGCGAAGTAGCGTGGCAAACCCGGTCATTCGGCCGATACTCACCATCATGTCTGGGCTCAACGCGGCGCCCGAGCGCGGGCCTCCGTCGCGCGTTTCAAGCAATGGTCATGCCGAACGGTTCGATGCAAAGGTGTTTGACTGCGAAAGCGTGCATCGCGCGAAGCTGTGTGCTTGCCTTTTTGCTGCTGACAGTCCTGCCTTGGACGAGCGTCGCTAGAGCCACCGGCAGCTCCGACACGGCAGACTTGAGCGTGGATGCTCTCGTTCAGAAACTGACCGCGGGTTCGTTCACGCTCGTCGATGTCGACGGCCGACTCCTTGGGCAACGCGTTCAAATCGGGGAGCCCCCCGAGCACCTGACCGTCGCATCAATCGCCGAAACGCTGCACCGCGCCGTACTCTCCGATGACCAGTCCGTCCGCCTGTGGCAGTTCTTTGGTGAGGACATCAATGCGCGCATGGCGACATTGCCGGTGGTGAAGGCATTGATTGCGGCAAGCCGGAGTCCGAAGGCGCGAAAGCCGCTGTGGAGCGCGCTGGTTGCCTTGGCACGCGAGCACGATGTCGGGTCACGTGACCGCGACAATTCGCTTCTCGGCGTTTTCGAACGCCACCGAACCGAAATCCTGCCGCTCTTCGGCGAAGCTCGCGAGACGGAAGAGTCGGGCGACGACATGGTCGAACTCCTGCTGGAGACGCAGATTTTCGGCGACGACTTCGACAAAGGTGTCGACTGGCTGAGCGCCTACGATCCAGCTCCCCTTGCGCGGAAGATGGAGCGCGAGAGGGCCCTCGGAAAGCCGGTGCCATGGGAGGCTGCAGCATTCTGGTCGATGGTCCGGTGGAAAGACGCGCGTTTGGTCTCGAAAGCGTCCAAGCCACCCCGCACGCTGGCGGCGCTCGATCATATCGGTGAATCTTTCGTCATTATCTTTAATTGCCTCCATGATATGAACCCGAAATACCGCGAGGCGATGGCTTATGGACTCGGACCGACCGAAGTCTTCAATCTCGTCGTCGGTGGCGAAGCCGAGCTCTACCGGTTGGGAACTTCAACGTACCGCGACCACCTCCACACCGTCATCATGCGCGGCATACGAGAGAGCGGATCATTCGAGTCGTTTCTCGAAAAGGCCGCGCCCGCTTGGCTCGGCCCGGAAGCGGTCGCTGCCTCGTCGCGCAGGGCGATGATCTTCTTGAGGATCGCCTCAACCTTCGGGCTGCTCGAACAGGTGATCGGCTATGTTCGCGATCGTAGCCGTTTCGTGGTGGCCGGCATCGCTTCGCTCAGCGATCCCCGTCACTTCGAGGGAAATGGCGGTGTGATAATGGACATATTGACGTCTCCGGCCAGGTCGACGGCGATCACACAGTTCAAGAGTGCGCTTCTGGATCAGCTCTATGCCCGCCTCAACGGTGAGGTCGATACGACCGCCCGCAGCGTCTATGGCAGTCTGCTCTCGGTCTATCAAACCGTAACTGGCGATCGCCGCGACCGCGCCATAGATCGCGACTTCCCCCTCGACGATTCGATCGTGCAATTGTCGTTCGACCGGCTTTTCACCCGCGACGGCACTGGCGGTCACGTCCACCGCATGTTCATGCGGATGGATCAGGACGTCGATGCGGTGACGACGTACACCAACTTCCGAGCCATCATGCAATCGCGATCCGCGGCCGTTTTCGAGGCGCGCGACCATGTCATCTTTCGGATCGCCGCGCGCCGTCGGCTCATCGAAATCTACGTGAACAAGCCGACAGCGGCAGGCTTGAAAGAGGGGATCGTGGGCATCACCGCTGCGCTCCGCGGCCTGCGCGTCGAGACCGTCATCGGTCGCGGGCACACGTCCATCGTCAAGCCGATGAAATCGAATGCGCGTCAAATTCTCGGCGATCGCATGGCCGATGTTGCAACCATCTTCGTCGGGACCTGTGGCGGTGATGCAGCCGTACGAGGTCTCATTGACACGTTCGGCTACCGTTCGTTCGTCGCCTCGCGTTCGACCGGACGGATGACTGTCAATAACGCCCTGATCACTGGGTACATCGATGCGTTGCTCGCTCTACCCGACAATGGACGGCTCGACCTCGAGGCGGTCGTGGCGAAAAGTCTCGCGCCGTTCATGCGAGGCGGCGGCAGAGAGGAACTGCGCAACGATGCGAGTCTCTACCGCCTTGCTACCACGACGGTTCTGACCGCGCGCCTCTTCGCTGCACATGTGCGCGGGATTGCACCGAAAGATCCACAGATCGATTGGTAAGCGCGCGCCTTCACGTGCTCTACAACCGCTTCCGCCCATACGGCCTCTTCGGCATTGCTGCCGCTGCGACACGCCCTTCGGCCCCACATAGCGAACTTCCTGGCGGGCGCGTCGCGAAGCCGTCACGCTTCGCCCTAACGTGAAATAACAGTCGCTAGAAAAGAACCATCGCTCATATCGAGGAAGGCTTGGCGGAGGAGGCAGGAGTCGAACCCACCAAGAGCCGTCTTGCGACCCTCCCCGGATTTGAAGTCCGGACGCCCCACCGGGGACGATTCTCCTCCGCCGGCGAGTTTAGCGGAGCACGAAGGAATTGCCACTGGCATCGTAAGCCAAGGCATCGTGTGCCTTCCGTCATCTCCGAATCAGGCTGAGAGCGAGGCGACCGCTTGACGTCGCAATGCGCGTCTCGACGCGCGTGACCGGAAGCGGTCAGCAACACGAGAAATCGGCGGCCGTCGACAGCGTGATGGACGCGTAAGCACCGTCGCGCTCAAAAAAAGCGAAAGGACGCCTCACGCACGAATGAGGTGGCCGCGCGCAACTCGAAAAGCTCAGGATCGACTTTGCCCGCCGAGCGGATCGGCCGGCTTTTCAGGCGCCGGTCAACTCGCGCCGTACGATCGCGGCTCCGTCGGCAAGCGCCTTGAGCTTGCCGAAGGCAACCTCGCGCGAGAGGTACTTCATCCCGCAGTCTGGCGCCGGAACGAGGCGATCGGCAGACAGGTGCCTGAGGCCCGCCCTTATTCGGTCGGCGACCCGATCCGCCGTTTCGATTTTCGGATCGGCAAGATCCAGCACGCCGAGCATCACCTGCTTCGGCGCGAGGCGCTGAAGCACCTCCAAATCGAGCTTCGGCTGCGCGCTCTCGATCGAGATCGTCTCGGCCGCGCTCGCCGCCAGCTCCTCGAGAAACGCGTAGGCGTTCGGCTTCGACTCGCCCGGCACGACCATGCCGTAGCCGAAGCAGATGTGAACCACCGTCGGCACCTTGATCCCCTGCAGCGCGCGATCGATGGCCTTCACCGCGTACTTCTTTGCGGCGGCCGGATCATTGCGCACCCACGGCTCGTCGAGCTGGATCACGTCGACGCCCGACTTGACGAGATCGTGCGCCTCCTCATTGACGGCCGCAGCCAGATCCATCGCCAGCGCCTCGGGGTCCTTGTAGTGCTCGTCCTTCGCCTGCTGGCCCATGGTGAAGGGGCCCGGCAGCGTCATCTTGATGATTCGGTCGGTGTTGCGGCGCAGGAACTCGGTGTCACGCGTCGCAACCGGGCGCGTGCGGCGGACCTTGGCCGTAATGCGCGGTACGAGCGTCTTGCCGGAGCGTGCCATCACCTCACCGGGATTGCCCGTGTCGACGCCGTCAAGAGCTGTCGCGAAGTGGTTCGAGTAGCTCTCGCGGCGCATCTCGCCGTCGGTGATGATGTCGATGCCGGCGCGCTCCATGTCGCGAATGGCGATGATCGTGGCGTCATCCTGCGCCTGTGCAAGGTGGGGTTCCGGAATGCGCCAAAGCTCCTTCAAGCGCGTGCGCGGGACGATTTTCGACAGACGCGCGCGGTCGATCAGCCAATCGGGCTGCGGGTAGCTGCCGACGACGGTCGTGTAGAGGAGCTTTTGCATCGGGAGGTCCGCAGGAATTGAGCGACGCTCGAAACGGCCGGGTTCAACGAGAGCCAAGCTGGCACGCCCAGGAAGACGAGACAAGCGCGCCCCGAGTACAGCTGGTTGCCGGATCGGCGCCAACAGCATTGGCCCTCCCGTACGCACGTCTGCTAGCCTCCCACCAAGCAGTCGTGCCGCGAAAGGCGGCGAGAGCAATCAAGTGGAGAGGACCATGCAGCCCAATCGTATGCGCGCCGGAGTCGAGCGTGGCGAGCCGCAGATCGGCACCTGGCTGACGCTGGTGCGCAATCCGTCGATCCTGGCGCTGATGAAGGCGGCGGGTCTCGACTTTGCGCGCGTCGACATGGAGCATACCTCGCTCACCATCGAGACGATTGCGGATATGGCGGTGCTCGCTCGCGCCCTCGACTTCCCCATCGCGGTGCGCCCGCCGAAAGCGAACCGGGAATGGATCACGCGGCTACTCGATGTCGGCGTGTGGAATCTGCATTGCCCGCAGGTCGAATCCGCGGCGCATGCGGCCGAGATCGTCGCGGCTTCGCGCTATGCGCCGCGCGGCTTGCGCGGCAATGGCGGCCTCTCGGCGGCGACCGACTTCGAAACCGGGATGAGCCTTGCCGAGCGCCGCGCTTTCGCCAATAAGCAGGTCTTCGTGACGGTGATGATCGAGACGGCGGATGCGTTCCGCGATCTCGATGCCATTGCCGCCATGGACGGCATCGATGCGCTGACCCTCGGCCCCGCGGATCTCGCGCAGGATCTCGGCGTGTTCGGCAAACCGGAGCAGGCGCGGGTGCTCGACGAGAAACGCGACCTGATCCTGGCGGCGGCACGCAAGCACGGCAAAACCTGCGCTATGCTCTGTTTCAGCGCAGCTGAGGTCAAGAAATGGAAAGACCTCGGCGCCCTCATCCTCGCCTATTCGAGCGACGCCGATATTCTGCACTCCGGCTTCAGCAAGGCGATGGCCGAATTGAAGGGGTGAGGGCACCCTGCCTTCACGCCTTTGCACGGGGTGGAGGTCGCGCGTGTGCCAGCCTCACTCTTCCGGCTTGATGTTGGCCTTCTGTGCAATGGCCTTCATCTCCGCGATCTCTTTCGTCAGGCGCGATTGCCAATCGTCCATCTTCTTGAAGCCCGGGTCGAAGCCGAGCTTGACAAGGCGCTCGGCAACGCCCGGGTTGTTGATCGTGTCCTCGACGACGCTGATGAGCTTGGCGCGCACGTCGGCCGGAACACCCTTCGGCAGCGCGAACGCCAGCCACGCCTCGATGTCGACGTCCTTGATTCCGAGCTCAGCGAAGGTCGGCACGTCCGGCATGAAGGCCGAGCGCTTGCCCGAGAATACCGCGAGCGCACGCACCTTGCCTTCCTCGACCCGCGGCTTGGTCGCCGTCACCGTGTCGACGGAAAAAGCAACGTGCTTGCCCATGATATCCTGCATCGCCGGCGCACTGCCCTTGTAGGGCACGTGCACCATGTCAATGCCCGCGGCGTTCTTGAAGATCTCGCCCGCGAAATGCGACAGCGTCGCGGTGCCGTAGGACGCGAGCGTGAGTTTGCCGGGCGCCGCTTTCGCTGCCGCGATCAGGCCAGCCACATCTTTCACCGGATGATCGGCATAGGTGAGGAGCGTCAGCGCCACGCTTGCGACGGTGCCAATCGGCTCAAAGTCCTTGACAGGGTCCACCGGCAGATCGGTTCGCACGGCTGCCGGAAACACGAACACAGAGCTCGAGCCCGAGAGGATCGTGTGACCATCGGGCGGCGCCGACGCCACCTCGCGCGCCGCGATCATGGTCCCTCCTCCCGGCTTGTTCTGGACGATCACCGGCTTGCCAAGCCGTTGCTGCATCTCACCGGCAATAAGGCGGCCGAAGATGTCGCCGGCGCCACCCGGCGGGAACGGCACGACCAGATTGACGGGCTTTTCCGGGAAGGTGCCCTGGGCGTTGACCGGGCCTGCGGCGAGGCTCGCTGCGAGACCAGCAGCGGCGAGCGCGATCGAGAGTGTTCGACGGATCATAAAGCGCCTATGATTTATGGAATGCTTGGTGGCCAGACGACCGTCTCACGCACACAGTTCGGGCGTCAAGGCGGGTGACCCTTGCGCCCTCCCCGCCCTTTGCCGCTACAATGCCCGCCTGCATCAACGCGAGGCCCTCATGAAACTCGGCATCCACATCGGCTACTCCAAGGCGCGGCTCGAGGTTCCGGTGGAGCTCGTGCAGAGGGCCGAGCAGCTCGGCTATGACAGCGTCTGGACGGCGGAGGCCTACGGCTCCGATGCGGCCTCGCCGCTCGCCTATCTCGCGGGCAAGACGGAGCGCATCAAGCTCGGCACGGCGATCATGCAGCTCGCTGCTCGCACGGCCGCCAACTGCGCCATGGTCTCGCAGACCATCGACGCGCTCGCCGGCGGCGGCCGCTTCATTGCGGGCATCGGCGTGTCGGGCCCGCAGATCGTCGAGGGTTGGTATGGCGAGCCGTGGGGGAGGCCCTACTACCGGATCAAGGATTACGTCGCGATCATGCGCAAGATCGCAGAGCGTGAGGCGCCCGTCACGCACGATGGCCCCGAGATCAAGCTCCCCTTCACCGGCGAGGGCGCCCTGGGCGTCGGCAAACCCTTGAAGTCGATCCTGCACACCAACCCGAAGCTGCCGATCTATCTCGGCACCGGCAATGAGGCGACGGTGAAGCTCACCGCCGAGATCGCGGATGGCTGGCTGCCGCTCGGCCTCTTCCCCGGATCGATGCAGGAGTACCGGCCGTGGCTCGAGGAAGGCTTCCGGCGCACCAATGGCAAGCGGAGCTTCAAGAACTTCGAGATCCAGGCCTCGGTTCACGTGGAAACCGGCGACGACGTCAAGGCCATGCTCAATCGGTTGAAGCCGGAGGTGGCGCTCTACGTCGGCGGCATGGGCCACAAGGACAAGAACTTCCACAAGGACATCATGGTGCGCCGCGGCTTCAAGGAGGCGGCCGATCGCATCCAGGAGCTCTATCTCGCGCAGCGCAAGGACGAGGCCGCAGCCGCCGTTCCCGACGAGTGGGTCGACAACAAATCGCTGGTCGGACCGCCGGCGCGCATCAAGCAGCGATTCCGCGCCTGGGAGGACATGCAGGACCAGGGCGTGACCTCGCTCACGGTCCGCTCGCGGCAGCCGGATGCGATCGAGATCATGGCCGAAGCCGCGCGCCTCAACCCGCGTGGATGAAGCGAGATACGCCGAGCGACCCGGAGCACAACGATGACCGTCGAGGAGCACATGTCACCAGCCAACTATCCCGACTTCCTCGATTCGACGGCCATCCGCAACGACGGCGCGGCACTGAAAGTGCGGCTCGAGCGCGACGGCTATCTCTTCATTCGCGGGCTGCTGCCGCGCGAGGCGATCATGGCCGTGCGCAAGCGGCTCCTGGAGAAGGCCGCAGCCGGCGGCTGGCTCGACCCCGCTGAGCCCATCGAGCGCGGCATCGCCAATCCGGCGGCGGCCTGCAAGGACCCGGAGGAGCGCTATATGCGCGTCTTCCGCCATCTCTGGGCGGATGAGGCGCTGCATCGCCTGCGCACGCACCCGGACGTGATCGCGCTCTTCACGCGCATCTTCGGAGAGCCGCCGCTGGCGCATCCGATGTTCGTCCAGCGCAACATCTTTCCGCAGAGCGCCGACTTCGATTTCACCACCGGCATCCACCAGGACCGGGTGCACATCGGCGGCGCCACCAGCTACGCCATGTGGATGCCACTTGGGGATTGCCCACGTGAAAAGGGCGCCCTCGCCGTCGCCGCCGGCTCGCACAGGAGTGGCATCCTCGAGACGAAGGTCGGCACGGGAGCGGGCGGCATGGACATCTCGGTGCCGATCCCCGGCACCTGGGTGACGGGCGCGTTCCAGGCCGGTGATGCGCTGATCTTCGCCGACGTCACGGTGCACAAGGCACTGCCCAATCTCACACGTGCAATCCGCCAATCATTCGATGCACGCTTTCAGCCGGCGAGCCATCCCGTCGCCGACACAAACATGGTGCCCTACTCGGGCTGCGGCACCTGGGAGGACATCTACAAGACCTGGACCTCGAAAGACGGCCAGTACTACTGGAAGGACATGACCCTCCAAGTCGTTCCGCTCGACCGCAGTCATTACGAACGGCGCGATCAGATGGCGTTCGAGATGGCCGAGCGCGGCGACCGCGCGGCCCGGGACGCGCTGCTCCGCATCATACAGCGGGACAAGAATGCGGCAAAGCGGGCGCGCGCCGAAAAGCTGCTGGAGCGGCTCGATGCGTGAGTGCTGTTCGTCCGAACGACGAGCGCGACATCTTCCGGAATGAGCCCTGAGCTCAGCTGTGGCTTCACGTGAAACAAAATGTTTCACGTGAATCAAAGATAAAATTGTATCTATTCAGGTTAACAATAAAATTCACCCCGGGGCGCTCGAGCAACGCGTATTTTCTCGGAATGAAAGCCCGAATTTCCCGGTGTTTTGGACCTTAACCCTATTTCAACCCGAGAATAGACCGCAACGGTCGTTTGGGCTAAATTGGGTATGCTAACGCCTTAAGCATGCTTGTCCCCCTAGTTCCGGCACAATCGTGTCGTATGTGAGGCTCATCCA
>CAZCQH010000015.1:0-108297 GCA_964500805.1 uncultured Hyphomicrobiaceae bacterium
GCGATGTCCTCGAGCATTTCCTTGCGGCGATCGCCAAAGCCGGGGGCCTTGACGGCGCAGCAGTTGAGGGTGCCACGGAGCTTGTTCACGACGAGGGTCGCGAGCGCTTCGCCTTCGACTTCCTCGGCGATGATGAGCAGCGGCTTGCCCGACTGCACGACCGCTTCCAGAACCGGGAGCATCTCGTTCAGCGAGGAGAGCTTCTTCTCGTTGATGAGGATGTACGGATCGTCCATCTCGACGCGCATCTTGTCGGCGTTGGTGACGAAGTAGGGCGAGATGTAGCCGCGGTCGAACTGCATGCCCTCGACGATGTCGAGCTCGGTCTCGATGCTCTTGGCCTCCTCGACGGTGATCACGCCGTCGTTGCCGACCTTCTGCATCGCCCTGGCGATCATGTCGCCTATCGCACGCTCGCCGTTGGCCGCGATCGTGCCAACCTGGGCGATCTCGCTCGTGTCCTTGACCTTCTTCGCCTTGCGCGCGATTTCCTCGACGACTTGGCCCACCGCCTTGTCGATGCCGCGCTTCAGATCCATCGGGTTCATGCCGGCGGCGACCAGCTTCAGGCCCTCGCGCATGATCGCCTGGGCGAGCACGGTAGCAGTCGTCGTGCCGTCACCGGCGATCTCGTTGGTCTTCTGAGCGACCTGGCGCACCATCTGCGCGCCCATGTTCTCGAATTTGTCCTCCAGCTCGATCTCGTTGGCGACAGTGACACCGTCCTTCGAGGCCCGTGGCGGACCGTACGATTTCTCGATGACGACCGTGCGTCCCTTCGGGCCGAGCGTCACTTTCACGGCGTTGGCGAGAACATCGACGCCGCGAAGCATGCGCTCGCGAACGTCTCTGGAAAATCGTACGTGTTTGGCGGACATGCCTTGGTCTCCTCGAGGGTGGGATCGAAGCCGCCGTTGCTGGGCTGCCCCGCTATGAGCAGTGTGGTACGATTGCAGCCGTGCGAAGCTGGATACGCTGGAGCTTGACAGCCGGTGTTGCGTCAGCACTGGGCTGACCCATAACGCAGACGCTGTCTGCTCAGGGGGGCAGCACCGAGTTGCCGCCAGCGATGATGCGCTCGATGATGGCCGCGACCTCCCGGTGCATGGCTGCGTCATCGCCCGCGCCGCCGGCATGGCGATGGGCGGACGCTGCATCCTTCAGGATTCCGGCGGTTTCCTTAGGGCCCATGATCTTCAGGTCGCTCAGGGCAATCAGCAGCGACTCGCAGATCGAGAGGGCGGCAAGGCCGGGGGCAGTGCCTTTCATGTCGATCGGATCGGCCATTTCATGGTACTCGCTCTGGAGTGGTTGGCAGGTCCGCACCCTAGATCGGCTGAAGGCGATCGAAGCTGATCTAGACTAGCGAACTGCGAGATTGGGCTCTGGCGAGCGGGCTTGCGCGTCCGCCTGTCGGCTATCGGTGTCCGCGCCTTCGATGCCGAAGTGAACGGTTCCGACCCGAGGCCGGTGTATGAGGCGACGATCAAATGACTCGCAATGGAATGGAATCCCGAGGTCCACCTGCGGGGGTCGCCTCGAAGGCGCATGAGATCGGCCGCCTCGAGAGGAAGTTGAATTCCTTCGTCCAGCTGTCCTCGGCAGAGTTGTCCTGCCTCGTCGACCTCCAATCAACGCCCATCCGCGTGAAGCGCGGCAAGGAGCTGGTGCACGAGGGCCAGACGGGCCACAAGGCCTACATTCTCCAGGCCGGCTGGGCATGCAGCTTCAAGCTGCTACCCGATGGTGGACGTCAGATCATCGGGTTTCCCATTCCCGGCGACTGTATCGGTCTCAGAAGTGTGCTGCTGCGCACCTCGGATCACTCCTTCTCTGCGCTCACGGACGCTTCGGTCAGCAGCGTCGAGGCCCCGCGGATGTTGCAGCTGTTTAGCGATTTCCCGCGCCTGGCCGCCGCAATCCTGTGGGCGACTTCACGCGACGAGGCGATGATCGTGGAGCACCTCGTCAGCATCGGCCGCCGAAGTGCCATCGAGCGCACTGCGCATTTCTTTCTCGAGCTCGGCGAACGGCTGCGGCTCGTCGGGCTGGCAACGGACAGGGAGTTCCCCTGCCCGCTCAACCAGTACGTCCTGGCCGATGCGCTCGGGCTCAGCGCTATCCACGTGAACCGAGTGCTGCGGCAGCTGCGCGAGAAGCATCTCATGACGCTCAAACGAGGCAAGGTCGTCATCCATGATATGGCTGCACTTGGGCAGCTTGCCGGTTTCC
Organism: uncultured Hyphomicrobiaceae bacterium; assembly: GCA_964500805.1. Taxonomy (GTDB): domain Bacteria; phylum Pseudomonadota; class Alphaproteobacteria; order Rhizobiales; family Hyphomicrobiaceae. The sequence goes on from CAZCQH010000015.1 coordinate 2,233, forward strand.
AGCACCAACCCCGGCCGTAGCGATCACTCGTTGGACCGAGCCGATAAACACGTCCGCACTGATCCAGATTAGTGGGCTATCCTCCACAACAGGCTAGGTCTCGAGGGCAAGAGAGAGCGGAGCAGTTCACGGATGCAGCCTCCCCCCGCTGCGTCCCGCCCGTTCTTCAGCCTCCAGGAGCCTCCTCCCCCGATGCTCCTGGAGGACCTTGCCGGAGCGCGGCTGGCGCAACTCGGTGCGCGATGCAGAGACGGGGCTGCGCCGTGCGCGCGTACCCATGACACAAGCCAGACGCTTAGCTGCGAGTTCAGGCTCGATGCACAGTCAGCAGCTGAAATTCGATCGCGCAGAAACTATCTAAGACAGCAAGGACGGAACCCGAACGTTGGCAGGCCGACGACTGGCGCCGTCGCCTCTGAGAGTGGGAAGATGACGATGAAACGCATCGCTCTGTTTGTAGCGACCAACATTGCAGTGCTGGTCGTCATTTCCGTGTTTGTGAGCATCCTGGGTCTGGGCCGGATCACCGACGCCAACGGGCTTAATCTCGGCGCGCTGCTCGCACTATCGGCTGTCATTGGCTTCACGGGCGCAATCATTTCACTGCTCATCTCGAAGCCGATGGCCAAGTGGCAGACCGGTGCCCATGTGATCTCCGAGCCGGCCAACGCCGACGAGCGTTGGTTGATCGAGACTGTGAAAAAGCTGTCCTCTCGAGCAGGCATCAAGATGCCGGAGGTGGCCGTCTACGAAGGCGAGCCGAACGCATTTGCGACCGGTGCCTTCAAAAATTCCGCTCTCGTCGCGGTCTCGACCGGACTGCTCCAGACCATGAGCCGCGAGGAGGTGGAAGCCGTCCTCGCACACGAGGTTGCCCACGTCGCCAACGGCGATATGGTCACGATGACGCTCATCCAGGGAGTGGTGAACACGTTCGTGGTGTTCCTGTCGCGCATCGTCGGCTACGTCGTCGACAAGCAGCTCAATAAGGACGGTAACGGTCAGGGCATTGGTTTTGTCGTGACCTCCATAGTCTGCCAGATCGTGTTCGGCATTCTCGCCTCGATGATCGTCGCATGGTTCTCCCGCCATCGTGAGTTCCGCGCCGACGCGGGCGCGGCCAGCTACATGGGGCAGCCCAACAGCATGATCAGCGCATTGGCCAGCTTGGGTCGCGTCGAGCCGGGCGAGCTTCCAAAATCGATCCAGGCATCGGGCATCAGCGACAAGCCAAGCCTCATGGCTCTCTTTTCGACACACCCTCCCATCGAAGCCCGCATCGCAGCACTTGAACAGCTTCGGAAATAGGTAGCAGCGGGTGGCTTCGGAACTGGAGCTGGCCCCGTCGAAATATGCCCAGACGCTAACTCAGATCAGCAGACGACCGCCGCCGGCATCCTATGGTGCACGTGGCTCGATCGACACGGTCGGGCATGGGTTGCGCCAAAGAGATGGCGCGCAGCAAAGAGCCGTACGCTCGCATCGACGATCGCAATCTCAGGAACTCCATAATCCGCGCCTCACGAACTACGGCCTAAGCACTAATCAAGGACAACGCAAATGGAAATGCCAACGCAAGCAGTACCGGCCCTCTGGGGCGCGATCGGCGGAGCCGCAGCCGTCGCTCTAATCGGGTTCAACTTCGCCGGCTGGGTCACTGCCGGCGCGGCAGAGACGCTGGCCAGTCAGAGGGCGTCGAAAGCAGTCGTCGCCGCGCTCGCTCCGATCTGCGTGGAGAATTTCAACCGGGGCAAAGATGCGGCGGCGCAGCTGCTCGAGCTGAAGAAGGTCAAGTCGTGGGAGCATGCGGCGTTCATCACGAAGGGTGGTTGGGCCGCAATACCCGGTGCGACTGCGGTCGACAACGCCATGGCGACGAGCTGCGCCGAGATGATCGTCAGCGGCAAGTCATGACTGACAACACAGTCACTACCGCGCGATGGTCAGCGTGTCGGACCACGATGATGAGCTACGTGGTACCGCCGCTGGTGGTCCCCATTGTTCTCGCACTTGCGCTGTTCGTATTCAGCTATGCGCTCAATTGATTGATGCGGCATCGCCGAGTGGGTTGTCGATCAACGTTTCAGAGGATGAAAAACGAACATGGCCAAGAGCAACCAGAAGAGCAATCGCGAGATCCGCAAGCCAAAGAGTGCAAAGCCGAAGCCCGCAGTGCAGGCGGCGCCATTCGCGAAGCCGCAGGGCATAGGGATGGTGAAGAAGGACGGCGGCAAGCAGGCCCGATGAACATCGCAATTAGAGCCCAAGCGAGGTCATATGCCGCACCACAGATTCAAGCTCGGACAGACCGTGCAGTACCTACCCGACAAGCTCCAGGCCACAACACCGGCGGGAGCTTACAAGATCACACGTTTGCTGCCGTCGACCGGGCGCGATCAACAGTACCGGATCAGGAGCGCATCGGAGCCGCACGAGCGGGTCGCGCTAGAAAGGCAGCTTTCCCAAGTCTGAGCGAGCAGCCAGCGGATGATGCGCGTCCTAAAGCGTTAGGTGGCCACTCGATCGATCAGTGGGTCCGGCGGGCATGATCTTGGCGTGACGCAGGAGGTCGACATGTCGGACTTGGCAGAAATGCAGAAACTACTCGCCGAGATTGCCGGTCACGTCAAAGCCGGCACGAAAGCCGACAAGCGTCATGCCGCCGACAAGCTCAATCAGCTGGCTGCAATAGCCACAACAATGGGCTTTACGATCCGGCCGCAACTCTGATCCGAAAAGTATTGGCGACGACGGGTCCACTATATCGGTCGCATCTTAATCGGTCGCCAGGTGGCACGGCGGGAACTGCGCTCTGCTCGACAAGTGAAGTCGTCACTTCATCTTGATGTGCCTCGCGTCGGACACCGCGCGGTTGGGCACCTGTTCCAGTTCAACGAGGCATGAAACATGACCATTGAGCTCGCACGACGTCGCCTGATTGCCAAGCCCTGGGGTGCTCGAGATCTGGCCCCGTGGGACACAGGCGCCGATGACGGTCGCCGGGTCGGGGAAATCTGGTACGAGCGAGGTGGTAGTGACGAAGCCGCCAGCTCCCTGCTGCTCAAGCTACTGTTCACCACGGAGCAGCTGTCCATTCAGGTCCATCCCGATGACCTGCAGGCCAAAGCCATGGGTCTGGTGTCGGGAAAGACCGAGGCTTGGTACATTCTGCATGCAGCTCCCGGGGCACAGGTTGCCTTGGGTTTGAAGCGCTCGTTATCTGCGCAGCAGCTCCGCCAGGCCGCAGTGGACGGCTCGCTCGCAAAGCTCATCGTGTGGCGCAGGGTGTGGCCTGGTGACACTGTATTCGTCCCGGCCGGGACGATACATTCACTCAGCGCTGGTCTCGTCATTGCAGAGGTTCAGCAGCGCAGCGACACGACCTTCAGGCTGCTCGATCCCGGTCGGGAGCGCGACCTTCATATCGACCAGGCCATCAAAGTTGCTCGCGCAGACCTGAGCCCGGAGCAACCTCGTCCGCGTCGCCTCGACGACAAGCGAACGCTCCTCGTCTCCGACCCCCATTTTATGCTCGAGCGGCTCGACCTGCCGGGTGGATCCGACAGGTGGCTCCAAGCCGAGCAGGAGACTTGGCTGCTCGTTGTCGGCGGTAGCGGCCGCGCGGGAGCCTTCGAGGTTGGTCCGGGCAGCGCCGTGTTCGCCAGCTCGGATCGCGTCGCCTTGAATGCTGGCGCGGAGGGAATGATCTGTATCGTGGCGTACACGGGAGACGGTCGCCCGGCTGCTCAGCTGCTGCGTGATACACCGAAATCAGGTTCCACCGACCAAGGACAGTTGGCGATCCCGGTGCTGACCTCCTCGCTCGCTTCGACCGCGAAGTCCGCGGCAACCAAGCTCGTGGAGGACATCCGATGAGACCGGTCAAGCGCATCGCACATATCGGCAATCATCTTCCGCGCCGCTGCGGGATCGCCACGTTCACCCATGATCTGCAGGCGGCCGTCCGAAGCGGGCGCTCAAACCTGGAGAGCTGCGTGATCGCGATGACCGATCCTGGCAGCAGCTACGCCTACCCGGAGGAAGTTCGATTTCAGATTCGCGACGATATCGTCGCGGACTATATCCACGCCGCTGCAGCGCTGAACAAAAGTGGCTTTGACGTCGCCTCGCTGCAACACGAGTACGGTATCTTCGGAGGAGATGCCGGCGGTCATATCGTGGAGCTGCTGTCCCGGCTGGAAATGCCGATAGTGACGACACTGCATACCGTCCTTGCACAGCCTACACCTGCGCAGCACGCGGTGATGCAGCGCATCATCGACACCTCAGCGAGATTGGTCGTGATGGCGGAAAAGGGCAAGCAGCTGCTCGGCACGGTCCACGGCGTGCCGGCGTCAAAGATCGATGTCATTGCGCACGGAATACCGGATTTCCCATTTCTCGAGACGCACCATCCCAAAGCGAATCTTGGGTTCTCCGGGAAGAAGGTCATCCTGACGTTCGGCCTGCTGGCGCCGAGCAAGGGCATCGAGAACGTCATCGATGCCATGCCCGCGATCATCGCCTCCTGTCCGGATGCGGTCTACGTCGTTCTCGGCGCGACCCATCCCAATCTGGTGCGCCACGAGGGCGAGGCCTATCGCGGCAGGTTGATTGCGAGGGCCGACGAGCTGGGCATTGCCGATCATATCGTCTTTATCGACCAGTTCGTCGACCTGCCGATGCTGCTCGACTTCATCTCGATGTGCGATGTCTACGTGACGCCGTATCTCAACGAGGCCCAGATGACGTCCGGCACGCTGGCCTACAGCTTCGGGCTCGGCAAGGCCGTCGTGTCGACGCCCTACTGGCACGCCAAGGAGTTGCTGGGAGACGGTCGTGGCATTCTCGTGCCGTTTGGAGATTCGAACGCCATCGGTGCGGAGATCGCTGCACTGCTCGCCAACGACGTCCGCCGGCACGCCATGCGCAAGCGCGCCTACGCCGCCAGCCGTTCGATGACTTGGCCACAGACGGCCAAGCGCTATCTCGCAGTCTTCGACTCCGTCTCTAGGTCGAGCATCAACACCGGGCGCACGTCCGGCAATGCAGCGGGCGGGCCACACGTGCCTCAGCTTGCCGACCACGCCTTCCCCTCCGTGCAGACCTCGTATTTCCAATCGATGTGCGACAGCACCGGACTGCTGCAGCACGCCATCCACTCGGTTCCCGACCGCTGCCATGGCTACTGCGTCGACGACAATGCGCGCGCACTGCTGGTTTCCTGCTCTCTGGCATCGGTTGGCGCGCCTCGCCTTCCCGATATCCTGTCGTCCCGGTTCGCGGCTTTCATTCAGCATGCCTGGAACCCAGATACGGCGCGGTTCCGCAATTTCATGAGCTACGACCGCAGGTGGCTGGAGGATCGGGGCTCCGAGGATAGCCATGGCAGGACGCTGTGGGCACTGGCCGACTGCGCGAGCCGCGATTGCGATCCCTCGCGACGGTGTTGGGCGACCTCGCTCTTCAGGACGGCACTTCCCCCGGTCGAGGATTTTCGATCGCCTCGGGCCTGGGCGTTCACGCTTCTTGGCCTCAATGCCTATTGCTCTGTCTTGGCGGGGGACCAGACCGCCAACCGCCTGCGCCAGATGCTGGCCGACCAGTTGCTTGCTCTTCTCGAAGCGGTGAAGACGAGGGATTGGCACTGGTTCGAGGAGACGCTCGCCTACGACAATGCAAGACTGTCGCAAGCACTGATTGTGACGGGCGCTGCATCCGAGTCTCCGCCGATGATCGAAGCCGGATTGAAGTCGCTTCGCTGGCTGATGAGGATCCAAACCACATCGGACGGCCTGTTCAGACCGGTCGGCACGGAGAGCTTCAGCAAGCGGCGACAACAACCGAGCAAGTTCGATCAGCAGCCCGTCGAGGCGGCAGCTGCGATATCAGCATGTATTGCTGCGAGTCGCGTGAGCGGCGAACCGGAATGGGCAACAGCAGCGCTGGGGGCATTCAACTGGTTCCTCGGTGACAACGACCTTCGAACGCCACTGGTCGATCTCGACACGGGCAGCTGCCGCGACGGTCTTCACGCCGATCGCCCCAACGAGAACCGGGGTGCTGAATCCGTCGTTTCCTACCTTCTCGGTCTCGTCGAGATCCGACAGCTGTTGGCCGACGCTGCAACCAGGCCAGCTGAGTCGACACTCGCTCTTATTGCTTGATTGCCGCGACCGTCGGCCGAAACATCAGGGGATCAAGTTGCCTCAACCCATGTTCTTGAATCGACAGGCGCTGTATCTGCGCCCTGATCCCGCACGCGTCATCGTGCGGCCGTTCAAGCCGGCGATCGAGCCGAGAGACCTCAATCCGACGGACCGGACAAGGGCCAATCACATCGTCGATCGCGTTCTCGGGCTCGACGCCGACGCTGCCGCGCGACAGTTGACCGACGTTCTCGAAAACTTTGAGGGTAGGCACCGGAACCTGTTGGAGATATTCGAGACGCGGGCCGCAGAGATGGAGGCGGCGCTCAACCCACACGAGCCCTTGAACAAGACGAAACGCTGCCTGATCGGAGCCTACTTCCTTCACGAGTATTCGTTCGAGGCCTCGGCGTTGTTCAATCCAAGCATCGTCCGCCATCCCGACCAGACCGGCGCGCCGACTGGCGGATGCCGTTTCATCCTGAGCCTTCGTGCGGTCGGGGAAGGGCACATCTCCTCGTTGACGTTCAGATCCGGGTTCGTCGCCACCGACGGCAGTGTCACCATAGACCCGACGCATCGCCTAGCTTCCGGTCCGCGGGTCAGCGACCGAACATCCCGTCCGGAGGGCGACGATATCGAAGTCAGTTTTGCGACCGCGACGGACTTGAGTGAGCGCGTTGTCTTTCCTGTTACCGATGCACAGTCGAATGGCATCGAGGATGCTCGCTTCGTGGAGTTTGAGCACAACGGGCGCAAGACATTCTATGCGACTTACACCGCCTACAGCGGCCGCGCGATCCGCTCTGAATTGCTCGAGACCGCGGATTTTCTGACGTTTCGCCTCACACCACTCCGCGGAAGTGCAACGCGCAACAAGGGAATGAGCCTCTTCCCGCGCAAGATCAACGGCCGCTATGCGATGATTGGCCGGCAGGACAACGAGAACCTGTACCTCATCTACTCGGACGATCTCTACACCTGGGAGGGTGGGCAATCATTCCTGCAGCCGCTGCACCCCTGGGAGTTCGTCCAGATCGGGACATGCGGCTCGCCCATCGAGCTCGACGAAGGCTGGTTACTGCTGACGCATGGTGTCGGCCCGGTGCGGAAGTATTCGATCGGCGCCGTGCTCCTCGACAAGAATGACCCTTCAAAGGTGCTCGGGCGCTCGCCTGAGCCCCTCGTTCGGCCGGAGCCATCCGAGCGCGAGGGCTACGTTCCCAATGTCGTCTACACGTGTGGGGCACTGCGCCAGGGAGAGAGGATCATCCTGCCCTACGCCGTCTCGGACACGTTCTCCAATTTTGCGACGATCCAAATCTCAGTTCTGTTGAGTACGCTTACGGCCTGAGCCTCCTCGCGCCATGGCGAGCCGCCACCTACATCTTCCAGTGCCGCAGCCGCAGCGCGCTGCTCAACACCGCCACGCGCTCCTCCAGACCGTTGCGCTGAAGGAGGCCGGACTGCGTGTCGATCCGCGTGACGACGGACGCTGCATTTGCCGATGCCGCAAAGGTCGCGTGCTCGACCGTTGCCTGCTCGGTGATGTAGGCAGCGAAGGTGGAGCAGAACGCATCGCCAGCGCCGGCAGTCCCGACAACCGCCACGGGCGGCGCCGGACAATGCATCACGCCAGCCGGTCCGCCCACGTACGCTCCATCCTTGCCATCGGTGACGACGATCCAGGTTGGACCAAGCTCGTGCAGGCAGCGGAAAAAACGGGCGAGCGACAGCTCGAATCCGCCGGCGGCAAGCCCGCGTCGGGCCAGGTCCGGCAGCACCTCTCCGGGCTGATGATCGAGTGGCGGACCACCCTCGCCCGCCCGCGCGACCAGCCAGGGCACAATTGCACCGGCCTCGTGACGGTTGAGCGCTAGGATATCGATCTTGGCAATCACATCACGGAATTGTCCCTGGCGTGCGGACAACTGTCGTATGCCGGGGTTGGTCGCCACGATCGCGCCTTGCGCCTTGGCCTGCTCGACGAGCAGCGGAAAGCAGTCGGCGGACTCGTTCGACAGGCCTGCCACGTAGATCAGATCGACAGCGAGCGCATCCTTCCTGAGGTCCTTCGGCTCGAGCAGCGTGTTCGCGCCGCGAAACGTGAAGATCGCAGCGTTTCGGTCATGCGCGGAGACGAGGACCGACGCACCGGTCGGCGCGCGGGCGTCGCGCATCGCGTACCTGGTCGAGACACCTTCCTCCGACAGACGTGCGAGAATAGTCTCGGCGCGGGCATCCTGGCCGAGCTTGATGAGCGCTGATACATCGTGGCCGAGTCGCGCCAGCGAGACGGCGGCGTTCACCGCGCCGCCCCCGCAATGGGTCGAGATATCCTCTGCCTCGTTCTTGCGGCCTTCCTCGAGGAGAAGGTATGAGGTGTCGGCATTGCGCATCGCCATGCGCTCGATGCGCTCGTCAGCAATGACGGCAATCGTATCGATCATGGCGCCGCCGACGGTCGTTGCCTTCATATGGAGTGACCTGCCCATCTTCGTCGGACCATTTCTAGCTTGGCCCCTTCACATGTCCGGTTCGCGACCGACACTGATCACGAACCAGCCCACCCCCAAAGGATCGCTCCGAGCCTATGGACCCTGACTAGCGCAAGCAGCTTCCAGCGTCGGCCCTGTGGTCGCTTCGGTCCGCGCTCGAGTGGCCAACATGGGGTGGTCGTCACGTTAGGGCACCGCGTGAATACTGCCTAGCTCTCACCCCCTCTCGGCACCCGCAGAGCCTGGATATCCTCGGCAGTCATCGGCCGTTGTCAGGTAACGCAGATCGAACTCCCGCATCGTCTTCTTGTCGACGAGACAGAGCCGGTGAATAGCGCGCACGCCCTCGTGCACCACGCCAGCGCTGTCGCTCCGGGCCTCCAACGTTTGGGAGTCATCCAGGAAACGCTATGCAAGACAGGGGGGATCTGGTGAAGTTTGGGGGCGCTAAGCGCCTGATTTCTCAGGGTCCGTAGGGTCCCCTCGGCTCCACCAAAACATTAGTATAAGGCATTGATTTTTCAATGTTTTTTGCCGGATGTCCCAAACCTTGGAATCGCATCCTGGGAGTTGGCTAGACGGCGTGTCGCGGCCTCGCCACCTCCAGCAGACGTCGTGGTGCCTCGATCAGCGGATCGCGCCCGTTCAAGCGGAAGGATGCCGGCAGCAGCGGGCCGTGCAGCAGTGCTTCCTCGAGTTCTGGCCATTGATCGATGTCGGGCTCGACGCCGGCTTGGCGCGCGAAGTCCACGGTCAGCGATGGCATGTGGTGCTTGTCGGAGGATTGGTCCGCGACCTTCGCCATCGAGCACCGCATGTCAGTCGCCGACGGCAGTGGTCGCGCGCCGCTCCAGGCGTAGGCGATCCAGCGGGCCTGTAGCTCGATCGGCGGGAAGTATGGCCCTGCCACCTGGAACAGTCCGGCAAACGCAAGGCCCGGGAGATCGGGAGCAAACGTGCACTTGTAGAGGTCGAGGTGCTGGGCGCCGTTATTCAGGTGGTGTCGCAGCGCGTCCGAAAGGAACGGGATGTTGAGTTCGAACCCAGTGCCGAAGATGAGACCATCAAACCGCCCTGACATGCCGTCCGAGAAACTGACAGTCTGACCCTCGATGGCCGTGATCCACGGCTTGGCCTCGATGCGGCCTTCGGCGACGAGCGCCAGATAGTGCTGGCACTGCGTGACGCCGGCCAATGCCAGGTTATCGTCAGGTTTCAAGGCGCCGAACAGCTCGGGGTTGCCGCTGGTTCTCAGGATCAGTCGCCTGAGCTCTTCCGCTGCCTCGTGTTTCGCCAATGTCTCTTGCGCCCGTGCGGCGGAGCGCGTCTGCACAAGATGCTCGATCGGGATGCCGGCCACGATCTTTTGCATGATGTAGCGCTGCCGGCGATTGGTCGTCGCGACATGTGCTGCGCCTGTCATGGCGAGATCGCAAGCAATCTCCAGCGCACTGACAGCGCAACCGGCGACGAGTACGCGCCGGCCCCGATACCGGTCCGGCTCCTTGTATTGCGACGCATGCACGACGCCGCAAGGTCCGGCAAACGAGGCAAGGCCCGCGATGTCCGGGAGCATCGGTTTGTTGAACCGGCCGCTCGCAACGACAACCTTGTCGAAGTCTTCCGTGCGCTCGATGCCGTTGTCACCGACGTAGGTTACTGCCCAACAGTGGTCTGCCAACGGCGCCAGTCCGACCACGCGGGTCCGCAACTTGATGCGATGTGCGAGATCGAACGTCTCGGCATACCGCTCCAGGTAGGCGAGCATGGTCCGATGGCTGGGATAGACGGGTGTACCCGGCGCATGCGCGAGATCGCTGAACTGGGTCATCTCGCGGCAGGTGTTGGTATGCATCGACTGCCACACGCCGCTATAGCGAGGATCGGCTGCCCATTGACCGCCGAGGCGATCCCCCTGCTCGAACAGGATCGGCTCGAAGCCATCCCGCTTCAGCCAGCGCGCTGCCGCAAGTCCTGCGGGACCTGCTCCGATGATTGCTACGGTCCGCATGGCGTCCTCCTCAAGCTCGGTGTCGATGCTGGACCCTACCCAGGAAGCTGCTTAAGCTCCTTGGTTCAGGCCCTTAATCGTTCTGAATTCGCGAGCCGGGGTGACGTCGATGCGCGGCGTGCGATTTGGCCGCTTCCTTCTCGACATGGATCAGCGACAGCTGAACCGTGACGAAGCGGTTGTGCCGCTCGGAGGTCGAGCCATGGACCTCCTCTGCGCCCTCGCCTCGGCCAATGGCGATATCGTCTCCAAGGACGAGCTGATGGCCAAGGTCTGGCCTGGGCTTGTTGTGGAAGAGAACAACATCCAGGTGCACATTTCCGCGCTCAGGAAAGCGCTCGATGCGGGGGCGAACGGCCAGAGCTACATCGTGACCGTCCCCGGTCGCGGCTATCGGTTCGCCGGCCTTGAACCACCTGCCACGCTTGCATCACTCCCTGCAGAGCCGGCGTATCCCGCCTTGCCCGACAAGCCGTCGATTGCGGTGCTGCCATTTGCTAACCTCAGCGGCGATGCTGAGCAGGAGTACTTCGCCGACGGCATCAGCGAGGACATCATCACTGCATTGGCGCATTTCCGCTGGTTCTTCGTCATCGCCCGGCAATCGAGCTTCACTTACAAGGGCCGCAGCGTCGCCGTTAAGCAGATCGCGCGCGAGCTTGGAGTGCGCTACGTGCTCGAGGGCAGCGTCCGGCGGTCGGCTCAGCGTGTGCGGATCACGGCGCAGCTTGTCGATGCCAGTACGGGTGCGCACCTCTGGGCCGAGCGCTACGACCGCGAGCTGGCGGACATCTTCGCCGTCCAGGACGAAATCACCGAGCAGGTCGCCGGCTCCATCGAGCCGGAGCTGCTCAAGGCCGAAGGCGGACGGGCCGCAGCGCGCGCACCCGGCAGCTTGACGGCCTGGGACATCATTCGCCAGGGCACTTGGCATTTTCATCAGCTTACCGAGCCGACCCATGTGCGCGCGCTCGAGCTGTTTCGCGAGGCAGTCAAGATCGCTCCCGACCTGCCTGAAGCCCACATGTGGGTGTCGCGGGCCGCGACCGGGGTCGTCGCCTACGGTTGGTGCGCAGATCGCGATGCCATGCTGCGGGAATCGATGGCAGCGGCCCTGACAGCCGTCCGGCGTGACGAGAAGGACGCTTACGCCCACTTCGCGTTGGCCATGACCCACGTGTTTTCCGGGGAGTTGGAGGAGGCGATCCGAGCGGCGGAGAAGGCCGCCGAGATCAGCCCCAGCTTCGCGCTGGCTCATGTGGGGCTCGGGATGGCGCGTCTTTATGCCGGAAGAGCGCAGCCGGCAATCGAGCCATTGGAGCGCGGGCTGCGGTTGAACCCGTTCGATCCGCAGAACTCTCACTGGTTCCGCCTGCTGGCGCTCGCCCTGTTTTTCTCCGGCCAGCACGATCGGGCGTTGGGTGCTGCCACGCGCGCTGTGAAGGCCCGCCCCGGCTGGCCGCTGACACTTGAGACGGCGGCGGTCTGCTATGCCGCGCTCGGCCAGGTGCACGAGGCTCGCACGTGCGTTGAGCAGATGCACCGGCTTCCGGCGGCAAAAGGCGACCCCACCACCATCATGCGAGAGCGCAATCCCGAATGGGCCAAAGAGATCGCCTTACAGCTTTCCAAGGCACGGAGTTGACCTCAGTACCAACATGCCGCTGTCCACCGGTTTGGGATTCCATCAGGAAAGCCATGACAGAACAGTGTGGAATCCGGAGGGGTTTGGGAGCGCTAAGCGTTTGAATCTTCAGGCTCGGCACCGTCCCCTCGGCTCCACCACCGACAACATTTAACTCATTGAAATTGTTTTATTTCCCGGCGCACATCCCAAACCTTGGAATCGAACCTCTGGGATTTTGACAATCGAGGCAACGGCATGGCGCCCACGCCGCGGTTCATCAGACCTGCAGGCCAGCGAGAACACCTCTCGACGCTAGCGGCAACGGTTCAGCGCTCCGCGTGCATGTCGAGATGATCTCGGCGGCCGCCGCCAAGAGCCGCTCCGCGTCCTCGGCGGATGGTGACGTGGTCGCCGACGATCGGGTGATCAGCTCCGCGGCGCGGGCTGGCAGTTGCTGGCGCGCAACGAGATCGCAGACCTCGTCCGGCGTGGCGCTCGTCGTGTCCGCCGCCAGCTCGCCGAGCAGCGCCAGCCGCGCGGCAGCGGCGTGTCCGACCGACTGCGCGATCAGCGGAGTCGCCTCCTCCGGGAAGTCACCCGTCGCCAGAACCTGGGCCTTGCGCAGATGGCGATCGGCCTGCGCTTTGAGATCGGCCGCCCGCAGCGCGGCGAGGCGCGTCGCGGGATCGTCGGCGAACGCCGCCGATCGATGCAGCTGGCGCGGCGTCGTGCCGACGAACTGGATGACGCCGCTCGCCTGGAGACGCTGGAGCAGTGCCCAGGTCGCGTGATCGATGACCTCGACTGCCGGTGGATGTGCGACGCCGTCGCAAGGAGCCGCGAGACGCCGCGCCTCGGCGGCGAGTTCGACAGGATTGGCATCGAGCACTGCCAGAAGGTGATTGCGGTCGTCGGCGCCCTGCCGCGCCTCGATCAGCAGCGCGCGCTCTCCGTGGCGGCGCTTCAGTTCCTCGGCAACTGTATCCTCCGCGGTCGGGACTTGCGGCTTCGCCGCCGCCATGCCGGCAGGCTTTGCACTCGAGCGCATGAGCACGGCCATGCGCTCGATCATGGCGGCACGGCCAGACGGCATCTTGAGAGCGGCGAGATCGCCCTGACCGTCGAGCACGCCGTCGGCGAGCGCCTGCTTGGCGCCCAGGAGGTGCACCATACTGTGCTCGATCGAATCCTCGGCGACGAGGTTGACGACCGTCACCGATCGCACCTGCCCCTTGCGCCAAGCGCGCGCGATGCGCTGCTCGAGCTTGGCCGGGTTCCACGGCAAATCGACGTTGACGACCGCGCTCGCCACCTGGAGGTTCAGCCCCACGCTGCCGATGTCCGTCGACAGGAACAGGCGGCACTGCGGATCCTGCTTAATGCGGTTGATCTCGGCGCGGCGGCGGTGCTGCGGCACGGAGCCCGTGTGCCAGGCCACTTCGAGCCCCATTTCGCGGGCGAGCTCGCGCACCATGTCGAGCATCCGCTCCCACTCGGAGAACACGATCACCTTGGCGTCAGGCTCGGCGAGAAGATCGGCGAGCACGCGCTCCAGCTCATCGAGCTTCGGCGAGATCCGGCACTCGGGGTCGAGGATCGCCGGCGTGTCGCAAATCATGCGCATGCAGGCGAGCCACTTCTGCAGCTGCTCGAACTCCTCCGGCCTCAGCGGGCGGCGCTGTGCCTGGGCGAGCAGCTTGGCCGCCTTCGCGGCGTACTCGTCGTAGCGGGCCCGCTGCTCGTCCGCCATGGCGACGAAGTAGTTGGTAACGGTGCGTCCCGGCAGCTCGGTCTCGACGTCGGCCTTGCGGCGCCGCAGCATCACCGATGCCACGCGGTCTCTCAGCGCGGCAAGGTTCTGGTAGTCGGTTGGCCGGCCGCGCTCGTCGAGGACATAGAACTCGCGATTGAGCGGAAAAGCGGACCGAACAGCTCGGGGTCGAGGTACTGGACGATCGAATAGAGCTCGTCGATCCGGTTTTCGAGCGGCGTGCCGGTCAGTACGAAGGCGAAAGGCGAGCGCAGCTTCTTGACCTCGCGCGCAGTCTTGGTCTGCCAGTTCTTGATGCGCTGCGCCTCGTCGAGAATGACGAGATCGGGCTCGAGCAGCGCGTTGATGTCGGCGGCGTCGGAGAGCACCTGCTCGTAGTTGACAATGTTGAAGAAGGTCGGCTCGCGATAGGCGGCGAGCCGCGCCTGACGCGGGCCGAACACCGGCCGCGCCGGCCGCTCGGTGAAGCGGGCGATCTGCTCTTCCCACTCCGACTTGAGCGACGCGGGACACACCACGAGCACCCGTTCGACGCCCCGGCGCCGGGCCAGCAGCTCGGCGGCGGCGATCGCCTGCACGGTCTTGCCGAGGCCCATCTCATCGGCGAGCAACGCCCGCTCGCCGAACGCCAGGTGCAGCAGCCCATCGCGCTGATAGGGGAGCAGCGGCAGGCGCGTGAGGTCGTCGAAGCTCGCCTTGCCGCCTTCCACCTCGCGCAGAAACGCCTCGCGCGCCTTGCCGCGCAAGCGTTGGCGCTGCTGACGCTCGAGCCATGGCGACAGATGCTGCGACACGCGCACCTGTCGGCGGATGTGAGAGGGCGCCTCCGTCCACGCCTTCAGGAGGCGGGCCACCGTCGTCGGCTCGGACCGTAGCGTCCCATCGACCTTGACAAACGGCGCCAGCCACGAACGCACCGCTTCTGTCGCACGTTGCCCTGCGGGCCGGGCGATCCGTGGCATGGCGCCGTTGCGGCGATCGAGGAAGATCTCGATGCGTGGGCTGGCGCGATCCCCGCCGTCGGCATGAGTGCGCTGTCCGCGCAACGTCTCGAGCACGCCCTCGACATGCTTGCAGGTGCCAAGACCGTTGACGCGGTGATCGATGCAGCCGCAGGTATTGAGGTTCTGGTCGAGGCTGCGGATCTCGACGTCGTAGCTGCTGCCGTTTTCGGAGCGCACGCGGAACGTGCCGAACATGGCCTCGCGCGCGTCCAAAGCCTCGGTCGCCCCGATCTCGGTGCGGCCGCGCCAGCGCCGAAGCTCGATCTCCTGCTCGTCGGTCGTGCTCCAGCCTTGGGTCTCGGGCGGACGGTCGAGCACGACGCGAGCCCGCGTTCGGGCGGACCCGCGGCGGACGGTCGAGGACGACGGTGATCTTGCCGCCGGAGTGCGCGCGGCGCTTGCGCGAGAATCGATCCGCATATGGCGACAGTAGATGCCACGCGTGGTTCCGAATATGCGGCAGTGGCGGGGCGCATGTCCGTTCCACAGGATTCCACTCGCGACCGGGCACGCCAGGGCGGTCGATTTCGCGTCAAGCTCCGGCAACGGGTATGATCCGTCGCCCATCAGGGAAGGGTCGAACAAGCGACAAGCGCCATGGAAAGCGAGATCGAGGCCGTACGCCGGCAGTTGGCCGCGCTCGACAGCGAGCGCCGGCGCCTCGAGGCCCGGCTCCACGAGCTTGAGCGGCCGAGCGGCACGGCTAAAAACGGTCTGACCGCCACACAAACGGTTCCGGTCATTCCGGTACAGAAGCCATCTGTGACGAACGGTTCCCCTGCAGCCGAGAAGATCGCCCTTTTCCGTCGCGCTTTCGGCGGGCGGACCGACGTGTTCCCAGTGCGCTGGGACAATCCAAGGAGCGGTCGTCCGGCTACGCCCCTGCCTGCGCCAACGAGTGGGTGCGCGGCGTCTGCGGCAAACCGCAAGTGAAGTGCGGGGACTGCCCGAGCCAGAAGTTCGTTCCCGTGACGCCTGGCGTGATCGAATGCCAACTTCGTGGCGAGGATCGCGTGCGACCGAACGGACGTGGCGGCCCGTTCGTCGTTGGCGTCTATCCCTTGTTGTTCGACGACACGTGCGGATTCCTCGCTGTTGATTTCGACGGCGAGCACTGGATCGAGGATGCGCGGGCATTTCTCGAAACCTGCCGCGACGTCGATGTACCCGCCGCACTGGAGCGATCGCGTTCCGGCAATGGCGGCCACGTCTGGCTGTTCTTCTCGGAGCCGCTTCCTGCGGCGGAGGCACGCCGCCTCGGCACGCTGCTGCTGACGCGCACGATGAACCGGCGACCTGAGATCGGCTTCAAGTCCTATGACCGGCTGTTCCCAAGCCAGGACAACATGCCGAGCGGCGGCTTCGGCAATCTCATTGCACTCCCGCTTCAGCGTCTCGCCCGCGAGGCGGGCAACAGCGTCTTCGTCGATGATGAATTGCGGCCGCATATCGATCAATGGGCCTATCTCTCAGCGCTATCGCGGCTGAGTAGCGCCGACGTCACCGCGCTCATTGCCAAGCTCGAAGCCGAGATGCCCGGCGGCGCAACCGGCGTCCGGTTGCCGGTCGACGACGAGAACGCGGACGAGCCGTGGAAGTTGTCCCCATCACGTCGACCGCGGCGGCCTCCGATCGCCGATCCGATGCCGGAGCAGGTCCAAGTCGTCCTGGCCGACCAAGTGTACGTCGATCGAACTGACCTGCCCGCGCCCCTGGTCGCCCAACTCGTGCGCATCGCCGCCTTCCAGAACCCGGAGTTCTATCGCGCCCAAGCGATGCGGCTGCCGACCTATGGCAAGCCCCGGATCATCTCGTGTGCGGAGCTGCATTCACGTCATATCGGCCTGCCTCGCGGGTGCCTGGACGAGGCGATCGAATTGCTCAAGTCATCTGGCGCCCAGGTCCGGCTCAAGGATAAGCGTCACGCCGGTGAACGTCTCGATGTGAAGTTCCTCGGCTCGTTGCATGACATCCAGGTCGCTGCCGTTGCCGCAATCGAGCCGCACGACCACGGCGTGCTCGCCGCCACCACAGCCTTCGGCAAGACGGTCGTCGGCGCCCGCATGATCGCGGCGCGTGGCGTGAACACGCTCGTCCTCGTACATCGCCGGCAACTCGTCGACCAATGGCGCGAGCGGCTACGTTCTTTCCTCTCGATCGAGGAGCGCGATATCGGCACGATTGGCGGCGGGAAACGAAATCCTACAGGCAAGATCGACATCACCTTGATTCAGAGCTCGTGCGAAATGGCGAGGTGAACGACGTGGTCGGAAACTACGGCCACCTGATCGTCGACGAGTGCCACCACCTGTCCGCCGTGAGCTTCGAGCTGGTCGCACGTCGCTCGAAGGCGCGCTACGTGCTCGGCCTGTCAGCGACCGTTTCCCGCAAGGACGGCCACCATCCGATCATCTTCATGCAATGCGGTCCCGTACGCTACCGCGTGGATACCAAATCGCAGGCGGCGACGCGCTCCTTCACGCACAAGGTGCGCCTACGGGAGACTGGGTTCTGTCCGGCGCCAATCATCGAGGCGCAGGGCCCGTTGCAGATGACCGCGCTTTACGCCGCTCTGGCCAGCGATGAGAAGCGCAACGATCTGATCTTCGACGACGTGCTGCAGAGCCTGGAAGCACGTCGACGGCCGGTCATTCTCACGGAGCGGCGCGATCATCTCGAGCATCTGCGAAGCCGCTTTGAGAAGTTCACGAAGAATCTCGTCGTGCTCTATGGCGGCATGAGCGCCACTGAGCGCCGGGCTGCCGAGGATGGTTTGAAGCGGCCGGATACGGAGGAGCGCCTCGTGCTCGCGACGGGCCGGTACCTTGGCGAGGGTTTCGACGACGCCTCCCTCGACACACTGTTTCTGACCATGCCGATCTCACGGAAGGGAACGCTCGCCCAGTACGTTGGCCGCCTGCATCGCGAGCACCACGCCAAGCGCGAGGTCATCGTCTACGACTACGTCGACAGCGGCGTCGCGATGCTCGCACGGATGGCGCTGAAGCGGCAGGCGGGATACCGAAGCCTCGGATACGAGATTGCATCTGGCTGAGGATTTTCGGTATGCCGCCGTTCAACTTGCGATAAGCTCCGTTGCCTTGGCCAAGGCATCCGCCCTGTCCGCGTCGGCAATCTGGTTCGCTCGGCCTCCGGCATGGAGCGTCCAGTCCCAGGGATCTAACACCGGCACGCCGGCTGCGATGAACTCGCTGACGTCCCTGCTGACCACGATGAGATCCGCCAGGGCGGCCAGTGCAGCGATGAAAAGATCAGGCTCGGAAAACGTGTGACCCTTCTTGCGGCCGACTTCCAACATCAGGCGCCACCGCAGCAATACATCCTCGGTTACCGCCAGAGCACGCCCTGCAAATAGCGGTCGCAGCGTGCTATCGAGCCATCGAACCAGATCGGCCCGGCGCGCCGGGTCAGTGATCTGCTCGATGCCGAAGCGAACCTCGGCGAACGTCACGTCGCTTGTAAAGAGCACGTCGCCCGGCTGACCGGCGACGAATGCCCTGACCTTTTGGGCCGGTCGTGCCCGCCGAAGCTCCGACACGACGTTGGTGTCGATCAGCCAGCCCCTCAAAGCTTCACATCCCGAACCGGTGATTTCACCGACAATCGCTCGATCGGCACGTCTCGAAGTGGCGAGCTTGCCAGTGCGTCCACGAGATCCCGCCCGGACACCGGTTTGTTCAGCCGATCCCACTGCTCGGCGTCGACGACAACGACGGCGTCCTTGCCATGGACGGTGACCCGCTGCGGCCCCTTCTCGCGAGCCCGGCGGACAAGCTCGCTGAACTGCGCCTTCGCGTCTTGCAGTCGCCAGCGCCCTGGGCCGGGTGGGCGACGCGACGTCTTGCCGGTGGTCGATGCGGGCACGGTGGCAGTCCTTTCTAGTCAGATCGACCAGAACATAGTCCAACTTCCCGGCGAATGAAAGGTCCGCTTGAATGGGGCCACTTTGCTCAACGGCCGACACGGAGAAGCTACTGTCCGCCACAGCAGTGATGCGCGCCATCATGCAGATTGCCGGCATCGGCCGCCGCGCAACCACATTGTTGCAGGGGGCAGTCATAACCGCCGAGGGTTTGGGAGTCCGCCAGGAAACGCTATGCAAGACAGTGTGGGATCTCGCGAGGTTTGGGAGCATTAAGTGCTTGAATCTTTAGGGTCGATAGGGTCCCCTCGGCTCCACCAAGACGTCTCGAAGCGGTTGATGATCGCGTGCGAAGCTGCCGCACGCACGCGAGATTGAGGAGGACAACGCGCACCTCGATCGGATCATCGCTCGGCACAACCGTTGTGCCCCACATCCCGGGTCTGTCGACCGCTCGGGCTGCTGAGGACCAGACCAGACGCCCCCCTACGACTTCGCCCTGCCCTATAAGGCGTCCGAAGAGGCAGATCAGTGCCAGCGCCGCAAGCTCATGGCCTCGCGAACGCGCTTGGCAGCCATTCGATTGGCCGCTTCACGGGGGAGCAGGCCGTCGGTTCGCGCCGACTCCAAGACTTCCCTGGTATTGGCAGAGATCTTTTCAGCGATAGCGTCGAACGCCAGCCGTTCCGTGCCACCGCGATACTCAACTGCAGCGCAGATCACACCACCCGCATTGGCGATGAAGTCGGGGATCGAGAGGATGCCTCGTTCGTGCAACATACGTTCGGCGTCAGCGGTTGCTGGAATGTTTGCACCCTGGAGTACAAGTCGTGCCCGAAGCCGACCGACATTGCCGGCATTGAGGACGTCGGGGCGCGCCGCCGGTACCCAGATATCGCAAGGCACCGCGACAATGTCGTCGCGCTCAATCGTCGAACCTCTCGCATGCGCTGTCAGTGATCTCCCGGTACTCTTCAGTTCCATCAGAACCTGAACGTCCAGCCCATTCTCATCGGCAACCGCACCTTGGGAGTCTGAGGCTGCGACGAGAGTCGCCCCTCGTTCTGCAAGAAAGCGCGCGGCATGCTGGCCGACCGCGCCGAAGCCTTGGATCGCGACGCGAGCACCGTCGAGTGTTGGACCGCCGTGCTTCTGAGCTGCTTCTGCAGCAATGGCGAGGCCAAAACCCGTTGCTCCGATTTCGTCGAGAGGAATGCCGCCCATCACGCGCGGGAGGCCGGCGCAGCGGCCGATCTCGTCTTTGACCCACGCCATAGCGCGCTCATCGGTCCCCATATCAGGACCGGGGATGTAATCCTTCAATTCCCTGATCGCCTGCGCGAAGGCACGAACGATCTCCTCTTTTCGCGCAGGCGGCATCGCTGGATCTCCCATGATCACGGATTTCGCCCCGCCATGCGGTAGCCCTGCCGATGCATTCTTGAGTGTCATCGCTCGCGCAAGCCGAAAGCACTCTTCGACGCTGACATCGCTCGCCATCCGTGTGCCGCCAATTGCCGGGCCTGCCGCCGTGTTGTCCACGACGACAATGGCCTTCAGATCCACTTCAGGGCGTGCGATGTGCACAATCTTCTCGGGGCCCAGATCGTCCGAAAAGCGAAACATGTCTTGCATTGCAACAAGCTCCTGGTCCGCGATTAATTGGGGGGCTCTGGTTTCGAAAGTTCGCCAATCATCGCCGTTAGGAAACGAATTGCCTCCGCCCCGGTGACCGCGCGATGATCAAACGTCAAGGAAAGCGGCATGACACGGACGGACGTGATTTCTCCGTCTATGATGCGCGGCGCTCGATGAATGCGGCCAGCGCCCACAATGGCCACTTGCGGCGAGACGATCCGAAGGGTGGCTGTGAGCCCTCCAAGCATGCCGAAGTTCGATAGCGTGATCGTCTGTCCGCGCAGCTCGATCAACGGCACCGTTCGGGCGCGCACATCGCGTTTCATCGCGTTGAGACCCGCTCGCAGATCGTCGGTGGAGCGCTCCCCGACATTGCGCAAAACCGGCGCGAACAAGCCATCGTCCGTTTCCATGGCGATGCCCAGATCGATGTTGGCATGCAGACGGCGGGAGCGCCGCGAAGCATCGTACCAGGCATTGAGTTCCGGAGCCGCCCTGCAGCCAACAACAATTGCACTCGCGAGCTTGATCGTCGGATCCGCATCCGCTGGCCAGTGATCGATAATGGCTTCGTCAGTGACAGTTGCAGACACGACCGCTCCGCTGTCGCGTTCCATGGTCTCGGCCATGGCGCGCCGCACGCCGCGAAGAGGTTCGTACTGATCGCCCG
This sequence comes from uncultured Hyphomicrobiaceae bacterium, assembly GCA_964500805.1. Classification (GTDB taxonomy): domain Bacteria; phylum Pseudomonadota; class Alphaproteobacteria; order Rhizobiales; family Hyphomicrobiaceae. The sequence continues at coordinate 23,484 of CAZCQH010000015.1, forward strand.
TATTCGGTCTTGAGGCTGCGGCAGCTTCGACATCCGTTCGCGTGATCGAGCCGTCCGGCCCCGATCCCTCAATCCCGATCAGGTCAAGTCCAAGATCCGAAGCGAACTTGCGAACGGCTGGACTCGCCCTGCCACGGGAAGCCGAAGTGGGGATGGCACTCGGCACGCGTGGGATCACCGAGGTCTCTGTTGGCAGCGACCCGACGACGGTTCCGGTGTCGTGCACGGCATCCTCGGAATCGATGTCGATGAGCGCTGCACCAATCGGCACGATGTCTCCAGCTTTGGCGCGCAACGCGAGAACGCGCCCCGACCAGGGTGATGGCACTTCCACCACGGCCTTGGCGGTCTCGACCGAGACGAGGGGTTGATCTGCGACGACGGTCTCGCCAACGCCGACGTGCCAGGCCACGATCTCCGCCTCCTGCAATCCCTCTCCCAAGTCAGGCAACGTGAATGTCTTCATCGGTAGCTCATTACGTCTTGCACGGCTGCAAGGATGCGTTTGACCGAAGGCATGTAGTGTCGCTCCAGCCGCGGCAATGGCATGACGCAGTCATAGCCGGCGACGCGACGCACCGGAGCAAGCAGGGACAACAGTTGGTGCTCGGCGACGCGGGCCGCAATCTCGCCACCAAAGCCGCCCGTCAAGGGCGCCTCGTGGATGATGACGCAGCGACCTGTCCTCTCGACCGAACTCAAGATCGGCGTGGGATCCAGCGGCCGCAGCGTGGCGACATCAATGACAGCCGCACTGATCCCGCTGTCTTGCAGGGCGTCGGCGGCCCCCAGCGCCTCCGTGATCATCGCCCCCCAAGAGACGAGGGTAAGATCGCGCCCCTCGCGAAGTAAAAAACACGTATCGAGCGGCAGCGATTTCCCACTGTCCGGCACGTCCTCCTTCAAGGCGCGGTAGAGACGCTTGGGCTCGAGGAAAACCACCGGATCAGGATCGCGTATCGAGGCAAGCAGCAGGCCATAGGCGCGCTTGGGCGAGGAAGGAATTACAACTCGGATGCCGGGGATCTGCGCAAAGAACGCCTCGACGCTGTCGGAGTGGTGTTCGGGCGCGTGAATGCCTCCGCCGACTGGCGCGCGCAAGACCATCGGACAAGTCAGTCGCCCGCGAGTCCGGGTCCGCAGACGGCCCGCGTGGCTCGCCATCTGGTCTATCGTTGGCAGCATGAATCCGTCAAATTGGATCTCGGCCACTGGCCTGAAGCCCTGTGCCGCTAATCCGACAGCCAGTCCCGCAATCGCGAGCTCCGCCAGCGGCGTATCGCGAACGCGTTCGGGGCCGAACCGCGAGATCAAACCTTGCGTGGCGCGAAAGACACCGCCGTCCACTCCGACATCCTCGCCGAGTACCAGGACGTTGGCATCGTCTTCCATTGCGCGTGCAAGCGCCAGATTGACCGCTTCAACCATCGTTATGTCAGTCATGCCGGTCGCTCCGGAGAGCCGCAAGCGCACCGCGCTGGGCAGCAAGTGCCGGCGGCACGGTGCTGTAAAGATGATCGATCATGTCCACGGCAGGCGCCGGATCGGTCGCCAAGTAAGCTGCAACAGCCGTTTCAATACCCTTTCGGCATGAGGCGCTAAGCTCCAGCTCGGCTTCCTTTCCCCACGCTTCTTGTTGCACGAGGTAGGAACGTAGTCGTCCAATCGGTTCATCCTGCCAGTGGGGCGAAACCTCGGTGTCGTGGCGATAGCGCCTTGCATCGTCCGCAGTCGTGTGATCACTGAGCCGGTAGGTCACTGCTTCAATCAGACTGGCGCCATCGCCACATCTGGCCCGATCTAGTGCGCGGGCAGTTGCGGCACGAACCGCGATCACGTCATTGCCGTCAATCTGTTCACCAGGGATGCCCGCAGCGATCGCTTTCTGCGCCAAACTCTCAGCTGCGGTTTGAGCGCGGCGGGGAACCGAGATCGCCCACTGATTGTTGTTGATGACAAACACGACGGGAAGACGCCACGCACCAGCGATATTCATGGCCTCATAGAAATCGCCTTTCGACGTTGCCCCATCACCACCGATCGTAACAGCAGCGCGATCCTCGCGGCGCAGTTTCATGGCCAGCGCAACGCCCGCAGCGTGTGGGAACTGGCTGCCGACCGGTATGCAAATCGGAAAGTCTTGGCGCGGTCCGCCGAAATTGGAACCGCGCTCATCACCACCCCAATAGCCAAGCAGCTCGGTCATCGTGACGCCGCGCCAAAGAAGTGCGCCCTGCTCGCGGAACGACGGCAAAAGTACATCGTCCAGGCGCATTGCGCTGGCGACGCCGACGGAAACCGCTTCCTGACCAAGAGACGACGCATACGTCCCAAGACGGCCGGTCCGCTGCAGTGCGACCGCCTTTTCATCGAAGAGGCGGGTCAACACCATTGCCCGATAAAGTGCGACGAGATGCTCGAGACTACTTGCGAACTCCGGCAGTGGTTGCAGAACCGCGCCATGCTTGTCGAGATAGCGGGTCAAAACCACCGAAAACGAAGCGATCTTCACGACCGGCTCCAGCAGAGAGGCATCGCCCGTCATGGGATTCCGCTTTCCGCTCACAAACATTTACAATTAAAAGCCACTATCGAACTGCTTGCGCATTCAGCGTTGACTGGCGTCAAATTGCGAAGCCGAGCCCTGCCAAGCACGACCGATGGCGAACGAGCCGACCGATATCCGAAACGGGCAACAAAGGACTGGTTCGTACTCAACGCGCTCGGCGCCGTCGGCGCGACCGGCAGTATGCTTCAACATAGCAGATGGCCGGATGGTTCCAGCGAACGTGCTGATAACAACCAATCGAGCTATCGAAGTGCATGCCGCTGATACGGCAGGCGCGATAGTGGCGCCTGCCGTGCTGAAAGGTCAGGCATTTGGACGGCCCGACGCGTCCGGCGGCCCTTCAGCCACTCGCGCGTCGCGAGAGCCGCCAGGTGCCGATATCGCCATCGCGATCGCAAGCAAAGCGACAAGGGCGAAGCCGGCGCGAACGACGTGAGACGCTTCCCAGATGTTACGGAGCTCCATCCAGTGCTTCGCCTCGCCGCGACTGGTGAAGGCGGAGAAAAACGACGAGCCAGCGCCCGACATGTCGACACCCTCGACCCAGAACTGGTTCACCGGGTGTGTCATCAACCAGTAGGTGCCGTGCGCGCCGACCATCATCAGCAGCGCCGTCGCCGTCCACCAGAAGCGCGGCGTGCCGTAGGGTGACAACCACAACAGCGAGCCAAGGGCGAGAATGCTCAGCGGCTCGGCGATGCCGCCGATTGTGAAACCCGGATAATAGATCTGCTGCACTGTCCGGTAAGCGGCCTCGTCGAGGCGCAGCTTGCCAGGCAATTCGAATGCGTGCGCCAGCGACAGCCCGAATGCCACAGCGATGAGAAGAAGCGTGAACGTGGTGAAGGCGCGCATGATGTGCTCTTTCCGGCCAGCACGGCGTGCGTGGCCTCACTCGAGGGGAAGCGCTCGGAGACGCGGCAGTCGAGTGCGCGCGTGCCGATGCGGAAGAACCAATGGACGCCGCTCCCGAAGGACAGTCATGGATAGAGCTCGTGGACTGTGTTTTTCCATGCGAGAGTTCGGAGAGCTTACGCGCGCGATAGGCTATTCGCGAATGTCCGGCTCGACGAGCAATTGAAGCAAATCGAGCGATTGCTGCCAGCCGATGTAGCAGGCCTCCGCCGGAATCACGTCCGGAACGCCCTCCTGCACAATGGCGAGCTCAGTTCCTACCGACACCTTCTTGAGCTCCAGGCTGACCATCATCTCGCCAGGCAGGTTCGCGTCCTCGAAGCGGTCGGTGTGTCGGATGCGCTCGCCAGGAACCAGCTCGAGAAACGAACCTCCGAAGGAGTGGCTCTTGCCGGTGGTCAAATTCGTGAACGACATTCGATATGTGCCGCCAACCTTCGCCTCCAAATGGTGCACCTTGCCAGTGTAGCCATGCGGCGGCAGCCACTTGATCATGGCATCGGGATCGGTGAACGCGCGGTAGACCTTGTCTGGCGGCGCCCGCAACACGCGATGCAGTCGGATGGTGCTTGGCATGATCATTCTCCTCTGAAGCTCTGATTGTTCTCCGAGGACGTGTGAGCGAGCCCGAAACCGACAGCCCGTTTCAGAATTGCGTTTGATCGGTCGCCGATCCGGGAGCGTGACACACCGCCTCGATGTTGTGCCCGTCAGGGTCGTGGACGAAGGCGGCGTAGTAGTTGGCGTGATAGTGCGCGCGAATGCCGGGTCCGCCATTGTCGGTTCCGCCGGCCGCCAGCGCCGCGGCGTGAAAGTCGGCTACGGCTTTGCGGCTCGGCGCCGTGAACGCGATGTGCATGGCCGGAGCCATTCTGCCCTCGTCCGAGATCCAGAAGTCCGGATGGCCGCTGGCGCCGAACCCACAAACATGTCCCTCTGCACCTGCCGGCTCGGATTTCGCAACATAGCCGAGCGGTGCAAGCGCACTGGCGTAGAAAGCTCTCGAACGCCCGTAGTCGGCAACGGAAATTCCAATATGATCGAGCATGTAACGCGCCCCGGTTCAGTCCGCGAAGCGGATCGAGATGCTCTCTGCCGAGCGCTCCGCCGGCCCGTGGAAGACCACCTCGACGTTGTTGCCATCCGGATCGAGCAGGAACGCTGCGTAGTAGCCGGGGTGATAGGGTCGTTCGCCGGGCGCTCCGTTGTCCTTGCCGCCGACCGCCAGGCCCGCCCGGTGGAACACGTCGACCATGGCGCGACCGCGCGCCTGGAATGCGAGATGAACGCGTCCGGTGAGCTCGCCCTGTGCCGCCGCGCTGTCAGTCGAAGAAACAAACAGCTCATCCGCCCAGAAATAGCCGTCGCCCTCGCCTGCGATCGGGATGCTCATGACCTCCAGAACCGCTTCGTAAAAGCGCCGGCTTTTCGGAAGGTCCTTGACGACGAGCTGAAGGTGATCGATCAGTCGGCCGCGATGCAGCTCTTGGGTTTCCATGTCTCACTCCGTTCTGCGAACAGGCTGTTAGACACGTCGTGGCTAAAAACGCCCGCCAAACCCGCAGCGAGCCTGGTGCGAGGCAGGCCTGGCGTAATGAGCCCTGCCGAACCTGAGCCGTGCGCAGCAGGGATTGCAGAGGCACCGACGTGGTCAAGGCTGCCAGCCACCGCTGCCATAGGGCCGCGTGATGATCTCGAGCACGTGGCCGTTGGGGTCCAGGAAGTAGAAGCCGCGACCGCCGTCGTGGCGGTTGATCTCGCCCTTCTGCGTGCGTCCAGGATCAGCCCAAATGTCCAGCCCCTTCTGCTGCACCCGCGCGAAACTCGCGTCGAACTCGGCCTCGCTGACGAGGAATGCGAAGTGGCGCGAAGGGATCTCGCCCGGTCTGTCCATGAAGTCGAGATTGACGTGGTTGGCGGTTTCAACGACCTGGAACGGCCCCCATCTACGCGGTGGCGGAAGTCCGAGGACGTCAGCCAGGAACACGGCCGAGGCCTTGCTGTCGTTCGCCCAGATGATTGTGTGGTTGAACTCAATGGACATGCGGCGATCTCCATGAAGTAAGCGGCCGGCGTCGAACAGTCAGCCGCTCGTGGCTGGTCATTGATGTTCCTCCGGCTGCGGCACCATCACCATCCAATTGACGCCGAACTTGTCGACGACGCCACCGAAGCGCTTGGCGAAGAAGGTCGGACCGGGCGGCATCTGCATTTTGCCGTCATTGGCGAGCGCCGTGCAGATGCGGTCGACATCCGCTTCGTTCGGCACGGTCAGCGACACCGCCACACACTCGAAATCGGTGGCGCCGGAGCGCATGCCATCCGACATCATCAGCTCGGCGCCCGCAATGCGCAGGCTCGCGTGTATGATGCGATCATCCATTCCCGGGAGCATCGCGCCGGGCGGCGGCTTGTCAGGAGCATCCTTGAAACGCATCGCCATCACCTCCTCGGCGCCAAGCGTCCGCTTATAGTACGCAATCGCCTCCGCGCAGCGACCGCGGAAGAACAGATAGGGTTGGAATGCGGGGGTCATGGGTACCTCCTCGGCTTAACGGTTGGAGAAGTGCGGATCTCGTTCATGCGAGCGCGGCGGCAATGCGGGTTCTCGCCTCCGCATCCCACACAAAGTCGGTGTCATAGTCTCCTCCGAACGCAGGAATGCCCTCCGGGATCTGGACCCAGGGATGCCTGCTCGCGGTCCAGCAGTGGACGTCGGGCGTAAGGCTTTGCGCCCGATCAAGTGTTCCAACGTTGATGATCCGAATTCGAGGGCCGAGTTCCGCATGCTCGCTCCAGATGGCAACACGACAACGCGGGCAGCGCTGCCAAATCTGGCCTCTCGGATGCGCCGAGGGCGTCGTAACGGGCTCCGGCGCGATCTCACCACAGAGCGATAGACGCTCCCTCTCGATCAGCGCATGGAGACCGAACGCCGACCCACTCATGCGCTGGCAAAACCGGCAATGGCAGCAGTGGACGACGATGGGAGTGCCTATCAACCGATAGCGAACACCACCGCAGGCGCACGCGCCGTGAAGATTGTGTACCATCTATCGCCTTATCTGAATCACCGCTCCACGATCGGCGCGAAGCCACCGTAGATCATGCGTTTGCCGTCGAACGGCATCGGATTCTTGTCGGGCTGCATGCGCGGGTCGGCCATCACCTTGTCCCAGGCCGCCTTGCGCGCCTCCTTCGACGGCCATACGATCCACGAGAAAACGACCGTCTCATCACCCTTGCGCTGCACGGCCATCGGGAAAGACGTGACCTTGCCTTCGGGCACATCGTCGCCCCAGCATTCCATCACCTGCTCGGCACCATACTCCTTGAATACCTTGGCGGCATCCTCGGCGTGCTTGCGGTACTTTTCACGATTTGCGTTCGGCACTGCGGCTACAAAGCCGTCGATGTACGACATGTTCTCTCTCCTTGCTTCCAGTTGCTTAACTGCTCGTCAATCGGAACGTCGATGCGATTTCGTGGTTCCCTATGGCTTGCCTCAGTGGCGATCGAGCGCAGACGAAGCAATGCCTCGGAGTGCATTCTTCTGAAGGACGCATCGATCAGCCCCGCTCCGATAGGCTCAGTCGAATTCATCTCGAACGCTTTTTGCAGCGTGGCGCGCCCGGCCGACCGCATCCGGACGGCGACTGCGTGTGATCAGCCCTCGGAGTGGGCGGCAAACCGCCTGCTGCGATCGGCCAGGGCCGCCGCGCCGCGCGCCTCCAGCCAAGTCAGCACCGCAACGACGAGAGCCTGGGCCAGAATGTAGAACGAGCCCACGGCATTCGGCGTGATGATGCCGCCGAGCAGCAGCCACAAGCTGCCGGCGACCCACGCGGCGTTGCCAACGACGATGAGCCAAACCGGCCCCGCAGATAGAAGCTTTGTCGCGACCACAGCCATGACCAGAACAACCGGGAACAGCGCAAGCCCTGCGTACAGCAGCAGCCCCGCGGGAATGCCGGTCAACCCCGACAGCGGACCGGCGCCGAGCGACATCAGCACTCCCGACGCCAGACATGTGCCGGCGTCGACAAGCAGTACGTTGCGTAAGATTTCAGGTCGAGATGTATCGAGCATGTCGGTCTCCTTTCGTGTCAAGGACGAAGCAACTCGCCTCCTGCCGACATCCATGCCGCCGATCACGTGCTCGGTCGATTACCTCGGAGGTCATCATGCCCCTGCGTTCGGTCACGGCGCGTCGCGCCGGAACGTCTGGTGCCTCTCCGTGAGAAGATCCTGCAGGGATGCTCGCCCGATCAACCGTCGGGCGTGGTGCGCGGTCGTGACGAACTAGATTTGAGCGCCGCCTTGCCGAGCAGATGGGCAGTGACCGGCGCCGTGATGAAGAGAAACAATGATATTGCAAGCTCGCGCAGGCTGAGACCACCGCGCACCGCCGAAGCATGTGCGAGCGACGCGATGACCATCGAGCCTACCCCAAGCGTGGTCGCCTTGGTCGGACCGTGCAGGCGCGTGAAAAAATCCGGAAGGCGCGCCAGACCGATCGACCCGATCAATGCGAATGCAGCTCCAATTACGATGAGCAGAGAGACGGCGGCTTCTACTATCAAGCGTGACCTCTATTCGATTACATCGCCGCTGAGCAGGAATTTGCACAGTGCGACCGTGCCAACGAACCCCATCATCGCGATCAGCAACGCAGATTCGAAGTAAGCGGTTGTCGACAAGCTGATACCCAGCAGCATGACCACCGCGATGGTGTTGATGACCAGCGTGTCGAGCGCAAGGATGCGGTCCGGGGCGGACGGGCCCCGAACCAGCCGCCACACGTTGAGCGCCATGGCGATGGCCAGCATGACGAACGCGGTGGTGAGAGCAACATTCAGCATCGGAAGATTTCCTTGAGTGGCAGCTCGTAGCGGGCCTTGATCGCCGCAATCGTCACAGCCTCGCTCTCGACGTCCAGCGCGTGAACGAGCAACTCCCGCGCCTGGCGGTCGATTTCAATCGAGACCGTTCCGGGCGTCAAAGACACGATGCTGCCGAGCAGTGTTGCAACGAACGGATGATCGATGTCGAGAGGCACTTTGACAAATGCCGGACGAAGCCTCGAGGTGGGTCCCAGCACCAAGCGTGCCACCTGCACGTTCGCAACGATGATGTCCGAGAAGACCCGGATCCCCAGCGTCATCGCGAGCAGCGGACGAGCTATGCGCGGTCGATCCGGCCAGAAGTCTTTTGTCAACCAAGGGATGACCAGACCCAACAGTGCACCAAGGAGCACTGTTCCTGCGCTCAGTGACGGGGCAAGAACGGACCACAAGGCGATAATGGCCAGCGACATCACTGGAAGCGGCAGCAGACGATCGATCAAACTCATGGCCGGCGTTCCCGCTGTATTGCACGCACGTCACCAATCACGGCGCTCACATAAGCCGTCCTGTCCGAAATCTGCTCGGCTGCTGCGCGGGCATATCCCACAATTGGCCTCGCCGCCACCGTGACGGTCAGCGACAGCAGAACCAACAACAGAAGAGCGGATGGCGCGTTCTCGTATCGATCCGAAACCCGGTCGGACGGTTCGATTGCTGGCGCGGCCTTGGCTGGCTCCCAGAAGATCGTGCTCGCCGCGCGCGCCAGCACAAGCATGGCAATGATGCTGGAGACCAGCAACGCGACCCAGGTGGCGGCGGCTGCATCGTGCTCCCAGAACGATTGCATCATCATCAGCTTGCCAAGAAACCCCGAAAGAGGAGGTGTGCCGCTAGCAGCGACGCCAAGAACCAGGAATGCGGCGCTGAGCGAGGCCGTGCTGGCCAGCCGCGGCCCCCTCTGCAATATGTCGGCGAACGACGCTCGCTCTCGGGCGATGCACCCTACGAGCAGGAATAACCCAGACGTCGCCAGTGTTGTTTGGATGAGGTAATAAATCGTCGCTTCAGTCGTTTTGACAGATGCCGCCTCGACTCCGAGCAGTAGCGTCCCACTCGAGATCAGAACGAGATTGGCAACGACTGCGGCCAGCCGATTTGTCGCCAGCAGGCCAATCGAGCCTATCGCAATCGTGCCGATCGCGACCCATGTCAGCCACGGCCGCAGCAGATCGGCCGCGAATGGCGCAGCCGAAAAAACGATGGTCGTGACCCGCAGCAAGGCGTAGATGCCGACCTTGGTCATGATCACGAACAGGGCCGCTACGGGTGGCAGAGCCGCTGTGTAAACATGTGGGAGCCAGAAACCGATCGGAAGTGCGGCAGCCTTGAGCAGAAAGACAGCCACGAGCAATGCCAACGCTGTGCGCACCAGTGGCTGGTCAGCGACCGCCACAAGACCGAGCATAGCTCCGATATCCGCCATGGTGAGCGTTCCGAGCGTGCCGTAAATGAGCCCGAGCGCGATTAGGAACAATGCCGAGCCGGAGAGGTTCAGGATGACGTAGGCGAGCGCCGCGCGGGATTGTTCGCGCCCCCCTCCGTGCGCAAGCAGGGTGTAGGAGGCGAGCAGCAGGATCTCGAAAAACACGAACAGATTGAACAAGTCTCCAGTCAGGAAAGCCCCGTTGAGACCAGCGACCTGGAGCATGAGCAGCGCGTGAAAGTGTCGGCCTTTCATGTCCACACCGGCACTCGAGGCAAGAACAACCGCGATGAAGAGCACAGAGGTCAGCATGACCATCAAGGCGGCAAGCCGGTCGAGAACCAGGACTATTCCATAGGGTGCCGGCCAAGCCCCGAGCCGGTAAACGCGTATTGTGCCATCAGCAGACTGTGTCAGTAGGACCAACGAAACTGCAGCAACTGCCAAAGCGCACACGAGTGAAAGTGCTCGGTGCAACCTGATCGAGTATCCCTGCGTCACCAGCTGCAAAACGGCCGCCACCAGCGGGAGGAGAACCGGCACGATGGGTAGATGGTTCATCGCGCATCCTCGCCGTCGACGTGATCCGTGCCGCTATCTCCCTTCGCCTTGAGACTGAGCGCGACAAGGTAGGCAGTCATGCCAAATCCGATCACGATCGCGGTAAGGACAAGCGCTTGCGGCAGAGGGTCGGCATGGCCAGCCGTCTCCGGTAGGACCAGCGGCGGCGCTTGTGCATTGAGCCGGCCGCCAAAGAAAATCAGCAAATTCACCGCATAGGAGAGGAGTGTCAGACCGAGAACGAAGGAGAAGCTGGAAGACCGCAGCACGAGGTAGAGGCCACAGGCCGAAAGAACGCCAATTCCTAGTGACGAAATCATTTCCACGGCTCAGGCTTCCTCCTTCTGGACCTGGCTCGTCTTCAGCTCGCGCCGGCTGAGGGCGCCGAGCTCCGTGAGCACGAGCATGACGCTGCCAATCACGACAAGAAACACGCCGAGATCGAAGGCCATGGCAGAAGCAAGCTCGAACTTCTCGAGCAGCGGCGGGTGAACGTATCCGAAGGTACTCGTCAAGAATGGCCGATCGAACATCCAGCTGGCGAGCCCAGTGGCAATTGCAATGCCTAGGCCCCACCCCATGACCCGCACGTAGTCCAGTTGCAGCCTCGCGTGAGCGAATTTGATGCCGTTCGCGAGATACTGCAGCATCAACGCAACGGCGGCGATGAGGCCGGCGATGAAGCCGCCGCCTGGCAAATTGTGCCCGCGTAGCAAAATGTAGACAGACACCGCAAGCGCGAGCGGCAGCAACGGACGCATAAGCTCCGCCAGCATGATCGGATGCCGATCGGCCTCTGTCGTGGCGCTGGCGGCATACGGCATCAGCCTCAAACCATCGAGCAATGCGCTGAGCCCAAGTGCCGCCATGGCAAGTACCGTGATCTCGCCAAGAGTGTCGAAGCCGCGGAAATCGACAAGGATGACATTCACCACATTTGTGCCGCCGCCGCCCGGCAGTGAGTTCGCGAGATGGTAACCCGAGATCGTCTCAAAGGAACGCGTCAGCATCGCGTACGTGAGTGCTGCGACTGCGATCCCACACGCAAGGGCCAAGCTGGCGTCGCGCCAGCGACGCGCCGCCGAGCTGCGGAATGGCGCATCTTCCGGCAGGAACCGCAATGCAAGCAGGAGCAGAACGATCGTTACAACTTCTACCGAGAGCTGCGTGAGGGCGAGATCGGGTGCCTTGAAACGGATGAAGGCCAGCGCCACGATCAGTCCGACCACGCTCATGAAGACGATCGCGATCAGCCGGCGACGCGCGATCACCGTTCCAACCGAGCCGATGCAAAGCACAACCACCGCCAGAATGGCTGCAGTGTCGACCGGTGTGGTGATTGAGGCTTGCGCGATCGAAGGCGCGGCCGGACCTTGCCACGCCCAGGCTCCCGTAGCGACAACGAAACAGAGAAAGAACACGAGATACCGTTGAAGCGAACGCCCGTCCGCAGCATTCAGCAGCCAGGACGACAGCGTGCCGGCGTCGCGATAGATGCGCTCGAACGCTACCGGGCTCGAGACATTGGGAATATAGCGGTCGTGCAATTCAAAAAGGTGATGCCGGCGCCAATAATGCAGCAAGCCGAGTGCGAACGCAGTAGCACTCATGCCGAGCGGCGCGTTCCAGCCGTGCCAGAGGGCGAGCTTAAACGGCGGCACGCCGGCCGGCAGCACCGCTCCAGCCGCGGCCGTGAGAATCAAACCAACCGAAAGTTGCGGCAGCAGTCCGACAAGCAAGACCAGAGCGACGAGGATTTCTACGGGAAGCCGCATCCATTTCGGAGGCTCGTGCGGAACTCTCGTGAGGCCAATCGGCTCGCCGTTGAAGAAGACGTCGTGGACGAAGCGTGCCGAGTACGCCACTGAGAACATGCCGGCAATGGTGGCGAATGCCGGCAGCAGCCACGCCGCGGTACCGTTAAATGCCGGATGACCGACCGTTTCAGCGAAGAACATCTCCTTTGACAAAAAGCCATTGAGAAGCGGCACACCGGCCATGGAGCTCGCGGCCAAGATGCCAAGGACGGCGGTGCGTGGCATATACTTGAACATGCCGTTGATCCGCCGCATGTCGCGCGTGCCGCACTCGTGATCGATGATCCCTGCAGCCATGAACAGCGATGCTTTGAAAATGGCGTGGTTGATGATGTGGAACACGGCTGCCACCGCGCTCATCGGCGTGTCGAGTCCGAACAGCAGCGTGATCAGTCCCAAGTGACTGATCGTCGAATACGCAAGCAGTCCCTTGAAATCATGCTTGAGGAGCGCAACGTAGGCACCGTAGACGAAGGTGATCGCGCCAGTCGTTCCGACCAGCACAAGCCAAAGATCCGTGCCGGAGAGCGCCGGATAGAGGCGCGCGAGCAGAAACACGCCGGCTTTCACCATTGTTGCCGAATGCAGATAGGCAGACACCGGCGTCGGCGCGGCCATGGCATTCGGCAGCCAGAAGTGGAACGGGAATTGCGCAGATTTGGTGAACGCACCAACGAGCACGAGAACGAGCATCACCGGATAGAGCGGATGCGCACGGATCGCGTCTCCGCTTTGCAGAACGACGGTCAGGTCATAGCTGCCTGCGATGTGCCCGAGCAGCAGGATACCCGCGAGGAGCGCTAGTCCGCCCGCACCCGTCACTGCCAGAGCCATGCGCGCTGCAATGCGCGCATCGTGGGCCTCGGACTTGTAGGCGATGAGAAGAAAAGATGTGAGCCCCGTAATCTCCCAGAACACGACCATCAAGAGAAGGTTCTCGGCCACCACGACTCCGAGCATGCCGCCTGCGAAGGCGAGGAGCAGCGAATAGAAACGCCCGAGCCGGTCTTGCTCCGGCAGGTAATAAGCGGCGTAGAGCACGATCAACAGCCCGATCCCGAGGATCAGCAGCACGAATAAAGCGCCGAGCCCATCGAGTCGCAGGGCCATGTCGAGCCCCCATTCCGGCAGCCACGCGTAACGCACTACGATGACTTCGCCAGCGAGCACACGCGACAGCAGCGGCATGAGTGCGGCCAGCGCCACGACGAGGCCACCCGCCGCAGTCCAGGCGGCCGCTTTCCGAGATTTAGTCGCCGCCACTGCGGAGCAACCCGCAGCACCAAAAGTAAGAACCAGAATAAGAGGCAGCAGCATTTCGTCACCCGCAAGCCATGCAAGGCTCCAGTGCTTCTAGCCGATTTTTCGTCGAGTCGCGCTCTTGCAACGGCGCATCTCAAGTGTATCGCCGTTGGCTATGGAATGGGGGCCGCACGAATGAGGCACACGATCTATAAATTCGATCGCCGATAAGCAGCGATCGCAAAGGCGAACGGACGATCTCGATGCGGCCGTGACAATCAGGCCCTGTAAGATCAACGCGCGAACCGCTTCAAACGCACCTCGACGCTCAAACCCCCTCAGCCAGTATCTTGCGCAGGTAGTTCAGCAGATTGATCACGGCGTACTCGCGCATCATGGCACGATTGCCGGGCAGCACCACACGCTCGCCATGCTTGGCACCCTTGATCGAGAGGCCAATGAACACGGTGCCAGGCGGCTGCCCTTCGCTCTCGGCTGGCGCAATGCAGGCAAGGCCGACGTCGGTTCGGTTGAGATCGGCGACGCTTGCCGCGAGCGTCGAAGCACGCGTTTCTCCCGGCTCCTTGGCCGACGCGACGGGAATAAGGTTACGCGAGACGACGGAGCCGCGGAACGTCTTAAACTCCTGGTCAACCGCCGACATGCGCGAGGCGAGGATACCGCCCGTCACCGGCTCAGCGGCCGCAACCGTCATGCCGCGTTGGTCCAACATGTTGAGCACCACAAGCTCCATCGACTGATCATCGATGCCGAACACCGCGTCGGTCAGGATGGCGCGGATCCTGCCCTCCTCCTCGTCCAGGATCTTCGTTGCTGTTTCCTCGTCGGCGCACTTCGCCGTGACGCGCACCTTGATGCCCTCGATGCCGCTGGCGTTGAATGCGATCGTGGGATTGCCGAGCTTGTCGAGCTCCGCCATGCGCTCGGTCAGCATCTCGTCAATGCCGGATTCCGAGAGGCCCCAGGTCCTGAGCGTACGGCTGCGGATCACCGCCAACTGCCCTGAGCGCTTGCTCAGATCAGGGATCACGGTGCCGAGCATCATCTCCTTCATCTCGCGCGGCACGCCGGGCACCGCGTAGATCACTTTGTCGCCGACGGGGCAGACGAGGCCCGGTGCCGTGCCCGGCATTTGCGGAATCGGATAAGCGCCGACAGGAATATCTGCCTGGCGCAGGTTGTTCGCCGACATGGTGCGCCCGCGGATCTCGAAGCGGCGGCGGATCTCGTCGGCGATGGTCTGATCGCGCTTCACCTCCACGCCCATGACTTTGGCGATGACGTCGCGTGTGATGTCGTCCTGCGTGGGCCCGAGCCCGCCGCAACAGATCACGGCGTCGCTGCGCTCCAGCGCCTGCCGGATCGTGGACTCCATGCGCCCGAAATTGTCGCCGACCTTCACCTGGTAGAGGTTGTCGATACCGGCGAGCGCCAGCTGCTCGCCGATCCAGGACGAATTGGTATCGACGACGGTGCCGAGCAGAAGCTCGGTTCCAATGGCAACAACCTCAGCGCGCATGATGGGGCCCCTCTGTCACTCGAAACTTGCTTTGCATGTATACGTCGAGGCCTAAAACATAAAAAGGGAGGGTTCGGGAGGTCTCCTCCCGAGCGGGTGCAGGGCCTGCGGCCCCGCTCGCGAAGCGATCCGGACATCAGAAGCACGGGTCAGACCCCCGACATGATGCGCTGCGGCTCATGTGTCGGCGTCCCGTGTCAGGGGTCTGACCCCGACCACCCGATCAAGACCCCGACCGTTCACGCAAAGCGCACGGCGTAGACCGGCGGTAGCGTGTGCGAGACCATCGACCAGCTATCGCCCTGGTCCTCGCTCACCCAGAGCCCACCGGTGGTGGAGCCCATGGCAAGGCGGTTGCCGCGGGCGTCAAGTGCCAGGGCATGGCGATAGACGACGTCGTAGGCGTGCTCCTGCGGCAGACCACGCGAGAGCTTCTCGAACGACTTGCCGCCGTCGCGGGTGCGCGTCACGACCAGGCGGCCGTGGGCTGGAATGCGCTTCTCGTCCTTGATCTCAGGCACGAACCACGCCGTGTCCGGCTGCTTCGGGTGCACCGCCGTAGCAAAGCCGAACGTCGAGGGATCGACACCCTTGATCTCGCGGAAATTCCGGCCCTCGTCGCTCGAAACGAAGATACCGTTGTGGTGCTGCACCCACATGCGCTCGGGCGCTGATGGGCATTGCACGAGGCAATGCACGTCTTGCGCGATCGGAGCGTGCGTGAGCTCCGGCGGCACGTGGTCGGCACGCATGCCCTCGCCGCGCTGAGTCCAGGTCGCACCACCGTCCATGGTGTGCCAGATCCCTCCGGTCGAGACTGCAATGGACACCCATTTGGAGTTGCGCGGGTCGACGCAGATGGAGTGGATGCCGGGCAGATCGGCGCCGCCGCCCATCCATTTGGGCCGCAGCGGATGATCCCACAGCGAGCGTACCATCTCCCAAGTCGTGCCATGATCCCTGGACTTGAACAGCCCACCAGGCAGCGTGCCGCACCAGATCACGCCCGGCTCGTCGGCGCCGCCCGCAGCTAGCGCCCAGATGCGGACGGTCGTCCAGGGCAGCGGCTTGCCCCACATGTCCATGTCCTGGTTGTCGGCAGGTTTCTCCGGATACTTGGGCGCCTCGATCTCCTCCCAGCCACCACCGGCCTTCGAGCGGTGGACCTTGACGCCAAAGTGGCCGTGATCGAGTGCAGCATAGTGGCGGCCATCGCGCGGATCGGTCAGCGTCAGCGTGACGTTGTCGGCGAGAAAGTCGACGTTAGCGACGCGCCAGGTGCCGTTCATTCGCTCAATATGAAACAGCCCCTTGCGTGTGGAAACGAGCAGCTTGTCGCTCATGATCGCTCTCCGTTGCTTGCCTTCTTGGTTCGTGTGAGACGCATCCGGCGTGGGGCGCACGCTCAACCGCCGGAAAGCGCCTGAAACACCGCGATCGTGCTCGTCTGCGCAACCTCATCAGAAAGTCGCGTCCGGTCTTTGATCACGACGCCGTCGATGAACACGGTCATGTGCCGCCGAAGCGCCGACTGGTCGTCGAGCACATAGGATCGCGCCCGCGGGTTGTCCTGGAACACGTTCTCGAGCGCCTCCCGCACCGTCGCACCGGGCACGACCGCATCCGGGCACAAAACGTGCCGTTGGATGTTCGCCGTAAACGTGACCTTGGGCATGCGGCACGAATCCATTGTTCTGGAGCACGGCTAACCGCCGCTCCGTACGCAAGGACGATCGGCCTTGCGTCATCCCGACATTCAAATGAATAAAATCGGCTGGAGAGGGGCCGACCGCTCTCCAGCCGCAAATTTTTTGATGAACGTTGGTCGACAACTCTGTCGAGAGCCCGACTTAATCGTTCCTCGGCGGCATCGCTCTCAGGCCGGCTTCTTGCTGTAGTCGGCGTCCGAGACCTGCTCGAGCCATGTCGTGCCGTCGCCGTTGTCGGCGATTTCCGACATCGCCAGATGACAGAACAGTGTGCCGGGAGCAGACCCGTGCCAGTGCTTGGCCCCAGGCGGAATGACGATGGTATCGCCTGGATTGATCGCCACCACGGGCTTGCCTTGCTCCTGGTAGCGCCCGACACCGGATAATCCGAAAAGCGTCTGTCCGACGGGATGCGTGTGCCAGTTGGTCCTCGCGCCCGGCGTGAATGTCACGCGCGTCGCCCGCATGCGCGACGGCTTCTCGCCCACCACGACCTCGTCGGCGAAGACGGTTCCAACGAAGCTCGATGCTGGCTGTACCTTGGTCGGCCGATCAGCCGCACGCAGAATCTTGGTCATGGCAACACTCCTATCGATGACACCGGGGTGGTTCGAAACGAATGGGAGCACCCATCGACTGCTACGTCAATCGCGAGAGGCCCGCGCGGCGCGTGGCTCAGCTTCCCAATCGGCCACGAATACCCGTTCTCAGAACCCGAGCACGGCTTTGGCGATGATGTTGCGTTGGATCTCGTTAGTGCCCCCGTAGATCGAGACCTTGCGGTTGTTGAAGTAGACCGGCGCCGTCGGTCCCGCCCACTCGTAGCCGGCTGGCGCCTCGTTGTGGCCCATCATGTCCTCATCGACCACGAAGGGTAGCGCCAGCGGGCCCGCAACCTCCATCAGCAGCTCGGTCGTCGCCTGTTGCAGCTCGCTGCCTTTGATCTTCAGAATTGACGAGGCAGGATTGGGCTTGCCGCTGCGGCCGGCCTTCGCATCCTCCGACACGACACGCAGCTGGGTCATCTCGAGCGCCTTCAGCTCCACCTCGACGGCCGCCACCTTCTCCGCGAACCGTTCATCGTCCATGAGCGAGCCATTGCCGGATGGAACCTTCTTCGCCAGCTCCTTGATGCGCGCAACGCGCATCTTGGAAAGGCCCACGCGCGCGATTCCGGTGCGCTCATTGCCGAGCAGATACTTGGCGCAGTCCCAGCCGCGGTTTTCCTCACCGACCAGGTTCTCGACCGGGATCTTCACGTTATCGAAGAACACCTCGTTCACCTCCTTGCCGCCGTCGATGGTGACGATAGGACGGATTGTGATGCCGGGCGATTTCATGTCGCACATCAGGTAGGAGATGCCGAGCTGCTTCTTTGCATTGGGGTCGGTGCGCACGAGCAGGAAGATCCAGTCGGCGTGCTGTGCGAGCGTGGTCCAGATTTTCTGGCCATTGACCAGGTAGTGATCGCCCTGGCGCACCGCGCTGGTCTTGAGCGAGGCGAGGTCCGAGCCCGAGCCCGGCTCCGAGAATCCCTGGCACCACCAGTCGTCGCAGGCGGCAATGCGCGGCAGATGATATCGTTTCTGCTGCTCAGTGCCGAACTGGATCAGCACCGGCCCGTGCATCGTGACATTGAAGCCGACGGGCGGCGGCACGCCGTTGGTCTGCATCTCCTCGCCGAAGAGATAGAACTGGATCGGCGTCCAGCCGGTGCCGCCCCACTCCTTCGGCCAGCCGGGCGTCGCCCACCCGCGCTTGTGCAGTGTCTTGTGGCTGGTGACGATGTCCGCCTTGGTGAGCTCGCGCCCCTCCATCACCTTGCGCCGGATCGCGAGCGGAATCTCCGACTGCATGAACGTGCGGACCTCGGCCCGAAAGGCCTGTTCCTCAGGTGTGAAGCGGAGATCCATGCTTGCGTTCCCTGGTTGGCTCACGCACGTCTCCGTGCGTCATGACGCTATTGAAATGCAGGCGGAGCCCGAGCGCAATCAAAAGTGGCTGCTGGACAAGCCATTGTTTTCGCGATCAAGGTTCGTCGTCGGACGGTGCTCGAGGTGACTGAGTACCGGACTCGGTCCGCCCCTTGTCTCCAGACGCGATTGCCGGAGAGCGTGGTGTGCGGCCAAAGCCAGACGCAAAGTCGGTGATCTGCCCCCCGCCCGAGCCGGCACGGCGGCTTCCGCTCCAGGGTCGCACGCCACGCTCCCCGGCTACGGTTCGCAAGTCCGACGCCGCTCCAGGGAGTTGTATGGCATGAGCGCCGTTGCGGCGCACCGACAGCGCATCGATGACGAGTTTGGATTGTGCGCAGCCAGCCGGTTTCGCTCCGTCGTTGGCTGCACGATCGATCACCACCACATCGGCGATCTCGCAGTCGTCCGCGAGCGCCGCGGCATGGCGGACCACCGCCACGCGCTGCTCCCTGACGCGCGCAATGCATCCCGACCAGTCGCAGCGGAAGCCCTTCCCTTCAGCGACGTCCTGAGGCCGGCGGCCGTCGCCATCGTGCTCGAGGAGGCGGGCCAGATCGAACATCGAGTTGCGTCCGGCGAGCGCGGTTAGCAGACCATCGCGGCCGCGCACGGCAACGAGCCCGTCGCGCCCGACGAAGAGGTCCGGTGTATTGCGCATCGGCGCCAGAAGGAGACCGAACAGGATGGGCATGAGCCCAGCGAGCCGCCAAGCTCTGCGCCAGAGGCAGAGCCAGAGCCCGCCCGCCACCATGAGCCCGAAAGCGGCTGTCGGGATCTCCGGGATGCGTCCGACTGCACCTGGCAGCGCAGCAACCTTGTAGGCGCACCACACCATTCCCTCGATGCCGAGACTCATGAGTTGCAGAGGAAAGGCCTCGAGTCCGAACGGCATGGCCACTAGAACCGCGAGCGCCGCCGGCATGACGAGGACATTACAGATCGGAATGGCAATCAGGTTCGCCAGCATCGCGTACTGCTGGCTCTTGTGGAAATGAAACGCGGCGAATGGCGCGACTGCGAAGCTCGCGATCAAGGTCGTCAGCAGGATACCGCCGAAGAAGAACAGAACCGCAAGCCAGCGTCCGGGCTCGCGACGATCATCCAATCTCTGTTGGCGATCACGAATTGCCTCGTAGGCCGCAACGAGCGCCACGACGGCTGCAAACGACATCTGGAAGCCGACGTCAATCAGACTTTCCGGGAAGAGCGCCAGAATGATCAGCGCGGCGAGCGCCACGTTGCGCAGCGCAACCGCCGGCCGGTCGAGCAGCACGGCAACGTACATGATGGAAATCATGATGTAGGACCTCACCGTCGCGAACGAGGCGCCCGAGATCAGGAGATACGCGAGCGCGCCGAGCGCCGCTGCTGTCGCCGCCCACTTCTTGATCGGGAAGCTGAGCGCGATCGCCGGCGACAGCGACAGCAGAAAGCGCACCGACAGAAACACCGCGCCCGCCATGATCACCATGTGCAGCCCGGAAATCGAGAGGATGTGGAGCAGTCCGGAGTCGCGAAAGGCGTCGTTGGTGGCGTCAGAAATGCCGCCGCGCTCACCGGTAATGAGGGCTGCGGCGATGGCTCCGCTTTCGCCGGCCAGTGCTGTGGTGATGCGCTGAGTGATCATTTGCCGGACCCGCTCGATCGCCGTTCGCGCGCGCAGATCCCACGGCTGCGATCGAACGATTGACGCCGGCGTTGGCGCCTCGCGCGCATAGCCAACGCCGCCCAGGCTCTGGAACCAGGCCGTACGCGCAAAGTCGAAGCCGCCCGGCAGCGCCGGCCCTGGCGGCGGCGAGAGGATCGCCGGCACGCGAATGGCATCACCCGGCTTCAGCGTCTCGTCAGCAGCGAGCGTCCGCACCCGTACCCGGGCTGGCGTCGTTGTCGCATCGAGCCCCTCGATAGCCACCACCCGTACTGTCAACCGTTGTCCCCGCTGCGGACGTGGCTCGACGAGCTCGATCCAACCGGTGACGGCTGTCGGACCGATCTGGCGATCGAGGACGGGCGCCGCGACATGATCGGAGCGCAGTTTCGTCGCTGCAAACCCCGTCGCCACCGCAAGCAGCGCGCCAGTCCCGACATAAGCCATGAAGTGCGTGAGCCCGAGGAGACGCAGCGCCAGGGCCAATAGCGCGAGCCCACTGGCGAACCAGACCGAAGGCTCGACCGGCAGCGCGAAATAGAGCGCGATCCCAGCTCCAAACAGTACCGGCAGCCACAGAAACCACCGATCCTGCTCGGCCTCGATCGCTTGCGCGAGCCTTGCGAACGGGTTGGCGAATGCCGTTCGCTCGCGCTCCCGCGCGCTGTAATGAGTCCCCCTCGTGACAGTCATGCGCAGCCCCCGCACCACCTACGTTCTGCGATGATCCAAGCGTAGCTCGGCACAACCACCTTGCAACGTCGAAATCAGAGACACCGCCTGCCGCCGCACGCCTGTCCGTCCCGAGACCCCTGCTGTTTCGTTCACGACATCGCCATCGGATGTGTCTTGACTTGATCGCGGCCTTCGTCATGCTGTTGCGAGGTCAACGTGCAATTTCGCTCTTATCCGCACGGGCCCCGCTTTTTAGGCGGATCGACAGATTGGCCGGGAATTCAACTGGCGAAACGACATATCGGCGCTTTATTGCGCCAGAAATGATAAGGACCGTGCGATGTTTCGATCGCTGCGCATTGCTGCGCTTCCTCTCTCGCTCGCCTACCCAGGTCTCACCGCCACCGCCCACAGTTGGTATCCCGACGACCGCTGTCACGATCAGGATTGCGCTGTTGTCGAGACAGCCGAGCGCCTCCTGAACGGCGAGGTGCGCGTGAAAACAGCGCGTGGCATCGGCCTCGTCCGAGCCGACACGCACATCCAGACCTCTCCGGACAAGGCCATGCACGCTTGCCTGCCTCAGGTCGGGCCCGATGAGGAGCACCTCGGTCGGCAGCTCGTCTGGCTTTTCGTGCCCGGCGTTATTTGAAGAGGCGCATATTCCGGCGCCCACCTGCTTTGCGACTTCAAACTTCCATTTATTTGAACCTCGAGGATTACCATGACTCTTCTTCTGACTGCCGCGGCTATTGCCGCCATTATCCGCTTCGCGTTGCACGAGGCTCCGCACCACGCCGCGATCGAAGATACGGATTGGGGACAAGCCGAGCACATCGGCACTCACGGCAACACAGCGCCCGCGGCCGCCGAGCGTCAGGGTCTTCGCGATTCCGCCGATTGGCCCAGCTTTCAGTATCCGGGATGAAGCGTGAGTTGATCTCCGGATCGGACCGCCATTGCCGTCCGCCACCCGGCACTCGAGCTGAAAAATATAATTCGGTTTCAACGGGACGCACCCGATGCTGATTTCCTCACGGGATACAGAGGCCAACGCCTGGCTGCTCGCCGTGTTCCTGCCGTTCGCCGCCGGCTACCACGTCTCCTACCTGTTTCGCACCATCAATGCGATGCTATCAGACCGACTGACAGGTGAGCTGCAACTGACAGCTCCGGAACTTGGTACCCTCACGTCGGCTTATTTCATCGCCGCAGCCCTCGCACAGCTGCCGCTCGGTATGGCGCTCGACCGCTTTGGCCCTCGCCGCGTGCAGACCGTGATGCTGATTGTTGCCGCCACTGGCGCCGGTCTGTTTTCAGTCGCGACCTCGTTTCCCATGCTGTGTCTTTCGCGAGCGCTGATTGGACTTGGCGTAGCATCCGCCCTAATGGCTGGACTCAAGGCCATCGTGCTCTGGTTGCCGAAAGACCGCATACCGCTGCTCAATGGCATCTTCGTTGCGCTTGGCGCAGCGGGAGCGCTGACTGCGGCAGCGCCATTGGATCTGGCTCTCACCGCCATCGATTGGCGCGAGCTGTTCGTCGCTCTGTCCATTGTGACCCTCGGCATCGCTGCAGCCACGTTCTGCTGTGTTCCCGAGCGGCATCGCCCGGTGATCACGGAACCGGCGCGCACGGGTAGCTTCACTGATATCTATTCCGATCCGAACTTTTGGCGATTGACGCCGCTTTCTGCGCTCATAATCGGCACAGCATGGGCTTATCAAGGACTATGGGCCGCACCATGGCTCAAAACGGTTGCTGGTTATGACCAGGCGCAGATTGTCTTCCACTTGAATGTGATGGCGTGCGCCCTGTGCTCCGGTGCCCTGGGCTTTGGCTTCTTGGCGGACCGCCTCCGAAAATACGGTATCACGACCCGCCAGCTTCTCGCAGCGACTGCATTGCTGTTCATCTTCGCGCAGTTGTCGCTCGCCTGCGAGCTGCCTTTGCCGCCAGTTGTGCTGTGGTCGGTCATCGCGAGTGTCGGCGCCGCAACCGTGCTCAGCTACTCGATGATGGCCGAGCTGTTCGGCAAGGAGATCATCGGCCGTGCCAACAGCGCACTGAACCTGTTCCATTTCGGTGCCGCGTTCGCGGTGCAAACTGCCTTCGGTGCGATCATTGGATTATGGGCGCGCAGCGTCGAAGGCACTTATCCGCCAGCCGCGTACCACAGCGCCATCCTGTATCTCGTCGTGCTGCAAGTCGCGGCGCTGATCTGGTTCCTGCTGCCAGCCCGAGCCCGGCGCGCCTTCCCGAAAACCGCAGCTTAAAGTTACCGCAACGCCGAAAGACTGAATCGAATGCGCGGCAAGCGTCAGTCAGATCGATGAGTGAGATGCACAAGCTCCATGTGCCAGTCAACTCAACGCTTCCCACCGCCGGCAGCGACCTTGGCCCAGGTGTCGCGCAGTCCGACCGTGCGATTGAACACGGGGCGGCCGGGCTGCGAATCCGTATCGCGGCAGAAATAGCCGAGCCGCTCGAACTGGACCGGCGCATTGGAATTGTCCGCAGCCAGCGCCGGCTCCAGCTTGGCGTCGACGACTCGCTCGAGCGAACTCGAATTGAGATCGGTGGCAAAGTTCGCCGCGTCCGGATCAGGCTTGGCAAACAGGTGATCGTAAAGGCGGACCTCGGCCTCGACCGCGCGGGCAGCTGAAACCCAGTGCAGCGTCGCCTGCACTTTGCGCCCGTCCGGCGGCGTGTTGCCGCCGCGCGTTGCCGGATCGTAGGTGCAGCGCAGCTCGATGATGTTGCCCGCCGCGTCCTTCACGACGTCCTTGCAGGTGACGAAGTAGGCATAGCGCAGACGCACTTCCTTGCCAGGCGAAAGGCGGAAGAACTTCTTCGGCGGGTTCTCCATGAAGTCGTCCCGCTCGATCCAAATCTCGCGACTGAACGGTACTTTGCGCGTGCCGGCATCGGGATTGTCCGGGTGATTGACCGCATCGAGCTCCTCGACCTGTCCTTCCGGATAGTTCTCGACAACGAGCTTCAGCGGCTTCAGGACTGCCATGCGCCGCTGGACCGTCCTGTTCAGCTCCTCGCGGATCGAGAACTCGTACATGCCGTAGTCGACGGTGCTGTTCGCCTTCGCGACGCCGACGCGCTTCACGAAATCGCGGATCGCTGCGGGAGGCACGCCGCGGCGGCGCTGGCCGGCGAGCGTCGGCATGCGCGGATCATCCCAGCCTGCCACATGCCCGCCGCGCACGAGCTCCGTCAGGACGCGCTTCGAGAGCACGGTGTAGGTCATGTTGAGGCGCGCGAACTCGTATTGGCGCGGCTTTGACGGCACCGGCAGGTTGTCGAGGAACCAGTCGTAGAGCGGGCGATGGTCCTCGAACTCGAGCGTGCAGATCGAGTGCGTGACGCCTTCCAGCGCATCGGACTGGCCATGTGCATAGTCGTAGCTCGGATAGATGCACCAGGCCTTGCCTGTCCGCGGGTGCTCGGCATGCAGGATGCGATAGAGCACGGGATCGCGCAGATTGATGTTGCCCGAAGCCATGTCGATCTTGGCCCGCAGCACGCGCGCGCCGTTCGGGAACTCGCCCTTTCGCATGCGCTGGAAGAGGTCGAGGTTTTCGTCCACCGAACGGTTGCGGAACGGGCTGTTCTTGCCAGGCTCGGTCAGCGTGCCGCGCGCGAGCCGCATCTCCTCCGGCGACTGGTCGTCGACGTAGGCCTTCCCGATCTTGATCAGATGGATCGCCCAGTCATAGAGCTGCTCGAAGTAATCCGACGCGTGATAGAAATGCTCACCCCACGAGAAGCCGAGCCACGCCACATCCCGCTTGATCGCATCGATGTAGGCCTGCTCCTCCTTGGTGGGGTTCGTGTCATCCATGCGCAGGTTGCAGCGGCCGCCGAACTCCTCGGCGATGCCGAAGTTCAGGCAGATGGACTTGGCATGCCCCATGTGCAGGAAGCCGTTGGGCTCTGGCGGAAAGCGCGTGATGACGGTTTTGTGCGTGCCCGACTTCAGGTCGACCTGGACGATGTCGCGGATGAAATCGCGGCCTGCCGAGGTCTCTGCCAATGCATCGCTCATAGTTCAGCTCTTTCGAGGGCAGCCGATAACGGCTTCCGCTGTAGGTATGCCGCTCCGCCGTAGCAAATCCCGGTGGAAGCGCCAAGCGATCAACGCGGCAAAATACAAGGGATAGCTTGCCGGCCATTTCGCCGGTAGATGCGAAAATCGGTGTCGGTTGTCAGCACGATGGGATCTGCCAGCACTTCGGTCATGCGTCCCAAGCAGTGTCCGCTCCCGATCTCTGAACATCTCTCGCCTGCTGGCGACTGCTGCTTCGATTCATTCGAACTTGTGATACACCGCCCGAAAATCGATGCCTTGCAACTTGTAGAAGCCTCCATGACCAAACCCGTTGTCACCCGCTTCGCCCCATCGCCGACCGGCTACCTGCATATCGGTGGCGCCAGGACCGCGCTGTTCAATTGGCTTTATGCCAAGCACACGGGCGGCAAGTTCCTGCTTCGGGTTGAGGATACGGACCGGGAGCGGTCCACGGACGCGGCGACCAAGGCCATCATCGACGGACTCGACTGGCTGGGACTGCGTTGGGACGACCAGACGGTGTTTCAGTCGCAGAGGGGCGCGCGGCATGCCGAGATTGCGCGCGAGATCCTGGCGCGGGGCCAAGCCTACCTCTGCTATCTGACGCCGGCTGAGCTCGAGACCATGCAGAAGGCGATCACGGCCGAGCGCGAGCTCGCGAAGCAGGAGAAGCGCGCACCTCGCGGGCCCCAAAAGGTCGAGAGCCCGTGGCGGGACCGGGACCCACGCGAAGCGCCAGCCGGCGTCAAGCCTGCGATCCGGCTGAAAGCACCGCGCGAAGGCGAGACCGTGGTCGCGGACCTCGTACAAGGCCGCGTCGTGTTCCAGAACAGCCAGCTCGATGACATGATCATTCTCAGAAGCGACGACACGCCAGTCTACAACCTGGCGGTCGTGGTGGATGACCACGACATGGGCGTAACTCATGTCATCCGCGGCAACGACCATCTGAACAACGCCGCGCGCCAGACGCTGCTCTACAAGGCCATGGGCTGGGACGTGCCCGTCTTCGCCCACATCCCGCTCATTCACGGCGCCGACGGCGCCAAGCTCTCGAAGCGCCATGGCGCGCAGGCAGTCGAGGACTACCGCGCGATGGGTTACCTGCCCGCAGGGATCCGCAACTACATCGCGCGGCTCGGCTGGAGTCACGGAGACGACGAGATCTTCACGACCGATCAGGCGATCCAGTGGTTCGATGTCAAGGACATCAACAAATCAGCGGCACGGTTCGATTTCGCGAAGCTCGCGGACGTCAATGGGCACTACGTGCGCCAGGCATCCGTGCCCGAGCTGATCGGACATCTCGACGCCTGCCTCACATCGATCGGCACCCTCGATGCGATGACGACCGGCCTCGACCCCAAGGCGCCGCCGCGACCCGATGTGACGCTCATGCGCGAAGTGGCAGCCGTGCGGCCCGAACTCGAGACGGGCGCGGACGTCCTCGCGGCACTGAAAGCAGCCGGCACTGATCGCGTGGCGGCGGCAATCCCGAGTCTCAAGGAGCGCGCCAAGACGCTGCCCGAGCTGGCTCAGGGCATGTTGTATCTTCTCGCCAAGCGGCCACTGAAGGCCGATGAAAAGGCGGCAAAGGTGCTTGGAACCGAAGCAAAGCAACTGATCGGCGTGCTGCTACCGAAGCTCGAGGCTGTCGCAGAGTGGCAGGCGGGAGCACTCGAAGCCGCGGTGAAGGCACATGCCGAGGCGGGAAACATCAAGCTCGGTAATCTGGCGCAGCCGTTGCGCGCCGCGCTTACGGGCAAGACGGTCTCGCCACCGGTCTTCGATGTCATGGCCGTGCTCGGGCGGGACGAGGCGCTGGCGCGGCTCCGCGATCAGGCGGGCTGAGCCGCCGCCTGCGCCAGAGCCGTGATTCCGGCCCAATCACGCTTATCGACCAGTTTCGCCGGCGCCACCCACGAGCCACCGACACCAGCCACATTGGGCAAAGCCAAGTAGCTCGCGACATTCCCTGCATCTATTCCGCCCGTCGGGCAGAACGAAATACTCTGCAGCGGCGCCGCGAGGGCCTTCAAAGCAGCGACACCACCCGTGGCTTCAGCGGGAAAGAACTTCAGCACGCGATAGCCGAGATCGGAAAGCGCCATCGCCTCACTCGCCGTGACAGCGCCGGGCAGAAACGGCACCGGCCAAGAGTGCGCGGCCTCGATCAGCTGAGGCGTCATGCCGGGAGAGACGATGAACTGGGCGCCAGCCAACAACGCATCGCGCCCCTGCTCGGGCGTGAGAACAGTTCCAGCGCCGACCCGTGCATCAGGCACCTCAGCGCGTATCTGACGCATAGACTCAAGTGCCGCAGGCGTCCGCAACGTGACCTCGATCGTCGATAGCCCGCCCGCAACCAACGCCCGCGCGATTTCGACGCCGTCCCCCGCCGAGCCGATCGTCAGCACAGGAATGACGCGCGCCCGCCTTAAGGCATCCGCTAGAGCGGCGTTGAGCTTGGCTTGCATGCAAGGCCTCGGTATTGCTGCAGCATTGACCGACGACACGTGACACGTTTCTACGCCAGTGCCAATGGAGGACCTTTGGCCGGACCCGTCAACATCACCGCCTACAGCGATGCCCTGGTTCTGTTGGGCACTGCCGGCCTGGTCGTTCCGTTGGTTCAACGGTTCGGTGTCAGCCCGATTCTTGTCTACCTCGGCGCCGGTGCCCTGCTTGGCCCATTGGGTCTCGGCAGCTTCGTCAAGGACATCCCGGCCTTGTACTGGCTCACGATCACTGATGCCAAAAGCGTTGCCGGCATCGCGGATCTCGGCGTGGTGTTCTTGCTGTTCCTGATCGGTCTCGAGTTGTCGCTCGAACGCCTGCGCGCGATGCGCCGCCTCGTCTTCGGTCTCGGCTTTCTGCAGGTCATCGTATCGACCGCGGCCATTTCCGCCGCACTCACGATGGCTGGCTTCACGCCAACTGTCAGCGCTCTCCTCGGCGCCTGCTTCGCCCTCTCCTCCACGGCGATTGTCATCGAGGTGCTCTCCAAGCAGGGGCGACTCACCTCGGCAACCGGGCGCGTCAGCTTCTCGGTCCTCCTGGCGCAGGATCTGGCCGTCATTCCGATCCTGATGTTCATCTCCATCTCGGGGAGTGGCGGCGCACGCCCGCTGTCGACCACACTGCCGACGGCCCTTCTTCAGGCGGCGTTGGCTGTCGGGCTGATCGTGCTCGTCGGGCGACTCATGCTGCGGCCTTTGTTTCGCTCGGTCGCACGCACCCGATCGTCGGAAGTGTTCATCGCAGTCATTCTCTTCGTCATCGTCGGGACCGGCGTCGTGGCAGAACAGGCCGGCGTCTCGATGGCTCTCGGTGCGTTCGTCGCGGGTCTGCTGCTGGCGGAAACCGAGTATCGAAAAGCCATCGAAGCGACGATCGAGCCCTTCAAGAGTCTGCTGCTGGGGTTCTTCTTCTTCACCGTGGGCACGACCATTGACGTGCGAGAGCTCATGCGCGACCCCGTTCTCATCGTCGGCGCCGTCGGTGGGCTCGTCGTCCTGAAGGCGGTCATAGCTACGGTTTTGGCTCGTGCTTATCGCGTTGGATGGCCGACGGCTGTCGCAGCCGGACTCATGCTCGGACCGGGCGGCGAGTTCGCTTTTGTCGGCATTGGCCTTGCGACCTCGCTGTTGATCATCTCGCCGCAAGTTGCCGCATTCTTAATCGCGGTCACCTCGCTTTCGATGGCGCTCATTCCCGGTCTCGCTTCCCTTGGATTGCGGATACTCTCCTGGAACGAGGCTGCCAAGCCGCAGGATGCCGCCTTGCTCATCGCGCCTCCCAAGCTCGACCACCATGCGATCGTGATCGGCTACGGCCGCATCGGCCGGGTCGTGACGGAGCTGCTCGAGGAGCATCGCGTGCCGTTCACCGCGGTCGACAACACCGCTGCGATTGTGATCGATGCTCGGGCCAGAGGCCGCAATATCTACTATGGTGACGCGACCAATCCGCAGTTTCTCATCGCGTGCGGCATCCTCAAGGCTTCTGGTGTCATCATCACGATCCATACCCAGGCAGGTATCGATCAGATCGTGGGAGAGGTCCGAACGCTGCGGCCTGACATACCGATCGTCGCTCGCGCCCGCGATGCCGATCATGCACGGCAGCTCTACGCCCTCGGCGTCACCGACGCGGTGCCGGAGACGATCGAGGCGAGCCTGCAGCTGTCGGAGGCGGCGCTCACCGGACTCGGACTGGCTGCAGGCCCGGTTATCGCGTCCATTCACGCCAAGCGCGATGAGTTCCGCACCGAGTTGCAGGATGCCGCCCGCAAGTCAGGTCTTGCGCAAAGCCGCTCCATCCGCGAGAAAACACTTCAGCCCGCCAAGGCGCCATCTGGCCAAGTCCAACAATAGGGTGTCCGCCTACTCCCCCCGGCCGGGATCGTAGGCGTGCTTCTTCTTCCACTCGGCGAGGAAGTAGGCGAGCGACTCGTCGATCTGCTCAGGCAGCATGATGCGCACCGTCACGATCTGATCGCCTTGCGGGCGCGCCAGGGACGAGCGGATGCCTTTGCCCTTCAACCGGAAGGCCCGTCCCGAGCTCGTGCCCTTCGGGATCGAGAGCGCCACACGCCCTGAGACCGTTGGAACCTCGATGCGCGCGCCAAGCACCGCCTCGTCGATGGTGATCGGCACCTCCAGCAGCACGTCATCACCCTCGCGGCGGAACCTGGGATGCGGGCGCACCCGGATCTCGACCAGTGCGTCACCGGCCTCGCCGCCGCGCAGTCCAGGACCACCCTTGCCCTTCAGGCGCAGCACCTGCCCGTCCGTGACGCCTTCCGGCACCGCAAGATCGAGCACGCCTCCTTCCGGCAAAGTCACGCGCTTCTTGGCGCCGGTCGCGGCCTCGAGAAACTCGACCTCGAGCGAGTAGCGCAGATCCTGTCCCCTGAGACTGAAGCCGGCACCTGGCCGGCCGCTGCGCCGACCGAAAAGATCGGAGAAAATGTCGCCGAGATCGACGTCCATACCCGCCATGCCGGCGCCGGCGCCGGCATGCTGCCGTTGCGGAGCCCGTCGCGGCTCACCTCTGGCGTCGATCTGGCCGGTATCGTACTGGCGGCGCTTCTCGGGATCGCCGATGATCTCGTAAGCGGCCGAGATCTGCTTGAAGCGGTCGGATGCCGCGACATCTCCCGGCCGAACGTCCGGATGCAGCTCCTTGGCGAGACGGCGGAATGCGCTGCGGATGTCGGCATCCGGCGCACTCTTGTCGACACCCAGGACCTTGTAGGGATCGTCCATCGCCCGCCACCTCACCGGATCGCGATCATCCACGACCCGCTCTGCGCCAGCCCCGGCGCGCCCACCTCCACCCACGCTATCGGCTGATTTGGGCAAACCTGCGCCCGAATAGCATGGCTGCGAAATGTTGTGGATGGCGTGCCACAGGGTCCTACCGCCAAACAACTACTGCCACCGGCATGAGTTGCAGAGACATTTCGAGACTTCCCCACACCGAACTGTGGTCGGTAACCGAGCCCCGCCCGGAAGGATCGATTCTTCATGGCCGAATTTGCACGCTGGCGCGCCTTCCAGGTGACAACGGAGGGGGGGGAGCCACCCCGGAAAGGGGCCTCTGTAGGGCCGCCTAGGTGCCCCAGCGTGCGTGATTCGGGCCGGTCGAATCCCGCAACAATTAACGCGATCGAACGGCCTTCAATTGCTCAACGATCACCGGTCCCTGGCGCCGCCGGGCACCCCCCGTCACGCGGAGAAAGCCAAGAATGGCCGAAGCACCTCGAGAGGGTCGCCAATGCCGAGCCCTGGCTGATCGGACAGGCTCACCCAGCCGTCGGCAACACGATCGACCGATCCAGCAACCAGGCTCCGCAGCGGATTGGCGTTGGCATCGATCTCCAGCATGCCATCTCCGCCGGCTGCTGCGAGGAGGTGCGCCGACGCGACCAGCCCGACGCCGCCGCCGAGGTAATGCGGACAGAACCGGCATCCGGCCGCCAGGACGCTGCGCGCCACCGGCAGGCACCGCGTGAAGCCGCCCCATTTGGCGATGTCGGGCTGGACGACGCCGATACCTCCCTCTGCCATGGCGGCCGTGAATGCCGCCTCGCTCATGATGTTCTCTCCCGCCGCCAATGGAATCGGCTGCGCGGCATCGGCGAGCGCGCGAAAGTCGCTCCAGGGTCGATCGGCGCGGATCGGCTCCTCGAGCCAGCCGAGATCGAAGCGCTGCAAGTCGGGGAGCATGCGCCGCGTCTCGTCGATGTCCCACGCCTGGTTGGCGTCGACCATGAGCCGGGTGCTGTTCCCGATCACCGCGCGAACCCGCTGCAGGTTCGTGACGTCGCGCTCACGCCCGAACCCGATCTTCAGCTTGAACGCCCGGTGTCCGTCGGCGAGCCTCGCCGCCGCAAGTTTCTCCGGGTCTGTGGGATTGAGCCCGCTGGCATAGACGCGAATACGCGGGCTCGCTCCGCCAAGCCATTGCCAGATGGGCTTCCCCGCGCGGCGCGCGGCAAGGTCATAGAGCGCGACGTCGATCCCGGCCAACGTTTGCGCGAAAGGACCCGGCTCCGCGCATTGGATCGCCAGCACCGCGGTTTTCTCGGCGAGGAACTCCGACGCGGCTGCCGGCCCGGCAAACGCGCGCCCACACAGCAACGCCGAGAAGATGCTCGCCGCGAGCCGCGCGCGATGCTCAGCGCCAACGGCGGGAAAATTGCACCAGATCTCGCCCCAGCCGGTGGCGCCGTCCTTGTCTCTGACGCGTACGAGCGCCATGGGCCGGTCCCGCATGACGCCGAACGAGGCTTCGACCGGCGTCTCGAGGGCTGCCCGAAAAACGAAGGCCTCGAGCGTCTGGATTGTGATTTCTTCCGACATCTCGACCCGCCCGCGTTCAGTAAGTTGCCCGTCCACCCGAAATGTCGAGCACCTGGCCAGTGGTGAACGAGCAGTCCTCCGAGGCCGCGAACGCAATGAGCGCGGCGACCTCCTCAACCGTCACGAAGCGGCCGCGCGGAATCTTCGAGAGCATGAAATCGATGTGCTGCTGCGTGATCTGGTCGAATATTGCTGTCTTGGCCGCTGCCGGGGTGATCGCGTTGACCGAGATGTTCTTATTCGCGGTCTCCTTCGCCAGCGACTTGGTCAAGCCGATCACGCCGGCCTTAGACGCGGAATAATGGGCCGCATTGGGATTGCCCTCCTTGCCGGCAATCGATGCAATGTTGACGATGCGCCCGTAATTCTGCGCGATCATTCCCGGCACGACCGCCTTGCAGCACAGGAACGGCCCGTCGAGGTTGATGCGCATGACACGGCGCCACTCGTCGACTGTGGTATCCCATGTCGTGGCGTTGGCACCGGCAATCCCGGCGTTGTTGAGCAGAATGTCGATGCGGCCAAAATCCTTCAGCGTCGCATCGCGCGCCTTCTCGACCGATGCATAGTCACCGACGTCGCATTTGTAAGCAATCACGCCGTTGCCGAGCTCATGCGCAGTTTTCCCGGCGAGCTTGTCGTCGAAGTCCCAGATCGCCACCTTGGCACCGGACTGGATGAAGCGCTGGGCCGCGGCCCGGCCAATGCCCTGCGCACCTCCCGTGACGACGGCGATACGGTTCTTCAGATCAATGGCGTTCGCCATGGGATGGTCCTCTGCAGCGTGTCAACTGCAGGGAAGCATAAGGGAGGCGGCCGAATTCGCCTACTCTCTCGATGCGCCATCACCGAAGCGCAATTGGTGGCTTTCGCTGATCCCGCCTACCAGCTCGACACCTCGCCGGAACGGGCTGTCCGTCCACGCGGCCGCTCGAGCGCGGGAAGAGCTACTTCTTTTGATCCTTCTTGTCCTTGGCCGCCGCGGGCACTGGCTGGGCCGGCTGCTGTGCCGCCGGAGCCGCTGTCGGTTGACCGGGCTGTGCTTGCAGCTTCGGCGCTGATTCGACGTAGGCCGCGACCGCGTCCACGACCTTCTTTTTCTTCTCGTCGTTGCACGACTCTTTCGACGGCTCGATCGGCTCCAGGATCACCTGAACCTCTTCGGCACCCTTTTCAACGACGCGCATCTTCCCAGCCGCCATATGAATGGTCATGCGATGCAACGTGGTGATGTACAGGAGCTGCTGGTCAGTCCATTTGTTCTTCGAACGCTCACGCGCCATCAGGGCGTGATAGTTCGCGATCTGTGCCTCCATGATGTCGCACAGCTGCGCCTGAGCGGACAGATTGCCAGCTTTGATCACCTCCCGGGCGACATCGATCGGTATCAGCGCATCACGCTTCTTTTTATCGACCTCGATCGTCTTGCCGTTCGGGGCGGTGAATTTCTGCGGCAGCACGACCCAGGCATAGTCCATCAGCGTCGCAACGGATTTCTCGCTGAGCTCTTTCGGCTGCTGAGCTTGCGATTGAGCCTCGAGAGACCCCGTGAGCAGCAGTGCCGTTACTGCAGCCGTGCCCAGAACCCGCAATTCGCCACGCATGGATTTTGCCCCTGCTCTTCTTCGTCTATCAGGCTTTGCCCAGACAGCGTGCACGCCACCTACCCCCGGCCGGACGAACCAATCCGGGATGAGCAAGCCTCCCCACCGATTGGGCATCGCTCGTCCTGAATGTGGGCGAACTTATGGCGACTTCCGGCCCCGTCCCTTGCCGTTCGCCAACGCTGCGACAACACCCCGCAGCGTCCGGATTTCCTGCTCGGTGGCGTTCATCCGAGTCAGCATTGTACGCAGATTCCGTACCATGGTTTGACGCTTATGGGGCGGATTGAAGAACCCCAGCCGGTCAAGCTCCTCCTCGAGATGGCGGAACAGGCCGGCGAGCTCCTCCTTGTTTGCCGGGCGGCTGTCGCCAACATTGAGACCGGGCGCCAAGGGCCGCTCGTAAGTTGTCACGCGGCCGAGGGTCGCATCTTGTCCGGTTCGCATCCACTCGTAGCCGAGCAGCAACACCGATTGCGCCAGATTGAGCGAGGCGAAGCGTGTGTTCACGGGAATCATCACAATCGCATCGGCGTTGGCGATTTCATCGGTTTCGAGGCCGTTGCGCTCTCGCCCGAAAAGAATGCCGCAGCGCTCGCCTCGGGCGATTCGACCACGCATCTCTGTAACGGCCTCGAGTGGTGTCATCACCGGTTTTCTGAGATCGCGCTGCCGCGCGGTGGTCGCGGCGATCCAATTGAGGTCACCCGTTGCCTCCACGAGCGTCGCGAACGCACGCGCATCGTCGATCACGAAATTGGCGCCTGATGCCGCGATACGCGCCTTTTCATTGGGCCAGCCGTCGCGCGGATTGATCAATCGCAGATCGTCGAGCCCGAAATTGGCGCATGCGCGAGCCACCATGCCGATGTTGTCCGCAAGCTGCGGCTCCATCAGCAGAATGGATGGCGTCTCGCCATCACCCGCAAAAGCCTGGCCTTGGATGTGGGCCCGGCGGATGCCGTGCCGAAGCTTGCGGATCACGCGACGTGCCCAGAACCAGTAATTCTCGCCAGACCACGTCTTCTCGAGCGCTGCCAGAGCCGGCGTTCGGATGATCTGCGTACCCCGACCCCTGAGTGTGACAACCCCATCGCCGACGATCACTTCTGCTTGCGCTCGGATGAAATCCTCTAGCGAGGCCAGACCTTGCGATTCCGTGCGCCGCTTACATCCCTTGCACGTGGCCTGATCGGCTTCGCAGCGCAACTCCGCGCAGTAAGTCAGCACGGGCTCAAGCGTTTCCCGCGTGAGACCCGACGCAGCCAGGTCCTGGAGACCTCGATCGATAGTCTTGTCGTGGCAGGCATGGACGATCCGGGCCACCGGCAGCCCAAAGGCAATGGGTTCGGAATTTTGAATTTGCACGAGCATGGCACGCGACTGATGCTAGCGTTTCACGAACCGCGTCAAGAGCAGAGGGCCATAAACGCAGAATGGGCATCTACGATCAGCGCATCATTCATTTCGGCCCTCGTCAGATCGATGCGGGTGCCGAACATGTGGGAACTGTCGGCCGTAGCGCGGTGACAGCCAAGGGCGGCCGGCTCTTCGGGATCTTCAAGGGCGTAATCGGCCTTTCGGCCAACCGGCTTGTCGTCGTGTCGGAGTGGCCGGACGAGACGGTGGCGGCGGCGTGGGGACCGCTGGCTGTCGATGGCGCAGTCGGCGCCAGGATCGAGAGCCGCGAGAGCTGGGAGCCAACGTCGCGGCCGGCGGCCGGCCAGAACCTGTCGGAAACCGGCGGGATCTATACCCATCGTGCCTTCGACATCCTGGAGCAGGACTGGCCCCGCTTCCGCGAACTGTCCGAGGCAGCATGGCAGAATTTCGAGGATGTGCACGCATCGCGCGTCGTCGGCTTCTGGAAGAGCCGGACACCGCCTGCCTCGGGCCAGATCCGCGTGCGCCTGATGGCCTGGTACGAAAGCCTGGATGCCTGGGAGCGTTCACGCTGGTGGAATCCGGCAGCGAAGGGTGGCTCGGCCGAGGCCTTTGCCCGTTTCCGAGAACGATCGCAGATGCTCCAGGACACGCACGTTTCAATCCTCGCACGTGTCCCTCTCGCTGACGCGGAGCTTGCGTGAGGCTTGCTCTCAAGCCGGTCTGTTCCAATTCGCAACGCCCACTCAGCCCGCTTTAGCAGTACCCAGAGTGTTTCTTTACGGTTTCTCCGTAGTGTCGGATGGTTGAAGGGAGACCAGCCGTGACGGGAGCAGCAGAAACCGTTCTCAAACGCTCCGACTCTGAAAAAGCTCTGCCTCCGGTATCGCGGCTGGCAGGACTGAAGCCGTGGCGCAAGGCTGATTTGCCTGCTGACGAGCACTCCCGCTCGTTCAAGCTGCTCAAGTATTTCTCGCTCTCGAGCGCCTTGGCGTTTTTGGTCACGGGCGGCCTGTTCGTTGGTGTCCATGGCTGGCACCAGCAGAAGGCGATCCAGGAAATGAGCCGCGATCGCAATGTGGCGCTGGTCCAGATCCTGGCCAAGACCATCTGGCTCAACCATGCGGAATATCTAAGCTCCGCCGGCCATTTGACCGGCGACGCCCTGCGCGCCCGTGCCGAGACAACGTTGCTCGATCGCGAAATCCGGACCGTTCTGGTCGGCTTGCCGGTACTCAAAGTCAAAATCTATCACGGCAACGCCAACACGGTGTTCTCGACCGAAGCTGCCCAGATGGGCCACAAAGCGTCGCTGCATACGGCGGACTTCGAGAAGATCGTCAGCACCGGCCAGCCGAAGAGCAAGATTTCGTTCCGTGAAAGCTTCAACGGAGTCGATGGGACAGCAAACAACGTCTATGTCACCGAGACATACGTCCCGATCCATGACTCATTCGGAGGCGTGGCAGCGGTCTTCGAGATCTACGCGGATATGACCGGCGAGATGCACGGCTTGCAGCGCAACACGCGCGAAGTCGCGACATTGGTGCTGTGCATGTTCACGCTCCTTTACGGGGTCCTGTTTCTTCTTGTGCGCCGGGCCGAAAAGACGCTCGTGCAGCAGCAGTACACCCTGAAAACGCTCAATCGCCGATTGGAAGTCGAGAGTGCCAAGACCACGTCGCTCAACGCGGCGCTCGAAGAGAAGGTGCTGCAGCTCGAGCGATCGAATCAGGATCTGCAGGATTTCGCTCACGTGGCCTCTCACGATCTGCAAGAGCCGCTTCGCAAAATCGAGACCTTCGGCAGCCGTCTCTCGCAGCGATACGGCACGACCCTGCCGGAGGACGGACGAATGTTCATCGAGCGCATGCAGGATGCATCCTCGCGCATGCGCAAGCTGATCAGCGATCTTCTGACGTACTCGCGCAGCGTTACAATGCAGGCGCCTGCCGAACCGGTGAACCTCGCAGCCGTTCTGGACAATGTCCTTTCAGACCTGCAGGTCCGGATCGAGGAGACGGGGGCCAAAATCAGGATCGGCACCCTGCATCGCATCGAGGCCGATCCGGTTCAGATGCACCAGCTGCTGCAGAACCTGGTCGCCAACGGCCTGAAGTTTCGCAAGAAGGATGTGGCGCCGGTCATAACGATCGACACCAGCTTGAGGTGCTCGTCGCCCAACGAGCGCCTCGATCAGCTTGTGCTGACCGTATCGGACAACGGCGTTGGTTTCGACCCGAACCTTGCCCATAGACTGTTCAAGGTTTTTCACCGCTTGCACGGGCGATCGGAGTTCGAAGGCACCGGTATAGGTCTCGCAACCTGCCGCAAGATTGTCGAGCGCCACGGCGGAACGATCGAGGCCGCAGGCTCGATTGGCCAAGGCGCTCGGTTCACCGTCGTGCTGCCGTTGGTGCAGAACAAGCGATCGCTGGCATTCGGCAAGGCCTCAGGCTCAGAACTTCCTGCTTGAGGCGGCCGGTCGAGCCTGCCTCTCCACGCCCAGTCTTTCAGCTCGGCTGCATCGCCGCATCTCCGGCTTGGCAGCCGCCCCTCCTGGCGCTAAGACCCGGGCTGGAAACGGTGGGGATTGGGTTGGATGCTGGCGCAGTCGAGCGCAGCAACCGGGTCCGGTTGGCAGTCACCGCGCCGAGGAACCTACAATGACCGGTTCTCGACGACCCACGCGAGCATGACGACCAGAGGTGCAAACATGTCGAAACTCGAAATTATGTGGACCAAGGTCGACGAGGCTCCGGCGCTCGCGACGTATTCGCTGCTGCCGATCGTCGAGGCCTTCGTGGGCGCGGCAGGCATCTCCATGAAGCTGAAGGACATCTCGCTGGCAGGGCGCATCATCGCCACATTCCCCGAAAGGCTGACGCCGGCACAGCGGATCAACGACGAGCTTACCGAGCTCGGTGAACTCACGTTGCGGCCCGATGCCAACATCATGAAGCTGCCCAATATCTCAGCGTCAATTCCCCAGCTGAAGGGGGCGATCAAGGAGTTGCAGGCCAGGGGCTACAACGTTCCAGATTATCCGGACAACCCCACGACGGATGCCGAGAAGGAAATCAAGGCCCGTTACGCGCGGGTGTTCGGGAGCGTGGTCAATCCCGTCCTGCGCGAGGGTAATTCCGATCGCCGCGCCGCCGGTGCCGTCAAGCACTACGCGCGTAACAACCCGCATAAAATGGGTGCGTGGAGCAAGGACTCGAAAACGCATGTGGCCTACATGCCGAGCGGCGACTACTACGGCTCGGAAGTGTCGACCACCGTGCCGGCGGCGACCTACGCCCGGATCGAGCTGGTCGGTGCGGACGGCGCCGTTACGGTGCTGAAGGCGAAGACACCGATCGAGGCCGGCGAGATCATCGACGCTGCCGTGATGAGTGCCAAGGCGATGCGCACGTTCTTCGCCGAGCAGATCGAAGACGCGAAGAAGCAAGGCGTGCTGTTCTCGCTGCACGTCAAGGCGACGATGATGAAGATCTCGGATCCCATCATCTTTGGCCATGTCGTTTCCGAGTTCTTCGCCGATGTGGTCCGGAAGCACGCGGGCACGCTGAAGAAGCTCGGTGTGAACCTCAACAACGGATTCGGCGATCTGCTGGCCAAGATCGAGTCTCTGCCCGAAGCCGAGAAGAAGGCGATCAAGGACGACATCGCGGCCGAATTCAAGAAGCGGCCAGCGCTCGCCATGGTCAACTCGGACAAGGGCATCACGGGCCTGCATGTGCCGAGCGACTTCATCATCGATGCCACCATGCCGGCAATGATCCGCGAGTCGGGCCGCATGTGGGGCCCCGACGGCAAGCTGCACGACACCAAGGCCGTGATCCCGGATCGCTCCTACGCGCGGCTCTACCAGGCGGTCATCGACGACTGCAAAGCCAACGGCGCATTCGATCCTAAAACCATGGGCTCGGTCCCGAACGTCGGCTTGATGGCACAGAAAGCGGAGGAATACGGCTCTCATGACAAGACGTTCGAGGTTCCCGCGAGCGGCAAGGTTCGCGTCGTTGCGGATGACGGCAAGGTGCTGCTCGAGCGTCCCGTGGAGGCCGGCGACATCTTCCGCATGTGCGAGCTCAGGGACGCGGCTGTGAAGGACTGGGTCATGCTCGGCGTGCGACGCGCACGGCTTACCAACACGCCTGCCGTGTTCTGGCTCGACAAAAATAGAGCGCATGACGCACAGGTCATCGCCAAGGTCGAGAAGTACTTGAAGGATCACGACACCAAGGGCCTTGATATTCGCATCATGGCGCCGGTCGAGGCGATGAAGTTTTCGCTCGAGCGCATCCGCAAGGGCCAGGACACCATCTCCGTCACCGGCAACGTGCTGCGCGACTACCTGACCGACCTGTTCCCGATCATGGAGCTCGGCACCTCGGCCAAGATGCTGTCGATCGTACCCTTGCTGGCGGGCGGCGGACTGTTCGAGACCGGTGCTGGCGGGTCGGCGCCGAAGCACGTGGAGCAGTTCCAGCAGGAGGGCTATCTGCGCTGGGATTCCCTTGGCGAGTTCCTGGCGCTTGGCGCATCGCTCGAGCATCTGGCGCAGACCAGCAAGAATGCCAAGGCGCAGGTCCTCGCCGAGTGTCTCGATCAGGCCATCGGCAAGATCCTCGAGCACAATCGATCGCCCGCCCGCAAGGTCGGCGAGATCGACAACCGCGGCAGCCATTTCTATCTGGCGCTCTACTGGGCCCAGGCACTGGCGGCCCAGAGCAAGGACAAGGAGCTGCAGGCCCGCTTCAAGCCGCTGGCCGAGACGCTTGCCAAAAACGAGGCCAAGATCAACGGTGAGCTGATCGGCGCCCAAGGCAAGCCGGCCGACATCGGCGGCTACTACATGCCGGACGACAAGAAGGCGTCGGCTGCCATGCGACCGAGCCCGACGCTGAACGCCGCACTCGCCGCGCTCTGAGCCCAAAGTCGGCTCAAGCCGGGCCAGCAGATCATGAGCCGCTCGATGCTTCACGTGCCGTCGAGCGGCAAAACGCCGTCGCGGCTCCAATCCGGGGCAGGCTCGACAGAGCGTCTGTTCAGCTGAGAATGCGCAGCCTTGCCGGTGCAGCGCGCTGCAGCTATATAGGCCCTGTCAGCGCCATGCTGATGGCGTTGGGGAATCGTCTAATGGTAGGACTGCAGACTCTGACTCTGCCTGTCTAGGTTCGAATCCTAGTTCCCCAGCCAATAAAACCAACGATCTTGCACGTTCCGCTAAGACTTGGAAGCTTGACTACGCCAGCACGCGCTTCGCTTGCGATCTGAGCGAGCATCGATATGCCGTCGGGGTAGTGGCGTGGAACTTGATGGGCGGCGCGAGCGTTTTGGACTGCTGACGACAGAAGGATGATCAGGTGAGCTTCGCTGCCGACATCGGAATGCGTCTCGAGCGAGCAAAGCCGACTGAGCGCCTCCAATCCATAGACAACGCTCTTCTCCTCGGGAACGTACGGGCATGAGCCCCGGGCGGGCGTCATGGGGTCCCCCGCTCGCCGTGGCTGCTGCGGGCGTGTTGGTCGTCGCTCTGGTCGGTGGCCTTGCGACCGATATCGGTCCTTGGTATCGCGGCCTGATCAAGCCCAGCTTCCAGCCACCCGATTGGGTTTTCGGTCCGGTTTGGACCGTGATCTTCGCGCTGACCGCCGTTGCTGCCGCAGACCTCTGGCGCAGCGCCGATCACCCGTCCGATCGTCGCCGCATTGTCGCGGCCTTCGCGATCAACGGCGTCCTCAACGTGCTCTGGAGTGTTTTCTTCTTCGCAATGCGCCGTCCGGACTGGGCGCTTGCCGAGGTTGTGCTGCTCTGGCTGTCGATTGCGCTTCTTATCCGTATAGCGCTGCCGATCTCCTCGCGGGCCGCGCTTCTCCTCGCGCCGTATCTCGTCTGGGTCACGTTCGCGTTCGCGCTCAACCTCGCGATCGTTGTCCTCAACGGCCCGTTCTGACGGCTCGTTCACGCCATCGCAGCCCGTATTCCAGCGACCCGCGCTTTCACCTTGTTACGGCCGGTACCGGACGCCAGGCGCGACCTGCTTCGCTGACCATCATGTACTCGGCAAGGTTCTCGAGCGTGATCATGCCGACGACGCGATCATCATCGTCGACAATTCCGACCAGCGGTTTGCCTGTCGACTGCAGCTTTTCGACGGCGTCGGCGAGTGGTGCACGGCTGTTGACGGTTGCCACGTCGCGCTCCATGGCCTCGAGCACCGGCGTATCGGGGCCGGTGGCGGCCAGCGCCCGGATCATGCCGTCGCGGGTGAGCACGCCGCGCAACCGGCCGCCGCCATCCGTCACGGGGAATTCGCGCTGCGTCGTCGAGAGCAGTGCCTGAGCCGCCTGGCCGACCGTCGCTTGCGTGTCGAGGGTCGTAAAGGCGGTAATTGCCGCCTGACGCATCGCAACCCCCTTGGTCGCTTCGCTGAACTCCACCGCGTAACGCTCGTGGCTCGCTGCCAGAAACACGAACAAGGCGATGAACACCAGCAGCGGATTGCCGAAGAGGCCAAGGAAGCCCAGACCGAATGCTGCGGCCTGACCGATGCGAGCGGCGATGCGGGTCGCAAGCGCCCGGTTCAGCCGATAAGAGAGCAGCGCCCTGAGCACGCGTCCCCCGTCCATCGGGAACGCGGGGATCATGTTGAACACGACCAGGATGACGTTGACGTAGGCGAGTCTTGTCACGAAATCGACATTCTGGCCCGCGGCAGCCGTCTCCAGGCGGGCGGGATCAAGGTTTGCGCCGAACAATGTGACGAGCACCAGCACGATCACGACATTGACTGCCGGACCTGCCAGCGCGATCACGAGCTCCTGGCCCGGCTTCTCGGGCATGCGAGCGATATTGGCGACGCCGCCGATCGGCAGCAGGGTGATGTCGCGCGTGCCGATACCGTAGCGGCGCGCGGCCAGCACATGCCCGAACTCGTGCGCCACCACGCACGCGAAAATGGCGAGAACGAACACGACGGCGTCGATGGCTTCGGGCTGGCCACCGCGCAGGCCGGCCGCAATCGCAATCCACGCGATCAACAGAAAGAACGTGAGATGAATGCGCACCTCGGTTCCCGCGATGCGCCCCAATGAAATCGACCAAGCCATCATTCACCACCTGCCATCCGGCGCCTAAACCGCCTCCGCATCTGACCGTTTCGAGGTAACTGCTATCACAACGACGCAGACGACGAGGCGTTCTCTGAGATATCTCCAAGTTGAAGCTTTTCAAGCCGATGGGCAGCAAAGTTGGTCGGGCGCTCCTCCTGAGGCTGGCTGGCATCGCTCAGGCAGGTGGCGCTCAGCGGCCAACTGCCTTGCCGTCAGCGCTGGTATGCCTAGGCCGGCAGCTCGGCTAAGCTCGGTCGGTTGAGGCCAGCACAGCCGCGGTCGCGGTCGCCAAGCCTCATATCGCAGCGCCAAACCCTAGAGCCATCCGGGAGAAATGCCGATGACCGACAGCCCCCTTCGCGCCAAAGGCCGTTCCATTCGCCGCAAGCTGATGGGCGAAACCTATGCCGCAAAGCTCGACAAGACGGTCTACACCAATCCGATCATGGAAAAATTCGCCGAGGTCACGCAGGAAGCTGTTTTCGGCACGCTGTGGGACCGGCCCGGACTCGACCTCAAGACGCGCACGCTGATCTGCGTCATTTCCGACACCGCAACGGGGCGTACGCCGGAGCTGAAACTGCACCTCAGGTTCGCGCGCAACCAGGGCTGGACGGAGGACGAGCTTGCCGAAGCGATCATCCATCTGCAGGGCTATGTGGGCGCACCGCTCGTGCGCGAGGCTCTGATCACGTCCTGCGAGGTTTTTGACGAGATGCGCGCGGAAGCCGGCGGCAAAAGCAGCAAGTCCTGATCCGACGGGCCGCTGCAGCCAACTGCAATCGGCATTAGGCAGGCGGCCCGTGGAACCATCGGTTTTGC
This sequence comes from uncultured Hyphomicrobiaceae bacterium, assembly GCA_964500805.1. Lineage (GTDB taxonomy): Bacteria > Pseudomonadota > Alphaproteobacteria > Rhizobiales > Hyphomicrobiaceae. The sequence goes on from CAZCQH010000015.1 coordinate 66,352, forward strand.
ATGGCATTTCCCTTTGAGGGGCATAAGACTCAATAGCGGAGATACCGATGCAAAATATCGGTAAGGGTCTCGTGGCCGGCTTTGCGGCCACAGTTGTGCTGTCCGCCCTGATGATAGCCAAAGGCGCGATGGGGCTGATGCCCGAGCTCGAAATTGCGCGCATGCTCGGAACGATGCTGGGCGATGGCCCGGGCGTTGGCTGGTTGGCGCATTTCATGATCGGCACGCTTCTCTGGGGAGTTCTCTTCGCGTGGCTCGATCCAACCCTGCCGGGCAGCAGCCACATGATGAAGGGCGTGATCTTTGGCCTGGGCGCCTGGCTGCTTATGATGATTATCGTCATGCCGATGGCCGGCGCCGGGTTTTTCGGTCTTAACCTGGGACTGATGGCACCGATCATGACGCTCCTCCTGCACGCGATCTTCGGAGCGGTGCTCGGCGGCGTTTACGGTTGGCAGCGCCCAACGCGCCGCATAGTCATGAATGAGACCAAAGTTGCATCCGATCTCCCGGGTCGGGCACGCGCAGAGCGGCAGGTCGAAGGCAACTTTTGAGCGATATGGCTGCAGGCTCACGTCCGAACGGTCAGTCGCGCGTACTGATGCTCGGACATCCCGTATGTCCACGCAACAGCCTCGCATGCCGTATGACATTCGGGCGGGACCTGCAGGAAATACCTTTGGAAGGATCCGTCCGCTTCGGCAGTCGCATTGACCACCTCGACAGCCGACCAGTTATCGCCGTCGAACCACCGGCGGCGCCAAAGGGTTCCTGTCTGATCCTGATGCACTTTGCGCGCGCCGCCCATCGAGATGAAGCGCTGAGGAGTGAGGATCTCGATCATGCACCGACGGACGAAGATGTCACGCTGCCCTTCGATCGTCTGCAGCGTTATCCCCTGCGGGTCCTCGATGTACTCCTGGCGCACTCGAATGCCTTTCCAGAAATAGCCCGACCAGCCGTCAGCGAATTGCAGCGCTGGTCCATCGGCAGAGTGAAGCCGTCGCGCCGTATCGCGGCGAATGTCCGACGGCCGTTCGACCAGCCAGCAGCAGTCGCGGTGCGCCAGCACCCAGCCGACGTGCGCTGCGAGCGACCAGAGGCCGCGCAGGGGCTCTGTCTCTTGCGCGACGGCTTGGGTCTCGCGAAGGAAGTGAGCGAGCCCCAGCCAATCGAGCGTGACCGGCCTGAATGCGCACCGCTCGATCGTCGGCCAAGTGCGCATCGGATTTTCCAGACGCGCCAACGCGGATGAACCGCGGAGCACGTAGGCCCATGTCGGCTGCCGCGCCGCCATGACGGCGGTGCGGAACGCCTGATCGATTTCGGCCCCATCGACAGCAGACGTGGCCTTGCGCATCGTCTCGACGGCTTCGAACCAGACGCGTGGAACGAGCTTGTCCTGAACTACGCGCGTGACCCGTCTGATCAACTCGTCGCCGATCTGATCTCGGACAGCCGGGCCTGACTTGCGCCACGTGAGGCGATCACGCGCCCAGGATTGCGCCGCATCGAGAGGGCCGTTGCACCACACGATGCGGCCTGGGGGCCTCATACCCGCAGCCTGGTAGGCGAGCCTGACGCCTTCCTCGGCTGCCTGCCGATCCGCGCGTGTGGTGGAATCAGCCGGCGGCAACCAGCGCCGATAGATCGCCACACGCTGCTGCGCTGAGTACAACGGGCTCGCTGGCTCAGTCGACGACGATGCGTGCATCTCTCGGCTCGAGCTCGCGTTGACGACGAATACGGTACGTCCCGCGCGGAAGTACGATCGCGGCATGCTCGTCATGCACGACTCGCGCCGTAGGGCTGTCGACGCGGACGTGTCCGACGTAGAGGTTAGCCGGGATATCGCGCGCAAGAGCTTCGTCGCGGAACATCGTCACGCGCTCGAAAATGGCATGACGGTGCCCAGTCGCCTCGCCTTCCGCGAGAACGGTGGCGCCGTCGGAAGCAGGCTCGATTGTCGTACCCCTCGGCTGCATATCCGTCACCGGCTCGATCAGCAGGTCGCCCTGCGCGAACAGTTCAGACATGGATCACTCCTTTTACTTACTGTTGACTGCCGTTTACGGAGGCCCGCCTTCGTCCGAGGTGAACTCCGTGCCATGCTCGATCGCGTCGACACAGGCTAGCCAAGCGACAACGATCGCAACCGCAACGTGGTTCCAGTCCGCCACACCCATCTGCCTGCTGAAGTCGAGAATTCGCGGCAATTCGGCCAAGCCCTCCGCGCGGGTGTCATCGGTGCCGCGGTAGCGATCGCGTGCACGGCCTCAATGACGGACGCATTCGCGTTTGGACGAACGCAAGCCGGATCGCTCACCACAACGGGCGATGCGACCGAGCGGAAGCCAAGGATGAAGGCAATTGCATCCCGGCGCTTACTGCGTAATTTTCTGCTCGGACGGGCCATTGCGATCTCCAGCAAGTGCGGGCATCGCCAATGTGCGGTTCACAGCGGGTAAACGGTACGGTCGAACCGTGAATATATTATGTCGCGCCGCCGTGGGCGACCGTATTGACCGCGATCAAAGCCACAAGATTGCGTGATCGGCGCCGCACCACCGATAAAACGCGGCGTCCGTACCCGACGTCCACCCCTCTGCTGACCGGCTTGTCTCCGAGCTGCAGCCGGCGCGCCGCTTCCCCTGCCCGGCTCCGCTCTGGCCACCACCCAATGGACCACTGTCCAGACTCGGCATAGCCTTTGCGAAACCCGAGGAGCCTCAGCCCATGTCGACCCTGCCCGAGTATGAGATCTACGCCATCAAATACGCCCGCCGCGACGCGATCCGGCGCGAGCATTTCATCGGCGGCGATCCGCACGAGAGCCCGATGCCGATGGATTACTTCGTATGGGCGATCCTCGGCAAGGCCGGCGCCGTCGTGCTCGATCTCGGCTTCAACGAGGCGATGGCCAAAGAGAGAAAACGCGAATTCCTGCGCTGCCCTATCGATAGCCTGAAGCTCATCGGTGTCGATGCGCGCGACGTCAATGACGTGATCCTCTCGCACATGCACTATGACCACGTCGGCAACTTCGACAAGTTTCCAAAGGCTCGTTTCCACCTTCAAGCGCGCGAGATGGCCTATGCGACAGGCAAGTACATGCGCTATCCGAAGCCCGGGCACAGCTATCACGTCGAAGATGTCGTCGGCATGGTGCGCTTGAACTTCAAGGGACGCGTGGAGATGCACGAAGGCACGGTCGAGGTTGCGCCGGGCATCACGCTGCATCCGGCGCCGGGACATGCCGATGGCCTCCAGGTCGCGCGCGTCCACACCAAGCGTGGCTGGGTTGTGCTCGCCTCGGACGCGACGCACTACTACGAGCATTTCATGACCAATCGCCTGTTCTCGACGGCGTTTCACATCGGCGAGATGCTCGATTCCTACAAGCTGCTGCGCCAGCTCGCGCCGAGCGAGCGGCACATCATTCCGGGGCACGATCCGCACGTGATGGCGGAATACGAGCCGCCGAAGCCGTCGCTCGCCGGCGCCGTGGTCCGCCTCGACGTCGCGCCCACCGGCCCCGCGCCAAGTTGGCCCGGCAAGGCCGCTCATTGACGAGCAGTTGTCGATCGATCTTGCCGCGGCAACGGACCGGATGCCGTCCGCGCTTCGGGATGGGCGCGCAGGAAATGATGCAGGACGTGCAGGTAGTGCTGAACCTGAGCCCGGTCGCCGGCAGCCTGAGCGCGCCGCACATCATCGATGATCATATCGCGAATGACGGCCGAGCCATGCTCGCGATGCAACAGATATTGACCGAGCGCGGCGGCAACGATCTCGGGGATGTGCTCGTGCTCGGCCACCGCCAGGACGACCTCGCCGGTCAGCCCACACATATCGATGCAGTCCTGTAACGAGATCATCGCGCCGACCCTCACCTGGCCCATCGCACGTCGGGAACGGGGGAGGCGCACTGACCTCGATCAATGCTAGGTTCGGGCATCGGCAAGGTCGGCTCTACTCGAGTCGTGCCGGCCGGCGCGCACCGGCTGTTCTGCTTGGTCGGAAATAGCGTGTCATCCCTGCACTGAGCCGCTACGAGAGCCGCGATCCACCCCAGATGCCACTTCCTTCTCAGTCTCGGCACATTGCATCGCCTGTTCGGCAGTGGACCGCGCTCTTCGCCCTTTCCGTTCTGCTCGTCCTCATCGCCGAAGCCATCAGGCTGCCGGCCGCCCTGATGATCGGACCGATGACCGCGGCCATCATTCTGGCGACGCGCGAGGCCGCGATCCAGGTCTCGCATCGCGTCTTCATCATGGCACAAGGCCTGATCGGCTTCATGATCGGGCGCAGCATTCCGGTCACCGTTCTCTCCGACATCGGCCGCGACTGGCCGATCTTCCTGCTTGGCGTCGTGCTGGTCATCGCTGCCGCCGCCGCGCTCGGGCTGCTGCTGGCGCGCTCCCGGATGTTTCCGGGCACGACGGCGATCTGGGGCACCTCGCCTGGCGCTTCGACGACGATGATCATCATGTCGGAGGCCTACGGCGGCGATATTCGGCTCGTGGCCGTGATGCAGCAGCTGCGCATCATCGGCGTCGCTTTCATCGGCACTCTGGTGAGTAAGATCTGGATCGGCAGCAGCGCGGCGCCGGCCGTCGCGGTGACCTGGTTCCCGGCGTTTCACGTGTGGCCGCTGCTCGCCACGACGGTCCTTGCTGCCGGAACGGCGCTCGCTGCCAGCCTGCTGCGCATTCCCGCCGGTGCGATTCTTGTTCCGCTGGCGCTCGCGATGCTCATCACCGAGACGCGCGTGATGACATTGGAGCTGCCGCCCTGGCTGCTCGCCGCCAGCTATGCCGTCATCGGCTGGAGCATTGGCCTGCGCTTCACGCGGCCGATCCTGATCCACGCCTTCTGGGCGCTGCCGAAGATCCTCAGCTCGATGCTGGCGCTGATGACGCTCTGCGGCGTGATTGCAGCGGTCCTGGTGGTCATTGCCGGTGTCGACCCGCTGACAGCCTATCTCGCCACCTGTCCCGGCGGTCTCGACAGCGTCGCCATCATCGCGGCCTCGAGCCCCGTCGACATGCGTTTCGTGATGACGATGCAGACGCTCCGGCTCGTCGTGGCGCTCATGGTGAGCCCGCTGATCGCCCGCTGGCTTTCGCGGCGCGCTGAGCCGCGAGGCGCCCATCCCCCCGAGCGCTCCACGTGAAACGCCGCCAACCCGGCCGGACGCTCCCGGCAGTTCGTCCGCACACCCGCCAATGTTTCACGTGAGACAATGATACAAGTTTATCTAATTTTTTCGCAGATAATGGTTCGATCCCGGCCCCGCCGGCGGCGCCAGCCGGGACATGACCGGTCCCGTCGACAGGCGATATCGCTGTGTCATGGGCCGAAATCGACGCTGAGCGCGTCCGGACGAGACCGTGGAGGGGGCGATAGCCGTTCGCGAACACCCCACGCCAGCCTCATCTCCAGCCAGCGAACACCCCAAATTCGGGCCCGTATTTCGTTGGTTCATTTCCTTCATCATGGCCGTTCCAACCCCGGCGCGCGCCGTCTTGTGCAGGTCGCCGATCACAGGAAACGATCACGCGTCGCGCAATAGGCACCGCTGCCCGATCTGAGCTCGGCGGTCCACTAACCTGTTGCGTACATTGTTCGATCTGGCACACTTCCGGCATGATGGATTTCGAGGAACACCCGACATACGCTCTCTTTCTCGACATTGACGGGACACTGATCGAGATCGCCGCGACCCCCGACGGCGTGACCATCCCGGAGGGTCTGGCCAAGCTTCTGGGCGACCTGCAGGCGCGGCTCGGTGGCGCCCTCGCCTTCCTGACCGGACGCCCCATCGCGGATATCGACCGGCTCTTCGCACCGCTGGCACCAGTCGCGGCTGGAGTTCACGGCGCGGAGGTGCGCGTGGTGCCGCAAGGCGAAGTCGTTTGCAAGGCTGCACCGATTGATGCCGGGATCGTGCGGGCAGTCCGCGGCGTGGCCGACAAGCACGCTGGCGCCATGGTTGAAACGAAGCACGCGTCGATTGCCGTGCATTACCGCCAGGCTCCAGGACTCGCCTCCCAACTCGAAGCAGCACTGATGCGCGTTTTGGATGACGGTCCCGATCACCTGATCCTTGCGCGAGGCCGTCAGGTGTTCGAGATCGTGCCGCGTCACGTCTCCAAAGGCGCTGCGCTCGAAGCCTTCATGACGTTACCTGCGTTTGCCGGCCGGCGCCCCGTCATGATCGGTGACGACTTGCCGGACCAATCCGCGTTCGAGGCCGCGGCCCGCCTCGGCGGCAAGGGGCTGAAGGTCGCTGGCGAGCAGTTTCCGCGGGCTGAGGCCGACTTTGCAGGACCCGCTGACGTTCGGGCCTGGCTCGTGTCCCTGGCCGGGAGGCTCGCACCATGATGATGCCGCCATCCCTTGATCTCGCGGTGGTCGGCAACAGCAACATCGCGGCGCTAATCGACCGCAGGGGCACGATCGTCTGGACCTGCTGGCCGCGGCTCGACAGCGATCCCATTTTCTGCGCGCTCGTCGACGGCAACGCCCCGGATACAGGATTCTTCTCGATCGGCTTCGACGAGGAAGCCACGACGACGCAAGCCTACGTGCGCAATACGGCCGTCGTCCGCACGGTCCTCACCGCCGGCACGGGCGCGTCGTTCGCGATCACTGATTTCGCGCCGCGCTTTCACCAGCATGGCCGCACATTCCGGCCATCGATGCTCATTCGCCGTGTCGAGCCCCTCACGGGACTGTGCCGCATCCGCGTTCGCGTTCGCCCACGCATGGACTGCGGCCAGCACCGGTCAAGGTGTGTCCCGGGGAGCAATCACATCCGTTACATCACCGAAGCTGGCGCGCTGCGTCTCACCACGGATGCGCCGGTCAGCTACATCGCCGAAGAGAGCGCCTTCGTTCTCACGAGACCGCTCACGTTCATCCTGCATTCCGATGAGAGTTTCACGGAGTCGATTCCCCGCACCGCCCGCGAGTTCGAGGACCAGACCCGCGACTATTGGACGGACTGGGTTCGCAACCTCAACCTGCCGTTCGAGTGGCAGGAAGCCGTGATCCGGGCAGCCATCACTTTGCAGCTCTGCAGCTTTCACGAGACCGGCGCCATAGTCGCGGCACTGACGACCTCGATCCCCGAGGACCCCGGCTCGGGCCGCAACTGGGACTACCGCTACTGCTGGATCAGGGACGCCTTTTTCACTGTGCACGCGCTGAACCGGGTCGGTGCCACGCGCGCCATGGAGCGCTTTATCGAGTACATCACCAACATCATCGTCCAGGAGCGCGGGCCGGCGCTGAAGCCTGTCTATGCGATCCTTCCCGAGAATCCGCTAGCGGAGCGGCAGGCGGCGGCTCTCGCCGGCTACCGGGGTCATGGCCCTGTGCGTATCGGCAATGCGGCCGTCGACCAGACCCAGCATGACGTCTACGGCAGCGTGATCCTTGCCGCCTCGCAGATGTTCTTCGACGAACGCCTGCCGAAGAAGGGCGACAAAGCTCTGTTCAACCTGCTTGAGCCGCTCGGAATGCACGCGCTCAGTCTGGCACTGACTCCGGACGCCGGCATCTGGGAGTATCGTGGCCGCACGCGCATCCACACCCATTCCGCGGCCATGTGCTGGGTTGCCTGTGACCGGCTGGCTCGCATCGCCGTACGTCTCGGGTTGAACGATCGCGCCGAGCAGTGGCGCACCTCGGCTGACGGCTTGCGCAAGACGATCCTGGAACGCGCCTGGAACAAGGCCGAGCAATGCTTCACCGGCAGTCTCGACACCGATGAGATCGACGCTAGCGTGCTGCTTCTGCACGAGCTTGGTATCGTCTCGGCAACGGATGAGCGCTTCGTTGCAACCGTGGACACCATCGGCCGGCGGCTGATGCGGAATGGCCATTTGCTCAGATACACAGCCCCGGATGATTTCGGCGCGCCCGCCGTCGCGTTCACCATCTGCACCTTCTGGTATGTCGATGCACTCGCAGCTATTGGACGCCAGGACGAGGCCCGGGAAATCTTCGAAGAGTTGCTCTGCCGGCGCAACCATGTCGGCCTGCTGTCGGAGGACATCGAGCCCGGCACCGGCGAGCTCTGGGGCAACTTCCCGCAGACCTACTCGATGGTCGGAATCATTGTCGCAGCGATGCGGCTTTCCAAGGGCTGGGAGAGCGCGCGTTGACGAAGCTCCATCCAACCTATCGACGATTGCTTGCACGCGCGCGACGCTTCAAGACAAGCCGCCTTCTACGCAATCCCCTCGCTCGTTACTTTGCGATCGCGCTTGCCGCTGCGCTCATCATGATCGCGGCGCTAGCGCCGCTTGCAACGGTCATGGTGGAAGGCTGGTCGCAACGCGACATCGAGCTGCGTGCCCGCCTTGTGTTCAGCTCCATTCGCGACCAGGTCGCCACGGGCATTGTCTTGAGGCCCGACTTCGATCTCAATCCACTTTTCGAGCGCCTGACGGAGGATGAGCGCATTCTTGCCCTCGCCTTCTGCACGGGTCAGGGGCAGCTGCGCTCTGCGACCAGGCTGCTGCCCGCTTCGGTGACGTGCCAGACCATCAAGCGCGACAAGACGGACACGTTTACGACTGTCACCACCGCCGGGACGCGCATTCACGTCAGCGCATTCCCGATTACGGCTGGCACCTCGACGGGTCATCTGCTGGTGCTGCACGACCTCTCCTACATCGACGACCGGGCGCGGGAGGCACGGTTCTATTCTGTCCTGGCTCTTGTCGGCGTCGCAACGGGCCTCGGCTTGCTTGCAATTGCGATCGTGCTTGGCCTCATGCGGGCCTGGGCGCGCTCTATCCGGAGTGCCATCGTCGATGCTCAGGCCGGAGGCGGAACATCCTCCAATCTTTCGCGGGGTGACTTCCCGATCAGCAGGGAGGTTCACGCCGTTCTCGCAGAGTTGCAGCTGGAGCGACGCTTCGCCGAGGGCATTCATGTCGAATGGTCGCCGAAGACGCTGCATCTCCTGCTCAAGGAGGAGCTTCCTGGCACCGAGGTTCTGGTCGTCTCCAATCGCGAGCCGTACATCCATAATCGCGCCGATGGCGCTGCCGCCCTCCAGATTCCCGCCAGCGGTCTTGTGGCCGCACTCGAGCCCGTCATGCGCGCGTGTGGCGGCACTTGGATCGCCCACGGCTCCGGGAGCGCCGACCGGGAGACCGTCGATAGGAACGACAGGTTGCGCGTCCCGCCGGCAAGCCCCGCCTATACACTGCGACGTGTTTGGCTCACCGACGAGGAGCAGGACGGCTATTATTATGGCCTGTCGAACGAGGGGCTCTGGCCGCTCTGCCACATCGCCTTCGTGCGGCCGGTCTTCCGCGAAAGTGACTGGGCGTATTATGTGCTGATCAACGAACGCTTTGCCGATGCGGTCGTTGCCGAAGCCGCAACAGATGCTCCGATCGTGCTCGTGCAGGACTACCACTTCGCGCTGCTGCCGCGCATGATCCGCAATCGGCTGCCGAAGGCAACGATTATCACGTTCTGGCATATTCCCTGGCCGAACGCCGAAACGTTCGGCATCTGCCCGTGGCGCGAGGAAATTATCGACGGGCTGCTTGGCAGCACAATTCTCGGCTTTCACACGCAATTCCATTGCAACAACTTCATCGAAGCTACCGACCGGTTCATGGAAAGCCGGATCGATCGCGAGCGAGCCTCCGTCACGCTCGGGGGACACGAGACGCTGATCCGTCCCTATCCGATCTCGATCGAATGGCCGCCGGCCGCACTTGCCGATCAAGCGCCGGTTCGCGAATGCCGCGATGCTGTGCGACGACGGTTCTCGCTCCCTGCTGACGCCCGTATTGCCGTCGGCATTGAACGCTTCGATTACACCAAGGGCATCCTCGATCGCATCCGCGCCATCGACGATCTGCTGACACGCCAGCCGGAATGGCGTGGCAAGCTCGTTTTTATCCAGGCCGCCGCGCCAACGCGCAGCAAGCTCGATACCTATAGCGCGCTGCAGCTCGAAGCGGTGCAGCTTGCCGAGGAGGTCAATGCCCGGCAAGGTCACGACGGCTACAAACCGATCCAGCTCGTCATCCGCCATCACGAGCCGGCGGAGGTCTTCGAGCTGTTCCGGGCCGCCGACATCTGCATTGTCTCGAGTCTGCACGACGGGATGAACCTCGTCGCCAAGGAGTTCGTCGCGGCCCGCGACGACGAGCACGGCATTTTGCTGCTATCGAGCTTCGCCGGCGCTTCGCGCGAGCTGTCCGAGGCCCTGATCGTCAACCCTTACGACACACACGGCATGGCCGACGCCCTCGCCGCCGCGCTCAACATGCCGGCCGCCGAGCAACGCGCGCGCATGCGCCTGATGCGCGATCTCGTTCGCCAGCGCAACGTCTACCGTTGGGCCGCCCAGATGCTGCTTGACGCCGCACGACTGCGACGCCGCGAGCGTTTTGCTGTCGCCAACAATGCGTAGAGCTTGGCTTGGACCTCCTGGCCCAGCCGGACATCGCTCAAGAAGCCGACCGACCGTACGCCAGCCTTTGTTGCGGGCCAGCGCACGCCGGTCCGTCCGTGGCTCACTCCTTGTCAGCCCCCCTCACCCGCCGTTCCACTTGATCCCGCCGCGGAACGGCCGCATGTCGGGATAGCCGGAGACGGCCCACGCACCGTCGACGAGCAGACTCGCGCCAGACACGTATCCCGCATCATCGCTCGCGAGATAAAGCGACGGCGCCGCGATCTCCGCGGGCTGCGCCGGCCGGCCCATGGGAATCCGCGCCTTGAACGCATCCAAGCGCGCCGGATCGGCGAAATGCGGCCGCGTCAGCGGCGTCTCGACCAGCCCCGGCAGAATCGCATTGACGCGGATGCCGAACGGCGCGAATTCCAGCGCCCCGTTCTTGGTCAGCATCTCGACGCCCGCTTTCGCCGTTGCGTAAGCCGCGCCGGCGTGCATCGGCACATGCGCATTCAGTGACGCGATGTTGACAATCGTCCCGCCCGTGCCCGCCTTCATCATCTGCCGCGCTTGATGTTTCATCCCCAGGAACACGCCCTTGAGGCACAGATCGACCGTGAAATCCCAATCGCTCTCCGCCAAATCGACGATGTAGCTTGGCCGCGAGGCGCCCGCGACGTTGAACGCGGCATGCACCCCACCGCAGCGTTCGACGGCAGTCGCAATCAGGCTCTCAACCTGGTCCTCCTTGGTGACGTCGCAGCGCATCGTGACGACCTTCGTCCCGAGCTCGCGCCCCAGCGCCGCCAGCGCCTCGTCGTTGATATCTCCGGCAACGACCGTCGCGCCCTCCTCGGTCAATCGCCGCACGATCGCCAGCCCAATCCCCGACGCGCCTCCCGTCACGACGGCAACCTTGTTCTCGAAGCGATTGGCAACGGCATTTGCTGTGGGCATGAGCGCGATCCTTGTGTTTCCTGCGCGATCGTAACCGGTTTGCTGCAATCAACCCATGCCGAAATGCGCGTCACCCGGGATTGCACCGGCGCTCAACCCCCGGCAATCTAGCCGCGATCAAACCACGCCCATCGGGGAACCCATGAACTACGACTACATCATTGTCGGCGGCGGCTCGGCCGGCTCGACGCTCGCCAATCGGCTCTCCGCGCGGAGCACCAACAAGGTGCTCGTCTGCGAAGCGGGTGAGGACACGCCGCCGGGCAAAGAGCCGCCGGAGGTTCTCGATTCCTATTCCGGCACCGCCTACCTCAACAATCGCTTCCTCTGGTCGGAGCTGAAGGTCTCGACCGAGGTCGTCTCGCACAATCGCGACCCCGGCGCGCCGAAGCCGCGCTTGCGCAAATATGAGCAGGCGCGCGTGCTCGGCGGCGGCTCGGCAATCAACGGTCAGATGGCCAACCGCGGGGCGCCGACCGACTACGACGAATGGCACAGCCGCGGCGCCACCGGCTGGAAGTGGGAGAACGTGCTCCCCTACTTCAAGAAGATCGAGCGCGACCTCGACTTCGACGACGAGTGGCACGGCAAGGAGGGCCACATCCCGGTCCGCCGCATTCCTGAATCGCAATGGCCCGGCCACGCCAAGGCGCTCGCCGAGGCCTTCAAGCGCGCCGGCTACAAGTACCTTCCCGACCAGAACGGGCACTTCGAGGACGGCTACTTCCCCGTCACCATCTCGAATGCCAACGAGCAGCGTGTCTCCGCCGCGATCGGCTATCTGAACGCCGAAGTTCGCAAGCGCCCGAACCTCACCATTTCAACCAACACGCAAGTCACCGAGCTCTTGTTCGAGGACAAGCAGTGCGTCGGCATTAAGGCGCTGGTCAACGGCCGCGCGACCGAGTTCCGCGCCAAAGAGGTGATCCTCTCCTGCGGTGCCATCCACTCGCCCGCGCACTTGATGCGCGCCGGCATCGGCCCCGCCGGTCATCTGCGCGATCTCGGCATTCCCGTACGCCATGCGCTGTTCGGCGTGGGACAGCGGCTCATGGATCACCCGTCGATCGCACTCGCCGCGTTCCTGAAGAAGCACGCGCGCGTCACCAACAGGGAGACGCGGCGCCATCTCTTCGTCGGCATGCGCTATTCCTCGAACATGGGCGGCGCGCCTCCGGGCGACATGTTCGTCGTCGGCGCAACGAAAACGTCCTGGCACGCGGTCGGCGAGCAGATCGGCACCTTCATCCTGTTCGTCAACAAGACCTACTCCGAGACGGGCCAGGTGCGCCTCAAGAATCGCAACTGGTCGGAGGAGCCGGAAGTGGAGTTCAACCTGCTCTCCGACCGCCGCGATCTCGACCGCCTCGCCGACGGACTGAAGCGCCTCGCGCCCATCTACGCCGATCCGGTCATGCAGACCGCGATCAGCAATCCGTTTCCCGCGAGCTACTCGGACAAAGTGCGCCAGGTCGGTGAGATCAACACCAAGAACAAGGTGCTCACGACCATCATGGCCAAGCTGCTCGACGGCCCGGGCTTCCTCAGAAAGATCCTGATCGAGAAGCTGATCATGGAGGGCTACACCGTCGACGACATTCTCAACAGCGAGGAAGCCGCCGAGGACTTCATCCGCCGCGCCGCCGTCGGCGTGTGGCATGCCTCGTGCACCTGCCGCATGGGCGCGCGCGAGGATACCATGGCCGTCACCAACAACGCGGGGCGCGTGCACGGTCTCGGCGGCCTGCGCGTCGTCGATGCCTCGATCTTCCCCGTCGTGCCCTGCGCCAACACCAACTTCCCGACCATCATGACCGCCGAAAAAATCGCCGACATGATCCTGGAAGGAAATTGACGCGCGCCACGTGTGCGAGCCCCGGCCCGACCTCGGTCGTGCCGGGGCGTTCGATCGATCAGCCTCCGCAGCCGACGATCTCGCCGCTCACCGATTTTGCGAGGCAGAACTTGCCGGAACCGAGCAGGACTTGATTGGCACGGCACATGCGGGGCAACGCGCGATCCAGGCGCATCGCTGAAGTCCGCGGTCAGCAGCGTACCATGGCTCTCCTGAGGACCGTGGCCACAGCGGCGGCATCTGCTGGTGTCGCAATACTCACCACGAACGTTCGCTCGAACTTTGCACCAAGATCTCGCAACGCTGCATTTAGGGCATCATGATGCTTGCGGTCGACGTAACATCGTCACGATCGGCGGACTGCCGCCTACGCTGATCTCGGCCGTCTTCATAAAGCCGTGACGCCTGTAGAGCGGGATGCTGCGCGGGCTGGTCGCCTCCAGATAGGCGGGGAGGCCCGCTTGGTCGCAGTGCGCAAGAACGGAACGCAATAGCGCAGCACCAAGCCCACACCCCTGGCGTCAGGACCTACATGTCTGAATGGAAGCAGGCCGTCAAAACCAATCGATCAAATCCAGGATGGATGGAAGGATCATGCGGCGCTCCCGATCGCGGCGGTCCCCTGATTTCGCAAGACGAAGTTGCGATTGATCGGGCTGTGAGGCTTAAGCGCGATGCGCTCGGCGGCGAGTGCGCTCCCGACATCGCGCATCCCGCCACGTGTTGCCGCCTCCGTCAGCGTCCAGTCGATGATGTCGCGTTGGGCGTGGCTGCCACCGAAGCTGTTGGCGATGTAGCGAGCCGGATGCAGGCGATCGACCGCTGTTGAATAGTCGCCGCGCCAGAACGCCGCGAAGCCCTCGATTAACGGCACCGCTGTCCGGCGGCCCCACTGCGCAACCTCGCTTTCGCCGTTGCTCCTATAGGCACTGAGGATGCGATCGACATCGCCAGTGCGGCCAGCGCCGAGGTACGCCATCGCCGCGTGCCAGTCGTTGAACGGGTAGGTGCGGCCATCGGCGTGGGCATCCCATGTAGCCGCTAGCTCGGTCCAGCGGTCGCCGACATCGTGACCCGAGAGCGTGATCCGCCAAAGCAGCGCCGACGCATCCACCATATCAAGGGCAACCACGCTCCGATTTTTCCTGATCGGGCCGTCGTAGAGCGCCAGCGCTTCGTTCGCTTGGCCGAGATCCAGGTGATTGAGCGCCTTGTGCCACCAGTTGTGCACCTTGAAGAAGTTTGCATCACCCGACCAGTACGGTTCGCGCGCGATCATCCACCCGAGGCCGTCCTCGGCGCGGCCCTGCATCTCCATGACGTGGGCGACCGCGTGGTGCGCCCAGCAGTCGAGCGGCTGCATTGCAATGGCATTTCGGCCCACGTTCTCGGCACGGGCATAATCTCCGGTCTCCTCGAGGCCAAAGGAATAGAAGCCGAGCAAGATCGAGTACCCCGGCATGTTCGCCGACCACTGCGGCAGCACACGAGCGATCCGATCGCGCAACTCCCGTGCGTTGGCGCGGTAGAAATCGAGCAGGTGCCCTGCCTGCAGGGCGACGAGGTCTAGTGGATACGTCACGTTGTGCCGGTCAAGCGCGACCGCTGCAGCCGTCCATTCTCCCGCGACGACATGCTCAATCGCAGCCACATGCCCCGCCTCACGTTCGCTCATCCGCATTGACCTGAGCTGATCCACGATTCCCGCAGCCTGCCGCGTCGCCTCCGGCTCGCTCGACAACGCGAGCAGATGCGCCTTCAGAATGTGCGCCATCGCAAAACCCGGCGACGCCTCAATTGCCGCATCGAGCAGCGCTATGGGATCGCCGCGGTAGAGATTGAAGGCCTCGACGGCCTGATGATAGGCGGCTGCCGCCCCGGCTGTCGCACCCGTCAGAGCGTGCCCGTGCTGGTCTTGGGTCATAATCGTCTCCTTAGTTTTGCCATCGTCTATGTTGCAGGGCGCGGTGCCGAGAGCTGCGCCCCGTCATGGCCGATGCTCCAGGCGCGATAGATATTCATGCCACGCACACAAGCGGCCGAGGATGTCACCAAGCGGCCAGGCCATCGAAATCTCCCATACCGTTCTGAGGCGGATGGCTCGGCACGGTTCGCTTGACGACGAGGCGGTTGCATTGATGTCGCGTTCAAGGTGCTCATGATTGGCCGCTTTTTCATGGCTTTCAATGCCGCTTCGTGCTGTCAAAGTATTCGACATCGATGCTCGAGTGAATGACCGGCCTGCCGGTTGAACCGACCGTTCGTCCGAACAGTCGTCTGGAGCATGCCCATGGATCCACTCTCGGACGTGTTGCGTTCCATCCGGCTCACGGGCGGCATCTTCCTTGATGCTCACTTCACAGCGCCTTGGGCTGTGAGATCCAGGATAACGGCTGAGGATTGCCGCCCATACCTGTCCAGACCTGCGCAGGTGATCGCCTATCACGTTGTCGTTTCGGGGCGCCTTCTCCTCGAGGTGAAGGGCGTTCCGCCGCTCGAGGTCAGTGCCGGTGAAGTTGTCCTGCTACCCCGCAATGATGAGCATGTGTTGGCCAGCGAATCCGGTATCGCTGCCGTCAGTGCCGACGATTTCATCCAGCCATCAGGAGACACCGGCCTCGCGCACATCACGTACGGCGGCGGCGGCGCCGCGACGCAAATCGTTTGCGGGTTTCTCGGCAGCAATGACGTGCGCAACCCTCTGATCTCAACCCTTCCGCAGATAATGAAGCTCGATGTACGGGAAGCCGCCTCGCGCGACTGGATCGAAGCCTCCGTGCGGTTCGCGGCCGCAGAGCTGGTCGCCGGACGCTTTGCCGATTCGGGTGTGTTGTCACGATTGTCGGAGTTGCTGCTGGTCGAAGCCGTCCGCAGTTACGCCGCGAACGCGGGAGGCGATAGTGGCTGGCTGAAAGGCATGAGTGATCCCCACGTAGGGCGCGCATTGGCTCTGATGCACAATTCGATCGGCAACTACTGGACGGTCGATCTCCTCGCCCGCGAAGCGGCGCTGTCGCGGAGCACGTTCGTCGAGCGTTTCACCGCGATCATGGGAGTGCCGCCCATCAAGTATCTGACCCAATGGCGGTTGATGATCGCAAAAGCCGAGCTGGCCGAGACGCGGACGTCCATAGCTCAAATTGCGAACTCCGTAGGCTACGATTCAGAGGAAGCGTTCAGTCGAGCGTTCAAACGGGAGTTCGGAGAGTCACCTGCGCGCTGGCGAATGTGGCGAACGCCGGAGTGATGCCGAGCAAAGGGCGACCGCGCCCGTGGTCCTGCCAGTGACCGCTTCAGTCCAGCGTGGTCGTCTGAAGTTTCGCGATGAGCGAAAGCTGAAGTCGACGTCTCCGAGGGGTTAAGCAGACGAACAGTACTGCTACTGGCCAAAAACATGCGTTTGCATGGCGGAACGTGCTGGTAAAACGTGCTGGTAAGTTGAGGCGGACACCGCCGATGTCCCGTGCACCGTAGCGCTCAAGGAGCCCCCACATGCCCCAGGACACACGCTCAGACGCTCAGCAGGCCGTATTCTCGCAGCAGAGCCCCACCTCACCCGGCTACATGTCCGGCTTCGGTAACACGTTCGAGACGGAAGCACTGCCCGGCGCGCTTCCTGTCGGGCGCAACTCGCCGCAGCGCTGTCCCTATGGGCTTTACGCCGAGCAGATCTCCGGCTCGCCTTTCACCGCACCGCGGGCCACCAACGAGCGCACGTGGCTCTACCGGATCCGGCCGTCCGTGCTTCACTCGGGCAAATTCCGCCGGCTGGACAATGGTGACTGGCGCACCGCGCCATGCCACGATCACGAGATGCGGATTGGCCAGCTGCGCTGGTCGCCGACGCCGATTCCCGCAACGCCGCTGTCGTTCGTCGAGGGCATGCGCACCATGACGACGGCAGGTGATGCCGGAGCCCTCACGGGCATGGCAGCTCACGTCTATCTCGCCACGCGTTCGATGACCGATGAAGTGTTCTGGAACGCCGACGGCGAGTTGCTGATCGTCCTGCAGCAGGGGGAGCTGCGCTTCGTCACCGAGTTCGGCCTCATCGACGCCACACCCGGCGAAATCGTGGTCATGCCCCGCGGCGTGAAGTTTCGCGTCGAGCTCATAGGCGAACCGGCGCGCGGCTACGTCTGCGAGAACTATGGCGGCGCCTTTACGCTGCCCGAACGGGGCCCAATCGGGGCCAACTGCCTCGCCAATCCGCGCGACTTTCTTTCGCCGCTGGCCGCCTACGAGGATCGGGCGACGGCCACGCGCCTCGTCGTCAAGTGGGGCGGCGCGCTTTGGGAGACGGAGCTCCCCCACTCTCCTCTCGATGTCGTCGCCTGGCACGGCAATTACGCGCCTTACAAGTATGATCTGCGTCGCTTCAATGCCGTCGGCTCCATCTCTTTCGATCATCCAGACCCGTCGATATTCTCGGTCCTCTCGGCGCCATCGGAGACGCCCGGTGCCTCGAACGTCGATTTCGTCATCTTCCCCGAACGCTGGATGGTTGCCGAGGATACGTTCCGACCGCCCTGGTACCATCGCAACATCATGTCCGAGTTCATGGGCCTAGTTTACGGCGTCTACGACGCAAAGCCCGACGGCTTCACGCCCGGCGGTATGAGCCTGCACAACTGCATGCTGCCGCATGGTCCTGATCTCGCAGCCTTCGAGAAGGCAACCAGCGACGAGTTGGCGCCGGTCAAGCTCACCGGCACCTTGGCCTTCATGTTCGAGACGCGCTTTCCACAGCGTGTGACGAGCTATGCTGCGGCTCTCGGGACGCTTCAGCCCGACTATGCCGATTGCTGGCGCGGATTGAAAAACTATTTCGACCCAAATCGTCGCTGAATGTGAGGCCCCGGCAGGCAATCGTAAATGTTGGATTAACTCTCTGTGGCTATCCTTCAAATGAGCACAGAGATCCACCATGACCGATGATCAGTTCAGCTGCCCCGAGCCCCTCCGCCACACAGAGCCCATGGCGGCGACGACCATCAGCACCGCTGAAAGGCCCATGAGCGCTGCCAACGCTGAACAAATCCTGGCTCGGCTCGCCACCGTCATGGACATTCTGCGCGGGTGGATCTGGGAAACCGACGCTGATCACCGCTTCACGTACATGAGCGAGAACGTGGAGCGTTTTGCCGGCCATCCGCCAGAGTGGCACTACGGCAAGACCCGCCAGGAGCTCGGCAACCTCAATCCGGACGTCGAAGAGCACAGGAAATACTTGGCGCAGCTCGACGCCAGGGTGATGTTCGGGCCTGTCGAATTCGTGCGCTATCAAAACGGCCTGCAGCTCTGGATGCGAACGATCGGTCTGCCCCAATTCGACCGTGAAGGCCAGTTCCGGGGCTACTGCGGCATCGCGTTCGATGTCACGAACGAGATCGAGCGGCGCCAGGGCAATCGCCGCAGTGAACCGCGCCGCCGCGTCGCTCGCAGCGCAACGATCTCGGCCCACGATGCGCCTTCGCCCGTCCCATGCGTCGTCCTAGACATCTCCAACGGAGGCGCGCGGCTCGATGTCCACCACCTGGCGAGCATTCCGCAACGCTTCCGCCTGGTGATCGACCTCGAAGGCACCGAGCGCACATGCCAGGTCGTGTGGCGCCGCGAAAACTCCGTCGGTGTCAAGTTCATCAATACGATGAGCGCGACTTGAGCGGCTCAGCGGGACCGGCGCGCGCACGCGCAACCCCACGCGGTCACGCAGCCCCGCTTGGGCACGCGTAACCGGCGGCGGCATCTTCGAATGCTTAAGCGCGGCCGCGTCGCTACCCCGCGCACAATCAGAAGCGGCTTCCGCATCACCTCAGGGGCGCTTGCCGGCGGCATTGGGCTGCGGCTGGTTGAAGTACCGGAAAAACGGGCTGTCCGGTGACAAGATCATCCGCGTGTCACCTTGGCGGAAGCTTTGCTCATAGGCTTGCAGCGACCGGTAGAACGCCGAGAATTCCGGATCACGCCCAAAAGCCTCTGCAAGAACGCGCGTCTTCTCGGCTTCGCCTTGACCGCGCATCTCTTCGGCCTTCTTGTTGGCATCACCCAGAATGATCTGCACATCGCGATCGGCACGCGAGCGGATCGATTGCGCGAACTGGGTGCCCTGTGCGCGGAGATCGGCCGCTTCCCGTTCGCGATCCGTCTTCATTCGCCGGAAAACAGCCTCGGTCGTCTCCCGCGGCAGCTCGACCCGGGACAGACGGACGTCGACGACCGTGATGCCCAGCGCCTGCGCCTCCCGGTTCACCTCTTCCTGAATCCTTTCCATCAGATTGGCGCGGTTCGTATTGATGATCTGCGTCGTCGTCGCGCCAGCGAGCACGGAGCGCACGCGATCGTTGACAATGCGCTCGAGCGTTTTGTTCGCAGCCGTCGTATTGTTGAGCGCCTGATAGAAGCGCAGCGGCTCGGTGATCCGATACCGTGTGAAGGCGTCGACCAGCAGGTTCTTCTGGTCTGACGCCAGAACCGTTTGCGCGCTCAAGTCGTTGTCGAGGACACGCTTTTCGAGCAGTGCGACCGAATCGACGAAAGGCGCCTTGAAGTAAAGACCAGGTTCGGCAATGGCCTTCTGCAGCTTTCCGAACCGGAACACCAGAGCCGACGATGTTTGCGGCACGATGAAAGCCGAGCTGAAAAAGACGAACGCCAGGATCGTCAGGAGAATTCCGAGGGCAAAGCGCACGTTGCTCATGTGATCATTCCTCAGCGGGTCGTCGCGCCAGCCTGCGGCCGGCGGGTGAGCTCATTGAGCGGTAGGTAGGGCACCACCCCCTGCTGACTGCCCGCCGACTTGTCGATGATGAGCTTGTCGGTTCCGCCGAGCACGCGCTCCATGGTCTCGAGGAACATGCGCTCGCGCGTGACGTCCGGAGCTTTCCGATACTCCTCATAGACTTGACGGAACCGCGCGGCCGCACCCTGTGCTTCGGCGATGGTGCGCTTCTGGTAGGCCTCAGCTTCGAGGATGGTCTTCTCGGCTTGACCTTTCGCCTCCGGGACGACCTTGCTGGCATGCGTCTGCGCCTCGTTCTGCAGACGGTCGCGATCCTGGACGGCAGCCTGCACGTCCGTGAAGGCGGCAAGCACATCCGGTGGCGGGCTGATCCGAGTAATGATCACGCGATCGATGACAACGCCCGCGCCGTACTGATCAAGGTTTAGCTGCATGACTTTCCGGACCTCGTCGAGGATCTCGTTTTGCGCCGAGGCGACGGCCGCTGCGGCCGGCGTCGGCGTGACCTGCCCACCCGGAACGGCCGGGACCGGCGGGATCTCGCTCGGCAGCACATTGCGCAGCTGCCGCTTGCCGATCACTTCGCGCATTGCACTTTCGGCGACGGCCTTGATCGACGCCTCGGGTTTCTCGACGTTGAAGACGAAATCTTCAGGACGCGACGGCGAGATTCGCCACTGCACCGAGAAGCCGATGTCGACGATGTTCTCATCCGCGGTCAGGACGAGACTGTCGGTCAGCTGCGAGGGACCGCGACGCTGAGCGCCCTGCGGGCTGGTGCCGAGCTCGACCGTCTTGACGTCGGTGACCGCAAGCTTGGTGACCGATCCGATGGGATATGGCCAGTTGTAGTTCAATCCTTCGTTGGTGCGGCCGACGAACTTGCCGAACACCATGTTGAGCGCGACCTCGTTGGTGCGCACAGTGTAGAAGCCCGAGAGCGCCCATGCCCCTGCCGCCAACAGCAGGATCAGAGCAAGCGCCCCACCGGAGAGGCCGCCGCCCACCTGCTTCAAGCGGTCCCCACTGCGCTTCAGCAGCTCCTCGAGATCGGGCTGGTTTCCGCCGCCCCCGCTCGGCCCCTGGCCCCAAGGTCCGCCGCCACCGCCTCCTCCGCCGCCGCTTTTCCAGCCACCACCGCCACCACCTTGATTACTCCAGGGCATGGATAGTCTCGCCTCGCTCTTTGTTGGGGGGTGCTACCCGGCAAATGGCGCTGCAAAGTTCGGCGCTGCCGGCCGCCCTTGCGACTTCCACTTACGGGAGAAGTGATCAATGTTTGCCGATATATAGGCTACTCACCGCCCGGCGCGCAAACGCCACACATCAGATGTGGGCGGAGCTAACTTAGTTCAAGCAATAAGCGTTCATACGGGAACAGTTTTTTGTGTCAAGAACGGCTGATGGAGCGTTTCGGGCTCGGAGTTTCTCCTTCCGGCCTGAGGAACCTGTTTGCGGATCGCGGGATCACCTGATAAAAGCCCGCGCGGAGCGAGCAGCCGCACGACTCTCCAACTAAACTGCCAGACCCCGTATTTCAGATGCAGCTGGGCACACGGGGCTCAACGATTTCCTCCCCCAGGGAGCTGAAGCCGATGAGACTGGGGTTGGGTGCGTCGAGTGCGCGGCTGATCGAACCGGCCGAGCGGACCACCGCGTCCGCCCAGCTCCCTTCGTCTATCGGTTAGGACGTCAGATTTTCAATCTGAAAAGACGGGTTCGACTCCCGTAGGGAGCGCCAGATTATTTGGACAACTGGATTGCATGTTGGTTGGACACCGGCGAGGGTCGCCCCCCGCCAACGGCATCGCAACCAGGTCACGATCATCTTGGCACTGGATCATCTTGGCACTGGTTTGCGTGGCATACTCGATCAGCCGTTGAGCGTGCACTGGTAGGGATCTCATACTGCGCACGCAAATCGATAGGTGGCGAAGTGAACCGCCCCGGGTTCGAAGTTTCTGCTTGGATTGCCCTATTTGCTCCCAAGGGTAGCCCGCAACATATAGTCGGAAAATTGAACGAGGCGCTTATTAGGGCTCTCGATGACGAAGACACGCGCGCGCGATTGCTCGATCTCGGCAGCGAGATTCCGGATCATTCCAAACGCTCGCCTGACGCCCTGCAGGAGTTGGTCGTTCGTGAAGTCGCCCGTTGGACACCAAATCTCAGGGCCGCCCGTCGAAGCGATTGACCGAAATTGGCTCAGCTTTGCGACAAGGCCAGTCTCACCTTAGTGTGCAGGTGCATTGAAGGTAACTCAATCTGATCAGCAAATTTGAGGTGACCAATGTCCACACCGACGATCAGGTTTGATGACGGCGCTGCGTATGAACGTATGATGGGCAGGTGGAGCGGACTGATTGGCGGTGCCTTTGTCGATTGGCTCTCGCCGCCGCCCAATTTGCGGTGGCTAGACATCGGTTGCGGCAACGGTGCGTTTACACAAGTGCTGATCGAGCGCTGCGCCCCTGGGGCCATCGATGGCGTGGATCCGTCAGAAGGTCAGTTGGCCTTCGCGCGAGAACGGCTGGCGACATCTGTCGCGCAATTTCGGCAAGGCGACGCAATGGCGCTGCCTTATCCTAATGATACCTTCGATGCGGCCGTCATGGCGCTCGTTGTGTTCTTCATTCCCGAGCCCCCGAGGGGCGTCGCCGAAATGGCGCGTGTCGTACGGCCTGGCGGTCTCGCCGCTGCATATGTTTGGGACCTCGTCGGCGGTGGTGGTCCGTCTGAGGCCGTCACAATCCAGATGCGACACTTGGGGTTTGCGCCACCGATGCCCCCAAGAGCGGAAGCCTCGACTCCCGAGGGGCTGCATGCACTGTGGTCCCAGGCGGGGTTTGTCGATCTGGAAGCACGTGTCATTCGCACGCGGCGAACGTTCGCCGATTTCGAGGACTATTGGTCCACCACGATCGCAGCGCCTAACATCGCGCCGAAGCTCGGAACGATATCGCCGGCCGACGTATCGCAACTCAAATCCCGGGTTCATGAGCAGGTGCCTATCGAGGCGAGTGGGCGTGTCACGATCGAAGCGCGCGCCAATGCAATCGTTGGTCGTCGGCGCAAATAGACCTTCAATCGGGTCTTCCTCTGCCGTCTGCCAAAAAGCGGCTGTCCGCAAGACGACCCACTGCGTTTGATCAGAGCTGAATTCATGTTGACGCCCGGAGAGCGGCTTTGAAGTTCGCTGTAAGTGACGCCGTAGAGAGCGCTCGTTCGGCTGAACCTCTGGACGTGGACTCGGTGGCGTCGCTTGCAACTGAGCGGCAGGCCTGTGGCACGTCCCCTAGCCCTTCTTACGGCCCATGATCCGCACACAGGCACCGCGTGAGCGGTTTCAGGTCTGGGAGCCGAGGCAAATTGCCGAAGGTGCGTCAGTGTCGGGCGGGCGAAGCGCCATCGCAGCAGCAGCGAGAGCGAGCGCAAGGCCGAGACTCGCCTGAATCCAAGCCTGCCACATCCCATAAGACGACGCCATCATGGCAACTCCCACGGCGAACGCGGCCAGCGCCCAGGCTTGGTCGCCCGCAAGCAACTGAGCGGTGCGCTGAACCAAAGCGGCACCGATAGCAGTCAAGAGCAGTGCACCAACTAGTCCCAGATCGAGCCAGATTTGCAGATAGGCGTTATGTGCGTGTCGAGCCGTCGTGCGGGCGAACACTTCGCCATCCCTGACGGCGGGCCTTGGCGTACTCTTCTGCAGCACTTCGGCAGCCGCAGCTCCGTGACCGAGGATGGGACGCTCGGCGATCCGCTCGGCAGTCGTCCCCCAGATGATCACGCGCTGACGGGCTGTCGAGAAAAGCCAGCTCGCCTGATGCACCTCGAGCTTCAAAGCCAACGCTCCCACCAGCGGCGCAGCCATGACGCCCACGCACCAGGTCACCAGCACAATGCGCCGCGTGATATTGACGTTGAGCCAGGCCATGAGCAGGACAGAAGCTCCAACGACAATGGCCAGCTGCGACGACTGGTGCCTAGCATTGAGCAAAACGGCGGCGACATAAATTGCGACACAGAAAAAAAACGCATTCCTCAAAAGCGACCGGTGCAGCCGGCGCGCGATGATCATTCCCGGCACGAGCAGCAGTGTTGCCACAGCCATCGGCCGATTGCCGACTGAATCCGACACAGCGACCGCGACGCCATCAGCAAAGGTGACGTGCTTGGCGATGCTGGCGGCAAGCAGCGGCGCGAGCGTGAAAAGCTTGCGCGTCAACCAATCCGCCGTGAGAACGTTTACTGCAACGAGCAGGAGGGCGATCGACAGCCCTATGATCAAGCCGCTGGCGATGGCTTGCCTGCGAGAACTGCCGTCAGCGCTAAAAACGCCACTGCCCGCCAACGCGGCGACCAGGATGATGGCCAATCCGAGGCCCTTCATCGACGCGTTTAGCAGAGACGGAGCCCACAAGCCGGAAACGGTTGCGAGCAGCGCCAGCAGAATCGTCGCCACGACGGCCAGATTCAGCAGCCCACGCCCTGCCCAGAACTCCGCCCGAATTCGCGCCGTGGTGTCCGCGATCCCGGCCTCCCGCACGCCCATCAGGGCCAATAGCAGAAGAGACAAGGGCGCCGCCTGAGCGAAGGAAAACGTCGAGGCGGCGACCGCAATCAACGGTAGTGCCGCTGCTGCCAGAACAGTTGGGAGCGAGCCAGCCTTGGCATTCACTTCGATGGTTTGCATTAGAAAGCCTTCTTCCTCCCGAGGCGATTGCGACGCTATTGCTGAGCGCGATGCTGTCGCCCGGTGACGCCATTCGGCGGTAGTACGGCCCGCCGCCGTTTTGCCCTGCAACGGCGTACTCGTCTGACATCGCGGAGTCCGGCGTGTTATGATCCGCAACCCTGAGCGATGGCAAGCCGCGCAACGCCTTAGGCCGGTTCGTTGCGGCCGCAGGTCCGATGAGCCCGGTACATCAGCTCGGCCCGCTCCCAATCCTCTGGCGTATCAATGTCCTGCACCAGATGCCGAGGAAGGACGATGCCTACCGAGTGCGGGGCAAACAGCGGCAGATCGGCCAGAAATGCTGCGGCCGTGCCCCAGTAGAATTGGGCTGCGTCATGATAGGTATGCTCGAGATCCTGCGAGCGTGTCATACGGTGCTCAGGATAAATGGCTTCAACGCCACCGTCGGCCAGCACCCGCACCGCCCGTTGGATCGGAAAGGCATAGCTCGTGATCGAGAAGGCAAAAGCTTTGCTGCTACCCTGCAGGGCCTCAAAGCCCTGCCGAATGCAGGCCGGGTCCAGCATGGGCGCGGTCGCATAGAGGCAGCAGGCGTGCGCAACCGGCAGGCCGTTATCCCGATACCAGCCGATAGCATGCGCGACGACGGCATTGGTACCAGTGAAGTCGTCGGCGAGCGTTGCCGGACGCATGAACGGGACTTCGGCGCCATTCTCACGAGCCGCGTCGGCGATTTCGATGTCGTCCGTCGAGACGACGACGTGGTCAAAGAGGTTGGTTTCGCGGGCAGCTGCGATCGAATAGGCAAGGATCGGCCGCCCGCAGAACGGCTTGATGTTCTTGCGCGGAATACGTTTCGAGCCGCCGCGCGCCGGGATGACAGCGATCCTCATCAGCCGCCCCACTTCACTGGATGACGTTCTTCAATGCTGTGACAACGGCATCCTGATCGGCATCGGTCATGCGGGCAAACAGCGGGATGGTAAGCGCCTCCTCGTAGTAACGCTCGACCTCGGGAAACATGCCGGCAGAGAATCCAAGCTTACCGTACCACGGCTGCAGGTGGACCGGAATGTAATGCACGTTAACGCCGATGCCAGCGGCGCGCATCGCCTCGAACACCTGCCGCCGGCTCTTTCCGATTGCCTGCTGGTCGAGACGAATGATGTAGAGGTGCCAGGCGGAGTTGGTGTCCGGATGCTGCCAAGGCGTAGCCACGGGCATCTGGCTGAGCAACCGATCATAGCGTCGCGCGAGTTCCCGGCGGCGCGCGACGAAAACGTCGAGCCGCGCCATCTGACTCGTACCGAGTGCCGCCTGCAAATCGGTCATGCGGTAGTTGTACCCGAGGTAGACTTGCTCGTAGTACCAAGGCCCATGTGACTCGCCGGTCATTCCGGCAACGTCGCGCGTGATGCCGTGGGTGCGCAGCAGCGCCAGCCGGCTGTACAGCACGGGATCGTTCGTTAGAGCCATGCCGCCTTCACCCGTGGTGACGATTTTGACCGGATGGAAGCTGAAGACCGTGATGTCGGCGTCGCGGCAACTGCCCACTGGCGTGCCACGGTATTCAGCGCCAATGGCGTGCGAGGCATCCTGCAGAATACGAAAGCCGTACTCGTTTGCGAGCATTCGAATGCGAGCCATGTCGCAAGACTGGCCGGCGAAATCAACGGGCACGACCACCTTCGGCAGCCGGCCACCGCTGGCGCGAGCCGCGACGAGCTTTGCTGCAAGCGCATCGGCGCACATGTTGTAAGTCCGCGGGTCGATATCGACGAAATCGACGTCGGCGCCGACATACAGCGCGCAGTTTGCCGACGCTACAAAGGTATTTGGCGTCGTCCAGAGAACATCGCCTGGTTGAAGCTCAAGTGCCAGACAGGCGATGTGCAATGCTGCTGTGGCATTGGCGACTGCGACCGCGAAACGCACGTTACAGCGGCGGGCCACGGTTTCCTCGAAGCGTGGTACGGCGGGGCCTGTCGTCAGCCAGTCAGACTTGAGCGCATCTGTGACGGCTGTGATGTCGGCCGCGTCGATATCCTGGCGTCCGTAGGGGATCATTGCAGCGCGATCCTGTTGAATTCGCGGATTTGCGGTACACTCATGAACGTCGGGTTGGTGCCGGAATCATACGTGAACCCCTCGTTGACCGGGGTGCCGGTCTCACCGATACGATTCCTCGCATGGTCGATGTCGTGATGATGGAAGCGGATGGTCGGCTTGATCACGAAGTGGTCCGAAAAGCGGAGCGTGAGGTGGGAATCGTCCTGCGGGCACATGATCTCGTGCAGTTTCTCGCCCGGTCGAATGCCGATCACTTTGGTGGCAACCTCGGGCGCGATGGCGGCAGCGAGGTCGAGGATGCGTACAGACGGGATCATGGGCACGAACAGCTCGCCGCCGTGCATGCGCTGGAAGCTTCTCAGGACAAAGTCGACTCCCTGCTGCAGCGAGATCCAGAAGCGCGTCATGCGCGGGTCGGTGATTGGAATGTACGCAGCCTTCTCGCGGACAAGGCGCTCGAACAGGGGCACCACTGAACCGCGAGAGCCGACGACATTGCCGTAACGCACGACGGCGAAGCCAGTGCGGTGGCCACCCGCCATATTGTTCGCCGCGATGAACAGCTTGTCGGAAGCGAGCTTCGTCGCACCGTAAAGGTTGATCGGCTGCGCCGCTTTATCGGTCGAGAGCGCGATGACTTTCTCGACGTTGGCCTCGAGCGACGCCTGAATAACGTTCTCGGCACCATGCACGTTGGTCTTGATGCACTCCATGGGATTGTACTCGGCCGCCGGCACTTGCTTCAGTGCCGCAGCGTGAATGACGAAGTCGATGCCCTTCATGGCCGTTCGCAGCCGGTCGCCGTCGCGCACGTCGCCAATGAAATAGCGCATCGCCGGTGCGTCGAACTGGGCCTGCATCTCATACTGCTTGAGCTCGTCGCGCGAATAGACGACCAGCCGGCGCGGCTTGAATCGGGTGAGCAGCGTTGCCACGCATTTCCTGCCGAACGAGCCAGTGCCGCCAGTGATAAGTATGCTTTTGTCGTTGAACATCTTTTAGGCTTTCCTTCAATGGGGCCCGCGCGCTGCCCTCCGTCGCGGTCAGGCACTGAGCCCGTGCTTTGGACCGATGCGCCGCAGCACCCGTGTGACGCCTACCACACGCTACGGCCCCCATCCACGATGACGTTCTGCCCCGTCATGTAGCTCGAGGCATCCGAGCACAGGAACTGGACGGCTGCGCGGTACTCATCTTTCCGCGCCATCCGGCCAAGCGGAATGAGGTGTTCGAGGCGATACCTGAACTCGTCCGGCTGACCGTTGAAGACGCCCCCTGGCGAAATCGCGTTGACGCGCACGCCGCGATCGGCCCAGTAGGTAGCGAGGTATCTCGTCAGGCCGACGAGGCCGTGCTTGATCACCGAATACGTGACGGGTTTGACAGGCTGCTCGGCCTCGGTGCGCGCGTCGGAATCGCGATAGAGACGCTGGTCAGGCGCAATTACGGCGAGGTCGGAGGCGATGTTGAGGATCGCGCCTCGACCACGTTCAGCCATGGCTGCGCCGAAGGTCTGAGCGCACAGCATGGCCCCGGTAAGCCCAACCGCGATCTCGAGGTTCCACTGCTCGAGGCCAAATCCTTCAAGACGAGAGGCGTGCATCATGCCCTCGGCCGCCGTGACCTTGGGATCGATTGCGGCATTGTTGACCAGGATGTCGATGGTAACGTGGTCGGCAGCGAGTCGGCACGCGAGGTCGTTCACTGAGGCAGGTTCGGTGACGTCGAGCGCTGCCGGGATGATGTGCGAACCGGCAATCTCCATGCCGATGGCCTCTGCTGCCTCGCTCGCTCTCGCGACATCGAGATCACCCATGACGACGACAGCGCCGGTTTCAGCCAGGGCTGCCGCGTGCTGCCGGCCGAGCAGGCCAGCGGCCCCGGTGACCAGCGCGGTGCGGCCGGTGAGATTGAATGGCTTCGGAAGCGAGGGGGCCATGCGGATCCTTTCGTTCCAACGGGTTCTCTCAAGCCCGGAGCTGACCGCCGTCGGCCACTACGATGGTGCCAGTGACGAAGGCGGCGCGCGGAGAAGCGAGGAAGGCGACTACGTCAGCCACCTCCTCGGGGGTGCCGAGGCGGCCGAGCGCCACATCCTTATCAAGCATGTGCTCGACCGCCGCCCGGTCCTCGTTCAACTTGCGGGCCCATGTGCCACCCTCGAACACAATGTTGCCTGGCGCCACCGCATTGATGCGAATGCCTTCGCGCGCCAGGGGCCGTGCGAGCCCGCGCACAGTGGCATTGAGCGCGGCCTTGGCGGCCGAGTAGGTGACGGGAGCGCCGAGCGCCGCGAGGCCGCAGATCGAAGAGATGGCGACGATAGCGCGGTCGGTCCCCGGATCGGCCTCACCGTTGACCATGACCTTGCGGGCGGCGGCGATGGTGTTCGTCGCGGCGTGAAGGTTCAGATCGAGCACTCGGCGCCATTCGGCGTCCGTCTCCTGTCCCGGCGGCACCGACGCTCCGCTGCCAACGTTGGCAACGACGATGTCAAGCCGGTTCCAGCGCGCCACCACCTCGGCTGCCAACCGATTGGCCTCTTGTGCTTGGCAGACGTCGGCCGCGTGCGTTGATGTTTTGCTGCCCAGCGCACTGCGTACCTGCTCCAGGGCTTCCGTGTTGCGGGCGTTCAAAGCCACTTTGCAACCTTCCCGAACCAGGGCGGTCGCAATGACACGGCCGATGCCTCGACTGGCGCCAGTGACGAGTGCCACGCGGTCTCGAATCCCGAGGTCCATCATTCACCTGCCGCGATGTAGCCAGCTGTCAGGTCGCGATAGCGGGCGAGTGCGCCGGCGTGATCTCCGTCGGCGGCACGCGCAGTCTGGAGCACGTAGTTGCCGCGATAGCCCGACTGCTCAATGAGGCGTATAGCGCGGCCGATCTCCGCCGCGCCGGCGCCGAGCGGCACCGTGGTCCCGCCGCGAACACGATCCTTGACGTGAACGTGTGCAATGCGCGGCGCATAGACTCCGATCTCGGTTCCGCAGTCGTATCCAAGCGCGGCGCTGTTGCCGATGTCATAGTTGATGGCAAAGGCGTCGGCGGGCAGCCTGGCAATGAACCCAGCGAGGCGGTCCGGGGCGAAATCCGACTCGAAGGCGATTTTCAGTCCCCATGCACGGATGGCGTCGGCTCTCGGCAGCAGAGCATCGATCAGGACGGCGCTTTGACGGTCGTTGTTGAGCGAGCCATTGTCGACCAACGGCACCACGATCACCTCAATTGCAAGGTCGGCACAGGCGGCGAGCACCGCGTCGAGATCGGCGAGCAACTGCTCGCGCGCGCTTCCTTGCGCCTTCCAGAATGGTGCTTGCATGAAGAGATCGCCGGTCAGAGCACAAATCTTGAGGCCATGCCGGGAGGCTAGGGCGCAGATCTCGGCGCGGCCCGCTGGCGTCATGATTGGGTTTTGGGCGAGCCTGTCATGGTCGAGCGTCCATTCGATGAGGCCCAGCTCGAGTTGCTCGGCAGCAGGGAATTCCGCGCCCCAATGATGCCAGGGGAAGGCTTGAATCTTACCGTCAACGGGCGGCGACAAGCGCCCCTGCATGAAGCCGATGCGGGTGGCAGGCGCACGTTTTTCCTGCTTGCCTGTCAAGACACGAGCCCCTTCACCGTCCAGCCGCCGTCGACGTAGAGTTCCTGGCCGGTCACATAGGCTGAGGCATCCGAGGCCAGGAACAATGCTGCCCCGATCATGTCGTCGGGCGCCCCCCAGCGCCCCAGAATGGTTTGGCGGCGGCGATGCTCGTGCATCTCTGGATTGGCATGGCTGGCCTCGGTCATTGCTGTGCGCACATAGCCCGGTGCCAGCGCATTGACGCGAATGCCGTCTGACGCAAGGTCCACCGCGAGGGCGCGCGTCATCCCGGCGAGGCCTGCCTTTGCGGCCACGTAGCCCGGATTGCCTGGGAAGCCGCGCGTCGAGTTGATGCTGGTCAGGTTGATGATGGAGCCACCGCCGGCCTTCAGCATCAGCGGGCGTGCGGCGAGGATCAGGGAGTAAACGGCGACGAGATCAATCTCAAGCGTAGCACGAAAGCGCGCGATCTCGGCGGCGCTGCCACCCTGTGGCGGCGGCAGCGAGATACCGGCGGCGTTGATAAGGACATCGAGCCGGCCCGCCGACCGCTCAATCTGCGCAAACGCCAACTCGATTGCTCCGGGATCGGCGAGGTCGCACGCGATCGCATCCACTCCAGGCGGCGCAGTGCCGGTCCGGCTCAAACCGAAGACGCGCACACCGACCTCTGAGAAGCCCTGTGCGATTGCGGCGCCAATGCCGCGCGAGGCGCCGGTGACCACCGCGGTGCGGCCTTCCAGTGCAAAGCGACTTCCAAGCCGTGCAGCGGGAGTCTCAGGCATAGCCGTAACCCCGCATAATGACGGCGCACAGCTTCACATCCTCCATGTTGTCGATCTGGAACATCTTGTGACGCTCCATGACATGGAAGCCAATCTTGCCCCCGAGCCGGTTGTTGTCCTCACGAAGCATGCGTGGCGTGCAGATGTAGAACGAGCCGTTCTCGAGATAGCGCTGCTCGATCTCCTGTCGCCGTTTTCGGGTGCGGTAATCGTAGTTGACGGCTTCGGGCTGGCCTCCCGCGCCAATCCGCCAATTGAAGAAGTCTTCGACCTTGCAAACCGAGAGCAGACTATCGAGCCCGTCGCGTTCATAGGTGGCGATCGCCTCCTCCAGATCGCGCGGCTCTCGTACGGGTGAAGTCGCTTGCAGCGCGACGATGCGGGTGAATGGGCCTTGGGTGGCATCTATCGCATCGAGCATATGCAGCCATGCCGACTCGGAAGTTGCACCGTCGCCCGAAATGTCGTCAGGCCGCTTGATACCCATGGCACCGTACGCCCGAGCAGCAGCCAAAATGTCCTCACTGTCGGAGGAGACAGCGACAATGTCGATCCCGCGGGCGGCACGCGCCTGCTCGACGGTCCAGGCGATCAGAGGCTTCCCACAGAGATCGAGAAGGTTTTTTCGCGGAATCCCTTTCGAGCCGCCACGCGCCGCGATCACGGCAAGAGTGCGATGGCGGCGCTGAACCGCGCCTGCTGCTGTTGACGCGCCGCCACTCATAGCGTGCCCTCGAGTCGCGCAAGTGCCGTCCAGAAGCCTTCGCCCATATTCTTGTGGCCCTGCCAGATTTCGGGGATGAACGGCACCCCCATCGCATGTGCGGCGAGCACACGACCGAGTGCCGCGAAGTCGATCTCGCCCTCACCGATCTGCAGGCCCTCGCCATCAAGGCCCTTGGCGTCGCCGAGATGGAGATGCGCAGTATAGGGGCCGAGTGCGGCTAGGCCATCGATGAAATCGAAGCCGAAGTGAGTGGCTGCAAGGCGCGTGTGCGAAATGTCGACGCACATCCGAATGCCTGCTCGCGCACAGAAGGCGGCCGACTCCTCGGGAAAAATGAAAATGTTCTGGTACCGCTGGCCGCCGAAATGCCAAGGGAACGGCGCCATGGTCTGCGGGATGAGTTCCACACCCTCGCGATCAAGCTCATCGAGGCTCTTTTCAAAGATAGCGTAGCGACGCTCCTTCTCATCCATCGGCAGCGGCCGATCGAGCGTGAAGCCGCCGATGTTGGCGACGATCATCGGCCGCTTGGTCTTCGGAAAGAAGCGCTTGAGGCTGCGGGTGATGTCGATCACCCGTTGCGTCTCGGCGAGCGACTTCCGCCGCTCGGCCTCGTCGGGCGTGGCAAGATCCATCAATCGGCTGCCGGCGAACAGCTCAGGAGCGTGCACGACGAAGTCGATATCATAGGGGCCTCGCAAGTAATCGGCGGGATCACGATCCATGTCCTGATACGAGAGATGGAACTCGACCAGGTCCGGCTTGGAGATGGCGAGAAACGTCTCCGTGTCGTGATACCGCACCGGCACGCCCCACGGCCGTGTGAATCGATAGGCGCGCGCCTTGGAAGCGCCCCCGTCGAGATCAGAGGCGTAGAAAAAATCGTCCTTGCGCATGGAGCGGCCGAGCCGCTGGCCAATGAGCCGAGGAAGGGCGAGTGGAGAAAGGCCCTGGCCGGGACTGCGCACTGCAACGTCGGTCTCGTCGATTACAGTGCCCGGCTCGAGCGTGCGAGCAGCAACAAGGCTCTTTGCTAGGTTCTCGCGATTGATCAGCTCGCCCTGGCTGAGCTTGCGCCCGCCATCCATGGATACTTCACCCAGTGCCTGCTCGACCTCGCGGATGCCGGCCACCAGCGCGGCGAATTCAGCTGGCTCCAAGCTGGCGGCATGATCGGGCCCCTCCATGGTGCGGTCGAGCGTGATATGGCGCTCGATCACCACGGCACCGAGGGCAACGGCGGCTTGCGACACGGCAGTGCCGCGCTCGTGACCCGAGTAGCCGACGAGTGTGTGCAACTTTGCCAGCTCACCCATGAAGCGCAGGTTGATATTGTGGAAGGCAGCCGGGTAGGTGCTCTGGCAATGGAGCAGCACAAATTGGGCGGAGCGTCGATTGAGGAAATCGACAACCGCCTTGATCTCTTCAAGCGTGCTCATGCCGGTGGACAGAATTATTGGCTTGCCAGTCCCGGCGATCACGGCGAGCAGCGGCAAATTGGTCAGATCAGCCGATGCCACTTTATAGGCCGGCACGCCGAACGACTCGAGCACGCGCACGCTCATGGCATCCCAGGGCGTGCACATGTAGGCAATACGCTTCCGCCGGCAGTATTGGGCGAGACGTTCTTGATCCCGCGTCGACAGCTCGAAACGGCGCAGCAGGTCGAGCGTATATTCGACCGCGAGGTCGTCGTCTCGGCCTTCGAGGCTGGCTGCCCGGTAAACCTGGTCGAGATGGCGCATCTGGAACTTGGCGCAATCGGCGCCTGCCGCCACCGCGGCATCCACGAGCGCAACAGCGCGGTCGAAATCGCCGTTGTGGTTGTTCCCGACCTCAGCGATGACGAAGGCGGGCTCGCCTGGGCCGACCCGGCGCTGGCCTATCAGCAGACACCGCGGCTGTTGGCTGCACCCCGAGTTGCTGCTCGAGACCGTCACTTGCTCTTCCCTTGGCAATCAAACCTCGAACGCATTCCTGCCGCTGCATGCCGCAACTGCCAATCTGGCACTCCTGCGGCATAAGCGCCGGCTTCCGGCAAACTTTCGATCCTCTCGCCGCCATCTCGCCCGAAGCTCGGGCGACCTCAGGCCGGCATCCTGAGTGTCCACGATTGCAATCCTGCCTCGTCGAAGGCAACGCGTTGACAGCGGTAGCCTGCGCTCTCCATTGCGATTTCGAAGGGGTAGCGATGGAATGGCTTGATGTAGAAAAGAAAGTAGCCCCCGCCGCCGGCCCCAAGCAACTTGCCGCCAAGTGCGCTGTTCGCCATAGCAAACTCGTAGATGCTGTCGATATCGTTTGTCGAGATGAGCTTGCCGAGGCCACGCTTCACCCGCCAGGCATCGTCGAGCAGACGCCCGTACTCGAGTAGGCGCCCGCGCAGCAAAAGCTTCTTCATTTCGTGCGTGATTTCTTTTTGCCGGCTGGCGAGGCGCTCGACATCGGCATTGTTGCGCTCGCTCGTAGATCTCTGGTCGCGGTGGACTGCTCCGGAATCGTGCAATTTGCCGGTGAACACAAGCACCAAGCTTTCCTCGAGTTCGCGCTTGGTGCGGGCCTCGAGGCGCAGCGGCACCACTTCATTGTGATCAGCCTTGAACTCCATGAAATTAAATCCGCCGAAGACAGTCGCGTATTGGTCCTGCCAGCCGCCGGGGATATCGAGCAGCAGCCGTTCCGCCTGAAAAGCCATCTCGGCTATCTCGTGTCGGTCCCAGCGGTCGGAACGGAACTCGTTGAAGCAGCCGATCACGGCCGAGCACACCGCCGCCGACCCGCCCAGACCCGAGCCCGGGGGGAAATCGGCGGACACCTCTAGCTCGAAGCCGAATGCCGGGTCGATCAGCTTGACCGCAGCCTTGAGCAAGTCGAGTGTGCCGTTGAACGCAAGGTCCCGCGGGCGTGCGGCCTCGACGGTCTGCCGGAAGTCGTGGGAATAGATGCGAACTCGGCCATCTAGGCGCCGACGCAGGCTGGCATGTGCATAGAGCGCCACGGTGGTGTTGATGACCACTCCCCCGTGCTGAAGGAAGTAGCGCGTCAAATCAGTGCCGCCGCCACCAAAGCTAACGCGCGCCGGTGAGCGGGCCCGCGAGAATACCTCGCGCTCTTCGTCGAGCACGAATCGCTCGCGCGAGAAGACATCCTTGAGCCGATCTTCCTCATCCAGCACTGGCACGATGTGGATGCGGTGGTCCAGCAGCTTCAGGATCTGCTCGCGCGGCGCACCAACGCGAGCAAACACAAAGTTGCGATTGGCGAGCGCCGAGACCGGCGTCATCAGCGTGGCGCTGGCGAGGAGGCCCCGCCGTATGTCGCCGTCGGTCAACGCGCCCTTCACCCGATCCTCTCCATCGACGACGAAGACGATCCCGCTCTTGTTGGCATTGAGCTGATTGAGCGCCGCTTCCACGGGGGCATTCGCCTGGATGGTCAGAGGGGACTTGATATCCACGGTCTGCCTCGTCGTTGCATGCCTGCCTGAGCGGAGCAGCGCTGCCACATGGTCGCATCCAAGTATCGCGTTTCCTATGGTTATCATCGAAAAAGAGAGAGAAGCATGCAATTTATCCAGAGTTCCTCGAGAGCAGATGGCCGCACCTGCAAAGATGTAACCAGTTCACGGACGTTTGCCCCTCCTATCCCAGCGATTCTCGCGCTCCCGAACCCACAGAGGCAAATCCAGCACAGGTTGGCGCAATCGATTCGAGGCCGTCGGCTTAGCTCCCCGGTTCTCCAGCCACACGCGCTATGGGATGGTTGCCTTGCCCCACCGGTCATGCCAGGACACCGGCGAAGCCATGCGGCGTGTCAGTGCGGTGGCTCGCTGCAGTCCGATTGCCAACCAGAAGGCTCGAGGCACTCAACCATGCGTGTCGCATTCCGAGTCGACGCCTCCGTGCAGATGGGTACCGGCCACCTCATCCGCTGCCTGACGCTGGCAGACGCGCTCGCGCAGGCCGGCGCCCACGTGACCATCATCAGCCGTACAGATCCTGGGTTGCTCGGGCGTCTGGTCGGCGAGCGCACCTTCGCGATCGAACTGCTAGCAAGCACGACGGCGGGAGCGCCGCAGGCCGTTGACGTCACGGAGCCGGGAGCGCCCTATGCCCACTGGTTGCCGGTGCATTGGTCTGTCGATGCAGCCGACACGGCGGCCGCGCTCGAACGCATCGGCCCGACCGACTGCCTCGTCGTCGACCATTATGCACTCGATCATCGCTGGGAGCGTTTGCAGCGTCGGCGAGCGGCCCGCATCATGGTCGTCGACGATCTCGCCAACCGCCCGCACGACTGCGACCTCCTGCTCGATCAGAATCTCGCGGAGGCATACGAGACGCGGTACGACGCGCTCGTGCCGGCGGCCTGCCACAAGCTGCTCGGCCCTCGCTATGCCCTGCTGCGGCCCGAATTCGCCCGCGAGCGCGCCCGCCTGCGGCCTCGCGACGGCAGTATCCGCCGCGTCCTCGTCTTTCTCGGCGGCAGCGACCCCGACAACGTCACGGGCAAGGTGCTCTCCGCCATCGCCGCCCTCCGCCGCCCGGACATCGCCGTCGACGTGGTGCTCGGCGCCGCGAGCCCGCACATCGAGGCCGTACGCGCCCAGACCGCAAATCTACCCAATGCGCGACTGCATGTGCAGGTCGACAACATGGCCGAGCTGATGGCTGCGGCAGACCTCGCCATCGGCTCCGGTGGCTCCGCCACCTGGGAGCGCTGCTGCCTCGGCCTGCCGACGATTGCGGTGTGCATTGCGGAGAACCAGCGTGCTGCGCTATCTCGACTCGCCAACGATGGGGTGCACGCCCATCTGGGCCAACAGGCAGCAGGCGGGCATCGACACATAGTCGACGCTATCCTCAGTCTGGTTGAGGCACCGGCGCATGCTCGCGGCATGAGCCAGAGGGCCGCGAAGCTGGTCGACGGGAACGGAGACCAGCGGGTCGGGGAAGCTCTGCTCGCGATGATTGGATCGGACTGCAGTCTAACAGCCTAGGTTATCACTTTAGTGGATGATAGACTCGGATGCGTATCACGCTACTTTGCTCCGCTGCGACCCACCCAATCGTGCCTCACCTGCAGCGATGGATGGCCGACGCAAGCAGCCAGCATATCGTCGAACTTGTCGAGCGAAAGTCCGAGCTCAAGGGCGGAGACCTGCTTTTTCTCATCTCCTGCCATGAGGTCATCAGTCTCGCCGAGCGGAGCAAGTATCTGGCGACACTGATTATTCACGCGAGCGATCTGCCCGAGGGTCGAGGCTGGTCGCCGCACGTCTGGCAGATCCTGGAAGGTCGCAACGAGATCGTCGTGACGCTGCTCGAGGCGGAGGATAACGTCGATACGGGGGCCATATGGGCACAGCGTCGCATGCGGCTCGCCGGCCACGAGCTTTGTGATGAGATCAATGCACAGTTGTTCACCATCGAGCTGGAGCTTATGAACCACGCGGTCGCCGAATTCAATGCAATCACACCTAAGGATCAGGACGATCGCAAACCGACCTACTTCCCGCGACGAAAGCCCGAGGACTCTCGCCTCGATCCGCTCAAAACGATTGCGGAACAGTTTGATTTGCTGCGTGTTGCGGATCCGCATCGCTTCCCTGCATTCTTTGAGCTGCGGGGGTACCGCTATATCGTTCGACTGGAGAAGGTGAGACCGAGCTAATGTCTCAGTCATTTGCCATCGCAGACCGCCTCATCGGCCCCGGCAGCCCGCCGTTCGTCATCGCGGAGATGTCGGGCAACCACAACCAGTCGCTCGACCGCGCCATGGCCATCGTCGAGGCTGCAGCCAAGACAGGCGCGCACGCGCTGAAGCTGCAGACCTACACTGCCGACACGATGACCATCGACAAGACCGACGGCGCCTTCTTCATCGACGATCCAACAAGCCTCTGGAAGGGCGCCTCGCTGCACAATCTCTACAAGCAGGCCTATACCCCCTGGGAGTGGCACGAGCCCCTGTTCAACCGGGCGCGTCAGCTCGGCATGATTCCATTCTCGACGCCGTTCGACGAGACCGCCGTCGATTTTCTCGAGAGTCTCGACGCGCCCGCCTACAAGATCGCCTCGTTCGAGAACATCCACATTCCACTCATCCGGAGGGTCGCGGCGACGGGCAAGCCGATCATCATGTCGACCGGCATGGCCACCATCGCCGAACTCGACGAGAGCGTGCGCGCCGCCCGCGCGGCC
The DNA here is from genome assembly GCA_964500805.1 of uncultured Hyphomicrobiaceae bacterium. Taxonomy (GTDB): domain Bacteria; phylum Pseudomonadota; class Alphaproteobacteria; order Rhizobiales; family Hyphomicrobiaceae. The sequence continues at coordinate 104,414 of CAZCQH010000015.1, forward strand.
GGCTGCAAGGATCTCGTACTGCTCAAATGCACAAGCACCTATCCGGCGACGCCCGAGGACACCAACTTGCTCACCATCCCGCATATGCGCGCGCTGTTCGGCTGCGAAATCGGCCTTTCTGACCACACCATGGGCATCGGTGCCTCGGTGGCCAGCGTCGCACTCGGCGCCACCGTGATCGAGAAGCACTTCACGCTCGCCCGCGCCGACGGCGGCGTCGATTCGACGTTTTCCATGGAGCCGGCGGAAATGGCGGCGCTCGTGGTCGAGACCGAGCGCGCGTGGCAGGCTCTGGGCCATGTCCACTATGGCCAGACCGAGAAAGAGAGAAAGAGCGTTGTGTTCCGCCGCTCGCTCTATGTGGCCGAGGACATGAAGGCTGGCGACGTATTGACCGAAAAGAACCTGCGCGCCATCCGCCCCGGCCTTGGCCTGCCGCCAAAATACCTCGACGTACTTATCGGAAAGCGCGTTGGCCGCACCATCGCGCGCGGCACGCCGATGAGTTGGGACCTTCTTTCGCCCCCGAGCAAGCAGGATTGAGTGCGGAGCGCCGCATGGCTCGCAATAACGGCACCGGCGTCCCACACGTCGCCCTGATCGTGGACAATCCGCTGCGCGACCTCGAAGGCCTCGTGCTGGTCGCCTGGCAGCTCGCAGCCAAGGGAGCCAGGGCGACGCTCGTCCCGATGTACGATCAGGGCTTCGACGTACCTGCGCTCGCGCCCGACCTCGTACTCGTCAACTACACGCGGCCGAACAACAGTGACCTCATCAAGACCTACAAGGCGGGCGGTATCCTGGTCGGCGTGCTCGACACCGAAGGGATCGGCGGAAAGAGCCCTGAGCACTTCGCCGAGATGGTGGCCGGGGCGGGCTGTGGCGACATGATCGACCTCTACTGCGTCTGGGGCCAATCGCAATACGATGCCTTTCTGCGGCGCGGCACCGTGCCCAAGGCGCGTCTCGTCGCCACTGGCTGCCCGCGTTACGACTTCTGTGCGGAGCCCTGGCGCGGCGCCCTTGCTCTTCCCGCCAAGAAGCCCGGCTATATCCTCATCAACACCAATTTCCCGACTGTCAACCCGCGCTTCTCGACCGGCACGGGCCACGAGATCGAAGCCATGGTGAAGGCCGGCTTCGCCGAGGACTTTGCCCACCGGTTCATTGCCGATGCGCGCCTGGCACACGAGACGGTGAGCGCCGTATCGACCCGCCTCGCGCGCGCCCTCCCCGACGTGCCGTTCGTCTTGCGCCCGCACCCCTTCGAGAGCATCGAAGCCTACGCCGAGCTGGCGAGCCTGCCCAATGTCGAGGTGCGCCAGGAGGGCACCTCCCTCGAGTGGATCGCTGCCTCGCGCCTCCTGCTGCACCAGAACTGCTCGACGGCCATCGAGGCGACCATGCTCGGCGTCGAGCCGATCGCCATGGAATGGTTCAACACGCCGGCGCTGCGCCTCGACGCCGCGACGAAGGTGAGCCGGCTCGCGGACAGCGAGGCCACGCTCGTCCAGATGGTCGCCAATATTCTCGAAGTTCGCGTGCCATCGTTGCCGGAACCGCAACAGGCCTTCCGCCGTGACATCCTCCGCGATCTCTATCTCGCCATCGACGGCCGAGCAGCGGAGCGGGTGGCGGAAGCGGCACTCTCCACCATCTGCCGAGCGCGGACAGGCAAAGCACCGCCTGCAGTTGCGCCACCACCCTCGCTGAGAGGTATGGCCGCGCACGCGCTTCGATCGGCGCTTGGCCACAGGATGAGCGGCACGCTTAGGCGCACGTTCGCAAACGCCGATGTCGAGCGCCGCCGCGAAGGCAAGGTTTTTACGCTCGACGACGTCAACCGCGTGCTCGAACGCATTGGCCGGGTGGCGCCGCAAGGCGCGCGCTGGCGGGCACTGGGCGCTGAGCCGGCCGCTGGGCGGGCACGGCGCCTCCACAGCCGCGCTAGCCTGGAGTTGAGAGAGGCCGCCTGAGCCATGCTGCGCCGCCTCGTTAAGAATACTGCGATTTCAGCCATTGCGTACGGCATTGCCGGCGTGCTCGGCCTGATCGCGGTCGGCATCATCGTGCGCACGTGGGGCTACGCCGCACTCGGCCTTCTCGTCATCGTGCGCAACCTGCTGCCGACCGGCTTCCTGGCCCTCGTCGATTTCGGCGTGTCGGAGACAGCCACGCAGGCCGTCGCCCGTGCGCGTGGCAGCGGCAAGTGGGATGGCGCATCCGAGACCGTGACGTTGCTTTTCGCAGGCGCACTGGCAATCGGCCTCGCTTCGGGTGTGTTGCTCTGGCTCGGAGCGCCGGCGCTCGCTGCGCTGTTCAAAGTGGCAGCCAGTGAGTCAAATGGCTTCGTGCTGATGGTGCGCGCCACGGCAGTGGTGCTGCCCCTGGCCTTCGTCTCCCTCGTCGTGGAAGGCGTGCTCAAAGGATTTGAGAGCTATGTATCTCTCAGGGTAGTCGAAATTCTGGGCACGCTCGCTTATGTCGCGGCTGTGTTCGCGCAGGCCGTCCTGGGCGGAAACTATCAGGGAGTGGCGTTTGCGTTCCTTGCCGTGATCGTCGTGCGCACGCTGGTGCTGGCGGCTGTCGCACGCCAAATCGCAACGGCCTGGCCACTGCGGCTTGCACGTTGGGAAGGCGACAGTCGCAAAGACGTGCTGATGCGCAGCCGCTTAATGTTTATGAACCGGGTGACCGGATCACTGCAATCAATGTTCCCCCCCATTGTCGTTGGCGTCGTTCTTGGACCTGCCGCCGTCGGTTCATACGATGTCCTCACACGCCTCCCGCGCTTTCTGAAGTCCACATTGGGGCTGATTAGTGCCAGCGTGCTTCCGACGAGCGCCCTTCTGGCGGTAACCGAGGATACCAATCGCCTCGCCCTTCTCGGCCGTCACAGCATCGTCCTGCCTGCAAGTATGTTCCTGCCTCCCCTGCTCGCTATCGCACTTTTTTCGAAGGATATTCTCACTCATTGGGTCGGTACGGAATTGGCCCGACAGTGGCCCTGGATGGCTGTCATGCTCATCGTTCCAGCGACATCACTCATTTTGGCACCCAGCCATACCGCGCTGTTAGTTCGCCCGCATTTCGTGAAACAGACGAATCGTTTGCTATTGTACCAATCGTTGATTCAGTACATCGTTGCCGCGCTGTTTGTGTCTTGGCTCAGCGAACACAGCATGATCCTTGGTCAGGCGTTCGCCGCACTCATTTTCCTTCCGCTGCTGGCGCGGCGTACGCTTCGCGAATGGAGGCTACCGGTCTCCCTTTTCGCAAGTCAACTCTGGAAGCACGGGCTCGTCGCGCTCGCGCTGACACTTTTGGTGGTCACCGCCAAAGCGCAGATTCCGGATCCAAGCTTGGCTCAGCTCGCGCTCCTCGTGGCATTTGCGTCCCTCGCGGCTTGGATCGCCAGCTACATCATTGTACTAACCGCGGACGATCGCGCCATGATCGCGAGAATTTTGGGCGCAGCGCGACCTGTCTGATCCCGATCCCGGTGCTATCGACGGACGTCCACAGAGGTGTTGCATGAATTCTTTGATGGCTGACGACATCGTTGTGCGAACTTCGTGTCCGGTCTGCACTACGTCGACATCGGCACGACAATGGAATATCGAGCGCAATGGCATGATTTTTCACTTCTCGTCATGTCCGAATTGCCACCATGTTTATGTGCAGAACTGCTTTTTTGACACTTCGTCCCCCGCACAATCGCAGGCGCCACCGCCTCGCCCCCGGCATTATCAGATCGCTCGACTGTTGCGCAGCAAGCTCAGTGACAGCAGGAAGCCACTTATTGCAGAAATCGGCTGCGGGTATGGCGACGCGTCCCTGTCCCGTTAGCTCAGGCGAGGGCCGGTGCGGTTGACTGAAAGTGT
>CAZCQH010000016.1:0-102868 GCA_964500805.1 uncultured Hyphomicrobiaceae bacterium
CACGGTATCCTCGGCCTTGAGGTCGAGGCGCATGTTCATCTTTACCCGGCCGACCGCCGAGAGATCGTAGCGCTCCGGATCGAACATCAGTCCGTGGAACAGCGTTTCGGCCGCATCGATTGTCGGCGGCTCGCCCGGACGCATCACGCGGTAGATGTCGAGCAGCGCTTCCTCACGGTTGGCATTCTTGTCGACGTTGAGCGTGTTGCGGATGTAGGCGCCGACCGTCACGTGATCGATGTCGAGGATCGGGAACTCCTTGACCTTCGCCTCCCTCAGCGCCGCCAGCAGCTTGGCGTCGATCTCGTCGCCGGCTTCGGCGAAGATTTGGCCGTTGCTGAGGTCGACCACGTCCTCGCCGATGAACTTGCCGGCCAAGTCCTCGGGACCGACCAGCACCTCGGTGAGGCCCTCCTCGGCGAGCTCGCGGGCTCGCCGCGCCGCGATCTTCTCGCCGGCCTTTGCCACGACCTCACCGGATTTCGCATCGACGAGATCGGCGACCGGCGTCACGCCGCGCATCTTCTCGGCGACGAAGGGCATCTTCCAGCCCTTCTTCGAATCCTTGATGGTGATCGTCTTGTAGAACGTCTCGAGGATTTCTTCGTCGTTGAGCCCCAGCGCATAGAGCAGCGTCGTCACCGGCAGCTTGCGGCGCCGGTCGATGCGAACATAGACGACGTCCTTTGCATCGAACTCGAAGTCGAGCCACGAGCCACGATAAGGAATGATGCGCGCTGCGAACAGCAGCTTGCCGGAGGCATGCGTGCGGCCGCGGTCGTGATCGAAGAACACGCCCGGTGAGCGATGCATCTGCGATACGATCACACGTTCCGTGCCATTGATGATGAAGGTGCCGTTCGGCGTCATGAACGGCATGTCGCCCATGTAGACGTCCTGCTCCTTCACGTCCTTGATTGACTTCGAGCCCGTCTCCTCGTTCACATCGAACACGATCAGGCGCAGTTTCACCTTCAGCGGCGCCGCGAACGTCATGTCGCGCTGCTGGCACTCGTCGACGTCGAATTTCGGCGGCTCGAACTCGTAGCGGACGAACTCGAGCGTGGATTTGCCCGAAAAATCCGAAATCGGGAACACTGACTTGAACACCGACTGCAAGCCTGTATCCGGCCGCCCGCCGGGCGGCTCCTTGACCATCAGGAAGTCGTCGTAGGAGCTCTTCTGGACTTCGATGAGGTTCGGCATCTCGGCAACTTCCGCGATCGATCCGAACTGCTTTCTGATGCGCTTGCGACCGGTGAACGTGTCAGCCATGTCCGCTCCTTTGCATGGGGCGCAATCCGCCCCTCGGGTATCGCCCGCTCGCCACCGCGGGCCCTTCAAACGGCTTACCGGAGCACCCGGACCACCCCTTTGGGCGTCGGATCCTCCGGAAAACCGTCGATATCCCCCTCTCCCCGTCAGGACGGGGAGAGGGAGGCGCTTTACTTCACCTCGACCTTCGCGCCGGCATCCTCGAGCTGCTTCCTCAACTTGGCAGCCTCATCCTTCGAGACGCCTTCCTTCACAGCTTTGCCGCCCGCTTCGACCAGGTCCTTGGCTTCCTTCAGACCGAGGCCGGTGATCGTGCGGACTTCCTTGATCACGTTGATCTTCTTGTCGCCACCTGAGACCAGAATGACGGAGAACTCCGTCTGCTCTTCGACCGGAGCAGCTGCTGCGCCGCCGCCAGCCGGAGCCGCGACTGCAACGGCCGCAGCCGCAGCAGACACGCCCCACTTCTCTTCGAGCATTTTGATCAGCTCGGAAGCCTCGATGATCGTGAGCTTCGAGAGATCGTCGGCAATCTTGGAAAGGTCAGCCATTTTACTTCACCTTGAGCTTTGACTGGTTCGAACCATCTTGGTCGCAGTCGGTTGTCGATCGGGCTTCGGCCTCTCAGGCCGCTTCGCCCTTGTCCACTTTTGCCTTGAGCACGCGAGCGAGCGCTGAGCCCGGCTCGTTGATCGTGCGAACAAGCTTGCTGGCGGGCTCCTTGATGAGACCCAGCAGCCGTGCCCTGAGCTCATCGAGCGAGGGCAGCTCGGCCAGCGCCTTCACGCCATTGGCATCGAGGACGGTCTTGCCCATCGCGCCACCGATAATGACGAGCTTGTCATTCTCTTTGGCGTACTGGACTGCCGTCTTTGCCGCGGAAATCGGGTCCTTCGAATAGGCCAGGATGGTCGGCCCCTTCAGCAGTCCCTTGATCCCCTCGGCATCCGTGCCGTTGAGTGCGAGCGCAGCCAGCTTGTTCTTCGCAACCTTCACCGTGCCTCCGGCCGCTTTGACACGGCGGCGGAAGTCAGCGGATTGGGCCGCGACCAGGCCGGCGTTCTTCGCAACGACGATCACACCGGTGTCCTTGAAGACCCCGTTGAGCGTCGTGACGAGCTCGCGTTTTTCGGCTCTGTCCACGTGGCTACTCCGAATTGCGATCCGCATCTCGCGATGCGGTCCGCGGGTTGCACCTTGCCGTTCGGCTTTGGGCTCATCGCCCTTTGCTTCCTGGCGCTCGGTCCTGTCCGCCCGCGCCGAGGCACGGTGCGACCCGAAGAGGTTCAAACCGTCCACCCTTGCAGGTATCCGGCTCGTCTCCCGTCTATTGCAGGCCCCTGATCAGGCTTAAGCCCGCCGTGCTGGCGAACACCTGCAGTCTCGGACAGGTTGGAAACCGTTCATTCGCCAGGAAGCGAACCACCGTTTTCCAGGTCCGGGCCGAAGCCCGGCATCAACTGGCCGTCACCGGTTAGACCGGGGTAGCGGCCGTGATCACGCTCGACTGGTCCACCTTGACTCCGGGACCCTGCGTCGATGCGATCGAAATCTTCCTTACATACGTGCCTTTCGAGCCTGCCGGCTTGGCGCGCACTACGGCGTCGACGAACGCCTTGATGTTTTCGACCAGCGCTTGTTCGTTGAAGCTCGCCTTGCCGATGGCCGAGTGAACGATCCCCGCCTTCTCGACTCGGAACTCCACCGCGCCACCCTTGGCGCCCTTGACCGCATTGGCCACATCCATCGTCACCGTACCAACGCGCGGGTTGGGCATCAGGCCACGCGGGCCGAGCACCTTGCCGAGTCGCCCGACCAGACCCATCATGTCCGGCGTCGCTATGCAGCGATCGAAGTTGATCTGGCCCTTCGAAACCTGCTCGACCAGATCCTCGGCACCGACGACATCCGCCCCGGCCGCCTTCGCCTCCTCCGCCTTCGGACCCCGCGCGAACACCGCAACGCGCTGTGTCCGTCCCGAGCCGTTCGGCAGGTTGCACACGCCGCGTACCATCTGGTCCGCGTGCTTCGGATCAACGCCGAGGTTCATTGCCACCTCGATCGTCTCGTCGAACTTCGCCTTGGCCCGTGCCTTGACGAGCTTCACCGCCTCTTCAACCGCATAAGCTCTGACGCGATCGATGCCTTGCTGGGCCGCTGCTAGCCGCTTGCCGCCCGCCAGGCGAGTCGCCTTGATCTTCTCCGGAGCAATCGCCATGGCTCAGTTCTCCACCACTTGCAGACCCATCGAACGTGCTGAACCGGCCAGCGTCTTCGCAGCCTGTTCGAGGTCGGTGGTATTCATGTCCTTCATCTTGACCTTGGCGATCTCGCGCAGCTGCGTCATCGTGATCTGGCCCGCAACCGAGCGCCCCGGCTCCTTCGAGCCTGAACCTGGCTTGCCAGTGGGCTTCATGCCTGCGGCCTTCTTGATCAGGAAGGTTGCCGGCGGCAGTCGCATTTCGAAAGTGAACGAGCGGTCCGAGAAGACCGTTATTTTCACTGGGATCGGTGCGCCTTGCTCGAGATCCTTGGTCTTGGCGTTGAACGCCTTGCAGAACTCCATGATGTTGACGCCGCGCTGACCAAGCGCGGGGCCGATGGGCGGTGCAGGGTTGGCCTGTCCGGCCGGCACCTGCAGATTGACGTAGCCTTCGATCTTCTTTGCCATCACATTCCCCTGTGGCGGTGTGGAGCCCCTCGCGGGTCACCCCGGGTTAGCGGTCGACGGGCTGGCGGCCCTTCCGCATCGGCATCCGGCGCAATGCAGCGCCTTCGCCGAATTCGAAACGTGTGAAGCGATCTGCGCGAGAGTTGATCCGTGGATCGTGCCGCGCTGCGTTCTCCTCCTTAGCTGGCCGGAATCGGCCCATTTCGATGAGTTGCAAACCTCGCCCTCAGGCCGGAACCTTCTCGACCTGTCCAAATTCCAAATCGACACGCGTCGCCCTTCCAAAGATCATCACAGCGACTTTGAGTCGTGTGCGCTCCTCGTCGACCTCTTCCACCTGCCCGGTGAATGTCGCGAACGGACCGTCGGAAACCTTGACGTTCTCGCCGATCTCGAACGTGACTGACGGTTTCGGCCGCTCCACGCCCTCCTTGACCTGATGCAGAATGCGCATCGCTTCGTCGTCGGAGATCGGGATCGCCTTATTGTCCGCGCCCAGAAACCCGGTAACCTTCGGCGTATTCTTAATCAGCAGGAAACCAGCGTCGGTCATTTCCATTTTGACGAGCACATAGCCGGGAAAGAGCTTGCGCTCGACCTGTCGCTTCTTCCCGCGGTGCACCTCGGTGACATCCTCGGACGGCACCAGAACCTGCTCGAAGAGGTGATCGAGATTGGCGGCCTTGGCCCGCTCCTTGATGGAGTCCGCCACCTTCTTCTCGAAGTTCGAGTAGGCGTGCACGATGTACCAGCGCTTCGCCATGTGATCTGTCGTCTCTCTCTAGGCCGCGTCGTTAGCGGCTGATGCCCAGCACGAACTGAACGAGCCAGCCGATTGAAAGGTCAGCAAACGTGAAGAACAGCGACGCGAGCGCCACCATGAACAGGACCATCAATGTCGTGATCCACACCTCCTTCCAGGTCGGCCAGGTGACCTTCGCCACCTCTTGACGCACCTCCTGGATGAATTGGAACGGATTCAACTTTGCCATTCACCAACCTCGCCGCCGCACTCGATGACGAGCGCCACCGAAGAGCGTTGTATTTCTCAGTTACATCAACGATGAACGGTATCCGGCGGAGTGGCAGGGGCGGAGGGTCTCGAACCCCCAACCTTCGGTTTTGGAGACCGACGCTCTGCCAATTGAGCTACACCCCTTCGACACGCTGCACGCAACTCATCTGACTGGCGCCGGAGGAGCTGATGCGGGTTCTCTGGACCGCCTGTTCCGTACCCTCAAACCGCATAGTCGGCCAAACGTGCCCCGGGACCCTTTCCTGTCCTGCGGCGCGTTGCCGACCCTCATCGTTGCAACTGGTTCACGGCTGCTTATAGAGGCTCGTTCGCCCCCGCACAAGCCTCCGCTTTGAATTAATTCTTGACAGGAGTCCTCCAAACCCCCATCGGCAATTGAACAGTGGACAATAATTGGCAGCACGCAGCCAAGGGTCCCTGCAACCGCCAATTCAGCAGAAATTATGCTCGTCCAGGAGCTAACGCGGTAACTGCACTTGGCCAACGACTGGCTTATGGTCCTTGGCGAGCAACAAAAGGCCAGGTGCGTGGGTATTGTCATGGGCGAATGGCGGGACGGACCGGAGCTACTGACGAACGAGCAATGCCGAGAAGCCGATCAGGGGGCCGTTGCCGCAGGCGTTCCATTCATAACCCTCATGGAGAACGCCGGCCGCGCAGTGGCGCAGGAAGCCGCTCGCATGGTGCCGGCAGGTGGGCGGATCGCGGTGCTATGTGGCCCTGGGAACAACGGCGGCGATGGCTTCGTCGCGGCGCGCTATCTGCGGCAGTGGGGCATCGGTGTTGACGTGGCGCTGCTGGGCGACCGGTCGGCACTGAGCGGCGATGCCGCGGTGATGGCGGCGCGTTGGCCGGGCGCCACTCTGAGCTGCGGCGACCTGGACTTCGCTCGCGCCGATCTGATCATCGACGCCCTGTTCGGCGCAGGCCTTTCGCGGCCCATTGCCGGCGATGTGGCAGAGATCATCGCGCGCATCAACGCCGGTCCGCCCATTCTGGCCGTCGATGTGCCGAGCGGCATCCATGGCACCACGGGCGAATTCATGGGTATTGCGGTTCATGCAACGCGCACGGTCACTTTCTTTCGCAAGAAGCCGGGACACTTACTGATGCCGGGGCGGGCATGCTCCGGGCGTGTAACAGTGGCCGATATCGGGATACCGGAGAGCGTGCTCGACGCGTGCCGCACTGAGCCGACGTTCGCCAATCGCCCCGTGCTCTGGCGGCACCTGCTGCCAACACCGCGCGATCAGGCCCATAAGTATACGCGCGGTCACACGATCGTCGTCTCAGGCCCGCCCGAGATGACAGGAGCGGCGCGCCTGGGCGCGCGGGGCGCATTGCGCGCGGGCTCAGGGCTCGTCACGGTGGCCACTTCGCGCGCAGCTTTTCCGATCAATGCCGCGCACCTCACAGCAATCATGCTGGCACCATTCGAGGTGCCCCGCGGCCTTGAAAGGGTGCTGGCCGATGCGCGGCGCAATGCGGTCCTGATTGGCCCCGGCGCCACCGTCGGGGCAGCGACGCGCGAAATGGTGGCAATCGCGCTCAAATCCGGCGCGTCCGCCGTGCTCGATGCCGATGCTTTGACGTCGTTTGCACTGGCACAGGCCGGCGACCCTAATTCAGGTGGCTCGGGCGACGGGCCGCTCGGCTTCCTGCCGCGCTCGTCGGAAGCGGCACCGGCAACGCCCGAAGCGCTGTTCGCATTGATCCACGACGCACAAGCCGAAGATGCGCTGCGGCGCACCGCCTCCACGTCGCGACGACAGTCGCATATCGTACTCACACCGCACGAAGGTGAGTTCAAGCGCCTCTTCGGCGAGTCAGCAGGCTCGAAGCTCGAGCGGGCGCGTAGCGCAGCAAGGACCAGCCGCGCCATCATCGTACTCAAAGGCCCTGACACGATCATCGCATCGCCGGACGGGCGGGCAGCGATCAACGACAACGCCCCGCCGTGGCTTGCGACGGCAGGCTCCGGCGACGTCCTGGCAGGCTTCGTGACGGGTCTTCTGGCTCAAGGCATGTCGGCCTTCGAGGCTGCCTGCGCAGCGGTTTGGTTGCACGGCGCCTGCGCGACCGCGTTCGGACCAGGCCTGATCGCCGAAGACCTTCCCGAGCAGCTTCCGGGCGTGCTCCGAGAGCTTCTTGCCGGCGCCAACGGTGAGGTTTCCTGAAGTGCCGAGCCATTCCGGTCCCGCGGTTTAACCCGGTGGCTGACGCATGCGCGGCGGTAGCGATCGAGGCGCCGGGCCGCTGGGATCAGGTTGCGATTTGTCCGAAGCCGACGATGCAGCCGGCGCTGCTGGTACCTGCGTCGACACCTGCGGTGGCACCTGCAGCGTCGCAGCAGGCACCGTGTCGTCCGGCTCGAGATTGCGCGACACGCGGTTCTCGATCGGCTGCATGATGATGTTTGCGCGGTCCGTGATCAGCTCATGCCCGGTCTGCCAGTAATCATGGCCTTCGGCGAGCGGCAGCATGCGATCGATCCAAGCGCGCGAGACGCCGGCCGGAATCCAGTAGCGCTCGATCAGCGCCGTGTATTGGCCCTCGACCTTCTTGCTCGCGAACGGCCTTGTGCCGCGGCGTGTGATCTCATGGAACAGCCAGGAGCTGGTCCGTGCACCGTAGCGTGTCTGTCCTTGCAGATAGATCGGAACACACATCGAACCGCACACGCCGCCACGATTGACGACGGTATCGAACCGGTGCGTTTGCCGGATGCGCTGCAGCAACGCAATCACCTTCTCGCCCTCGCTGACGGCACCCCCACCCGAGTGAATGACCAGAATGAATCGAATGCGCGTTCTGGCATAGGCATCGAACGCCAGTTTGATTCGGTCATGCATGGGGGCAACGATCGGGCCGCTCCAGTACATGACCACGGTCCCTGGCTGATTGACCGGACTGTCGACACGCAGCATACCCGATCGCGCGACCTGGGGAGCTTCGCGCAGTGTTGGCGGTTCAGCTGAGGCCGGCTGCGCGGCCAGGAGGCTGGCCAGGGTGCTGCAGACGATCGCGACCAATCCTCGCGAACCCAAAACGCCATCCGCACTTCGACGTAGGGCAATCAGCAGGCACGCCGTAATACTGTGAGTTTCTTTTCTATCCATCTGCAGTTTCGGTTTTTTTCCTCAGAGTCCCCACGGCCTCATCGATGAATGCTGGTTAAATACACGGTTCAGAATGGGTTCAGTGCGGACAGTGCATTCTCACACTTACAGGCTTGGACATCAACAACGGCTCTGCCGGTCCGGCCGATAGGTTCAACAGAGGATCACTCCGATGAATAAGTTTGCTCTTGGTCTTGCCGCTGGCCTGGTTGCCCTCACTTCGGCCGCCGCCTTGGCTGGCGATCGCGGCAGCTGGGGCGGCTACTGGGGTGACCGCTCCGGCGAACGCCGGGAGGCGGCCCAGGAACATCAGATTGACAATGCGCGTCGCTCGGGCCAGCTGACCCGTAGTGAGTATCAGGCTCTTCAAGCCGAGCAAGCTCGCATCGACGCCATGCAGCGGCGTGCCCAGGCCGACGGCCGCATCGACCGCTACGAGGCAGCCCAAATTCGCCGCGCGCAGAACGAGGCGAGCCGCCACATCTACCAGGAAAGCCACGACGGCGAGAAGTCGCGCCGTTACTGGTACCGCTGGTGGTAACGTTCAGGGGCCTCTCGCAACCGAGTGGCCCTTCCACGGCCTAGCCTCAAATTTTGTTTCTCTCCCTCCTCAGGCTGCCGCACCCCACGGCAGTCTTTTTTCGTTTGGCCAGAGCTCAAGAATGACAACGAGATCAGCACAGTCTCGACAGGTGCAATATAATGATCTGAGGCTCAGGAGCAGTCTGAGCCATCAGCAAGACTTGCCGCACTTTGGCGTTTCGATTGCAACCTTCGGGAGCTTTAGCGCCTGCCGCGCATTGATCCTGCTCCCGGCGGAATGGCCCGTTCAATTCTTGACTTCGGAGCTCAAGTTGTGAGCGCTCTCATTCGACGCATACGTGATCACGAGTGGCCGGAGTTGCGCTCATTCCGGTTGCATGCACTGGCGGATGCACCCACGGCCTACGGATCGACCTTGGCCCAGGAGCTGACCTATACCAATGATGTTTGGCGCGAGAGGTGCCACGGCGCATCGTCTGGATGTGATCGCGCGACCTTTATCGCGCTGCGCGAAGAAATCTGGGCCGGAACGGTCACCGGTCTGGCAGTCCAAACCGAGCCGGGAGATAGAGCAGCGCTTCTCGTCGCCATGTTCGTAACGGTTTCCGCTCGGCGTCAGGGCATCGCGCGAGCCCTGGTTGAGGAGCTGACCGCTTGGGCTCAGGACTGCAAGGCTCGTCAAGTGTCTCTCTGGGTAGCATCGAGCAATACTGCTGCCAGATCGCTCTACCAAGATTGCGGCTTTTACCTGACCGGCAAGGTGAAACCTCACTCGCACGCGCCTGGGCTCACCGAGCAAGAAATGGCGCGAACTCTGTCCTGAATGACTGAATGGGATTGGCCGTGACCGCAGGCGGGGAATATCTGATCCGATAATCCTTTCGATATCTGGAGCAGATCACACATCGCAAAGCGAGCAATGCCGATGAACTTCGGCGCTCAGCCTGCCCCCCGCACTTTGTCGATGAGCCCGAGTGCATTCTGTGGCACCGCGTTACCGCGCCAGGCGACGTGCTGATCTGGCCGCACCAGAATTAGCTTGTGCTCGTATGCGCTAGGCAACGCGTGCGGCATCGCGTCGAGTACTGCGAACGGGACACCCCGCATCGCTGCAGCACGCGCGAGCGGCCCCACATCCGCCGACGAATCGAGCCGCAGAAGCGTGAACTCCGGTCCCAAGCAATCGTAGAGTGATCGCCCGTGCTCGAGCCAGACATGCGGCACGCGGCAGCCGGGGACGGTTGACGATATGAAAGCCGACATCGTGTAGGCGGGATGCGCAGCGCCGTCATAAACGATAATCGGCGAGCGATCGTAGTAGTAGCCGAAGTTCAGACCACCCGCTGCGTACTGATGCACATTGATGTCATAGCTGAGCTGTCCTTGCTCGGCACGAACGCGATCGCCGACGGGCCCTGGCTCCTCGATATTTTCCGGCACTGCGCCGCGGCGCTTGATCTCGGCTTCCGCATGCGCCATTGCGAAGCGCGAGACCTGCTCGGTGATCGGCCAGCGTTCCGCTTCGTAGGCATCGAGGATCGCAGCTGGCGCCCAACCGTTGAGATGCGCGGCGAGCAGCCACGACAGGTTCATTGCATCGGCGATGCCCGCATTCATGCCGTAGCCGGCGTATGGGACCCAAATGTGAGCGCTGTCGCCGGCGAGAAACACGCGCCGTTCCCGGAAACGCGGTGCGAGTAGCCGCCGGCCGACCCAGTCCTCGTTCGAAAGGATCTCGTATTCGAACTCCGGACCGACGCCGAGTATGGTGCGGATAGCCCAGTCGCGATCAACTTGGTCGAACGCGGTTTCGTTGGGCCTCAGATAGTTGAAAATCATCCATCGCTCGCGCCCATCGATCGCGATCACATTGCCGGAGCGGCGCGGATTGACCGCTATTGTCATCCACGAGCGTTCATGCTTCTGCAAGTTGACGAGCTCGGGCGCGCGGATGAAGGTTGCCTGCACGCGCTGCACCACGGCGTCGCCCTCGAGCGTGATGCCGAGCTCGCGGCGGACCGTCGATCGTCCGCCGTCGCAGCCTATGAGATACCGGCACGCGATCTGCGAAGTGCCGTTAGAATCGAGATGGCGCGTGGTTGCCACCACATCGCTGTCACTTTGCGCGAAGCCCTCGACCGCTGTCCGACTGAGAATGCGCACGCGCGGCTGCGCGGCGACGTGCTCGAACAGAATCGGCTCCAGAAACAGCTGGTTGATGCGGTGCGGCAGCTCCGGCGTCGGCCAATGCGAGTCGACGCCCGTCTTGTCCGTGAACCGATCGCGACGGCATGGAATGTGCACCCGCGACAGCTCGATACCTGTAAACGCAGTGCGATAGGCCGCCGCGTGCGGGTAATCCTCCGGCAATCCGGCGTTGCGCACCTTGTCGATGACGCCGAGCCGCCGAAACACCTCGAGCGTTCGCGCAGCCACGTGATTGCATTTAGGGTCCGGCGGCTCACCGCGCGCACGTTTCTCGACCACGACCACGTCGATTCCGCGCCAAGCCAGATCGCACGCCAGCATGAGTCCGACTGGCCCCGCGCCGACGACCAGGACGTTCGTTTCGATGTCGTGCGGCATGATGGTCGCACCTTTGGATTCGACGCCGAACCTACGACTTCTGGCCCAACCCACTGGTACGGCACCGCCGTCGCAACAGGGCTGTTCAGGAGCTCTCACAGCGCACATCAGACGCCGAGCGGCGTCACGTTGTCCGCGTGCGCGCTGTCACTTCGATTTCGATCTTCATGTCGGGGGAGAGCAATCCGGCTTGAATCATCGTTGCGGCCGGACGCACGTCGCCGAGATACTCCTTCAGCACCGGCCAGCACGGCTCGAAGTCGGCGCGATCCGGCAGGATATAGGTCACACGCACCACGTCGGCCATCGACGCCCCTGCCTCATTCAGCGCCGCTTTGATGTTCATGAACGCCTGCCGGCACTGCGCGACGACGCCGTCAGCGAGAGTCATGGTCTTGTAATCGTATCCGGTGGTTCCCGACACAAAGATCCACTCGCCATCGACAACGGCGCGCGAGTAGCCGGTTTCAGCCTCGAAGCGCGAACCGGACGAGATGAGACGGCGGGCCATCGAGCTCTCCTTTCGACGCTGGTTGATATCAATCGAAACAGGCACGCACCTTAGCTGAACGCATACTTGCATAAGGAGGAGGTACCGGCTGGCGGCGTCCAATCAGAGATCGAGCACCGGAAGCCGACACCATGCTCGTCACCCAAACACCTCAGGATTGACCGCATTCTCCTTCCGCGGCTTGCCGTCGAAAACCGACAGCACGTTGAGCGCCGCCTGCTCTGCCATGCGTTCCATGGCCTCCGCAGTTACGCCCGCGATATGCGGTGAGCAGATCAGATTGGGCAGCTTGAACAGCGGATTGTCGGCATCCGGCGGCTCCTTGTCGAAAACGTCGAGCGCGGCAGCAGGCAATATGCCCTCCGACAGCGCCGTGTGCAGGTCTTTCTCGTTGATGATGCCGCCGCGTGCCGTAGAGACGAGATAGGCCGAGCGCTTCATCCGTTTCATGCGCGCCAGATTAAACATGTTCAGCGTTTCGGGTGTTTTGGGGCAGTGGATGGTTATGAAATCGGCCCGCGGTAACGCCTCATCGAGATTCTGCACAGGCTCGCAGCCTGCTGCCTTGATCACCTCCGGTTTGACGTAGGGATCATACACCAGCACCTGACATTCCATGGCTTGGCAGCGTTTGGCCTGCCGCGTGCCTATGCGCCCGAAGCCGATGATCAGCACCGTCTTCTCGAACATGTCGTTGGTGACGTTTTTCGCTTCGATGCGCTGTTTCCACCGGTTCTCCTTGACCAGTGCCGAAAGCTCCGGCCCTTTCCGTGCCAGCGTCAGCATGAAAAACATGGCGTGCTCGGCGACCGAAGGTGAATTCGCCGTGCCGGCGATCATCACCGGCACCTTCACCTTTGTCATTGCCGGGATGTCGATCGCGTCGTATCCGACGCCCGTGCGTGAGATGACTTCGAGCTGACCGGCCGCGGCGTGCTCGGCAGGACCGAAGCTCGTTGCACCCAAGATCACGCCCGCGACCGGCGCGTGCTTTTTCAGCGCGGCCTGATAGTCCGCAGAGGAGATGAAGTTGTTGAACGCAATCGCCTCGACGTCATCGCGCTTCCTCAGCACGTCAAGTCCCATCTTGCCCATCGAGTCGGTATAGAGCACGCGCTTCTTGTTGGTGGTCATTCGGATTTCCTGTGCGGTAGATGTTCCAGCTACAGCTTGGCACTGTGTCGAGGCGCTGTCACGCTCCGTGCCGGACGCAAATGGCCTAAGTGCGATGGCGCGCAGCCGGCTGTCGAGCCGACACCAGCAGCAGCCCGCCGATGATAGCTATGTTCTTGAGGAAATGGTTGAACTCGTTGGTCCACTGCTGAGGTTCGGCATGCCAAAAGGCGTGGAATATGCTGCCCGCCACCAGAGTAAACCCTGCGAGCGCCCAGGCGGCATACTTCGCATTCTAGTTGGCGATCAGCATCAAGCCACCGCCGATCTCCAGGAGTATTGTGAACACGAGGACCACTTCCGCGATCGGAAAACCTTTGCCCGCCATCATGCCTGCGACCGCATTGAATCCAAGAATCTTGCGAACGCCAGAAATAATGAAGATCGAAGCTAGCAATGTCCGGGCGACTAGCGCGAGCATCGAGTTCATAGCTTCCCTTTCGAACGACATAGTGCTTTCGTAACTTGGCTACACGTCGTTCGCCGTAGTCCGTTTCACCATCACGCCGTCGCGCTTCACGACATCGGGCTGCAGTCGCGTCCCGAGACCCGGGCCCTTCGGCACCGTGATCATACCCTTCTCGATCGGCGGCAGCTCCGTCATATATTGATGATACCAGCCATAGTAGAACGCGCGCACGATCTCCTGCACCCAGCAATTGCGCACATTGAGCGCCAGATGCGTCGAGATCGTGAGCGCCACCGGACCCGTGCAATCATGAAACGCGACAGGCGTCTGATAGGTCTCGGCCATGGTCGCGACCTTCTTCGCTTCCGAAACGCCGCCGCACCAGGCGACATCCATGATCAACATGGCAAGGGCCTCGAGCTGCAGGAGATAGCGGAAGTCGGCTCGCCCGCCCCGTGTCTCACCAACTGCGATCGGCGCGCGCGTCGCCCGCGCAACCTCCCCGATCGAAAGCATGTGGTCCATGAAGACCGGATCCTCGACCCACATCGGTCGATAGGGCTCCAAAGCTCGAGCAATCTTGATCGCCTCTGGCCGATTCCAGAGCGAATGCAGCTCGTACGCAACATCCATCTTGTCACCGACCGCTTTCCTGATCTTCTCGATGGGCTCGAGACCCTTCCTCAGGTCATCCGGGCTGATGCGGTGGCCGGATGAGGCTTCCGCCGCGTAGTCGAGCGGCCAGATCTTCATCGCGTCGATGTCCATATCGAGCAGCGAGTGCGCCAGCTCGTCGGCGCGATGGAGGAATGCGTCAAGGTCTTCGTATTGTCCCTTCCTGGCATCGAGCCCGAAGTTCGACGTCCCTTGCGTCGCCTTGGTCTGCACGTAGGAGTACCCAGCGCACGTGTTGTAGACCTTGATCTTCTCGCGCACGCGTCCACCGAGCAGGTCGCAGATCGGCATGCCCTTTGCTTGGCCCAGAATATCCCAGAGCGCGATGTCCACCGCCGACCGACCTCGCATCTCCGCACTTGCACCCGCAAAACCGATGTAGCCCGTGAGGAATGCCTGATGCGCCTCGATGTTGGTTGGATCCTTCCCGATCAGATAGGGCGCGATGGTGCCGTGGATGTGCCCTTCGGCGGCGGCAGGACCGTAGAATGTCTCGCCCAGGCCGATCTGGCCTTCGTCGGTGTGGACCTGCACCCAAAGCAGGTTCGGATGCTCGCCGGAACGGACCGTTTCGATCGCCGTGACTTTCATAATTTCTTCTCGTTGGTTCGCGTCCGCTCAGGCGCATTGCGAAAATAGAATGCACCGGCCGGCAAAAGCCGGCCGGCTACCGCCTCTTTGGCCATGCCATCAAGACGGGATGATCACGCCCTTCCCGTCATTCTGCTTGTCGAAGAGCTCGTAAGCCTCCTTCGCCTGCTCGAGCTTCCACCGATGCGTAAACAGCTTGTCGACGTTGATCTTCTTGTCCGCAACGAACTGAGCACACTCGGCCTGACCCTGCTTTGAGAACGTCCAGGAGCCGACGAGTGTCACCTGCCGGCGCAGCATGTCCGGCGAGACGTCGAGCGTCACCTGCCCTCGCTCGCCGACAAAGCACGCCGTGCCCCACGAGCGAACGCTGCGCACCGTCGCCGCCCGCGCATCCGGCGACGACGAGCAATCGAGCGTCTTGTGCGCACCCTCGCCATGCGTCAGATCGCGAATCGCGCCGACGATATCGTTTTTCTTGCCGTCGATCAGGTGGGTGGCCCCAAATTCTTTTGCGCGATTGAGCCGCTGCGGCGAAATATCGATCGCAATCACCTCCGCGCCCATGGCCGCTGCGAGCTGCGTTGCCGAAAGCCCGACCGGCCCCTGCCCGAAGATCGCGATCGTCTCGCCGCCCTGCAGATTGAGGCGCTTCAAAGCACCCCATGCCGTTCCCGTGCCGCACGACACGGCAGCGCCCGTTTCGAACGACAGCTCATCCGGCAGCGGCACCAGCGTGTGCACCGGCACCTTCATGTACCTGGCGTGCCCGCCGTGGCCACCAGAGCCGAACACGGTCGTACCCTCGAGGCACATCTGCGTCCACCCGCCCCGGCAATGCTTGCAGCCGCCGCAGCCGTCGTAGTGATGATCCATGACGCGCTGGCCGACTCGCGCTTCTCTCTCGGTAACCGCCGACCCAACGGCCGCCACGATACCGCAGGGCTCGTGGCCCGCAATCGAGCCTGCCTGCCGCTTGATGCCGCCTGTCACGGCGGCTTCTGTGCTCGCCGGCGCACGATACTGATGCAGGTCCGAGCCGCACATGCCCGAGGCTTTGATCTCCAGAACCACGTCGCGCGGGCCAGGTGTTGGATCGGGAAACTCTCGGAGCTCGAGCTTGCGGTCTCCCGTGAAAACGACGCCCTTCATGGTGTCCTCCTGCTGTTGTTCGATCTCGGCTTCCTGAGCCGACCATTTATGATGTCGCAACCTTCGATGCATCGGACCGGCCAATGCAACTACCTCAGTGTGGCACCAAACCACCGTCGACATTGATGCACTGGCCGCTCACGTTCTCAGCCCCCGGCGATGCCAGAAACACGATCATATCGGCGATGTGCTCCGGCTGATTGGCGCGCCGAATGGGCACCTTGGCAACCAATCGTTGCGTCATCTCCTCGATGCTGAGCCCGCTCTTTTCAGCATCGACCTTGAGCAGCCCCGCCACCATGTCCGTCATGACAATGCCGGGGCACACCGCATTTACGTTAATATTGTGCTGCCCGAGCTGCTGCGCCGCCGTCTTGGTAAGGCTGATCACGGCCCCTTTCGAAGCGGCGTAAACGGCATTCGATGTCCCTTCGAAACCCTTGCCCGCCACTGACGCGATATTGATGATGCGGCCCTTGCGCCGTGGAATCATTTCACGCGCGACCCGCTGCAGGCAGAAGAACACGCCCTTCGAATTGACGCGGTGGATTTTGTCCCAGTCCTCTTCTGTGAGATCCATGATGTAGGCGCGGCGCGTGACGCCTGCATTGTTGACCAGCGCATCGATGTGCCCGAAGGTCTTCACTGTTTCCGACACCGCGCGGTCGATCTCGGCGACACTACCCATGTCAGCCGTGATTGCGATCGACTGCCGGCCGAGCGCCTTCACTGCCGCCGCCGTCTCCTCAACCGTCTTGGAATTGATATCGACTGCCGCGATATCAGCGCCCGCCGCCGCGAGCTTCAAGGCAGCAGCCTTGCCGATGCCCTGCCCTGCGCCGGTGACGACGATCTTCTGGTCTTTGTGTAACATGCGCGTCTCCTTTCGGCGGGCCCCGTGTCCATGTATTCGAGGGAATGTTGCCCCTATCCCCACCGTCCGTCCAGCGCTTCGCGCTACCACCGCATGGCAGAGCCGCATTGCGCGACGGAGCACGGCAGCAGCGACGCTCTCACATCATCCGGTCTGACGGCGGCACGATATGCCAAGGTGTCTCGCCGAGGCAGGCGCGGCGGGCGTTCTCGACTGCTCGCGTCAGCGCTACGTCCCGCCATCCGGCCGCCGAGGCGGAGTTGTGAGGCGAGGCAATGACATTGGGCAACTCCAGAAACGGATGATCCATCCGGAACATGCCGTGGCGGACGGGCTCGATCCACCAGGCATCGATGCAGGCGGTAAACGTCGGCGTCACCTTCAAGTGCTGATAAAATGCGCGCTCATCGACGATCTCACCACGAGCGAGATTGATCAGGATGGCATCGCGCTTCATGACCCCGAGCTCGTGCGCGCCGATCATGCGCTCCGTCGCCTTGGTCAGCGGCACCGTTATGATCAGCACGTCCGAAGCAGACAGTAGCTCGTCGAGCCGTTCCGGCGTGCCGATCCAGTCGACGCCCTGCGCAGCCGTCCCGCGCCTGTTGATGGCATGCACTTTAAGTCCGAGCGCTTTCATCACACGGGCCACTTCGGCGCCGATCCCCCCGTAACCCAGAATTCCGCACACCGCGCCGCGCAGCATCCGGTTAAGCCGGAACTGATCGAAAGTGCCCTGCTCCAACTTCTTGTGTTCGACCAGAAGCCGCTTGGCAGCTGCGAACGCCATTGCAACGGCATGCTCGGCCATGGGCTCGGCGTAAGCGCCGCCGTTGCAAGCTATGGGTATGTGCGCGGGCAGATCGGCGAGAGGAATGTAATCAACGCCCGCCGTCACGAACTGAATGAGCCGCAAATTGCCTAGAAGAGCGGCCTCGCCTTGCTTCAACTCGTGCGCGGTATTACGGGCAATCACGACCTGAGCCGCGTTTAATGCCTGGGCGCGAGATTCGGGTGAAACATCGGACAAATACGTGACCTGCGCCGCGTCACCGATCACCCGTTCGATGACAGCGCGCGCTTCGGCCTTGGCATCGAGCGTCACAAGCAGCTTGACGGTCACGTCCGCCTCCTTGGCCATTGATGCTTTGAGAATGCTCCAGGTGTACTTGCCTGCTCGTGCGCACAATGGCAAATCCGGTGATAGGTGCACGCCGCGAGTGGCGGCACGGAACCGGAAAGCCGATGCCATGGCGAGCTCAGCAGACGACACGATGTCCCTCGCCCGGCGCCTTGCAGCACTGCTTGATCACCTCGGGCTGACCGCGGCGCACGTCGCGACCCAAATGCCTGGCGATCTGACAAGCTTCGCTTCTGAGCACGCGGAACGACTTGGCGGCATCGCCTTTGTCGTGCCAGTTCGTCTCGATCCGGCTCCTTTCTCAGCGCTGAGCCAGCGCACTCTGATCGTAACGGGCGACAGCGGCGTCAGCCGCGAGGCGGCGCGGCGCGCCTCGGACCGACTGAGAGGTACCACTGTCGTCGAGCTAAAGAACTATGCGACCACTGGCTGGTCCGATGTTGCTCAGGAGCGCACGAGCGAGCTCACTGCCGCCATGACCGCGCACTTCACCAAGCTTGGCAGCGCCATTGGCATACCCCGCACGGACATTCCACGACAAGGCAGCCACGCCGGCATCACATTTCAGATCACCGGCGCTGGCCCGGCGCTGATCCTGATTCCGTTTTTTCTGGCTGCCTCCCAATGGGAGCCTGCGATACCGGAGCTCGCCAAGTCCTTTACCGTCGTCCGCATTGGCGGCGCGCATGTCGGCGGCATTGCCATTCTCGAGGAGCGCGCGGCGGGCCACTCGTATCAGGCCATGTTCCGCACGCTAGTCGATCTCATGGAGCTACCGCCCGACGCGCGCGTCCTCGATGTCGGTTGCGGCTCCGGCGCCCTCGACCGTGCTGCCGCCAAACGGCTCGGCCCTGGCGCGCGGATCGATGCGATCGACATTAATGGCTACCTGCGTTCTGAAGCAGCAGCACTCGCCAGAGTCGAGGGGCTCGGCGAACGGATCACTTTCTCGGCTGGAAGCGCGGAAGCGATTCCATTTCCCGACGACACTTTTGACGGTGTCTTCTCCGTCACCGTCCTCGAGGAGTGCAACGCTGACCGCGCCATCGCGGAAATCAAGCGCGTGGTGAAACCCGGCGGCGCGGTCGGCATCATCGTGCGGGCGATCGACATGCCACAGTGGTGGAGCTTGGACGTGCCGCCGTGTCTGCAAGCCCGTGCCTTCGAGCCGCCCCAGTCCGTCGGGAATGCGGGTGTCGCGGACAAAAGCCTCTATTCTCGTATGTTCGCTGCGGGTCTGACCGATCTCAAGCCTTTCCCGACGCTCACCACGCTCGACACGCCTGGCAACTCGGTCTGGCGCTACCGCGAAGACCATTTACTTGGTCTATTCAATTCGGAAGAAATCGCCGCGTGGCGCAAAGCCCGCGAGGCCGCCGCCTCGGCCGGCACCCTGTTCCAGGCGCACGCCATGCATTGCGCCGTGGCGCGCAAGCAGCGTTAACGCCAGCTCTTGCAAACGCTACAGGCGCTGTCGCCGCGAACGGAAACTCCGCACACACCGTGCAATCTGGGTCTCGGAATCGTCAATTGACCGTTCGGCCCGCGAACAATCGTTCAGTGCTGTGCCAAAGCGACCAGCGGCGCTGACAGCAGCGGCTCATCGCCGAACGGAATCGGTCGGAGCAACAGACTATCCGTATGCGGGAAGCGAGATTTGGTTAATGCATACCGCGTTAAGTAATCGCTCATTCACGAAGTGACGCCCATGCGATCCATCGCTAAAACTCCGTCATCGTCGCATCGCGAGGAAGCCGTGAAACCGATCAACGGTCTCGCAGCCCTGCTTGGTGCCCCCGGTTTTATCGCCCTGCCGGCGGGAACGGAAATTGGCGGCTTCAAGATCGACGCCGTCACCTCGGCCACATCACTCGACATCTGCTACACGGCAACGCGTGATGATGACGCTATTGGGTACATGGTCGTAGAGCACTTCCCGCGCCCAATTGCATTTCGCGATCGTGTCTCTGATGCGGTTGTTGCCCTCGACCCGAATGCACTGGAACAGACTCGCGCTTCATTCCTTGGCGAGGCTAAGGCGCTGCTGCAGCCAAGTCTGGCTGACCACACCGGTGCGGTTGCCGCGCTGGAAGCGAACGACACTGCATACGCGGTGTTCGCCGATCCCCACACATCATCTCTTCGCCAGTGGCTCGCTGCTCTTGGCCGAAACCCCGAGCAGGTCGAAGTCGATCGCTGGCTGCACCCATTGCTGGACGCACTCGAAGCTCTGCACAACCGCGGAATTGTTCACGGCGCCTTATCGCTCGATAACGTCCGTGTCGGGGTTGATGGAACGCTGGCGCTCACGGGGTTTGAGCTTGCACGGCAGACCATTACGAGCCAGCTGAGGGCATCGCTGAGCACAGCCTCGTTCGGAATGGCATACTCGGCCAACAATCTGTCAGGCCCGGCAGCAGATATTTTCGCGCTCGGTACAGTGTTGCGCTCTGCGATCGCTGGAACGTCCTCAAAAGCTAAACAACGCGAGACCTACAGTCCGAAGTTCTTGGCGATGATCGAAGCCGCATTGCAAGCCGATAAGAGCGACGGTCCGAAAACCTTAGCTTGTCTGCAAGTGTTGTCGGAAATCGAACAGTCGTCGTCCGCTAAGGCTAGCCCGAGCAAACGCACGGCCGTCAGCCTAGCTTCACAACAGAGCATTACTGGAGCTATGGCCATCGCATCTGGGGAAATCTTCACCAACCTGCGAGCCGCGCGCGGCTATGCTTTCGTCGCTTCCACCATTATCGTGGCATGCGCTGCTGTCGCGGTTGCGACGCACCAGCTGCGCGACCACATCGTAAGAAGTGCGCCATCCAAGACGGCAACCGCCACTTACTCGTCAAGCTCGCCTGCCAGCGTTCCTTTGGTTTCCGGCCAAACTGACCCCGCTTCTCCAGCATATGATGCCAACCGCTTGACTTGGTCAGAGCAACCACGGCGGGCAGCCGAACGGGAACAAGGAATGCACGACCTTGGCATCGAGGTTGACGTTGTCTTGCATGCGTTGAGCAAGCGCGGGTTCGTGAAACCAGTCGCTGCTGAGCAGGAAGGTCGGCCGTCAAGCGAGCCGATTCGACGTTTCCCGAGCCCTGCCATTGTGTCGCCTTCAGTTAGGTCTGTCGCTGAGCAGGAGACAGCGGCCGAGGTAATAAGTCGCGACGGTCGATCCCGTTCGGAGCCGACCGCGTCCGAAGCCGCAACCACCTCGGGCCCGCTGGCTCCAGCGCCAAATAGAACAGTTGCGAATGATCAGTCCGCTCCCGGGCCGTGGAATCGGCAGTCTTCCGCGATCCCCGCCGAAACTGCCGCCGCGAGTAAGATGCCCAGAGATTACGATCCGCGCTGAATGGAATTGAACTTGCTCGCGCCTATCGCCCCTTGAACTGCGGCCTCTTCTTTTCTCGGAACGCAGCAACGCCAATCTCGAAATCCTCTGTCGATTGCGCGATTGCCTGCCCGAATGCCTCCTGCTCGAGAAAGTTGTCGAGCGACGGATCATAGGCCTTGAGCAGAAGCCGCTTGATGAGCCCGATCGTGACCGTTGGCGCCGCGGCGAGCTGCTCGGCTGTTTCCATCGCCTCACTCATCAGCTTGCCGGGCTCGACGACGCGTGAGATCAGGCCCATCTGCCAAGCTTCCTCGGCCGAGACTTTACGGCTGGTCAGCAGAAGATCTTTCGCTCGCGCCGTGCCGATCGCTCGGGGGAGCGTCGTCAGGAGCCCAAGGTCCGGACAGGCGCCGAGCCGCGTGAAAGCGGTCACGAAGTACGCATCGCGCTGCGCGATGATGAGGTCGCCGGTGAGCGCCAGCGAGAACCCGGCTCCGGCCGCCGCGCCGTTGACGGCCGTGATCACCGGCTTCTCGGCTTTGATCAGCTCCCCCACCCACTTGTAGGCACTCTGCATGCGCGCACGGATTTCTGGCGCCCGCTTGACTCCCATGTTTCGGATATCGCCTCCCGCGCAAAACGCTCCGTCGGTGCCCGTCAACACGATGCAACGCACCGCCGGATCGTTGACGGCTTCGGCGACCGCCGCGGCAAGACCTTCGCGGATCGTCGACGACAGTGCATTCATGGACTTCGGCTCGTTGAGCCGCAGCACCATCACTGCGCCGTGGCGCGTGACGACGACGGAACTTGCTGACATGTGCGATCTCCTTTGATGGAACGAGCACGATTGGCTTGCGGATAGCTGCTCGACTGAGCTTAGCGGCTCGCTCAGCGGCCTGCAAAATAGGCATGAACGGCCAACACGAACGTGCTGATCGCAACCGCCGCCAGCGTTGCCAAAGCGGCGCGCCGAAAGAACTGGTGCCCGCCCTGTGAGAAGTACTGGCTGCCAAGCCAAACTGCGAGCGTGAACACGGGAAACAGCACCGCGCCAAGTGCTACTGCGGACTGGGAGTAGAGTCCGAAATAGATCGCGGGCGTGATTGACGAGAGCGCGATCGCGGTCATCAGGGCCAGCACGTTGGCGCGCTGTGACTTGGCTGCTCCAGGTCTCGACAAGGCAATCGCGACGACGGGCGGCCCTCCGACACCAGCCGAGCCTTGCACCAATCCGCCGAGCACACCTGCGGTCAGCAGTGTCGACAGCCGCGGCTCGGATTTCAGCGTCCAGCCGCTCGCCAGGACGGCCACCATAGCGACAACCAGGGCTGAGATAGCAATCTTCATGATCGCCGGGCTGGACGTCACCAGGATCCAGGATCCGATCGGTGCCGTCAGAATGGTCGCGATGCAAACCGGCAGCACGACGGGCCTCTCGGCAAACCGCACCGCTTCGGGCAGCAGTTGCACCACGGAAGGTAACGCCATGATCGAAGCCGCGCCCACCGCCACATGCGGCCCGAACGCCAGGCTCAGCACCGGCACGGTCACCAAGGCACCACCGAAGCCAACGAACCCACGCAGGAATCCACCAAGCAGACACGCCGCGACCACCCACATAAGCCGCTGATCCAGCGCCACACCAAAGACCTCTGCCACAAACGTCCCCCGCGCTGCTCTGGCAGGCATCCTGCCGATAGCCTGCAACAATCTTGACCTTGGCAGGTCGTCAAGTTCAAGTTCCTGGTGCTGCAATGTCCGCGATCATGCCTCCGGTGAGAGCGACGAGATCAGCCGGTGTCAACTTGAAAACGGCATTGGGGGTACCTGCGGCCGCCCAGATCGCTGCAAAGGTGGATAACGTCTTGTCGATCAGCACCATTGGCGCCGTCGCATGACCGACGGGCGGAACGCCGCCGATGGCGAACCCGGTTTTCTCTCGCACAAAATCGGCGTCTGCGCGCTTGATCGGCTCACCAATGTGCTGCGCAATCTTCTTCTCGTCGACGCGGTTCGTTCCTGACGCAATGACGAGCACCGGCCGGTTTGTTTGTGCCGTGCGGAAAATCAGCGACTTCGCGATCTCCGCGACCGTACATCCGATAGCAGCCGCGGCATCCGCAGCCGTCCGCGTGCTGGCGTCGAACTCCAACACACGAAATCGGTCGCCCAGCACGGATTGAATCCGGAGGGCAACCGGGGCTGTCGCTGGCTTCATCTTGTGGTCCGTTTCCGTTTGTCCGCGTGCCGGCGTTTGGTCTCCGCCGCACCCTTTGTCGCTGGTAGAGCTCCCGACTCCGAAGAACGCAATGACTCGATCAGTTTCTGCATATCATCGGGTGGCGAGCGATCGAAGTGCAAGGGCTTGTCGCTCCTTGGATGCTCGAATCCCAACGACGCTGCATGCAAAGCCTGACGGCCTAGCTGTTCGAGTGCTTCTGCGGCGCCCGGCGGCAGCTTTGCGATGCTCGCCTTGAAGCCGGCGCCGTATGTGGGATCGCCCATCACTGGATGGCCAATGTAAGCCATGTGCACTCGGATCTGATGTGTGCGGCCGGTTTCGAGCTGCAATTCGACCAGGCTCGCTATTGGAACACCGGCGCTCTTGCCTTCGCCATGACGGAAAACTTCAACCACGCGGTAGTGCGTGATCGCCTCGCGGCCAGCTTCGCCGAGCGTCACAGCAATCTTTGTGCGGTTCGACGAGCTGCGATGCAGCGCTGCATTGATCGTGCCGATATGTGGCTGCGGCAGGCCCCACACAAGCGCAAGGTATCGGCGCTGCAGCCGTCCATCCCGGCCGTGCGCTGCGAATTGCGCGCTCAGCTCTCGGTGGGCCTGATCGGTCTTGGCGACGACGAGCAGACCGCTCGTATCCTTGTCGAGCCGATGCACGATGCCTGGCCGCCTGACGCCCCCGATACCGGAAAGCGAATCGCCGCAATGGGCGATCAGCGCGTTGACCAGCGTGCCCGTGGCGTGTCCCGCGGCCGGATGTACGACGAGACCCGCTGGCTTATCGATAACGATCAGGTCGCGGTCCTCGTAGACGATCTCGAGCGCGATGTCCTCGCCCGTGGGTTCGGCTGGCTCCGGCTCAGGGATGGCGATGGCGTAGGATTCGCCAGGTTTGACCTTCAAGCCAGGATCCGTCACGGCTCGCCCATCGCGAACAACGGCGCCCCCTCTTATCAATGCCTGCAATCGTGACCGGGACAGCTCGACGATACGCGTGCTCAGCGCCCGGTCGAGACGCAAGCCCGCTTCGTGATCGTCGATCACCACTTCCGCAGCGTTGCCGTTGTCATCCTGTTCAGGCATGGATGGCCTGGACCATGGCGGGTTCGGCACTCGAGGACCTGCCGAACGAGGAATGTGCAGCGATGCAAGGCCCGAACGACACCGGAAAAGAGCCCGCGGCGCCCGACGGCCTGAAGCCGATGTTCACCGACTCCCAAATGCGCAAGCTGAAGGCCGCCGTGATTGGCATGGGCGTTATTCTGTTGGCAGGGTTTGCGCTGGTCATCGGACGTATTGTCTATCTGCTGAACCGGCCGCCTGTCGATTCTGCTGGTGGTGCGCGGCCGATCGCAACGTCACCGCCAAGCGCGGCAAGTGCCGGAGCTGGTCTCGCGTCACAGGCCCAATTGACACTGCCCGATGGCGCCGTGATCAAGCATTTGTCGCTGTCCGGTAATCGCATTGCCATCCACTACGATGCCCCTTCAGGACAAGGCATCCAGATCCTCGATCTCGTCACCGGGCGTTCCGTTCAGCGCATCGACATCGTACCTGGCAAATCCCGCCTCTGACGGCGGCGGACTCTCGCGCCCTCGCGCCAGCGCTACAGCGTAAGTCCACCGTCGACGACGATGGTCTGACCTGTGACCATGGCCGCGCCAAATCCTAAGAACACGATTACCTCGGCGATGTCGTCGGTCGTGCACCGGCGCTTCAATAGCGCTTCCTCGATCGATTGGCGATGCTGATCCGACGTCCACTCGACCATCCAAGTCGAATCGACCGCACCGGGAGCCACCGCATTGACGCGAACCTCCGGCGCCAGAGCCCGTGCCAGATTCTGCGTCATGTTGACGACGCCGGCTTTTGTTGCGCCATAGGCTAGGCTCGATCCGGGTGTGCCGAGACCCGCGATCGACGCTGTGCTGACAATTGCGCCGCGGGATGCTTTGAGCGCTGGCGCGGCAGCCTTGGCACAGCGGAATACGCCGACGAGATTGACTTGCACGACTGTGTTCCAGAGCTCGTCGGTGATGAGGTCGAGCTCCTTCGGCTCGATCTTGCGCTTGGTGCCCGGCGTGCCGGCATTTGCCACCAGAAGATCGAGCCGGCCGAGCTTGCCAACGGCATCGCCGACCATACGTTCGACATCTACAGTACTTGCGACGTCGCCCGGCGCTCCGATCGCGTCGATGCCATCCGCCCTGAGCTTCTCGACGGCCTCCTTGCCGCGCGGATCCCCGGCGAGAAAGTTGATCGCCACGCGGGCACCGTTTCGCCCCAGCATGGCCGCGGTCGCGTAGCCAATACCCGACGCGCCCCCGGTAACGAGCGCCGTGCGGCCTGTGAGTTCGTAACGGATCATGGACTTCCCCAGCGGTTCGCCTCGTACTGTCACTTAGCGCAGCCCCTGCACGGGGCTCGAATTTACGTTAGCAGGTCGCCGACAAACGTTCACTCGCTGCGCAATGCATCGATGGGGTTCAAGTCGGCAGCGCGGCGGGCGGGAAAGAAGCCGAAGAAGATGCCCGTCGCCGCAGCGGCCACCATGGCCAGCGCAATCGCCTCTTTGGAAATTAGGACGGGCCACTGGGCGGTGTAAGCGACGCCGACAGCCACCAGGATGCCAATCGCCACTCCGATCAGGCCCCCGAGCAGGCACAAAGTCACCGCCTCGACCAGGAACTGTAGAAGGATATCGCGACGGCGCCCGCCGACCGCCATGCGCAGCCCGATCTCGCGGGTGCGCTCGGTCACCGAGACGAGCATGATGTTCATGATCCCGATGCCCCCGACGATAAGCGAAATCGCCGACGTGGCGCCCAGCAGCCAACTCATCGTCGACAGGGCAGCGGTACGTGCTCGCATGAATTCCGCGAGATTGCGCACATTGAAGTCGTCCTCGGCGCCAGCCTGTGTCCGTCGGCGCTGGCGCATGAGGGCCTCGATGTCGGTTTGCGCCTCGGTAAGGTCGACGCCGTCCTCGAACTTCACGTGCAGCCGGCCCACGCTGTCATTGACCACTTGGCTGCGCCCGACGATGCGGCCGCGGGCGGCAAACAGCGGCAGGAACACGACATCGTCCTGATCGGTGCCGAAGCTCGACTGGCCCTTCGACTCAAGAACGCCGACGACTGTAAATGGCACGTTCTTCACGCGGATGACCTCGCCCAGCGGGTTGGCGCCGTCGGGGAACAGCTTCGAGACGACGGTCGTCCCCAGAATCGCAAGGCGCGCACCGGAGCGCACCTCATCGCGGGTGAACTCACGTCCGTCAGCCACCTGCCAATCGCGCACGACGAAGTACTGGTCATGGACACCGTTGACGCTCGAAGTCCAATTCGCGTTGCCGCGCACGAGCGGAGCGGAGCCCGAAAGCAGTCCCGAGATCGCCGTAACACCTGGCACCTTTTCCCGGATCGCCGTCAGGTCGGCCTCGGACAGCGGAAGAGTCGTACCCGCACCACCCGCCCGGCCCCCTATGCGCGAGGATCCCGGAGCGACGACCAGCATCTGACTGCCCAATGCGGCGATCTGGCGATCGACCTCGCTCCGCGCGCCGGTGCCGACAGCCACCATCACGATCACCGATCCGACACCGATGATGATGCCGAGCGTCGTCAGGATCGAGCGCAAAAGATTGGTTCGCAGCGCCGAAATCGCAATGAGCAGGCTGTCGAAAAGGCTCATTCGGCAGCACTCCGCATGGACTCAGGCGGCGCTGGCGGCGGACCACCAGCCTGCGGTTTGTCCTCGATGATGTGGCCATCGCGGAAAAGGATGCGGCGCTTGGCGTAGGCGGCAACATCCGGCTCATGGGTCACGACGATGACCGTGATCCCCTGATCGTTGAGCTCGCAGAAGAGCTTCAGGATCTCTTCGCTCGTTTTGGTGTCGAGCGCGCCGGTCGGCTCATCAGCGAGCAATATCTTCGGGTCGTTGACCAGCGCGCGGGCGATGGCGACACGCTGCTGTTGGCCACCGGACAGCTGCCGCGGGTGGTGATCCATACGGTTGCCGAGCCCAACCTGCTGCAGACGCTTGATTGCCCTCGCTTCGGTGTCTTCGGGCCGCGGTACCGCATAGACGAGCGGCAGCATGACCTGCTTCAAGGCCGTGGTTCGCGGCAGCAGATTGAACTGCTGGAACACGAAGCCGATCGTACGATTGCGCAGGTTTGCCAGTTCGTCGGAAGTGAGCTTGGCGATGTCGCGCCCGTCGATCTCCAGCTTGCCAGATGTCGGCACGTCGAGTGCGCCGATGAGGTTCATCATGGTAGATTTGCCGGAGCCGGAGGGTCCCATGATCGCAACGAATTCGCCCGAGCGTATCTCGAGCGAGACGCCGCCGAGGGCGGCCACCGTCTGGTCGCCCATATGGTAGATCTTGGTGACATCTGTCGCGCGCAGCAGCGGCTGACCTCCGCCCGCCGATGCGCGGTTGGCTGGCGCCGCTGTCGAGGCTGGCCGTGTGTCGCTCACTTCTTCGCCTCGCGCTGACGAACGATGATACGATCCTCCGGCTTCAGCTGGGTGCCCAGCACCTCGGCGAACTGATCGTCGGCAATGCCGATGCGAACCTGACGGGAAGCCGGCTGGTTGGATGCATCCAGAAGCCAAATGCTGGCTGTCCGAGCCGACTCGCGCCCTCGCTTCCATGATTCGAAGCGGGCACGCTGATCCGGCGTGACCACAGCGGCGACAGCTTCGTTGACGCGCGCGATCATGCGGGCCCGGACCTGGGCCATATCGCGCTGCTGTCCGTCACCACCTTCGCCACCCTCGGCTTGAGGCCGGCCGCCCGGCCCACCGGGCCCGCCAGATCCACTCGCTCCGCCGCTGCCGCGGCCACCCTGGCCGCGCGCCTGCGCCAGCGCCTCCCGAACCTTGGTGACCTGCTCGTCCGTCAGGCCTACTTCGCTCTTGAGCTGCTCTGTGAGCTCGGCCATGCGGCGCTCGCGCTCTTCAGGCGAACCGCGCTGACCGCCTCCGCCACCCTGCCCCGGTTGTGCCGCGGGCGTGCTGCTGGCGGCGGCAGCGCCGCGCGGCTTGAACCGCAACGCATCGACCGGGATCCGGGTGACGCCATCGCGCGTGGCGGACTCGATCTGGACGTTGGCAGTCATGCCGGGAAAGAGCTGCCGGTCGTCGTTGTCGGCCTCAATGATCACGGTGTAGGTGACAACGTTCTGCAACTCGGTGGCGGCGAGGCGGACCTGCGTGACCTTGCCACGGAATTTCCGCTCCGGGTAAGCGTCGACAGTGAACTCGACCTTGTTGCCTTCCGCAATGGCGCCGACGTCAGCTTCGTTGACTTGCGCTTCAATGCGGATGCGGCGCAGGTCCTGAGCGATCTTGAACAGCTCCGGTGCCTGAAGGCTCGCAGCCACCGTCTGGCCGACATCGACCGTGCGTGAGATCACCGTACCGTTGATGGGCGAGCGAATGCGGGTGCGTTCAAGGTCGATCTCTGCCTGCTGCAGCTGGGCACCGCGCTGCTCGATCTGCGCCTTTGCGCTTTCAATCTGTGCCTTGGCCACGGCGATCTCGGCCCTCGCCACTTCCATGTCTCTCTGCGCCGTGTCGACCGTGACTGTCGCAGCAATGCCTTTGCTCGCGAGAGCCTGCTGGCGGCCGGCGACGCGATCGGCGTTCCTGAGGACCGCCTCTGATTTCAGCAGCGTCGCTTCTTGATTGGTCAGCTGGGCCTTGGCCATGGCCAGATCCGCCTTGGCCTGAGCGACCTTGGCCGTAAACGTCTTGTCATCGAGCGTAGCGAGGACATCGTTCTCCTTGACCTCGCTGTTGAAGTCGACCTCCAGCTTTTGAATTTGACCTGAGAGCTGCGAGCCGACACTCACCGTCACCAGAGCGCGCACCGGTCCCGACGTCGAGACCAATTTCCGGATCGCGCCTTTAGTGATTTGAACGGTTTCAAAGGTCACGGCAGGGTTGCGCGTGCCTGCCGGTCCGTAGATCCAGGACAGGCCCGCGGCCGCCGCCATCAGCGGCACGCCCAGAGTAAAAAGGTACTTGCTGAAGGACCTGTTCATTGGATGCGCTGTCCTTTCGACAGATGCGTCCCGTTTTCAACGATCAGCCTGCCCATTTCCGTCGGAAATTATAGCGATTTATCGGCCATTTCGCAGAGCTCGGCCGATGAATACCAGATGAATAAGGCATTCAGTTTGAGTTCAAAACGTGGGCGATACCGTCATCGCATCCTGACGAACGATCTTCCCCGGCGTGATCCCCCAGGGCCCTGCTGTCAGGCTGCAGGGCCCTGACTCTTTATGGATTCGCGTGTCATACCGTGCGCCGCCCTGGTTTGACCATCATGCAAAGTGGGATAGCGAGTGCCGAGAGCACCGTATAGAGCAAGAACGCATTGGTGAATCCGATCATCGTCGCTTGGCGGGCAATCTCCTTCGAGAGGCGTGCAATTCCTGGAATTGTCTCGACTGTCCAGGCGCCTGTCGCCCATGGCAATTGCCAGACCTTGTTGTAGGCTGAGACGAGCTCCGTCATGCGGCTGTAATTGGCGCTGGTGGTTCGGATGATCTCAGCAACAGCAATGGAGATGAATAGGCTGGAACCAAGGTTCCTGAGCAGGTGAAAAACGGATGAGCCTTCCGGCCGATACTGCACGGGCAAAGTGGCGAAGGTGGCAACCGTGAGGGGAACCCAGAGTATCCCAACCGAAAATCCCTGCATGAGGCTGTTGAAAGCAAGCGTTGCCGGATCGACGTCGAGATTGATGCTGGTGAGCCAAACGCCCGACACGGTCTGCACTGTGGCACCGAGAACGAGATTGAACCTGGGGTCGACCCGCTGCAGCCACATTGCAGCAAAAAATCCAAGGCCATTCCCGACACCACGCCATCCGACAAAGGTGCCGATCGCGGAATCCGGATATCCGGCGTGTTGCTGAAGCAGCGGCGGCAACAACACGACTGGCGCGAAATTCAACATCCCATAGAGGGTGACGATGATGCAGCCGATCGCGTAGTTGCGGTCCTTGAACAGGCGCAAGTTGAGATAGGTTTTTTCCGATGTGAAACTGTGCGTGAGGAAGATGTAGAACGCAATCGCGGCAACCGCGGTCGAAATCCAGATTTCGTAGGAATCGTACCAGTCCAGCCGCTGACCGCGAGAGAGCACCAGCTGTACCCCGGCGATGGCTGCCGAGAGTGATAGAAACCCGATCCAGTCGAGAGGCGCCTTACGGTCCTCCGGCTCGTCCGGCGGCAGGAAGAAGCGGAACAGCACGAACGCGAGAATGCTGACCGGCAGCACCATATAGAAGCCCCACTGCCAGCCGAGCGCCTCACCGATGTAGCCGCCGAACATCGGACCGAGCACTGGTCCGACAATGTTCGACATGCCGTAAAGCGACAGCACGAAGCCATGGCGATTTCGCGGGTAGCTATCGAGCAGGAGCGTCTGCGAGAGCGGGATCAGCGGCGCACCAAGTCCGCCTTGAAGCACGCGCCAGAAAACCAATGACTCCAGCGACTGCGAGGCGCCGCACATGAACGTAGAGATAGTGAAGCCCAACAAGCACCACATCATCGTCGCGCGCCGTCCCCAGCGCGAGACGAGCCAGCCGGTCATCGGCGTAGCGACGGCCGTGGCGAGGATATTGAACGTCATCACCCAGGAAATTTCATCTTGGGTGGCCGAAAGTCCGCCCTGCATCTGCGGCAGCAAAGTTGTCGCCACGAGAATGGTCGCCGTATAGCAGGTCGATGCCAAAATCACGGAGACCAGCACCACGAAACGGCCGAAGCTCGTCAAATCATAGACGGCCTTGTCGTAATCGCTGCTCAATTGAAATGGTCCTGGTGGCAGCCAATGGCCCGCATGCCGCGCTGGTCCCTTGTATCCGGCGCTTGAAAACCAAATGCGGAATTCCGCCTGCAGCGCAGCCGCAACCAGAGTTCGTTTTTTGATGCGAATGAGCGTCGGTGCGTCGCGCGGCGGCACTTATGCCACGATTTGCGCCGAACGCATGAGTGATGGCGCCGCATGTCAGGGCCGCGCCCCGCGACGATCTCGATCGATCTGGCGCTCAGCCCAGAAGGTCTCGGAGCATGGGAAGCAACGGCAAATCGGCGGGTGGCATCGGGTAGTCGCCGAGCCGGCTCGCGCGCACCCATTTGATGACCTGTCCTTCACGCGGCGTAATCTCACCTTCCCAATTCCGGCACAGGTACAGTGGCATCAGCAGGTGGAACCGCTCGTAGGCGTAGCTGGCGAACGTGAAGGGCGCGAGGCAGGTATCGCAAACATCGATCGAAAGCTCCTCCTCCAATTCACGCACAAGCGCACGCTCGGGTGTCTCGCCGGCTGCCACCTTGCCGCCCGGGAACTCCC
The DNA here is from genome assembly GCA_964500805.1 of uncultured Hyphomicrobiaceae bacterium. Classification (GTDB taxonomy): domain Bacteria; phylum Pseudomonadota; class Alphaproteobacteria; order Rhizobiales; family Hyphomicrobiaceae. Next base: position 31,710 of record CAZCQH010000016.1, read on the forward strand.
AGAGCCCAGCCATCAATTTGCCGGCTGGACGCTGGGCAATCAGAACGCGGTTGTCGCGGTCCACCAGCGCCGCAGCGACGACCAGCAATAACGGCTTTGTCATGATTAGGTGTCCAAACATGGAGTGTGGTGGTCAGGTCGCGCTGCTCGCACGTTGAGCCCGCGATCGTCGCACGTCATCGCAAGGTAGGATGCGGCCAGATCAGCCGCCAGAGGCACGGCGATCTTCAGCCGGACGGCCGCGCTTGTCGAACCCATCTTGAATATCGTTGGTCCAGTTCACAGCCGGGCTGGGATCACGACTGCTAACGGCGGCAGAGCTGGCCGATCCCAGGCTCGAGCGATCGACTCGGGTCCCCTGTTGCCTCTGGCTCGGCTTGCGGCGACTTTGCCGCGCCTCGCTGTCGTCGGTCGGGATTGTGGGCAGATCCAGCGAGCTGTGCTTGATTGCTGCGCCGGTATCGCCTCGCGCCGCAATTGCTGGCGCGCAGGAGCCGCCGTTCTTAGGCAGCTGCACGAGACCGGACGACACCCCGATCTCGCCGGGCTCTCCGTCCGTCACGTTATAGCGCTCGCCGCAGAGTCCGACGCGGGGCGGAATACGTGTGCGCTCGAATGAGTCGTAGCCGGACTTCAGCTCCTGCCAAAACGACAGCCACGTGTGGTCCTTGAAGATCGCCATGGCCTCGGCAGTCATACGGAACGGGAAAATATGCACGTGAAACCGCTGCTGGCCACCCTTGATGGCAGCGCTCGCCAGCTCATAAATCTCGTCCTGCACCTGCTCGGTCATAGCGTAGCAGCCGACAGACGAGCAACCGCCATGCACCAGGATGAATGATCCGGTCCGCTTGGCGTGCTGATCGTGAGCATTCGGGAAGCCGAGATTGAACGCCTTCTGCCAGCGGCCAACGAGCCGCATCTGTCGATAGGTGACGCTGTAAAACCCTTCCGGGCTTTGCTTGTCCCCTTCCTTGAGCTTTGGACCGAGTGTCCCTGTCCAGTGGCAGATTGGGTATATATCGAGCAACTCGAAGCGCTCGCCCTTCTGCATCCAGACTTCGAGCTCAGAGCTCGCCTTGAAAATACGAATGAAGATCGGCCTACCTTTGGCGAGCCCCTTTCCAGCAAGACGCTGCTCTAGGCTTTTCAGGTCTGGTGTCTTGGGAAGCGGCATCTCGCCCCGTTGATAGGCCCGCTGCCGCTCGACCCGGTCGGGCGCGAAATCCCTGAGCTCCACGTCGAGGGCATGCGCCGGCATCGCAAAGACAAAGATCGCCCAAACGAACAAACCGGCAGCGCTTATGCGCAATGCCGCGATTGCTCGCAGTGACAGCCGCTCGACCAACGCATCCCCCCCAAAAACCGATGTGCTCGCAGACCGAATCGCGGCCTTAGCCGAGTCGTCTGCTGGCAGTCTACTCCGCACGCTGCTCGAGAGTCCTATCGATAGTAATTCGCGCGTTCAAGGCGGTGACACCCCGGCGCCACACGGCCAGCGAAATCACTTGCTTGTAAAACCGAACATCGAAGAGCTCTTCGGCGTGCTGAACAGTCCAAAGCCGGTGCTCGAGGCGTTGCTTTCCGATGCGATGACGCGAAGTTTTTGGCCGGGAGCAACAATGCGTGTCTCGGCAACCTTCTCGTTCGTCTTCGGCACAAAGGCCTCGATAGCAGGACGTTCGAACGCCGGGCAGCGTCCTTCCGGATCAATGCGCGATACCTGCTGAATGGGCCTTACATTGACGTGATATTTCTTCTCGCAGATCGCTATTTGCGGGACTTGGCGCGTGGTCTCGAAATGATCGTATCCTGGCTTCAAGGATACCCAGAACGGGTACCACTTACTGGTCTTGTGCCGCGTCAGGTTCTCGTCCGTCATCCGGAAGGGGAACGCGTGAACCTGAAACGCTTCCTGGTCGCCGGTGAACTGGTCGCGCGCGAGCGCGTAGATCTCCTCGATCAGCGCGTCGGTCATGGCATAGCAGCCCGCCGAGCGGCACTTGCCGTGCACCATCAAAGCGCTTCCGGTGCGGCCATGGGCACGATCGAAGTTATTCGGAAAACCCAGGTTGAACGCGAGATGAAAGCTCGAGTTCGGGTTCATCTGGTTCTTGTGAACCGTGTAGAAGCCTTCAGGCGCTTGCTTATCGCCCTGCTGCAGCTTTGGCCCGAGTTCGCCCGACCACGTGCAGATCGGATAGGTCTTGAAGTGATGGTAGTGACCGTCGTCGCGCAGCTTCCAGAGCTCAAGCTCCGACTCTTCCTTGAAAATGCGCACGAAAATAGGCGCCTCGACCTTCATGCCCTTCTTGCCAAGCAGCATCATGGCATCCTTCGACAAAGGACGCATCGCAGGCGAGATTTCTGGAGCGCTGCACGCTGCCAAAACGCTCATCGCCGCCAAAGCGGAGCTGATGATCGCAAATCGCTTCGTCATGGTCCCCGGGTCGCAACACGCTACAATGCCCAGCAGCGGTCGCGACATTCGATTCGTTGAAGTTAAATTTCCGTTAAGCTCATGAGGCAGTATTGCCGGTCACCTCGTCAAGCTCAACAGGGCGACTGTTCCCTGCCAGGACGGCATGGCAAGGGCCGGATTGCGGCAAAAGTGTGCGCTCCTCTGTTCAACAGGCTGGTTCGGCGGGCATCACCGCAGCTTCTGCTCGGTCTCAGAAATCTGTGGCGCGCTGGCAACTTGGCGCAAAAAAAAGTGCCTCACGCCCAGCGGGCCGTATCGACACGATCATCGGCGGTGAGCAGCGTTCGTGTAGACGAGGGTGTCGGTGCACAGGTCGTAGCGACGGCTAAGTTTGCGCCGCACTTCCGCTTCCACCTCGTTGGCCAGGAGCTTCGAGCGCTCCCACATGGCGAGGTCGGGACGGCGGGTCATCAGGAGTGTCCGAATCGACTGCCTGTCGTCCTGCACGATCCGCCAGAGTCCGATGATCTGGGAATCGTAGGACGCCTCAAAATCTGGCCAGGCGCCCCAGCAGAGCTCCAGGAACAGTGTCGTGGCGGGGTTTCGAACCAACGGTAGGCGTAGTTGCCCTGCCGGGTTGGCGGCGCCGGCGTCGTTGGTCGCACGGAAGGGATCATGAGGTCAGCAGTTTGGCTCTTGATGGCTTTCGAGCTGGCCAAAGCGGGCCGTAATGCTGAGCGCCATCGCCACATCTGCCACGGCAGTGATCACCGTGATCTCGTCTCGTGGCCGGCCGATCTGGGGGCGCCGGATACCGTAGAGATTCTCGCCCAAACCTTCGATCTCCTGCCGCGCGCGCCCGGCCACCTCATCTGCGACAGACCTCCAGGTTAGCAGATGGCACTTCAGGCGGTGGTGTTGGTAGAGCATCGCTCTTTCCGTCGGTCGGCGTAGGTCAGGGAAAGTATGAGCCAAGGCGACGCTTCGGTCATCCGACTTTCGATCTGGATGTGGCCGAAGTCATGGCAGCAAGCTTTTCCGGCAGCCTGGCGGCCGGCCTGCTGTTCGCCCCTCCACATGCGCAAACCGGCATGCCATAACGTGAGCCATGCTGAACAAGATCCTGATCGCCAACCGAGGCGAGATCGCCTGCCGGATTATTCGCACCGCTCGCCGACTTGGCGTGAAGACTGTCGTCGTCTACTCCGACGCCGACGCCCGGGCCTTGCACGTCGAGCAAGCTGACGAAGCCATACACATCGGCGCATCTCCCGCGCCAGAAAGCTATTTGCGCGGTGACAAAATGATCGCCGCCGCGAAAGCCGCTGGCGCTCAGGGCATTCACCCCGGCTACGGATTCCTTTCGGAGAACGCCGACTTTGCTGATGCGGTCGCCAAAGCCGGTCTGAAATTTGTAGGCCCATCAGCTGATGCCATGCGTGCTCTTGGTAGCAAGGCCGCGGCGAAGGAGATCGCCATCAAGGCCGGCGTGCCCGTCGTGCCGGGCTACCTAGGCGCGCGCCAGGATGCGAAGTCGCTCACGGCAGAAGCGGGCAAAATCGGCTATCCCGTCATGATCAAGGCCGTTGCCGGCGGTGGTGGCCGTGGCATGCGCCTTGTCGAGAAGGAGGCCGAGTTGCCGGAGCTGCTGGCGTCGGCCCAGCGCGAGGCGGAGGGTGCATTCGGCGATCCGCGTGTCCTGATCGAAAAGGTGGTGGAGCGACCGCGCCACATCGAGGTGCAGGTGTTCGGTGATTCCCACGGCAACGTCGTGCATCTCTTCGAGCGCGATTGCACGCTGCAGCGGCGAAATCAGAAGGTGGTCGAGGAGGCGCCCGCGCCCGGCATGACGCCGGAGCTGCGCGAGAAGATGTGTGCGGCCGCCGTGAAGCTCGCCAAGGCTGTTGGTTACGAAGGTGCGGGTACGGTGGAGTTCCTGGTCGAAGGTGGCTCGCTCGGCGCCGACGCCAAGTGGTACTTCATCGAGATGAACACCCGTCTGCAGGTGGAGCATCCGGTCACCGAGGAGATCACGGGACTCGATCTCGTGGAGTGGCAGTTGCGTGTTGCCTCGGGCGAGAAGCTGCCGCTCGCGCAAGACGCCATTAAGATGAGCGGTCACGCGATCGAGGTGCGACTGTGTGCCGAGGATCCGGCGAAGGGTTTCTTGCCAAGTGTGGGCCCCATCTACCTCTTCAAGCCGCCGCAGATGCCGGACTTGCGCGTCGAGACCGGAATTGGGTCCGGCTCGGAAGTTTCGCCATTCTATGATTCGATGGTAGTGAAGCTGATCACCGCCCGCTCATCCCGCGATCAGGCTCGTTGCGAGATGATCGATGCATTGTTGAGAACTGTGATGGCGGGTCCCATCACCAACCAAAGTTTTCTCGCGGCTCTATTGTCGGATGCGCGAGTCGCAAGCGGCGAGATGGATACGGGTTTGATCGGACGCGATCTCGAGCGACTTGCAGCTCGCTCCGTCAGACCACATGCGATCTCGACGGGCATCGCGACCTTTCTCGATCACCTGGCCGATGATGCCGACATGCTCACATCGTCAACGCAGGCCGACCTGCTTTCGCCGTGGCGCGCGCGGGACGGGTTCCAGCTTGGCCAACCGCGGGTGGAAGCACGAAAAGTGGTGATAGATGGAATACCAGCCACCTATGATATCAGGTGGGGGCCTAGCGGCCCGAAGGCCGCCGGTGATCATCCAATCGAGCCACTTCGAAGCTACAGCGAGCATCGGCCGTCTGCGGGCCGTCTCCTGGTCGTTGCCGACGGCGTTCAGATCGATATCGCTCATACACTTTATGATGCATCGGTCGTCGAAGACGGTGCCGGCGGCTCCGCAATTCGCGCTCCGATCAATGGCAAGGTCGCCCGGATCTTTGTCGCCGATGGTGCGAGTGTCGTGAAGGGTGATCGCATCGCCGTCGTGGAAGCCATGAAGATGGAGCACGTCCTGCACGCGGCACGCGGCGGCACGATTGCCAAAGTCGCCGTCAAGGAAGGTGCGCAGGTCACTCAGGGCGCATTGATCGCATCTCTAGCCGATTAGACCCGATTGACAGGACAGCGCAATCGCCTCTCCACCCGCTGCTTGGCCATCAGAGTGAGCCCGATCTGGTCCCAGAACAGCAACATCACGCGATCGGCGAGCCTCGCGACATTCCACGTACCGTTCGCAATTTGCCGTAATCCAGCACCACCGGCATCCGCTCACCCGCAGGCGACTGGGTTTGTCGTGACTGATCGCCGGCTCCGACCCTTGCGGCGGACGTGGCGCCACAATCTCTGGAAGCGGGAGGGAGGAGACGCTGGCCTACTCCGGCTTTTCGAAAAAGCACTTGCGACGCATCTGACAAACAATCCGTTGGAGCGCATCCTGCGAGAGATCAGACGGCTCGGTGTCAACGCGTAGCCCTCATCTGTCGACGTTGTGAGATGCTTGCAATCTCCCGGCCACCTTTGTGTTGCTCGGGGAACGACCAGGAAGCTCGCCGGTAAAGCGCCGTGCTTTTAGTCGTAAGCATATCCGGCGTGTTTGAGGAAGTTCCAGCACTCTTTGGGCTCGAAGAGTGAGCAGATGTCGCCGACCGCACGCCAGAGAGCTTCATAGGTGCCCGCTCCTGCTGCGCGCAGATGGGCCTTCAGCTTCGAAAACGCCATCTCGATCGGGTTTAGGTCAGGAGAGTAGGCGGGCAGGAACAAGAACCATGCTCCGCGTGCTTTGAGCGCGTCAGCTGCCTTCTCGGAGTAATGAACCTTGAGATTGTCGAGAATGACCACCTCGCCGGGCTGCACAGTCGGTGCGAGCTGGGTTTCGATGTAGAGGTCGAAAGCGGTGCGATCCATCGCTCCTTCGATCAACCAGGGCGCGGTCAGACCGCCACACCGCAAGGCCGCGATGAAAGTCTGGCTCTGCCAGTGCCCGAAAGGGACCGCACCGGGCAATCGCTCGCCTTTCGGAGCACGTCCGCGCAGCCTCGTCATTTTCGTGCTCGTCGACGTCTCGTCGATGAACACGAGCCGATGCGGCATGTCCCGCATGATCGGCAACCGCTTGCTGATCCAGGTGTTGCGCGCCTTGGCAACGTCAGAGCGCGCGCGCTCGCTGGCCAGCAGCGTTTTTTTTATAGCTGAGGCCAGCCTTGCATAGGAACCGAGACAACGACGCCGGATCGGCTTCGATGCCGTGGCGCTCTTTGAGCTCTGCCGCAAGTTCTGGCATCGTGATGTCTGGCTGCTCCTTGATCCGACCGATCAGGAACTCGCGGTAAGATGCCAGTTTGCCCGTGCCAGGCGGACGCCCCTGGGATACGGGCTCCAAGGAACCTGTTTGCTCGTGCCACGCGACAAGCTTCACCGAAAACGAGGGACTGACACAGAGATCCTCGGCCGCACCGCGCCGTGACTGCCCTTTTGCGACGCAATCGACCAACCGACGTCGCAGATCCACCGAATACCATCGCCCCATGATCCACCTCCAAGCAGGATGAATCACAGTTCGCTGATTTGGGGAATCCCCGATTCCAAATAAAAGCACGACGCTTTAGCCCGGCTTTCTCACGGTGGGTAGGAGCATCGGGGGTCCGACTCAGCGAAAGTGGTTGTGCCACAACGACTTTCAGCGCGAGCCCGGAGGTACCCCGATGCCGACAGAGTGTAGTCAGGATTCGTTCGATTTCGGAACCGTCGCAGGCCGCGCCGTTGTGGGCTCGTTTGACGGCGGTGCCATCACCTCGGACGGCGGCGCGCTGCTGCTCGGGGCAACCGACAAGGCGATCGGCCTGGTTCGGCGCTTTGCCTCCTGCTTCGTCGATGCCCGCGATCCGGCTCTGATCGAGCACCGCCTCGAGACGCTGATAGGCCAGCGCGTCTTCGGTCTGGCGCTCAGCTATGAGGACCTCAATGACCACGACCAGCTGCGCCATGACCCGGTGCTCGCGACGCTCGCCGGCAAGCTCGAGGCGAGCCGATCCGATTGCGCTGCGCTCGCGGGCAAGTCGACGCTCAACCGGCTGGAACAATCCCTGCGCGGCGGCGTCGGCCGCTACCACAAGATCGGCCACGATGTCGGCGCCATCGAGGCGCTGTTCGTCGCGTTGTTCCTGGACGCACACGCCAAGGCTCCTGCCGAGATCATTCTCGATCTCGCCGCGACCGACGATCCCCTGCACGGGCACCAGGAAGGACGCGTCTTCCACGGCTATTACGACAGCTACTGCTATCTGCCGCTCTACATCTTCTGCGGCCGGCACTTGCTCGCGGCCAAGCAACGGCCGGCGAACATCGATGCCGCACACGGCGCGCGCGAAGAGATCGCACGCATCGTCGGGCAGATCAGGGCGCGCTGGCCGCGTATCCGCATCGTGCTCAGGGCCGACTCGGACTTCTGCCGCGACGATCTGATGAGCTGGTGCGAGGCAAATCGCGTCGACTACGTGTTCGGCCTCGCGCGCAATAAGCGTCTGATCGGTGCCATTAAGCGCGAGTTGGTCGAGGCCCGGGGCCAAGCGCGCCAGACAGGCCGGCCAGCGCGCCGCTTCAAGGACTTCACGTGGACGACACGGGACAGCTGGTCGCGTGAGCGACGTGTCGTGGCGAAAGCCGAATGGATCACCGGCAAGGCCAATCCGCGCTTCGTCGTCACCTCGCTGTCGCAGGGGCGCCTCGGCGCGCGCCGGCTTTATGAGGAGCTTTACTGCGCGCGCGGTGACATGGAGAACCGCATCAAGGAGTGCCAGGGCGATCTCTTTGCTGACCGAACGCCGGCTGCCACCATGCGGACCAATCAGCTTCGCCTCTGGTTCGCGTCGATGGCCTACGTCCTGATGTGCGCACTCCGGCGCATCGGGCTCGTCGGCACCGATCTCGCCGAAGCGACGTGCGGCACGATCCGACTGAGGCTTTTGAAAATCGGTGCTCTCGTCACCCGCTCGGTTCGTCGCATCAAGGTCTGCCTGCCCCGCGCAGGCGATCTTCGCGCTCGCAGCCCATCGGCTGCGATGCGCCGCGGCCTGAGTCGCGCCCGAACCCCGATCGTCAACTGCCGAGAAAATGCCCCGACCGAAACGCCGCCCGGCGGCATTGCCCCCGCCTGGCCAATGCACATCATGCCAGCGTCCGGTCGCAGAAATCCGAACCAAGCTACCCCGCGTGAGAAAGCCGGGTTAGCCGTCTCGCAGCGCGTCCGCAACTGCGCAGTCGGGTGTGCAAGAACGATTTCTGGCGTGAGAAAGCGTTGGTTTCGCAATCGAGACCCGTTCGCCCTCTGGAGCTAAACTTGAAAAAGGGAGACGGTCTCGCTGCGCTCCGCCAACAGCTGCAGGCATCGCTCTCTATTGGGCTACGTTTGGCAAGGAGGACATCTTGTTCGGGTTTCGCTACTTCCGCCCGTAACTCCACGGCTCGGCGCTTCGGGCTGCAGGACGAAACGTCAGGCACTTGGGAACTCGGTGTCCTTCTTCGGAATCAGATCGTAGGGGAGTGCGAAGCGCGGCATCGCCTTGAGGCGCGCCGACCACTCTTCGACGTTCGGCCAGCGAGCGATCTCGAGCCCACCCTCGGCCATGAACACCATGCGTCCCCAGCAGCCGATGTCGGCAATGGTGCAGGTGTCACCGACGAGCCACTGGCGGCCCTCGAGCGCCTTGTCGATGAAGGTCAGCGCGCCCTCTGCGAGCGGCCGGAAATAAGCCATGACCGCGGGGTCAACAGCTCGGAAGCGGCTGTAGTGGCGGACCTTGGCGATGTTGGTGATGTTGTCGGCCTCCCAGGAGAGCCATTCGCGCGCTGTCCACCGATCCTGCTCCGTCCGGCCTTCAAAGGTGCCGGTGACGCGCGCCAGGTAATCAAGAATGACGTTCGACTGTACGACGGTGAGCCCCTTGTGCCGCAGAGCCGGCACCTGGCCATACCGATTGACGCTGAGATACTCCGGCTCCTTCTGCACGCCATTCTTCAAGTTCACCGTGCGAAATGAAAATGGCAGCCCGGACAACGCCAGAAAGAGGATCGGCTTGTAGCTGGAGCTCGAGGTGAAACTGCCATGGATCGTAAGCCGGTCGTGCATACGGGCGCTCTCCTGAATACGCGATCAATCGCGCGCGGCAACACCGTCACATGATCGAAAATTGCCGCCTGGTGCGGCGTTCAATTGCTTGCCGCCATGCCGCTCACTTCGGGGCGTTGGATACCGGCCGTCGGATCCTCCATCCGGCGCGACTTGCCTTCGAAGTAGGCGCCCTGCTCGATGGCGAGCTGACTGTGGAAGACGTCGCCCTCGACCTTCGACGATGACTGCAGGACAACGCGCTTGCCGCGGATCGAGCCCATCACCGTCCCGCGAATGATCACCTCCTCGGCGACCAAGCTGCCGGTGATCTTGGCGCTCTCGCCGATGACGATGTTGGCGGCGTAAATGTCGCCCTGGATCTCGCCGTCGATCTGGACCTCGCCCTTGGAGACCAGGTTGCCTATAATCGCCAAATCGGTGCCGATTTGCGATTGGCTCGGACGGCCCGCGACTCGCGGTGCACCGGCGGCAACCGACGACATGGATCCACCGCCCGGAAGTGGAGGAGCACCGCGGCTCAGATCGAACGCCGTCGGTTCTTTATCGGGCTTCTTCGTGAACATTTACGCTACGCTCCCCAACACATAACGAACACGCACAATAACTGCGTGCCGAAGGTTCGAACACGGTCGAGACCACCATGAGCGCCAACCCCCGAGGCGGTACTTAGCACAGCCGCGCGACCCGGTCATCGGTCGCCGGTTGCCGGCGTCTCTTTCCCGCATGGCCCAGATACATTGTGGCATCAGTACGGGAAGCAGGCGATCAGCTGGCTCCGTGCGTCGCGCGGACGAGCGGCTTGTAGAAGCCCGGGGTCAATCCGGCCTCGGCCCGCGCCCGATCATTGAATGGCGGCTTGATGGGACCCCGAAAGTGCTGCCGGACGAGACTTTGAAACGTCGGCTCCAGCGGCAGGTTTGCTGTCTCACACATGTAGCGAAACCACCGGGCCCCTATGGCAACGTGGCCTTTCTCGTCTCGATAGATGATCCCGAGCACGGCAGCCGTCGGCTCGTCGCCAGCGCGCTCCAGGTTGGCAATGATGGAGGGGCTGACGTCCAGTCCTCGGGCCTCCAAAACCAGTGGCACGACGGCCAGCCGGGCGAGAAGGCTTGCGCCCGTTGCCTGCGCCGCTTGCCAAAGGCCGTCGTGCGCCGGCAGGTCGCCATATGCGGCACCAAGCTCCGCCAGCCTGCGATGAATGAGCTCGAAATGCGATGCCTCCTCACCGCCCACCCTGACCCAATCGTCGTAGTAGGCGCGGGGCATCGGGCAATGGTGGAACCGGCCAATCAGGTCCCACGTCATGTCGATCGCGTTGAGCTCGATGTGGGCAAGCGAATGGAGGAGCGCGATGCGCCCAGCCTCATCGAACGCGGATCGCTTCGGCATCGCGCGAGGCGGCAGCAGCAACGGCCGGTCAGGCCGGCCTGGCCTTCCAGGCATCGGACTTGCGCTGCTCAGCGGGCCAAGCGACAGGCGCCGGCCGAACCAAGCCGCAGCCGCGCTTTGAGCCAGAGCGACCTTGGCCATCGGGTCGGGCTCGGCAACGATCCGGCGCGCCGCTTCGGCCAAGTTGTTCCACAAGTTGTTCCAACAGAGGAGCCGTGTCATTTCAGAGCCTTGGCGGCCGCGAGCACCTCTTCGGCGTGGCCGGGCACCTTCACCTTGCGCCAGATCCTGGCGAGCTTGCCTTTGGCGTCGATGAGGAAGGTTGAGCGCTCTATGCCCATGTACTTGCGACCGTACATGGATTTTTCGACCCAGACCTCGTAGGCGTTGGCGGTTTTCTTGTCCTCGTCGGACGCGAGTTGAACGCTTAAATCATGCTTGGCGCGGAATTTCGCATGGCTGGCGATGCTATCCGGCGATATTCCGATCACATCAATGCCCGCCTTCTTGAACTCCGTGGCGAGCCGGGAAAAGTCCTGCGCTTGCCGTGTGCAACCGGAGGTATCGTCTTTCGGATAGAAGTAGACGACAACTTTCTTGCCTCTGAGCTTGGACAGCCTGATGGCTTTGTCCGAATCGCCTGGAAGCTCAAAATCCGGTGCGGCTGTGCCAGCTTCAAGCATGTTGCCTTCCTTTCGTCTCTATTCTAACGGCACTTCTCCATCCAAGTAATCGCGTACAGTGCAGATTAACCAGCGTGATCCGTAGCATGGCGTTCTCGGCCGCGAAATGTAGGCAGCCGAGTGATGGGCCGGCGCGGTGAGTTCGCTTGTTGCATTCGTGAGACATTTGGCGGGGCGCGAAGGGGGTCGTGACGCAATCGGGCAATGGTAGCAGTGGCCATGATCGCCTGACCCGCACAGGGCCGGGCGCGCCAGCCGTGCGTCCGAACACCGTACCGCCCCGCCGCCCGAACATCCCACAACCGAAAGGCGGGAAGCGTCGGCTACAGGGCCGAGCGCGACGATCGATGATCGCGCGCATGAGCCGAGCGCTCGCGAAAGGTCTCGGCGCCTGTGGTTGCGTTGTACTCCTTTGCCTCGGTGCCTTGTATCTTCGTCTGCTGCACGGCCCATTGCCGGTCAGTTTCCTGGCCGAGACCGCTGTGCGTGCTGTCAACGCCGAGTTGCCAGGGCTGACCGTTGCGATCGAAGATGCTGTCCTGCAACTCGGTGTTCAAGGGCATGTCGAGGTGCACCTGAGGGGCGTCAATGTCACGGATGGAGCAGACCGCACGATCGCGACCGCCGAATCCGCCGGGATTCAGATCAGCCCGGCAAGCCTGCTGCGCGGCCGCGTCGCGGCGCAGAGGATTACGTTGCTAGAGCCTCGCTTTCGTCTGGCGTATGGAGCGGACGGCAAGCTCATCTTCACGGTCGCCAGTGCAGCGGGAGAGCAAGAAGCGCAGCGCGCCGGTCAGGTGGGTGCGGCCGCTCCGGCAGGCGCGGTTGCGGCACCGGCACACACTGCCGAGCAGCCGCCTCGCGCCAACTCCGGCCGACAAATCGAAACCGGTAGTGACGTCATGGGTGTCGTTGCTTCCATGATCGCACACTTGCGGCGTGACGGCGATACAGCGGCTCTGCAGACGGTGGCTTTCAAGACCGCCCTGTTCGAGATTGCGGGCCCGTCAGGAAAGGACACCTGGAAGATCGACGACCTGGCCATCGACCTCTCGCATCGTCAGAAAAGGAGCGTGGTCACGGCAGCGGCAAGAATTGTCACCGGCGGACAACCGTGGACGATCGAAGTCAAAGCGGATGAGGCGGAAAAAGCGCAAACGCTCAAGCTGGAGTTTGCCGTTGACGGTCTCGTGCCCAGAAACATCGCCCGCGAGCTGCCGGCATTTTCTGCTTTTGCCGGGATCGATGTGCCAGTCACCGGCACGGCAAGTGCGACTCTCGACAAAGGGGCGGGGCTTCATCATGCGACCATCCAAACCGCATTGGGAAAAGGCAACGTCTATCTGGCCGGGCTCAACGGTGTTCCGCTCGCCGTTGATCGCGGATCACTGACCGTCCGGACCGACGGCAATGCGTTCGAGCTCGAACGCATTGCGATCGAAAGCGGTGCGAATAGGCTTGATTTCGGGGGCCGCATCGAGGGCGACAGTGCGACCGGTTTCAGATTCGATCTCAGCTCATTGAGCGGCTCACTGGCGCCACCGCAGGGCATCGAGCCGATGCCGATTGAGGCACTTGTGCTGCGCGGCAAGACAGCACCACGCTCAGGGCATGTCGACGTGGAGCAATTTGCGCTCAAGATCGCGGGCGCCGAGATCAACGCCAGTGGAAAGATGGCCGGCACGACGCAGTTCGAAGGGCGCATCAGCCCAATGGCCCTGTCGACGCTGAAGGCGATTTGGCCGGAGGCGCTGGCACCGCGCTCACGCGCGTTCGTGATGGAGCGGGTCATCAAGGGTGATCTCAAGGGAGGAGCTTTCAAGATCTACGCCGGCGACGTCGATCCAGCCGTTAGAAGCGCCGGTGAACGGCAACAGTCGTTGACGCTGGAGGCGGCAGACATCGAGGTCCAGTTTCGAAAAGAGCTCCCGCCGGTCGAGCTACCTCGAGCGCTGCTGAGACTGGAAGGCGACAGCGTCGAGCTGTCCGCCCCGGACTTGCACATGGCGGCCGGTGCCAACCGGCGCGTAAGCTGCAAGGCGGGGCGGTTCACCGCCGTCGATATCGACAAGCCGCGACCATTCGCTGAAGTGTCGGCGCGATGCCAAGGCAGCGTGCAGGCGTTAGCCGAAATCCTCGATCGCGAGCCGATCGGTCTGCTCAGAAGCAACAATATCACGATCCCGGTGGCAAATATCGACGGGAAGCTCGAAGGACAGCTGAAAGCCACTCTGCCGCTCAGCGAGACACTCTCATCGGCTGACGTGCGCTATGAAGGTCGAGCGCGGATCACGGACGGGCGCATCAAGGATGCCTTGGCGCAACATGACATCAATGGTGCGACGATCATCATCGCGGCAACCGAGAAATCGATCGACGTCCGGGGTGACATGCTGTTGGCTGGTATCGCCGCGAAGCTCGCCGGAAGCTGGCAGATCGGCGCAACGGACACCAAGCAGTCCCCTGTCCGACTGACCGCGCGTCTCGACAATGCGGATCGCACTCTGCTGGGGCTCGACCTCGACAATCTGGTTCAGGGCGAGGTTCCGATCGAAATCAGCGTGCAACGCGGTAAAGCCGATGAGCCGATATTGCATGTGAGTGGCGACTTGACGTCCGCCGAGCTCATGCTCGACGAGCTGCATTGGCGCAAACCCGTCGGCCGCCCTGCGCGGGTGGATTTCGACGTGGGCAGAGGCCGGCAGGGCAAAGGGTTTGAATTGCAGAACTTCAAGGTGTCTGGCGAGACGATAGCGATCGATGGATGGATCAGCATCGGTCCCGACAATCGCGCGCGAGAGTACTATTTTCCGGAGTTTTCACTCAATGTAGTAAGCAATCTCGAAGTTCAGGGCGTGCTGCGCCCGGACAGGGTCTGGGAGGTCAAAGCGCAAGGCAAGACCTTCGATGGCCGTGATTTCTTTCGCTCGCTCTATGCAATCGGCCACGAACGGCCGAAACCACGTAAGGACCGGCCCGGCCTCGAGATCCATGCCAAGATCGATAATGTCCTCGGTGCTCACGATACCGCCCTTAGGCAAGTCGATCTCCGCTTTGCGAAGAGGGCCGAGCAGGTCGCTGGTCTCGAAATGAAGGGAGTCATGGACGGCGCTGTGCCGCTGACAGCGACGCTCAAACCGGATCAGACTCGCCAGCGGATCGTTGTCGTCGAAACCAACGACGCAGGTCAGGCGCTGAAGCTGATCGGGTTTTATCCGAACATGGCCGGCGGCAAGGGCCAGCTCGAGGTCAACCTCGAGGGGCGCGGCGCGGTCGAGAAAACCGGGAAGCTGAAGATCCGCGGATTTCGCATTCTTGGAGATGCGATCATCTCCGAGGTTTTCCAGAACGCGGACGACAGTACCGTGCAGGACAGCCGCCCCGCCATCTCGGCAGGCACACCGCGGCGGCGCGTCGTGCGCGAGCAGCTCGAATTCGAGTCGCTCGATGCGACCTTCTCCGTCGGCAACGCCCAGGTTGTGATCGATGAGGCCGATGCGCGCGGTCCGCTGGTGGGAACGAGCTTGCGGGGCAAGCTCGATTTTAAAGCGCAGCGCATGGACCTTGGTGGCACCTATGTCCCACTTTCGGGTCTCAATCGTGTCGTGGGTCAGATTCCAATCCTGTCACCCATATTGACCGGACCGCGAGGCGAAGGCGTGCTCGGGATCCCGTTTGCAATCACGGGGCCAATGGCGCAGCCACAGGTGATCTTCAACCCGATCGGCCTTGGCGCACCTGGATTCCTGCGGGAACTCTTCCAGATGGGTCCCCAGAACCCGCGGGTGACACCCCGAGTCGAGGCACCCGCAAAGCCTGGCGCACCAAGGGTGAACTCGAGCCCGCCGGAGGCGCGGCGGGGCGCCGATGCCGTTCAGAAGCCCGCGTCCGAAGTCCTCGACGGGTGGTCTTCGTCGACATCGCCGCCCGCGCCGGCAGGAAAGCGGTAGGCGCGGGCGGGCCGCATGCCCGCATCAGCGCATGTAACCTTCAATCTCGGTCTCGGCCCAAGCGAGTGTTTTTTCCATCGGCTCACCCTGCAAGTGGCGCACGATCATCTTTGGCATGACACCCTGTATGTAGAGCTGCACCGCTATTCGCGCCGGAGCCGGCGCACCAGCGATCGACGGGAGCTGGTGGTTGTCGCGGATCGGATAGTGGTAGAGAGAGCCCTTGGGCGGTCCCTCTTCGGCCCAGGTCTTGATCGAGGTCAAGTTGGCGTAGGCCGGGATGTCGAAGCCTTGGCTCGCCGCCACCATCGCCTCGATGGCCGGTGCCTCGGAGAGATGACGGAGCAAGCTCTTCGCCGCAGGCTTGTTCTTGGCAAACTCCCAGATGCCCCAGAAATACGGGATTGCAGGTGTGAACCGGCCTTTCGGACCGATCGGCATGCCGTGATGCCAGATCTGTTCCGCAACCTTCGGCGCATCACGCTTGGCGACCGCCCAGGCGCTCGGCGGATTGAGAATGAGGGCGCTCTTGCTGGCGACAAGCGCTTTGTTGTTCGAGGCATCGTCCCAGGACGGCGCATCGGGCGGCAGGAAGCGGGCCAGCTTCACGCAGTATTCGAGGGCTTGGCGGACCGCGTCGGACTTGACTGTGATGTTGCCCTTCGCGTCGACGAGATGCGCGCCGAATGCATCGAAAAATGCGCCGGCGCTGTCAACTGAATCGGGCGTCGTGCCCAGCCCGATGCCGAACGGCACTCCCGACTTGTGGCACGCCTCCGCCGCTCTTAGGAATGAGTCGAGCGTCCAAGCGTCGGCTTTGGCGGGTGCGCCTGCCGGATACATCGCCAGGATATCGATGCCGGCATGCTCCTTCAGAAGATCGATGCGCGTGCACGGTCCCTTGGTGTTGCTCCCGCGAGTTGCTGGAACGGCAACCCAACGGCCGTTCTGACGACCCAGGTACTCGACCGTTTTCGCGACCTCACCCTGCTTTTTGATCACGTCGGTCATGATGTCATCGACCGGCTCGAGAATCTTGGCGTGATCGCCTGGGCCCCAGCAGCGGAACGTCATGATGTCGTGGCCGGTTCGGGCAAGGGCCTCGGCCTGCTCGGTGAGGAGCAGCTTGTTTCCTTGGCTGGTGATGTAGTCAATCTGAACCTCGACCTTTTCCTTGGCCGCCCACTCCTCGATCAACTTGGTAGAGGCATTGTTGGCGCCGGGAACCCAGTGGTCCCAAAGACCGACCGAGAGTTTTCCGGCGGCATGCGCGCCGTGCACATAAGGCATAGCGAAGGCGGCCGCCGAGGCCGCCGAGACTTTCAGGAACCGACGTCGTGTCGATGTCGACTTGATCATTTGCTTGCTCCCCTTGGATGGACGGAGCGCAACTTGTGCCGATGATTATTCAAGCCAAAGCCGGACGGATCCAACTCAGGTCACGCAGTCTTCTCTGCGCCCGTCATTGAAGACGCTATGTCGAAGCCGGCGCTGACGACAATCAAATGTTGTGCTGCAACGCGATAGATGAAGCGGCCGGAATTCGGCGAAACCGATCGGTTGCATTCTGCCATCGAGAATTTCGCGCGCTCAGGAAGATACCATCTGGTCAGGTGCCTCGCGATGCGCTTTACTTTCATGTGAACGATGGCTGGGAAGCCTCGGTTCCTCGCCACTCGTTGAAGAAAATCAACGACGGACCGGCGCGCGCCCCGCGCCCTGATTGGGAAGGGCCGCACTGCGATCCTCGAGTGGAGGACGACATGCCCAAGCTTTCCCGGCGCCAATTCACCACGGCGGCCGCCGCGACGTCACTTGCTGCGCCTTTCGTTCGCTCGGCGCATGCTGCCGGCAGTCTGAATGTCGGGATGTGGGATCATTGGGTGCCCGGCGCAAACGCCGAAACCGAGAAGCTCATCAAGGCCTGGGCGGAGAAGGAGAAGGTCGACGTCAAAATCGACTTCATCACGAGCCAGGGTAACAAGCTCAATCTGACCGTGGTCGCGGAGGCTCAGGCTAAATCCGGCCACGACCTCATGTACCTGCCGTCGTGGCAAACATCACGCAATGCCGAGGTTCTGGAGCCGATGGATGATGTGGTCAAAGACCTCATCAAAGAGAACGGTGACGTCTCGAGCGTTGCGAAATACCTCGCGCAGATCAAGGGGACTTGGCGCGCGATTCCGTCCACCTACGGCGCACAGATGAAGGGGCCTTCGACCCGTATCGACCTGATGAAGCAGCACGCGGGCATCGATGTGCAGGCCCTCTATCCCGCAGGCGGGACGCCCAAATCGGATCAATGGACCTATGATGCGTTCTTGAAAGCCGCCGAGGCCTGTCACAAGGCCGGCGTTCCAATCGGCATCGGCCTTGGCACGACGGCTGACAGCGTCGATTCGGTAGGAGCAATTTTTGCCGCGTTCGGCGGCACGCTCGTCGATGAGAGCGGCAAGCTGTCCATCAAGTCGGACGGCGTCCGACAAGCGATGGATTATTGCAAGAAACTGACGGCGTTCCTGCCGGCCGACGCGCCGTCCTGGGACGATGCCTCCAACAATAAGCTGTTCGTCGCGGGCAAGACGGCGATGATCCTGAATCCACCCAGCGCGTGGGCCGTCGCCGTTCGCGATGCGCCGCAAATCGCCGAGCAAACATGGCACCACCCGATGCCAAAGGGGCCGAAGGGCCGCTTCGCATCATTCCTGCAGCCGGCGCTCGGTGTGTGGTCGTTCTCAAAGAACAAGAGCGCGGGCAAGAGCCTGTTGCGGCACCTCTCATCACGCGATGCCGCCGAGACGATGGTGAAAGCCAGCAAGGGCTACGACATTCCGCCCTATGCCAAGTTCAAGACCTTCGCAACCTGGGCGGAAATCGGACCGCCGAAGGGAACGCTCTACCACTACCCGGATCCCCATGCGGACCAGATCCTGGCGGTAGCCGCAATGCCCAGTCCGCACGCCATCGCCGAGCAAATCTATACGCAGGGCATCATGACCAAGATGGTCGTGCGCCACTTCCAAGGCGAGCCGATGGAGAAGACGCTCGCGTGGGCGGAGAGCGAGGTCGAAGGCTTCATGCGGTGATCTTTGCCGGGGCGCTGCGGGAAACCTGCGCCCATCGAGAGGCAGTGCTCATCAGGTGCCAAGGAGCGATTAGCAGATGGCTCAGACAACGCTCTCCGCCGAGATGCCAACGTCACGTACAAGGCCGTCGCCGGGACTGCGGCTCTGGCTCTCGCGCAAGTCGACGATCGCGTTCTTCATGACGCTGCCGCTGATCGTGCTGATCGCCGTCCTGGTCATCTATCCGGCGATCTACTCGCTGCATCTCGCGACGCTCAACAAGCGGATGACGGAGTTCGTTGGGCTCAAGAACTTCTCGTTCCTGTTCACCCGCGAGACGTTCTGGATGGTGGTGAAACAGAGCTGCATTTTCGCGCTCACCGCCGTGTTCTTCAAAGCTCTGCTCGGGTTCATCATCGCGCATCTTGTGCACAACGTGCCGTCCAACAAGCAGCGGAAGTGGCGGGGCATGCTGCTCATCCCGTGGGTGATCCCCGCGGCGATGTCGACGCTGGCCTGGCTGTGGCTGTTCGATCCGTCGCACTCGGCTTTCAACTGGTTGCTCGAGAAAATCGGGATAGCGCCCGTGCCGTGGATCGGCGATGCCTACTGGGCGCGGTTCTGCGTCATCCTGGTCAACATCTGGATCGGCGCGCCTTTCTTCATGATCATGTACCTGGCGGCGCTGAAATCAGTGCCGGAGCAGCTCTATGAGGCGGCAAAGATCGACGGCGCGACGTGGTGGCAGACGATGCGCTTCGTCACGCTGCCGATGATGCGAAACATCATCGCGATCACGGCGCTGTTCTCGACGATCGTGACGTTCGCCAATTTTGACATCGTGCGCGTGCTGACGCGCGGCGATCCGCTCGACAAGACGCACGTTTTCGCGACCTGGGCCTTCCGGGTCGGCATCGAGGGCGGCGACATTCCGCTCGGCGCATCGGTGTCGCTGTTCATGGTGCCGATCCTGACAGTCGCCGCGATCTTCATCCTGCGTGACATCAACCGCCGGGGGAACGAGGCATGACCGCATCGACAGCAACACCCTCAGCCACGAGCGCCATATCCGTCGTGCGCCCGAAGTACGGAAGCATGCAGCGCGACCGCAAGTGGGCGCTGCGCTGGTCCTACGTCTTCCTGATCCTGTTCGTGATCTTCTTTCTGACGCCGCCGATCTACATGTTGATCACGTCTCTGAAGACGAGCCAGGAGATCTCCTCGCTGCACAATCCCTGGTGGGTTTTCAATCCGACGCTCGACAACTATCGGGAACTTATCGGGTCGAAGCAGTTCCAGACATTCTTCATCAACTCGGCCCTTGTCGCCGTGATCGTGGTGAGCACGACGATGCTCATCTCCGTGCCCGCGGCATTCGCGCTGAGCCGAATGAAATTCTGGGGCTCGGCGACGCTCGCGACAGGTGTGTTCTTGACCTACCTGATCCCCGAGACGCTGCTGTTCATTCCGCTGTTCAAGATGATGGCGGTGTTCAATGAGCTGACCGGAATCCAGCTGATCAACAAGTGGTGGGTCAACCTGATCCTCTATCCGACTCTGACGGTGCCGTTCTGCACTTGGATCATGATCGGGTACTTCGCCTCGATCCCGAAGGAGCTCGACGAGGCGGCTCTGATCGACGGCGCGACCTGGATGCAGACGCTGACCAAGATCTTCATTCCGGTGGCGCTGCCGGGCCTGATTGCGGCGACGATCTTTGCTTTCACCGTATCGTGGGCGCAGTTCCTCTATCCGCTGGCCTTCACAACTTCGACCGATCAGCTCGTGCTGCCGGTTGGGATCATCACGTCGCTGATTAAAGGCGACATCTTCAACTGGGGACAGATCATGACGGGGGCGCTGCTCGGCGCATTGCCACCGCTGGTCATCTACGCCTTCCTCATGGACTATTACATCGCTGGCCTCACCGCCGGCGCCACGAAAGGGTGATTCGACGATGGCCGAAGTTTCGATCCGCAAGTGCGTGAAAATGTACGACGGCGGCGTGCAGGCCGTTCGGGGTATCGATCTCGACATCAAGGACCAGGAGTTCGTGGTGCTGGTCGGCCCATCGGGTTGCGGCAAGACGACGACGCTGCGGATGATCGCCGGTCTCGAAGACATCACCGGCGGGGAGATTCTGATCGGCCCGGATGTCGTCAACGACGTGCCGCCGAAGGACCGCGACATCGCTATGGTGTTTCAGAATTACGCGCTCTATCCGCACATGACAGTACACGAGAACATGTCGTTCGGATTGCGCCTGAAGAAGTTTCCGAAGGACGAGATCAACCGGCGGGTGGACGAAGCGGCGCGCATTCTCGACATTAAGGAGCTACTGGATCGCAAGCCGAAGCAGCTCTCCGGCGGCCAGCGCCAGCGGGTGGCCATGGGCCGCGCAATCGTGCGAAACCCGAAGGTGTTCCTGTTCGACGAGCCGCTCTCCAACCTCGATGCCAAGCTGCGCGTGCAGATGCGCATCGAGATCAAGAAGGTGCACCAGAAGGTGCGCACGACGACGGTCTATGTGACGCACGACCAGGTTGAGGCCATGACGCTCGCCGACCGCGTGGTGGTGATGAACCACGGCGTCATCGAGCAGGTCGGAACGCCGCAAGAACTCTACCACAATCCGAAAACGCGCTTTGTTGCGGGCTTCATCGGATCGCCGGCGATGAACTTTCTCCCGTGCAGGCTCGAGAGTGCGGACGACAAGCTTGTCGTGCGCGTCGGCAACGAGATTGCGCTGCCCGTGCCGCCACAGCGCGCCCGTCAATATGCACAGCACAAGAACAACGGCGAACTGCTGCTTGGCCTTCGCCCCGAGCATCTGACCGATGCGCGCGAGCACATGGAGCCCGGCATCGTACCGTTCGACGCCAAGATCGACGTCACCGAGCCGATGGGGATGGAGACGTTCGTCTACTTCACCGTCAACGGCACTCAGGTCTGCGGCCGAGCCAATCCGGCTGCCGGCGCCAAGGACGGGGCCCCGCTGCGCATGGCGGCCGACCTCAACAACATGCACCTGATCGAGGCGGGGTCGGGCCAAGTGATCTGAGCCGCCCGGGGTGAGGGGCGGCATGTCTGCCCAAGAATTTTGAGCCGGAGCGAGCGTATTAGGCCCCGAAGGGGCCGTGCCCTTGATCTCTGCCACGCCTCTTTCGCCCCTCCGGGGCGAGCACTTGAAAGATCCTGCGGAGCGCGTCGAAAGGACACCGACACTTGTTGCATTGGTGGCCTGGAGGCACCCTCCGACCTCTATTCACCAGCGAACCCCGGCGTGCCGAGCACGGCCGGGCTCAACGCGTTTTCCCAATCGGTTTGCCATGCGCACATCGCCTACTGGACGACGAATTTCGCTTCCGATCGCCAGCGGGCGATCGATGTGGGCTTTCGCGTCGGACATGAAGGCGTTACCGGCCGCTATGGCCCTTTCGTCTACTTTGAAAGCCGAGGTCATCACGGCACGGTTCTCGAGCTGTCGGACATCGGCGGTCTGAAGCTGAAGCTATTCGAGCTCATCGCCGCGGCGGCGCGGGACTGGGATGGCCGCGATCCAGTCCGATCGTTTCCGGACATCGCGAGTTGACAACGAAGCCGCACGGGCCGTTCCTTTGGTGTAAGCGGCAGAACGTGTGATGCGGCCGCTTGCTGACGCAATCCTCTGAAAACTCAACCGCTCAAGAGAAACCCTATGGACGAGAGCCGCATTCCTATTCTGGTTGGCGCGGGCCAGATCACGCAGCGTGAGCCGGATCCGAGGGCGTGCGCTCCATGCCATGGATCTCACCGCGGCCGCCGCCAAGAAGGCGGCCGAGAACGCGGAGGGCGGCACCAAGCTGCTCTCGAGCCTCGACACGATCGTGGTGCTGCGCTCGTTCTCGGATACGAGCTGGCGCTTCAAGAGCCCCTTCGGCGGCCCGAAGAATTCACCGAAATCAATCGCGAACCGCATCGGCAACAGCGGCGCCAAGCGCCTCATCTACACGCACCCCGGCGGGAACATGCCGCAAAATGGTGCGTCAATCGCCTGTTCGAGATGATCACGCGTGGTGAGGTCAACGCCGCAATGATCTGCGGCGGCGAAGCGCTCGCCACCCAAAAGGCCGCTGAGCGCGCCAAGTTCGCTCTCGACTGGAACGAGGACGCAGGCGGCAGCTACGAAGAGTGGGGCGTCGCGACGCGCGGCTGGAACGATGTGGAAGACCGCCACCGCATGGCCGGTGCCATCTTCTCCTACCCGCTGTTCGAGAACGGCATCCGGAAGAGCCTCGGCCGCACCGTTCCAGAGCACATGCGAGAGATCGGCAAGCTGTTCGCCCACTTCGCCGATGTGGCGAAAAAGAACCCGCTTGCCGACCGCCGCCAAGGATTCACCGCCGAACAGATCGCCACCGTCTCCGCCGACAACCCATACATCGGCTTTCCCTACACCAAGCTGATGAACTCCAACGCCTTCATCGACCAGGCGGCGGCGATCATCCTCACGTCAGTGGCGAAAGCGAAAGAGTTCGGCATTCCCGAGCACCGCTGGGTCTATCTCCACGGCTGCGCCGACGCGCACGACCACTGGTACATCTCGGACCGGCACAACTACCATTCCTCGCCGGCGATGCGCATCGTTGCGCGCGAAGCCTTTGAGATGGCCGGCAAGAAGATGAGCGACATGGCGAAGCTCGATCTCTACTCCTGCTTCCCGTCCGCCGTGCAGATCGCCTGCAAGGAGATGAGCATCGCGCTCGATGACAAGCGCGGGCTCACGGTGACCGGTGGGCTCCCATACTTCGGCGGTCCGGGCAACAACTACGTCACGCACTCGATCGCGCAGATGATGGACGAGGTGCGCGCCAAGCCCGGCAGCTTCGGCCTCGTGACCGCCAACGGCAACTACGTCACCAAGCAGTCGGCGGGCATCTACTCGACAACCCCCACAGCCAAGCCGTTCAAGCCAAAGGACCCGGCGCTCTATCAGCGCGAAATCGACAGCGACAAAGGACCGGCCGTGGCCGAGATCGCCAACGGCCGCGGCACTATTGAGACCTACACGGTGATGCACGACCGCAAGGGCCCGTCGTATGCTATTCTCTTCGGGCGCCTCGCCGACGGCCGCCGGTTCATTGCCAACACACCTGACGATCCGAAGCTGCTGCAAACGATGGTCGACACCGACATGATCGGCGCTCCTGGCACCGTCACCCATACTGATGGGCGCAATGTCTTCACGCCGGGGACGTGAGGGAAGTTGAGGGAGGGAAGTTGAGGGAGGGAAGTTGAGGTTGCCCAAACGAGTGGTCCCGTCCATGCTGCAGCCTCGAAGCACGGGCATAGCCAGATGACTAAATCGTCAGCACACGCTTTCGCCCAGGCGCAGGCCCTGCAAGAGCCGCTCGCCGTCAAGCTTGCTTTTTACGCAGATGAGATGCGCGAGCTGGCACCGGTGATCGCGGCTGGATACGACCGGCTCGTCGCCCGGCTCACCGCGGGCGAAATCGGGGCAACCTCGCCTGGTGTTGGCGAGCCGATGCCGGCGTTCCTGCTGCCATCGGATGGAGGCAGCATCATCGCGTCGTCAACATTGTTCGCGCGCGGTCCAACGGTTTTGAGCTTCAATCGCGGTCACTGGTGTCCGTTCTGCAGGCTCGAGGTCGGAGCGCTCATTGACGCTGCTGAGGATATCATCGGCCTCGGGGCGCAAATCGTCGTGATCACGCCCGAGACAGCCGCGCTCAACAAGCGGCTCCGGGCGGACCCCAAGGCTCCCATCCTGTTCCTCAGCGATCTGGACAATAGCTACGCGATGGAGCTCGGCCTCGTCATGAAGATTGATGACGAACTGCGCCAGCTGCTGACGTCACGTGGTCTCGATCTGGCGGCATTCCATGGCAATGATTATTGGATGCTGCCGGTTCCAGCGACGTTCGTGGTGGACCAAGGCGGCACAGTCCGGGCCCGCTTTGTCGATCCAGATTTCCGGCGGCGCGCCGGGATCGACGACATCAAAGCGGTCCTCAGCGGTCTCGCCAGGTAATCAAGCGTGTGCGGGGTCAGTCCACGCCGATCTCAGAAGAACATCATCGTGTCCGGCGGCATGCCCAGCATCGTCCGCCCAACGGTCATGTAGTGACTCGGCCGGCCCTGTACCTGCTGCGAGGCGGAATGGGCATCGCGCAGGCGCTGCTCCAGCGGAGCGTTCTCGAAAATTGCGGACTGTCCTGCCTCGCGGTAGGCGTGCGCAACGATATCGACACCTTCGTTGATCGCGTGTGTCGTGGCGAGCCGGACGTCAGCGCGCTGCTGCATGGTGAGCTTGCTGCCCGCCGAAACATCGTCCCAGGCCTGCTGCAGCGTGGTGTGCAGCAACGCCCGTGCCGCCCGCCAGCGCGCCTCGTATCTTGCCAGGTTGGACTGAAAGACCTCGCTGTCCTTCAGTGACGACGATGCCCCGCGCGGTTGCTTGGTCATCGCCAGCTCGCGCAGATCATCGAGAGCGCCGCGCGTAATGCCGAGCATCACACCCGCAAAGGCACCTGCATAGCACTGTGTCGAGGTGAACTTGTAGATGGTCGCGGAATCGGTGGCGACCCCCTTCTCCTCGGCCTCGCGGTCGCGATCGACCGTTTCTTCTTCCGGCACGAAAAGGTCCTTGATCTCGTAGCTGTCGCTGCCGGTGCCCTTGAGCCCCATCACGTGCCAGACATCGAGAATGTTCGCTTTAGCACGTGGGAAAAGCGCCGTTACGTCGGCCGGGCGTCCATCGGGCCGCTTCAGCTGCTCGCCATGCTCGTTGACGACCTTACTGTGAGCGCCGAGCAGGGTCGCATGCCGGCTGCCGCTCGCGAACGACCATTTGCCCGAGACGCGATAGCCGCCCGGCACTTTCACCGCCGTGCCGACGATGCCCGCGCCCCAGGCCAACACGGCGTTCCGTGGCCCGAACAGCCGCTTGGCCACCTGCGGCTTCAGGTAGGCCGCCGACATGGCGCAGCCGCCGCCCTGGCCGACGCACCAGCCCGCACTCGCGTCCGCCGAGGCGATGATCTCGGTCACCTTCGAAAGCGTGACGATGTCCACCGTGTCGCCCCCGAGCGACCGCGGCAGCAGGATCCGGAACAGCCGCGCCTCGTGCATGGCTTCGACCACGTCGGCCGGCAGCTCGCGACCCGCTTCCGTGCGTGCCTTGGCCGCCTTCAGCACCGGTACGACACTCTTCGCCCGCGCCAGAATGTCAGCGGAGGCACTCATTGGCTGCGATCCGTCCATGGGCCAAGTCTCCCCGATCATTGCGGCCGGCGGTTGAGGTCTCCATCGAGATTAGCTGATCCCGCTGCCCCGATGCAAAGCCCATGGCCCGTCGTGGAAAACGGGACATCACCCGAATTGCGGCATCAGGCGCAGCGCATTTCCGCGCTCGATGGCCTTGAGGTCAGCCTCGCCGAAGCCGAGCCCGGACAGTGCTTGCACCACGTTGGCGCTCGGACCCGCCGGCGGGAAGTCGGTGCCGAACAGCACACGATCCGGTGATACCAGCTTCAGCAGCGAGGCCAGTGCCCCTTCGTTTGCCGCGCCAGCCACGTCGTAGTGGAAGCGCTTCAACTCGTGAATCGCACCCCGCGGCATTCGCGTCGCGGCGTCCTTGAGCCGCTGCGCATTGGCCTCGATGCGCCCGGCCAGGAACGGCGCCGTGCCGCCGGCGTGGCTCCAGATCCATCGAATGTCTGGGAACCGCGCCGCCGCGCCCGAGAAAATCAGCGCCACGATCGCCCGCGTCGTGTCGTGGCCATACTCGATCACGCCTTCGCGAACGTCGGGAATGAGGTTCTTGCAGCAGTTGGCCGCCGTCGGATGCACGTGCACGACCGCCTTGCGTCGGTTGAGCTCCGCCAGCACCGCGTCGTAGGCCTTGTTGCCGAGCCAGCTATCACCATAGCTGGTAAAGAGATGGGCGCCGTCGACCTTGAGCGTGTCGAAGGCATATCCGATCTCCTTCAACGTCGCCTCGACGTCAGGCATCGGCAGTGCCGCGAAGAGGCCGAAGCGACCCTTGTGGTCGGAGACGAGCTTCGCGCCGTAGTCGTTGCACGCGCGCGAAATGCGCTTCGTCACTTCCGTGTCGCCGAACCAGAGGCCCGGATTGGTGATCGATACCACCGAGACAGCGACACCGGCCTTGTCCATGTCCTCGATCGAGCGCGCCGGCGTCCAGTCGGCATTGGCGCGTTGCAGAAGCTCGTTGCCCTTCACCTCAGCGATCCACTGCGGCGGCGAGAAATGGTGGTGCACGTCGATGCGATGTGGCTTCACGGCTGCAGGCGTGGTCGCGCCGCCCGGTGCCGGTGCTTGGGCCAGTGCGCGCGCTGTGAAACCCCGCATCTCGATCTCGGCTGCGAGCCCATTGATTGCACCCATTGCCGCGGCCGCAGCTCCAAGTCCCACGAGCATCCCGCGCCGGTCGATGTCCCGTCCGCTGTTTTCACCGCTGCTCATAGCATTCTCTCATCGTTCGGTGCCTGGCTTCAGCCTGGCACCGTCACATTGCGCTTTCAACGGCGTGAGCCCCTGGTCTTCGTTCCCGAGCAGGCGTAGTTCAGCATTTTCGCGGCGAGCTGGGCAGCGAGGAAGTCGTAGGCGTGGAACCCCTTGATCGGCGCGAACTCGACCAGATCCATCCCAACGACCGTTCCGAGTTCACACGCGCGCCGCAAGTAAGCGAGAAGCTGCAGATAGGTCATGCCCCCCGGCGTCGGCGTTCCGGTCGCCGGCATGACCGCCCCATCGAGCGCATCGATGTCGACCGTGATATAGACGGGCCGACCCTTCAGCGGCGCCAGGATCTTCTCGATGTCCCAGCGCGCCTGCTCGAGGCCGAGATGCATGTGGAGGCGCTTCTTGTTGGCCGCAGCGAACTCGGCTTCCGGCATCGAGAACGCGCGAATGCCAACCTGCACCAGCTCGATGTGCTCAAAATCGAGCACGCGCCGCATGGCCGCCGCGTGCGAATAGTAATGCCCTTGATAACCGTCGCGCAGATCGGCATGGGCATCGAACTGCAGCACCACGAGATCCTTGTAGCGCTCGGCGAACGGCCGGATAGCACCGGCCGTCAGCGAATGCTCACCGCCAAGGACGAACGGCAGCTTGCCCTGATCGAGCACCGCGCCAACCACCCCCGCGAGTTGATCGAGCGCGAGCTCGACCCTCTTGCCCAATTTGGGCTCCCGCACCGCCGCGATGCCGTAGTCGCGGTAGGCCTCGCGCCTGAGCTCCTCATCGTAAAGCTCAAGCTGGTGGCTCGCAGCCAGGATCGCCGCCGGTCCCTGCGCCGTGCCGCTGCCATAGGAGACCGTCGCCTCGAGTCCGAACGGGATCACCACCGCCCGCGCCTTTTCCGGCTCATCGGCATCCACCCGGTCGGGATCGAGAAAGCTTTCGTCTCCCGGCAGATACGCGAGATGCACGATGGTTTTCGGCTTCGATCTCACGGCGACCTCGCTGCTTGCTTCGCCGCCCAGCTATCAGGATCAGGCGCCTCAGCCAACGGTACTTTTCTGCGATCCGCAGCGAGCACATAGAGTGATGGCATCCCGGCTTTGGCTCCAGGTATAGTGGATTTGGAATGTCCTAACGCTGCTAGCCGAGAGAAAGTCCATGCAGCTTACATCAGCGCAGCTCGAGCACTTCCGTGAGAATGGTTACCTGCTGATCGACCGCTTCCTCTCCGAAGCGGCGCTGGATCGTTATCGTGCCGCCTACATGGAGACAGTCGAGCGCCTTGCCTCCGAAAATGCGCTGCGCAATGGCGCGGCGGCCGACGACAGTGACGCGCATGAGAAGGTTTATCAGCTCCGTACAGCGCACCTGCTGCACCGGGCCTTCGACGAGCACATTCGCAACCCGGCTTTCCTTGATATCGTGCAATCGCTGATAGGCGAGGACATCCAGCTCGTCCATTACCAGGGCCTCTACAAGCCGCCGCACACCGGTGGCGCCGTCAACTGGCACCAAGACGACTTCTACTGGCCGAACAACGACAGCACCGAGGGATCCGTCAGCCTTTGGGTGCCCCTCGACGATGCGACGGTCGAGAACGGCTGCATGTGGTACGTGCCGGGTTCACACCACCGCATCCTGTCGCATGACCAGCTCTGGGACCCGCAGAAGCGCAAAGGTTTCTACTACGGCATTGCGTCTATCCCTGCGGAGATGGAGCGCCGCGCCATTCCTGCCGAGGTGTACGCTGGCGGCATCGCCATCCATGCCGGCAGCATGGTGCACTGTTCGCGGCCGAACCGTTCCCCACGGCCGCGGCGAGCGCTTGCCTCGCACTTCATCAATCCGCGGCTGCGCTCGCCCGGCGGCGTGTTCAAGGGCGTTGCCCCAGAGGCGATCCCAGTGCTGCGGGCTGCGGGAATGTGAGGCCTACTGCTTCTTCGCCTCGGCGAGGGCTCTCTCCGCTGTTTCGCGCGCGGTGTTCGCCTTTGAGAGTTGATCGCGCAGATCCGAAAGCTGTTTCTCGGCGGCGCTTTGGGCTGACTGCGCGGCGGTCAACTTGCCCGTCGCATCGTCGACTTGGCCCTTGAGCTTTGCGAGCCCGTCCTCGGCGGCCTTGCGGGCGGTGTCGGTCGCCGTCTTCTCGGTCGTGATCCTATCGAACTGGGCCTTGGAATCCTGCATTGCCTTCTCGGCCGCAGCCTTCGCGGTTTCGACGGACTTGACCTTGTCCTCGAGCGCTTTGTTGGCCTTCTGAGCGGACTGATGAGCCTCCTCAGCGGCCGCCTTTTGCTGCGTGACCGATTGGACCTGAGAGTACATGTAGCCCCCGCCGCCAACGGCGCCGAGCACGAGCCCGAGGATGAGCATGCCGAAGTTTTTCATTGTTCCCTCCTCACGATTGTGGACCGAACGAAGGATGATAACCGACGCACGGCGCCAGCATAGCACTTCACTGGCCGCAGCCACGCGCCAGCGCCGACGCGCGTTACGGCCGACTCCCGCGATGGTTCGCCCAACGCGGCCATCGCCGGTCGTGCTTCCCGGTCAGCCGTCAATTCGATGATCAAAATGCTAGCGATGACCCGGCGATATGCAAGCGCAATGCGTCGAACCGGCAACGGTCAAATCATGATGTGCACTGACGGCCCAACCGGCCGGTCGAGCGTCTTGGCAGTCCACTCAGTCATCTTCGGGCCGGGCGAATTGATCAAGACGGCAGCACCTGTGCGCTCGCGGCATCGGAGACGGCGTCGGAGTGGACGTCGCCGTACATCGTGTACATCGGCTCGTCCTGGAAAATGACCTCGTCGTAGACACCGTAGCCGTTGAACTTTCCAGCAATGGCGCGGGCATAGGCGCCAGTATTGCCGATCTCCAGGTAGTCCCCTTCGCGCACGTTCTCAGGCAGTAGGAATGGGCCCTTCATGTGGTCGATCGAGTCGCAGGTTGGGCCCCAGAGCTCGAACGGCGAGAGCACGTGGGGGTCCTTGACCTCGCGCCCGACCAAGCGGATCGGAAATACGAAGCCGAGATGCGCCGCATCGAACAGCATGCCATAGCTGCCATCGTTGATGTAAAGATCGGCGCCGCGCCGATGGTCGACACGCACGATTAGGCTTTCCGCTTCCGCAACGAGAGCCCTGCCAGGCTCGCACATCACGCGGCAGCGATCGCTGACCGGCAGCGCTTCGACACCCTCGCGGATTGCGCTCATGAAGTCGATGAGTGGCGCCGGCATCTCGTTTGAGTAGCGCGAGGGAAATCCACCGCCGACATCGATGCGATCGACCATCACGCCAGCCTTGACGATCAGCTTCTTCACCTCGCCAAGAGCGATGGTGTAGGCCTCCGGCGTCACCGTCTGCGAACCCACGTGAAAGGTGATGCCGAGCTCCTTCGCCGCCTGCCGTGTTTTGGCGAGAAGACGCGCGGCGCGGGCGCCGATGATGCCGAACTTGCGCTCGAGCGGGATGCGGCTGTTCTTGGCCGGCACGGCGACACGCACCCAGAGGATGAGATCGCGCGCGTTGCTCGTCTCCTCCATGATCTTCTTCAGCTCCTCATCGCTGTCGAGCGAGAACGAGCGGCAGCCCATACCATAGGCGCGTCGAATGGCGTGGCGCGACTTCACCGGATGCATGAAGTGGAATGTCGCGTCGGGAATCGTGCGCGCGTCCTCGATTTCGGGCAGCGAGGCAACATCGAAATGACGGATGCCCGCGCCGTATAGGGCACCGATCAGGAAAACGGCGCTGTTGGCCTTGTAGGCGTAGGCGACGTCGCCCGGAAAATGTCTCAGGAACCAGCGCGCCGCTCGGCCCGCCGCGTGCGGGCGAAAGCCTACCACCGGGCGCTCGGGCTTGCTTGCTGCGAGAAGTGCGTTTGCGGACGCGAACGTGTCGAGTTTTGCCATCGCCCCAGGCCTCCCAAAGAGCGCGGCCGGTACCCTCGGGGCCCGGTCCCCTGTGAACGCGTGCACATAGGGGCTTGATCCCTGAATGTAAAGGGAGAGGCAGGCGTGCGCGGAAGGTTTTCAGAGGGCAGGGCGCCCGGTTCCTCAGCGCCTGCCCTTGCCGCCATCTGGACGCTGCATTGCGCGCTTCAGGATCTCAGCGCGGTAGGGACTCGCCGGATAGGTGCCGAGGATGCGCACCTCGGTAGAGAAGAATGATAGCTCCTCGAGCGCAAGTCGGACCGGCTCGTCGGCAGGGTGGCCCTCGATATCGGCGTAGAACATGGTGGCGACAAACTCGCCGTTGATTTGATAGCTTTCGAGCTTGGTCATGTTGACGCCGTTGGTGGCAAAGCCGCCCATGGCCTTGTAGAGCGCCGCGGGCACGTTCCTGACATTGAAGATGAATGTCGTGATGACGGGGCCGTTGCCAGGTTCGGCATCGTCGGGCTCTCGTGCGAGAATGACGAAGCGCGTCGTGTTGTTAGGGGAGTCGTCGACGTTGGGCGCTAAGATGTCGAGATTGTAGATTTCGGCCGCGAGCTTCGGCGCCAGAGCAGCCCGCGTCTTGTCTCCCCATTCCGCCACTTGGCGGGCTGAGCCAGCTGTATCACCCGCGACGTGCGCCTTGAGCCCGTGTTCGCGAATTATCTTGCGCGCCTGGCCGAGAGCATGGACGTGGCTGTAGACGTCGGTAACGTCGGAGAGCTTGGCGCCCTTCAGGCCCATCAGTTGGTGACGGATCGGCAAGAAGTGCTCGCCAACAATGTAAAGACCAGAGCCTGGAAGCAAATGGTGAATGTCGGCAACCCGGCCGGCGAGAGAATTTTCGATCGGGATCATGCCGTACTGGGCCTCACCCGACTTGACGGCCTGGATCGCATCCTCGAACGTGGCGCAGGGGAGCGGTTCGAGTTCCGGGTGCACTTCATTGGCGGCAATATTCGAGTTGGCGCCCGGCTCGCCCTGGTAGGCAATGCGGCCAGTCTTCTTGTCGCCGGCGCGGCCACGTTTGACAGCGGGGGCCGGGGCTCCCACCTTCGGTTTGCGGTCAGTCATGACGTGAAAGTCTCGATCGTTTCAGCGCTTGGCGAGCTGGCGCCGCGCCTTCTCCAGGTCAGCCGGAGTATCGACACCGAGTGGAACCGTGTCAACGAGCTCGACATCAATGCGCATGCTGTCTTCGAGCGCGCGGAGCTGCTCAAGACGCTCACGTCTCTCGAGTGGCGAGGGCTTGAGCCCGATGAAGCGCTCCAGCGAATTGCGACGGTAGGCATACATGCCGATGTGGTGGTAGAGCGGGCCATCGCCGTGGGGCGCAGTGGCCCGGGTGAAGTAGAGTGCTCGCAACCTGTTTGGCGCCACTGGCGTTCCGACCACCTTGACCACATTGGGGTTGATCCGCTCGCCCGCCTCTTTGATCTCGCAGGCGATTGTGGCGATGTGGACACTCTTGGTCGCCAGAGGAGCCAGGCAAGCGCGAACGAGCCGTGGCTCAAGCGTCGGCAAGTCGCCCTGGACATTGATAACGATTTCGTGGTCCCCTTCGGAATCTACCTTGTTTACCGCTTCGTAGACCCGGTCCGAGCCGGACGCATGGTCCGCCCGCGTCATGACGGCCTCGCCGCCAGCCGCGCGGATCGCCCGGACGATCTCCTCGGTGTCTGTTGCCACCACGACACGACCAACCTCAGCCGCCATGGCTCGGCGCCAGACATGGACAATCATCGGCTCGCCTGCGATGTCTGCCATTGGCTTGCCCGGCAGCCGCGAGGCCTGCATGCGGGCCGGAATAACAATCAGCGCTGTGCTCATGTTGCCGCTCGCTCATTGCATGTGGACGGCGAAATCGGGGCGATCGGCGGCGCCCCTGGACCCGTCACCAGGGTGACAATTCGCCTCGGCGCATCCTCCTAGAACAGGAGGCCGTTCTGTTGCAAGCAACAAGAGAACACCTATAGTCACGGGCGTTTTGCGACCACTTCGGGCGGCGCAGGTCCGCCTTCACTTATGGGATTGGGGCAGCATGGACTCCTACGAGTTCAACAAGATCGCGGGCTGGGTTCTCTCGGCTTGCCTGTTCATTTTTGGAATGAAGGAAGTGGGCCTCATCTTCAGTGGCTCTGATGCCCCTGCGAAAGCTGGCTATACGCTACCCGCGCCTAAAGGTGGAACCGGCGGTGGCGCTGCGGCGCAGGCGGAGGCTTTCAATTTCGCCAAGGTTGCGGAGCTGCTCCCGAAGGCCAGTGCGGACAACGGCAAGGATGTATTCAAGGCCTGCACGCAGTGCCACACTTCGGAAAAAGGTGGCGCACACAAGCTAGGCCCCAATCTCTACGGCGTCGTCGGCCGTGACATCGGCAAGGCACCAGGCTTCACCAACTATTCGCCCGCCCTGACTGGCAAGGGCGGCAAGTGGGATTGGCAATCGATCGCCCACTACATCTACGATCCCAAAGACACTATCCCCGGCAATCGCATGGCTTTTGTCGGTGTGAAGGACTACCAGGACCTTGCCGACGTCCTGGCATATCTGCGCACTCAATCGGACGCCCCTGCGCCTTTGCCCAAGTAACATTTGGCGCTCGACGTATTGCAACGTTTGGTTTCATGGCTTCGTTGGCTGACGTCATGACCCAATGGCGGCAGCCATCCACTCCTGGGCGGTTACGAACTGACCAATTGTTAATTTGCCCAACTCGCTCTGACGCCTCATCATTGCTTATGTCGTCGGAGCTGGGAACCACTTTGTCTGATGCCACGCTGGTTGAGCCTTGTCTTCTGTGTCGCCCTAGTCACCGTGGCAGCGAGACCCTGTGCCATCGCTGAGGAACAACCAGCGGTAGCGAAGCGGTTGCATGCCATTTCACGCGTTGGACCTCCCAAGCTTGCATCAGACTTCAAGCACTTCGACTGGGTCAATCCCAAAGCTCCGAAGGGCGGAAGGGTCAATATCTCCGGAATCGGCAGCTTCGATAGCCTCAATTCGTTCACCTTCAAAGGGGTGCAGGCGCCGGCCCTGAGCTTGCTCGACGCCACTCTGTTCGCGCCGAGCCTCGACGAGCCGGCAACGGCCTATGCCTTCATCGCTGAGTGGGCAGAGATTGCTGCTGACCGGGGCTCGATTACTTTCCGCTTGCGCCCCGAGGCCCGTTTCAGCGACGGCCGCTCGGTTACACCAGCCGATGTTGTCTTCTCGTTCGAAGAGCAAGTGAAGGCAAGTCCATCCGTCGCTATTTACTACCGTGATGTCGCCCGGGCTGAGGTCACCGGCGAGCGCGAGGTCTCATTCCGATTCACCAATGCTGGCAACCGCGATTTGCCATACGCTTTGAGCCTGCTGTCGATCGTGCCGCGCCACTATTGGACCGGCAGATCGTCGAACGGCAGCGAGCGCAGCCTGTCGGAAACCACGCTCGAGCCGCCCGTCGGCTCCGGTCCTTACCGCATCAAGACGTTCGATGCTGGCCGCAGCATTACTTACGAACACGTTCCGGATTGGTGGGCCAGAGATCTACCAGTTGCACTCGGCCTGTACAA
Organism: uncultured Hyphomicrobiaceae bacterium; assembly: GCA_964500805.1. Taxonomy (GTDB): domain Bacteria; phylum Pseudomonadota; class Alphaproteobacteria; order Rhizobiales; family Hyphomicrobiaceae. The sequence goes on from CAZCQH010000016.1 coordinate 66,288, forward strand.
TTTCGGTGAGGTCCACGTCACCATGTTCCGCGACGATCTTCCGGAATTCGAAGCATTGAAATCGGGCGACATCGACCTGAACGAGGAGAGCAGTTCGAAGAAGTGGGCGACGGGTTATGACATCCCGGCAGTCAAAGCGGGGCACCTGAAGAGAATCGAACTCGAGCGCAAAACTGTCGCAGGATTGCAGGGGTTCGTGTTCAATACGCGCAAACCCCGTTTCGCGGATCCGCGCGTGCGTCGTGCCTTTGCACTTGCCTTCGACTTCGAGACCGCAAACAAATCGCTATTTTACGGCCTTTATCGCCGGCTCAATAGCGTCTTCGACAACTCGGAGCTGGCGCATAGCGGTCTGCCGGAAGGCCGCGAACTCGCGCTCCTCGAGACAGTTCGCCACAAGATCCCGCCTGAGGTCTTCACGGCCGAGTACAAGAGCCCTGTCAACGCCACGGGCGACGATCAGCGCAAGAACTTGCGCGAAGCAGCCCAGCTCCTCGCTGAAGCCGGCTGGAAAGTCGAAGGCGGTGTCCTGCGTGACGCCAAGGGCGGCGAAATCATGTCCCTGGAATTTTTGAACTTCGATACTCAGTTCGATCGCATCGTGTTGCCTTATAAGCAGGCACTGGAGAAGCTCGGGGCGCGCGTGTCGCTCCGCGTAGTTGATCCCACTCAGTATGAGAACCGCTTAAAGAAGTTCGACTTTGATGTCATTACCGACAGTTACGCGATGAGCCATGCGCCCGGCAATGAACTCCGGGAGCTCTGGGGCTCAGCGTCGGCCGATAAGGAAGCGAGCCGGAACCGGATCGGCATTAAGAATCCGGCCATTGATATGCTGATCGATGCGGTGATTGCGGCCAAATCGCGAGACGAGCAGATCGTCGCCGCTCGCGCTCTGGATCGCGTCATTCTCTGGAATCATTACCTTGTGCTTCAGTGGTTCAATCCCGCGGCATGGATCGTTCACTGGTCGAAGTTCGGCCGTCCGGCGAAACATCCGTCACAAGATCCGGGCGTTCTCGTCACCTGGTGGTATGATGCGCAAGCAGCCGCCCAGCTCGAGGCTGCCCGTGCCAAGCGATAAGCGTCTGTTCTGGGTTTTCTTCATGCTTCGAGTCCCGCTGCTGCACATGACTAGCGCCCACCGGGCATATGCCCTCAGTCTTGTGCTTCTGATGAGCCTGAACGCACTGACGGGGGGTGCGATGGCTGGCGATAAGCGCGTCCACGCGCTGTCGCTTGTCGATCCGCCGCAGTATGCCTCCGGCTTCCAGCATTTCGATTGGGTCAATCCGGATGCACCGAAAGGCGGGAAGGTGCGGCTTCGCGGAATCGGCACTTTCGACACGCTCAATGCTTATGCCATCAAGGGCAGTCCTCCACTGGGCCTCGGTATGCTGTACGACCAGCTTCTTGCCGGCTCGCTCGACGAGCCATCGGCCGAGTACGGGCTTGTGGCTGAGTGGGTGAGCCACGACAAGGAGTTCTCGCGTGCAACCTTTGGACTGCGAAAGGAGGCACGGTTCCACGACGGCAAGCCAATGACGGCGGATGATGTGGTGTTCTCGCTCTCCGCCATTAAGGCGGCCAACCCGCGCTATGCACTCTACTATCAAAACGTGGTCAAGGCCGAGGCCAACGGTTCGCATGAGGTCACGTTCACCTTCGAACCGAAAGGCAACCGAGAGTTGCCGCTCATCATCGGTGGCCTTCCCGTGCTCCCACGTCACTATTGGACCGGCAAGGGCGAGAACGGCGAGCTGCGTGATCTTGCCAAAAGCACTATGGAGGTACCGCTTGGTTCCGGTCCCTATCGCGTACAGTCGGTCGAGGGCGGGCGCCAGATCACCTATGAGCGCGTCAAGGACTGGTGGGCGAAGGATCTCCCCGTCTCGCGCGGCCAATGGAATTTCGATCAAATCACGTATGTCTATTATCGCGACCGCCTACCAGCATTTGAGGGCTTCAAAGCCGGCGAAACCGACTTTTGGCCCGAGAACAGCGCCAAAGGCTGGGCAACAGGCTACGAAATTGAGCCGGTCCGGCGCGATCTCATCCGCCGCGATCTGCTGCCAAGCAAAACGATCGCCCCAATGCAGGGATTTGCTTTCAACACGCGCCGAAAGCAGTTCCAGGATGCGCGAGTACGTCAGGCTTTCAATCTTTGCTTCAACTTCGAATGGGCGAACAAGAACTTGTTTTTCGACCAGTACGCCCGGGTCGGCAGCTATTTCGAGAACTCGGAGTTGAAAGCGACTGGCCTGCCCGAGGGACGCGAGCTCGAGATTCTGGATGGTGTTCGCAAGGACGTGCCACCGGAGGTCTTTGCTCAGGTCTGGGCAAACCCAGTTTACAACCAGCCAGAGGATGTCCGCCGCAACATGGGGCGCGCCGCCAAGCTCCTTGCTGAGGCGGGCTACTCGATGAAGAACGGCGTCCTGACGAGCGCTGCAGGCGAAAAGCTCACGGCCGAGTTCCTGCTCGTCCAGCCCGACTTCGAGCGGCTTGTGCTCGCGTACAAGGCGGAGCTTGAGAGGCTCGGCATGAAGATAGACATTCGCACCGTCGATGCAGCCCAGTATCGCCGCCGCATTGACACTTTCGATTTCGATGTCGTCGTCGCGAGCTTCCCTCAGTCGCTCTCGCCGGGCAATGAGCAACGGGATTTCTGGGGCTCGGCCGCCGCCATCCAGGAAGGCACACGTAACATCATCGGCATCAAGAACACCGCAATCGACCAACTGATCGATCGCCTCATTTTCGCGACTGATCGCGCCGATCTCGTCGCTGCCACGCGCGCTCTCGACCGGGTCCTGCTCTGGAGCCATTTTGTCGTGCCCCACTTCTATTCGCCTAACGATCGGATCGCCTATTGGGACAAATTCCGTCGCCCAAAGAAATTGCCTGGTCAGGCAAGCGCCACCAACGCGTTCATCCAAACGTGGTGGTATGATGAAGACCGGGCCGCCAAGCTCGCTGATGCGCGCCGACAGTAGCTGCGCTAGGCCAAGGAGAAGTCGCATGCTCCGATCATTCGTTCGCAGCCTAACCACGCGCATCGCTCTCGCTGCGGTCACAGTTGCTGGAGCCGTCCTACCCCTCGCCGCCGAACCCCGACATGGTCTCTCCACGTTCGGAGAGCTGAAGTACAAGGCCGACTTCAAGCATTTTGATTACGTGAACCCCGTCGCACCGAAGGGTGGACGCATCACGCTGGTCGGCAATCTCGCTATTCGCTCATTCGACAGCTTCAACAGCTTCATCCTGCGTGGCGACAAGGCGATCGGCCTCGGCATGCTATTCGACACTCTCATGGAACGCGCGACCGATGAACCCGACAGTATGTATGGACTCGTTGCCGAGACCGCCGATCTCGCCGCCGACCGTATGAGCATCACTTTCAAGCTTCGCCCGATCGCGAAATTTTCTGACGGCACGCAGATCACGGCTGACGACGTCGTCTTCACCTTCGAGGCACTGAAAACGAAGGGCCACCCGAGCTACGCAATCGTCATGCGCGACGTCGTGAAGGCGGAGGCACTCGATAAGCACACGGTGAAGTTCTCGTTCCAGGGCGAGCTCGTGCGCGACCTTCCGACCATCGTTGCAGGCCTTCCCGTCCTTTCGAAAGCTTACTTCGAGAAGGAGAAGTTCGAGGAGACCACGCTGAAGCCGCCGCTCGGTTCTGGCCCCTATGCCATCACCGACTTCAAGCCCAGCACGTTTATCACCTATAAGAAGCGCGCCGACTACTGGGCCAAGGACTTGCCCATCAGCCGCGGCCGGTACAATTTCGACGAGATCCGCTACGAGTATTATCGCGACCGCGCGGTCGAGCTCGAGAGCCTCAAAGCCGGCGGCTTCGATCTGCGCGAGGAGTTCACCGCGCGCGACTGGACCACGGCCTATGACATTCCCGCGGTCAAGGACGGCCGTCTCCTAAAGATCACGCTTCCCGACTCCAATCCATCCGGCGCGCAAGGCTTCTTTCCCAACGCGCGCCGCGAAAAGTTCAAGGACCCGCGGGTAAGGAAGGCGCTCTCTTATGCCTTTGACTTCGAATGGATGAACAAGAACCTGTTTTTCGACCTCTATTCGCGGACTGAGAGCTACTTCGAGAACTCGGATATGAAAGCGACGGGCAAACCATCGCCCGCGGAACTGGCGCTGCTCGAGCCCTTCCGCGCCAAACTATCACCCGACGTCTTCGAAGAGGCCTATCGTCCGCCCGTCTCCGACGGTTCCGGCAGCGACCGCAAGCTGCTCCGCGAAGCCTTGCGTCTCTTCGGTGAAGCCGGCTGGAAGCTCGACAGCTCGAAGACCGGCGAACCTGCACTCAGGAATGCCAAAGGCGAGCAGTTCGAAATCGAATTCCTCGGCTTCGAACCGAGCTTTGAGCGCATCATCGCGCCCTTCATCAAGAACCTGCAGGCAATCGGCATCAAGGCGGCGATCCGCACCGTCGACAGCGCCCAGTATCAGCTGCGAGTTAAAACGTTCGACTTCGATATCACCTCGAGCCGCTTCACAATGAGTTTAACGCCTGGCATCGAGCTTCGGAACTACTGGTCGACAGCCGCCGCCGACAGCGAAGGCAGCATGAACCTCGGCGGCATCAAGGATCCCGTCATAGACGCGCTGATCGATAAGCTCATCGCCGCAAAGTCGCGGGCCCACCTGGTCACCGCGACCCGCGCCATCGACCGCGTGCTGCGCGCTGGCCATTACTGGATCCCGCACTGGTATAAGGCCGCGCACCACATCGCCGTTTGGGACAAGTTCGGCCAGCCCGCCACCAAGCCGAAATACGACCGCGGCATCATCGATACGTGGTGGATCGATACCGAAAAGGCTGCGAAGCTGAAGCAGAACTGAGTCGTCTGACCACACTGAAAGGCCGGTCCGTCACCGTCATGGGCACCTATCTCATCAAACGCGTTTTGCTGATGATCCCGACCTTGCTCGGGGTGCTCTCGCTGACGTTCCTGCTGGCGCAATTCGCGCCGGGCGGACCGGTGGAGCGGGTAATCGCGCAGCTTACCGGCACGGACGTGACGGCGACGAGCCGCATCAGCGGCGGCGGTGGCGATGGCCTTGGCGGCGCGCAACGCGGCACCCAGCCTGGACAAGGCGCCGACAGCGTCGGATCCAAGTATCGAGGCGCGCAAGGCCTCGACAAGCGTTTCATCGAACAACTCGAGAAGCAGTTCGGCTTCGACAAGCCGTGGTACGAGCGTTATTTCAAGCTACTTTACGACTTCGCCCGATTTGACTTCGGCAAGAGCTACTTCCGCGACGTCTCGGTCATCCAGCTGATCAAGGAGAAGCTGCCCGTCTCCATTTCGCTCGGCCTCTGGATGATGCTACTGACGTACCTGATCTCCATCCCGCTGGGCATCCGCAAGGCAGTCAAGGACGGCGAGAAGTTCGATACCTGGACATCTGGTATTTTGGTCTTCGGGTATGCGATCCCGGGCTTCTTGTTTGCCGTGTTGCTGATCGTGCTATTTGCAGGGGCTTCGTTTTTCCAGTGGTTCCCCAGACGGGGATTGCACTCGGACGAATGGACGAGTTTTCTCAAGGGATACGGTTTCTTCGATGGTATAGTCGCGTGTGGCGTCCGTCCGGCCTGTGTGCGGGACTACTTCTGGCATTTGACATTGCCGCTGATCGCCATGGCCGTGCACGCGTTCACGACCATGACGTTCCTGACCCGAAACTCGTTCCTCGACGAGATCAGGAAGCAATACGTGACAACCGCACGCTCCAAGGGGCTGTCGGAAAACCGCGTGCTCTACGGACATGTGTTCCGAAACGCGATGCTGCTCGTGATCTCGGGGTTTCCGAGTGCGTTCGTATCGGCGTTCTTCACCGGGAGCCTGCTGATCGAGCAGATCTTCTCCCTCGACGGACTGGGACTGCTGGGCTTTGAGTCACTCATCAATCGCGACTATCCGGTTGTGTTTGCCACCGTCTACATCTACGCGCTGATCGGCATGGTGATGCACCTCGTTTCGGATTTCATCTACACGCTCGTCGATCCCCGGATCGACTTCGAGACGCGCGAGGTCTGATCGATGGACGCGCGCCGCGACGATCCGCTTCTGAAGCCTGCCGTCGCCAACCGTAGCGGGGCGCCGTCATGGATTCGCTGGCCGGAATTCAAGCTGTCGCCAATCAACCAGCGGCGCTGGCGCATCTTCAAGGAGAACAGGCGCGGTTACTGGAGCCTGCTCATTTTCAGCGTGCTCTTCCTGCTCACACTGTTTGCCGAGTTGATCGCCAATGATCGTCCTCTGGTGGTGCGCTATCAGGGCGAGACACTGTTTCCGGTGCTGGTCGACTATCCGGAATCCAAGTTCGGCGGCTTTCTCGCCGTCACCGACTACAAGGACCCAGTGATCCTCGAGGAGATCGAGAAGAACGGCTGGATGATTTGGCCACCGATCCGCTACTCCTACAGCTCGATCAACAAAGACTATCCGCGTATCAAGGGACCGGAGGGCCGCTGTCTCGGCTTCCCCGCGCCGCCACCGTGGGCCACCAAGGCAGAGCTGTGTGAGGCGCCGCCCGATCAAATCGCCCGCTATAAACTCTTCGGCAATACGAATTGGCTCGGTACCGACGACCAGGGACGAGACGTGCTCGCCCGTGTCATCTACGGTTTCCGTATTTCAATCATCTTCGGACTGCTGCTCACGCTGTTCGCGTCCATCATCGGCATCGCTGCCGGCGCAGTACAAGGCTACTTCGGTGGAAAGGTGGATCTCTTCTTTCAGCGCGTCCTGGAGATCTGGTCGTCGATCCCGTCGCTCTATGTGCTGCTGATCATCTCAGCGGTTCTGGTGCCTGGGTTCTGGACGCTGCTGGGCATACTGCTGCTGTTTCAGTGGGTGTCGCTGGTCGGGCTCGTGCGCGCCGAATTCTTGCGCGGGCGCAATTTCGAGTATGTACGTGCGGCACGTGCACTTGGCCTTTCGAACATCAAGATCATGTTCAAGCATCTGCTGCCTAACGCCATGGTGGCCACGCTGACATTCCTGCCGTTCAAGTTGTCCGGCGCCATCTCGGCGTTGACCGCGCTCGACTTCCTGGGACTCGGGCTTCCCCCTGGATCACCGTCGCTGGGCGAGCTGCTCCTGCAGGGCAAATCGAACCTGCAGGCTCCCTGGTTGGCGCTCACAGCGTTCTTCTCGCTCGGCATCGTTCTGTCGCTGCTTATTTTCATCGGCGAGGCTGTCCGGGATGCCCTTGATCCGCGGAAGACCTTCCGATGACCACGAATCCGCATGAAACACTGATCAACGTCCGTAATCTGGCTGTGGACTTTCGCGCGGGCGAAGAGGTGAGCCACGCGGTGAGGGGTATTTCCTTCACGATCCGCAAGGGCGAGACAGTGGCGCTGGTGGGTGAGTCGGGCTCGGGAAAGTCCGTCTCGGCGCTTTCGATCATGCGGCTTCTGCCCTATCCAGCGGCATCGCATCCGACTGGCGAGGTCTTTTTCGAGGGACGCGATCTGCTGAAGATCCCAGAATCTCAGATGCGCGAAATCCGAGGTGAACGTATCTCGATCATCTTCCAGGAGCCGATGACCTCTCTCAACCCGCTTCACACCATCGAGAAGCAGGTTGGCGAGGTTCTGATCGAACATCATGGAGTTGGCAACACGCGCGCCCGGGTCCTCGACCTCCTTAAGAAGGTCGGCATCCAGAATGCCGAGCAGCGGCTCGATGCCTATCCGCATCAGCTGTCGGGTGGCCAGCGGCAGCGGGTTATGATTGCAGTGGCACTCGCCAACGAGCCAGATCTGCTCATAGCGGACGAACCAACGACGGCCCTCGACGTCACTATACAGGCGCAGATACTCGAGTTGTTAAAGTCACTGCAGCGCGAGCTCGGGATGGCGATGCTGTTGATTACGCACGACCTCGGCGTCGTGCGCAAAATGGCCGACCGCGTCAACGTGATGAACCAGGGTGAGATCGTCGAGACGGGCCCGGTCGAGCAGATCTTCAAGGCACCACGCCATCCCTACACCAAGCACTTGCTGGCCGCCGAGCCGAAGGGTGCGCCGCCAAAGGGCAATCCTCACGGCCCTGTCGTCGTCGAGACAGACAACCTCAAGGTCTGGTTTCCGATCAAGCGAGGCCTGCTCCAGCGCACCGTCGATCATGTGAAGGCCGTGGATGGTCTTTCTCTGAAGCTCCGCGCCGGAGAGACGCTGGGTGTCGTCGGCGAGTCGGGATCGGGCAAGACCACCTTGGGCCTGGCGCTTCTTCGACTTGTCTCGTCACAGGGACCGATCGCCTACGTCGGCAAGCGCATCGACGGCTTCGATACCAAGGCCATGCGTCCTTTGCGCCGCGAAATGCAGGTCGTTTTCCAGGACCCCTACGGCTCGCTTTCGCCGCGACTCTCTGTGAACCAGATCATCGAGGAAGGCCTGCTGATTCAAAGTCCCGGCATGAGCTACGAAGAGCGGCGTCACAGGGTCTCGCGCGCGCTGACAGAGGTCGGTCTCGACCCCGCCGCCATGGATCGCTACCCGCACGAGTTCTCCGGCGGACAACGCCAGCGCATTGCGATTGCCCGCGCCATGGTGCTCGAGCCCAAGTTCGTCATGCTAGATGAGCCAACCAGCGCCCTGGACATGAGCGTGCAGGCCCAGATCGTCGATCTGCTGCGCGATCTGCAAACGAATCGCGACCTGGCCTATCTCTTTATAAGTCACGATCTCCGCGTAATCCGGGCGTTGTGCAACCACGTGATAGTAATGCGCAACGGCAAGGTGGTAGAAGAAGGCCCGGCGAGGGACATTTTCGAGCGGCCTCAGAACGACTACACCAAGGCATTGATGGCCGCAGCATTCAATCTCGAGGTGAGCCATCGCGCGGCGACGGCGGGGTGACCCCTCGGGATGATGCGAACGGAGCGCGATTGCGGTATCGTTGGCTCTCGCTGCAATCAGGATGCACCGATGCCCCAGCTCAACTCGCAATTCCTCTTCACGATAACCGCGACTGTAACACAGCTCCATGATGTCGGCGCAGTCCCAGCCGGCACACGCCACATCGATCTGATTGGCGCCGGGAAGTTCGAAGGCCCTCGCCTCAGAGGCGACCTGTTACCAGGCGGCATGGACATGAAGACGCTTAGAGGCGACGGCTCGATGGTGCCGAACGTGCGCCTGGTTCTAAGAACCGACGATGGTGCGCTGATCTTCATGCACTACACCGGCGTGCGCCACGGAAAGCCGGAAGTGATGGCCCGCATTGCAGCTGGTGAGGTCGTTGCGCCATCCGAGTACTACTTGCGCAACACCCCTTACTTCGAGACGTCGTCCCCGAAATATGACTGGCTCAATCGGATCGTTGCGGTCGGCGTCGGGCGTCGCATGCCCGATCATGCCGCTTACGACGTATTCGAAATCCTGTAAGCGCGACGAACTTCGGTTCGACGCATTCCCTCGCCAAAGCGCGCTCGGTTCGGGCAAGACGGCGCGGCCAATGGAGATAGATCGGACGATGACGCTGGCACTGGTGATCAATGGCGCCGGAGACAACTGGGCGGTCGGGCCCTGGAAGGAACGGTTCGAGGAGCGACTGAAAGGTCGGCTGGTTCTGTTCGAGGCGGACGCGCTGAAGGAACCCGAATTGGTCCGCTATGCGGCCGTCTGGAAACCCGGACCGGGGGTGCTCGCGAGATTTCCCAAGCTCGACGTGATTTTCAACCTCGGCGCCGGCGTGGACGCTCTGCTCAAGGACACGACACTGCCCGCGAAACCGCTGGTGCGTGTCGTCAATCAGGACCTCACCAAGCGCATGACGGAGTACGTGGTGCTCCACTGTCTGCTGCATCATCGCCAGCACATGCGGTTCGTTGCACAGCAGGCGAAGGCGATCTGGGATGCGCCTGATCAGTGGGCTGCCGGCGCCGTTCGCGTCGGTTTACTCGGACTCGGCGAGCTCGGCCGCGATTCTGCGGAAGTCTTAAAGCGCATCGGCTTTCAGGTCGCAGGCTGGAGCCGCTCGCCGAAATCGCTGCCTGGCATCGATAGCTTCCACGGGGATGCCGGTCTGAAGGCATTCCTCGCTCGCACCGACATTCTCGTCGCGCTGATCCCGCTCACACTTGAGACGCGCGGCATTCTCAACCGCGATCTTTTCAAAGGCCTCGCGCGCGACGGCGTGTTGGGGAAGCCAGTGCTGATCAACGCCGGACGCGGCGGCCTACAGGTCGAATCCGATATTCTCGCGTGCCTCGACGACGGCACGCTCGGTGCCGCGACGCTCGATGTGTTCGAGACGGAGCCGCTACCAGCAGAAAGCCCGCTTTGGCGGCATCCTCGGCTGACGATTACGCCCCACAACGCCGCGGACTCTAGTCCCACAGCCGTCGCTGACGACGTGGCTGCCCAAATTCTGGCCTACGAGGCCGGCAAACCTCTCAAGAATGTGGTCGATCGAGCGAAAGGCTACTGACGAAGCGGGTGGACGGGGCTCGATCAGTCGCCTCAGCCAACGGGAAAGGTCGCCGTCATGACAGCCGCACTTCGTCTTCATCACGCCGCACCGAGCCGCTCATCGACCGTGCTCTGGATGCTCGAGGAGATCGGTGAGCCGTATGATCTGCACGTGCTGGATCTCAAGAATGGGGAGCAGCGCGAGCCCGCCTATCTCGCCGTCAATCCGATGGGCAAGGTGCCAGCTCTCGAGCACAACGGTCAATTGATCACCGAGGTCGGCGCCATCTGCCTTTATCTCGCGGACGCCTTCCCGAAGACCGGGCTCTCTCCCGCCATTGGCGATCCACTCCGCGCGCCGTACCTGCGCTGGATGTTCTTCCAGGGCAACTGCTTCGAGCCTGCCATCATCGACAAGGCGCTCAAGCGTGAGCCCGGCACAGCCTCGATGGTGCCCTATGGCGACTTCGACACGACCATCAACGTAGTCGCCGGTGCCGTCGCCAAAGGCCCCTGGTTCCTCGGCGACGCGTTCACCGCTCTCGATGTCTACTTCGGTTCGGCCATCCGCTGGACGACCCAGTTCGGGCTCTGCCCAGAGCGCCCCGAATTCAAGGCTTATATCGAACGCCTCGGCCAGCGCCCCGCGCTGCAGCGAGCGCAAGACCGCGATGCCGAGCTGATGGCGCCTAAAGCTTGAGCTGAAGAGCCAGCTTCCCGCCTGGATTTCGGGGCGTATCGGCCGTATAAGCTCCGCCGATCGGTGCCGTATCGCGCCGGTACATCCAACTCATTGACGACGCCTCGAGACGACGACACATGGCCGGCCATTCGCAGTTCAAGAACATCATGCACCGGAAGGGCAAGCAGGATGCGGTCCGCTCCAAGCTCTTCGCCAAGCTCGCGCGCGAAATTACGGTCGCTGCGAAGGCCGGTCTGGCCGATCCGGAGATGAACCCCAGGCTCCGCCTAGCGATCCAGAATGCCCGCGCCGAAAACATGCCGAAGGACAATATCGAGCGTGCAATCAAGAAAGCTGCGGGCGGCGATGCAGAGGATTACGAGACCATCCGCTACGAGGGCTACGCGCCGGGCGGCGTCGCCGTTATCGTCGAGACGCTTTCCGACAACCGCAATCGGACAGGCGGCGCGATCCGGGCTGTGTTCACGAAGTTCAGCGGCAATCTCGGCTCCACCGGCTCCGTCTCGCACTTGTTCCAGCACCTGGGCGAGATCACCTACAAGCCCGAAGCCGCGTCTGCCGATGCCATGCTGGAAGCGGCCATAGAGGCCGGCGCGGATGACGTGTCGAGCGAAGAAGACGCCCATCGCATCATCTGTACTTTCGAGAGTATGGGCGCCGTCGCACAGACGCTCGAGGCCAAGTTCGGCGCCGCCGAGCAAGTCAAAGCGATCTGGAAACCGAACCTGTCGACGCAGGTGGATGAGGAGCGGGCAGCGACGATCCTGAAACTGATCGCAGCGCTCGAGGACGACGACGATGTCCAGGCAGTCTTCTCAAACTTCGAGGTTGATGAGGCGACACTGGCGCGACTGACATCCGCTTGAGACGCCGGGCTGCCGGTGCTCAGCCCAGATAGAACGCGGCCACGATCAGTGCCGCTCCGCCGAGCATGGCGACGACCGAAGCCAGGCCGGCCACCTGAGCCAGCACATGCCGGATCGCATAACCCGCCGCCTTCTTGGCTTTGCCCGTATGCGAGGCACCAGCCGTCACATCCTTGATGCGGTTGCCAAGCTCGGTTTCGGTCCTGAGATCCCCGCGCGCTTTGGCAACCTGCCAGGCTGCGTCTACCGCCATTCCCTTGAGGTCGTGACGCCCGGCCCACCGCCAGAGCCACATCCCAAGCACCAGCAGCAGGACGCCGAATCCGAGCAGGTACGGGTGCGAGTGGGCGCTAATCGCGATGCTCCACGATGAGACCGGCCGCCGGCATTATCGCTGTTTGATGTGGCATCGACAAGACGGCTTCGCCAGCCTGCGCGTGCTATCTGAGACCATGAGCAGCAGATCGATTCGCATCATCGGAATTGACCCAGGTCTGAGGCGCACCGGCTGGGGTGTCATCGAGTCGGACGGCGTGCGGCTGTCCTATGTTGCGAGCGGGCTGATCACGTCGGCAAGCGATGAGCTTCTGGCGCACCGCCTCCGGGAACTCTATGAGGGGCTGTCAGGCATTCTCGCATCGTTCAAGCCAGTCGAAGCCGCCGTCGAGGAGACCTTTGTCAACGAGAATGCAAAGGCGACGTTGAAGCTCGGCCAGGCACGCGGCATGGCTCTCCTGGCGCCGGCGATGAAGGGCATCCATGTCGCCGAATATTCGCCGAATCTGATCAAGAAGACGGTGGTTGGGGCCGGCCATGCCGAGAAAAAGCAGATCCAGGTGATGGTCGGCTTTTTGCTGCCTAGAGCAAAGTTCGAAAGCGCCGACGAGGCCGACGCACTGGCAATCGCGATCTGTCATGCGAACCACCGGAGGAGCCTTACGGCAATTGCGAAGGAGCGAATTGCAAATAGCGTGCGATGAGTTCTGGAGGTCAACGCAATGCCAGGCCGGTTGCAGCCGCTTCACCGTTCGCCAATGGCTATTCTTCATTCGCCCCCTTCGGAGACCGCTCAATGATCGGCAAGCTGCGTGGCAAGGTCGACGCGATCGGGGAATCGCACGCCATCATCGACGTCAATGGCGTCGGTTACGAGGTGCAATGCTCGGCGCGCGCGCTGCGCAATATGGAGATAGGACACGAAGTTTCGCTCACCATCGACACCCACGTGCGCGAGGACGCGATTCGCCTCTTCGGCTTCCAGAGCGAGATCGAGCGCAGCTGGTTCCGAACCTTGCAGACGATCCAGGGCGTCGGCGCAAAGGTGTCCTTGGCCGTGCTCGGCACACTGGCCCCGCAGGACCTCGCCAATGCGATCGCACTCGGCAACTGGGCGGCCGTCGAGCAGACGCCGGGTGTCGGCAAAAAGCTCGCCCAACGTATCGTTGCGGAATTGCGCGACAAAGCGCCCGCCCTAACAGTCGCAGGGTTGAACGTCCCGGCCGTCAAGGCGACTGACGGCAAGCCCGCGCCAGCACCCGCCAGCAACTCGGCGGCAGAGGCAATCTCCGCGTTGAACAATCTCGGTTACAACCCTGCACAGGCCAGCGCGGCAGTTGCGACCGCCATGAAAGAGCTAGGCGATGATGCCGACACCGCCAAACTCATTCGTCGCGGCCTGAAGGAGCTTGCCCGCTAGTTTCTAGTCGGTTCTCGCAGATCCGCGATCAAGCGCGCGTTCAGCAACCAAAGACGTTTCTTGTCACAGACCATTGCCGTCTCGCCCGTGAGCAGCGCGGTCTGTCGCCGACTATACGCTCAGCACGATCTTGCCGATGTGCTGGCTGGTCTCCATGCGCCGGTGGGCGTCGGCTGCCTCAGCCAGCGGAAAGACCTGGTCGATGACGACTTTCACCTTGCCGGCGGCAATCAGCGGCCAGACCTTGCTCTCGAGCGCCCGTGCGAAACCAGCTTTCACCTCGCGGGTTCGCGGCCGAAGCGTGGAACCCGTCAACGTCACGCGCTTCACCATCAATCGGGACACATTGATTTTTGATTCCGCACCGGCCAGCGTCGCGATCTGAACGATGCGTCCGTCCTCGGCAGCCGCCACAATATTGCGCTCGGTGTAGTCGCCTCCGACCATGTCGAGCGTGACATCGATGCCCTTGCCGCGGGTCGCTTCGCGGGCGGCCTTCACGAAGTCGTCGGTTCGATAGTTCACCGCCACGTCGGCTCCGAGATCGAGGCAGGCCTTGCACTTCTCAGGGCTGCCTGCCGTCGCCATCACCTTGGCGCCGAATGCCTTGGCGAGTTGGATCGCAGTGGTGCCAATGCCACTCGTCCCGCCGTGGACCAGAAACCACTCGCCAGCTTGTAGCGCGCCTCGCTCGAACACGTTGTTCCAGACTGTAAAGGCCGTCTCCGGCAAAGCGCCGGCTTGAACCATGTCGAGGCCTGTCGGAATCGGCAGCGCGGCCGTTTCCTCGGCGATGCAGTACTGGGCGTAGCCGCCGCCGTTGACCAGGGCGCAGACGCGATCTGCAATTTTCCAGCGCGACACTGCCGGACCGACGGCCTCTACCTCGCCTGCAATCTCCAATCCTGGCAGGGGCGAATGTCCAGGCGGCGGGGGATAAGCGCCGATGCGCTGCTGAATATCGGGCCGGTTGACGCCGGCTGCCGTTACACGCACCAGAATCTGTCCTGCGACGGGCTGCGGAACGGGCTCATCGACAAGGCGCAGCACCTCCGGCCCACCCTTGCCGTCAATCCTGATTGCTTTCATCGTGGCTGGTGTCATTTCCAACCCATGAAGTAGTGCACATTCGTTCGGCGAGATACGACGGGAAATAACCAATCGAACAAGTGCGGATGCCCTCAGCCGATTTCACCTCAATCCGCGATTATTCACTACGGCTCGCTCTTCCTCCGCTTGCGAAGCGAATGCGCCGCGATCGTCCGTGAATCCGATCACCGAGTAAGCATCATCCGGGTCTTCGTTGGGCTTGAACACCTCAAGGATGCTGTCCTCACCCGACTGCGAGCGCAGTCCAGTCTTCGAGTTCACCCGCACCAGCTTTATTCCCGGCGGCTGCCGGAACGGGACCGCCTTCTTGCTCGCCAGAGCCATTTTCATGAAGCTTGCAAATATGGGTGCTGCGATCTGGCCGCCCGTCGCAGTTTGTCCCATAGGCTTCGGCGTGTCGTAGCCGACGTAGACGCCAACCACGAGATCGGGCGTGTAGCCAATGAACCAGACGTCTTTCGATTCGTTCGTCGTCCCGGTCTTTCCCGCGATCGGCACGTCCGGAATTATTTGCTTGATGACGGTGGCCGTGCCTCGCTGCACGACGCCTTCCATCATCGAAGTCATCTGGTAGGCCGTGTGCGGATCCATGATCTGCTGACGATCGTCATCTATCTCCGGCTCGGCCTGGCCGCGCCATTGCTCGGACATGCAGGCCTTGCAAGCGCGCCGGTCATGTCGCCAGACCGACTTACCCCAGCGATCCTGGATCCGGTCTATCAACGTCGGCCGGATCTTTTTGCCGCCATTCGCGAGCATGGCGTAAGCGCCCGTCATCTTGAGCAACGTCGTCTCGACGGTGCCAAGCGACATCGATAGAAATGGCGGTGCATCGTCATAGATGCCGAGCCGGCGCGAGTACTCGACGATCAGCGGTGCGCCCATGTCCTGCGCGAGGCGCGCTGTCATCTGATTGCGCGATTTCTCGATGCCTGTCCGAAGCGTCGCCGGCCCAAGCGACTTCGACTTGTTGTAGTTCTCCGGCCGCCACGCCTCTTTTCCCGGTCCCTGGTCGATCTCGATCGGTGCATCAAGCACAATACTGGTCGGTTTGTAGCCATTGTCCATCGCGGCTGCGTAGACGAACGGCTTGAACGAGGAGCCAGGCTGACGCCTGGCCTGAGCGGCGCGGTCGAATTGACTCATGGCGAACGAGAAACCGCCAACCGTGGCAAGCACCCGCCCGGTGTGCGGGTCCATGACGACCAAGCCACCGCCGACCTCCGGCACTTGCATCAACGACCAGACGGCCCCCGGCTTGTCGGGATTGTTCGGATCTTTCGGCGAGACCCAGATCACGTCTCCGATTCCCAAGACATCGGCCGGTCCAGGAGTGCGCGACGGCTTCTTATTGGCCCACTTGATCTCTTCATAAAAAATCTCGACGCCCTGGCGCTCATCCGGAATTCGACCATCCGGCATCTTGGCTGGCCGGAAGCCGACGGTGATTTTGCGGCTGTCGATTTGCGTGACAACCGCTAGTTTCCAAGGCGCCACGTCGTTTGCGATGTCCATGTCGGCAAGGGTTTTGCCCCAGTCACCCGTCACGTCGATTTTCTGCAGTACTCCACGCCAGCCTTGCTGACGGTCGAAGGCGACGAGGCCATCGATCAGGGCGCGTCGCGCGTATTTCTGCAGCGTCGGATCGAGTGTCGTGCGCACCGAGAGGCCGCCGCCGTAGAGCCGGTCCTCGCCAAATTCGGTGATGATCGTGCGCCGGACTTCTTCCGCGAAATAGTCCGCAGCTTGAATCTGCGTGCCGAATGAACGGAACCGAACATCGATTGATTTCTTCTTGGAGGCAGCCGCCTCCTCCGGCTTGATGAAGCCATTCTCGGCCATCTGATCGAGAATCCAATTGCGCCGCTCAATGGCGCGCTTGCGGGTCCTCTCGTCACGCGTCGGGTGGTAGTTATTGGGCGCCTTCGGCAGAGCGGCAAGAAACGCCGCATCCTCGATTGACAGCTGGTCGAGCTCCTTGCCGAAGTAGTTGAGTGCCGCCGCTGCGACCCCATAGGAGCCGATGCCGAAATAAATCTCGTTGAGATAGAGCTCGAGGATCTTGTCCTTCGGGTACGCGCGCTCGATGCGAATCGCAAGGATCGCTTCGCGCAGCTTGCGATCGAATGTGCGTTCGCTCGACAGCAGGAAGTTCTTGGCAACCTGCTGTGTAATGGTCGACGCGCCCTGCGGATTGCCGCTGCCCTTGAGCTTGATCTCAATGAACTTGACCGCCGCGCGCCCGATGCCGGTGAAGTCAAGGCCGCCATGCTCGTAGAAGCGTTTGTCCTCGGCCGAGAGGAAGGCTTGGATCACGAACTTCGGCACGGTGTTGATTGGCACAAAGATCCGACGCTCTCGGGCGTACTCGGCGATCAGCGAGCCGTCGTGGGCGTGAATACGCGTCATCACAGGCGGCTCGTACTTTGCCAAGCTGTCGTAGCTCGGCAAATCCTTTGAGGCCCGCCAGAGGAAGAAACCCGCGATCGCCGAACCGGCAAGGAACAGCACAACCCCGGACGCAAACAGAAACCCCAGGAGGTTCACCACCCAGCTACGCTTCTTGCGCCGGCGCGGTCGGTCGGGCAACGGCGGTGGCAGGATCGGCGCTCTCATTGGCCCTCAAAGCTCGGCAGTTCTTGCCCGGTTTGGTGGATAGGACTGCGGTTCCACCTTTCGACAAGCTCGTCAAGCGAACTTCCGAACGAGACCCATCACCCGTGTTTTTCCGGTGTCATCAGAAATTATGCAGTTCAGGTCAACGCGCAGCGGCTCATGACGACTTCCGTGACAGCATCACTGATGGACCCTGGGTTCTGAATCGGTCGAAGCGGCACCTGTGCATAGTTCTGACGATCCTGCGGAGCAAGACCATCCGGAGCCTCATCCCCCGCCATCTGAGGGCCAAAACTCAGGACTAGACAATAGCTTAAATTGTGGCGCAATCGGGCCCGCATACGGCGTCAAAGCATCATTGCAACCAACGTTCAGTTTGAAAACGAAGCGTCCATTCGAAAAATTAGGAATACAGGACACGACCAGCCCTGCCCGTCTGAGATCACACCTCGAATCCGATGGCCGAGCGGACCGGTGCCAGGACAGAAGGCCTGGCACCGATAATCCGATTCAGGCGGCGCGTGCGCCGACCTTGTCGATGATCTCGCCGCAGAGCTCTCGCTCGCCGGCGTGCGAGATATCGCCAATACTGAGCATTCCGGTCATGCGCTTCCGGTCGTTGAGAACGGGAAGGCGCCGCACCTTGTTCTTCTCCATAATTTCTGCTGCTTCGGCAACGCTCGCGGACTCGTGCGTATAGTGGATGCCTTTCGTCATCACATCACGGGCGGTGGCGCGACCGAGGTCGAGTCCATCGGCCAAGCCACGGCACACGATGTCACGCTCCGTGATCATGCCGACGAGGCGGTCGTTCTCGCCGATAGGAATTGAGCCAATGTTATGCCGCTTCATCAGACGGGCAATTTCAGCAAGCGAGGTGCTTGGCTCGACCCAGCGGGCGCCTTGATGCATTGCGTCTTTAACTTTCATGGCTGTCCTCCGTGCATGGTGCTCGACCATGTGCTGACGCAATCCGCACGCGCGGACCGCGATCATTCGCCCCGTGTCTAGCCATGGCCGGAGATCAGCTCCAGCGTAGCTTGAAGATACCGCAGTCGCGTCGAGGTGCCCAATCACACTTGGTGTCGGGTGGGACGTGTGGTGGCTTTGGATCTCAGACGAGGCCCGCAGCCCGCATCGCTTCGCCGATGGCTTGTGTTTCCGCGTTGGTGAACGAGTGGAAACCGGCGCTGTCGGCCCAAACCGGCAGAAAGCCCTTGCGAGCCATTGCGGTCTGGAACCCTGGCGACGCATGCGCCTTGCGCACTGCTTCGACGATGGCACCGGCAGCGGCCGAGCTGATCCCTTTCGGCGCAGCAAGGCCTCGCCAGATGCCAGCATTCAGAGCTGTCCCGCCTTTGTCTCCAACGGTTGGAATACCCGGATAGCGGCCGTTCCGGCGGTCGGACATCAGGGCCAAAGTCTTGAGCTTCTTGCCTGCAGGCGTTGCCCGCATCTCTGGGACTGAACAAACCAGTACGCTGGTCTGGCCAGCTGCGAGCTGGGCAGCAGCGGCGCCGATGCCGCCATCGGCGTTGGTCCAGGGCAGGTCTGAAGGCTTCAAGCCGTTGGCTGCAAGCCATCGCACGGTCGACAGGTGCCAAATGGCGCCAGCTCCAGCTATTTTGAGCTGGCCAGCTTGGCTCTTGATTGCAGCTGCGAGCGCGCGAGCGTCGCCGTAAGGCGCATCGGATTGCACGTGAATGCCCGCCGGGTCGGTCGCCAGCAAGGCGAGGGGCGCCAAGTGGGACATATTAGCGTATATCGAGCTGCGATGTGGAAACGTCGCGATATCGGCGGCGACGAGTCCAATCACGCTGCCATCAGCCTTGCCTTGCGAGAGGTAGAAATAGGCGTCGGTAGCGGTGTCGATGTTCATTGGTGCAACTGGCCGGCCAAGGGCTGTACCGAGCTCGGCGGCCAGGATCCGGCCGACATAACCTGTTCGCGATCCACCCGGAGCCGGCACAACCAATTGAACTTCGTTCGGCGCCTGGGCCTTGACCACATGCGGAATGGCCAGCGGTGCCGCGCCAAGACCGGCGAGAAATTTGCGACGCAACATAATTATACCCCTCTGCCACAGGCGGGGAGTTTCGCGCAATGCTGCGCACGATTCAACTAATGTGCAGACTTTCCCCGTCGCTATGGTATCAAAAACAACAACCGGAGAATGACGCCAGGACCAACGCAATCGTCTGACAAGAGTTTCTAATATCAATCGGACAGCATGCGAAACGCAATTCCGTGCGCGCGTTATGCCGACCTTGCCTTAGTGGTAACATTGGCAAATGGTGCCACGGCGGGCCGCTCGGCAGAAGGTCCTGGCGTCATTGATTGGGGGGTGCCTTGTCGCAATGACATCCCCCCAATCAAATCTTATGCATGGCCGGCCAGGAGAGTGGTCGCCGTGCTAGGGGACGGTGAAGTTGCTACCCCGCTCGCTTTACCGTCCCCGCCATTTTATGGCCGTCCGGGATTTATGTAAGTCGCGCAAATGTTGCACGAGGGCGCAGGGAATGGAGATCGACTGGGGCCTGCGGATCAAGACCTACCGCTCGCGCAACGGCCTTACGCAGCAAGCGATGGCCGACGATCTGGGCGTCGACCGTACAACGATTATCCGTTGGGAAAAGGGCCAGGACGAGCCTGCCCTAATGTACCGGAAAAGGATCCTCGCCTGGTCGCCAACTATTCCAGAAGGCGTTGTGCGCGGTCTTATCGATGTCGTCGATCATATGGATGGGTTCGCGACCTTGCTCGATTCTAACTTTCGCGTCCTCAGAACCAGCAAGAGGCACCAGCAACTGCTCGGCTACGATGTTTCAGACGTCTATGGACGCGAGAGCCAGCCTTACTGGTCAGCAGAGATGGCGCAGATCATCAAGTTGGTGGGCGGGCTCAAGGGCTATCGGAAGAATGGCATCATCTCGATGGACCTTGCGCTGGTGCGTCGCCCCGATGAGCCTGGCTCCGTGCTCAAGCATCCCGTTGCGTCAGTCGGCAGGACTGTTGCCATCGGCGATCCACGCGATCCGATCTGCCATTTCACGACGCTGACCGTCACCGAAGACCTCAGCAACTTGCCAGCTAACCAGATCATCGGCCTGGATGGCCCGGTCCCACTGAACTTCGCTCGCGCCTGATGAGCTCGACAGTCAGGGCAGCGGCAGCATGCGCGTTGCCTGTTTGCGGCCAAAATGCTAGCTGGGCCACACGAATTCAACGGTGGCCCGGGCATGCTCGCTGACAAAGACCGTATCTTCACCAACATCTATGGCTTCCAGGATTGGGGGCTGGCGGGCGCCCGCGCGCGCGGCCAGTGGAATGGGACCAAGGCGATCCTGGAAAAGGGCCACGACGAGATCATCAATGAGATCAAGAACTCTGGGCTTCGCGGTCGCGGGGGCGCTGGTTTCCCAACAGGCCTGAAATGGTCATTCATGCCAAAGGCCGATCCCCGGCCGTCCTATCTCGTGGTCAACGCCGACGAGTCGGAGCCCGGCTCGTGCAAGGACCGCGAGATCATGCGGCATGATCCGCATCATCTCGTGGAAGGATGCCTGATTGCCGGCTTTGCCATGCGCGCGCATACGGCGTTCATCTACGTGCGCGGTGAGTTCATCCGCGAACGTGAGCGGCTTCAGGCTGCCATCGATCAAGCCTACGAAGCGAAGCTGATCGGCAAGAACAACATCCACGGCTGGGATTTCGACATCGTCGTGCATCATGGTGCGGGCGCCTATATTTGCGGCGAGGAAACGGCGCTGCTGGAAAGCCTCGAGGGCAAGAAGGGCCAGCCGCGCCTGAAGCCGCCGTTCCCCGCGAACACGGGCCTTTATGGTTCGCCAACCACAGTCAACAATGTCGAGTCCATTGCTGTGGTGCCGGAGATCATGCGGCGTGGCGCGGCGTGGTTCGCCGGTATCGGCAAGCCCAACAACACCGGCACCAAGTTGTTCCAGATCTCCGGCCATGTGGAGCGCCCGTGCGTTGTCGAGGAAGCGATGGGAATCCCGCTGCGGGAGCTGCTGGAGAAGCATGCGGGCGGCGTTCGCGGCGGCTGGGACAATCTCCTTGCCGTGATCCCCGGCGGCTCATCGATGCCATGCATCGCGGAAAAGGACTGCCAAGATCTCACGATGGATTTCGACAGCCTGGTCAAGTTGAAGTCGGGTCTTGGCACCGCGGCTGTGATCGTCATGGACAAGTCAACGGACATCATCAAGGCCTTCGCCCGGATCGCTTACTTCTACAAGCACGAGAGTTGCGGCCAATGCACGCCCTGCCGCGAGGGTGTGCCGTGGATCTGGCGCATGCTCGAGCGCATGGCACGCGGCGAAGCCGAAAAACAAGAAATCGACCTGCTGTTCGATGTGACCAAACAGATCGAAGGCCATACGATTTGCGCGTTCGGTGAAGGCGCAGTTTGGCCTGTACAGGGGTTCCTCCGGAATTTTCGGACAGCCATCGAGGAGCGAATCGATCAGAAGATTGCTGCCGAAACTCGACTGGCCGCCGAGTAGCTTGCTTCAGTTGCGCGTCATCAGTGCCACTACTTGATGTCGATTGCAGTACTGCGTCGTTCGTGCGTTCTCATGCGGGCACGATTGACAATCGGACGCGATCGTTCCATTTTTGTTCCAATCGGCAAGTTGGAGGACGCATGAGCGACAATCGGGACGACCGGCTGATGCGAGTGCTCGAGGAGTTCGGGCTGCGGCTCGACACGTTCGACCGGCATCATCAGCGCTTCGATCGCTTCGAGAAAAAGTTCGAGCAGTTCCAGTACCAGATGATGGACGCACTGGAGCTAGCGAGCATGGCGCGGTTGCAGGCGCAGAGTGGCCGCGAGCGTATGAGCATCATCGAGGACAGGCAACGTCGCTTCGAAGCCGAGGTGGCCAGTCTGTGCCGCCGTGTCGCCGACCTCGAGGGCAAGTTGGGCCCGACCCAGGCATAGTGCTTTCCAATCATTGACGAGACACCGAAATTTATGACTTCCGGCGGCGCGCCGGTTACAATGTCACTCGCCCGGCCAGAAATTGCTCGCTTCCGCCACAACTCGGACCTGATCGCGTGCTCTGAGCACCGCCATGACAGATGTCGTTCCTCCAGGGGGGCAGCCGGCGACCCCGGCGCTCGATCCAAAGATTGCCGCTGCCTTCTGCCGTTACGCCGGCGGCTACTGGACGGGCGCGTCTGCCCGCCAAGCGTGGTTGCTCACGATCGGCCTCGCGACATGCCTCGCCCTCAGCACAGCCGTCACGGTGGCGCTCAATCACTGGAACCGCTGGTTTTTCGACTCGCTCGAGAAGAAGGACGTTGCCGCTGTTTGGCAGGCGGTGGGCTCGCTGGGGCTCATCGTTGCAGCCATGGCCGCGATCGGCGTCGGTATTGTGGTCACCCGCGAGACGCTACAGGTCAGATGGCGGCAATGGCTGATCGATCGCCTGCTCAAGGCTTGGCTCGGGGAAAAGCGCTTCTATCATCTCAACGCCACCCGAACCGAGCCTGCCAATCCGGAGTATCGCATCGCGGATGACACGCGCTGGGCAACCGAGCCGCTGACGGATCTCGGTATCGGCCTTGTCATCGCGGTGCTCAATGCCACAGCCTTCATCTCGATCCTGTGGACGGTTGGTGGCTCGTTCACGCTGAGCTTTGGCCAATCGACGATCACCATTCCCGCCTACATGGTGGCCGTGGCATTGGCCTACGGCATCGTCATGTCGCTGCTGATGCTCTGGATCGGGCGGCCGCTGCCAAGCCTCGTCTACGCCAAGAACGAGCGCGAGGGCGATTTCCGGTTCGCCTTGATGCGCCTGCGCGAAAATGCCGAGAGCGTCGCCCTGATGGGTGGGCACAAAGGCGAGCAGCTTCTGCTCGGCCGTATGTTCGATCGTGCCGTTGCCGCTTGGCTGCTGATCGTGCGCCGACACGGCCACGTGACCTGGATCACCAATTCCAGCGGCCCAATGATTCCAATCGTACCGCTGCTGTTTGCTGCACCGAAGTACCTTGCCGGCGAGCTTAGCCTCGGCCAGGTAACGCAGCTCGCGGGGGCGTTCGTGGCTGTGCAAGGCGCGATCTCCTGGGTCGTCGACAACTTCAACCGCATCGCCGAGTGGTACGCTTCTGCGCGCCGCGTCATGGATATCGTCATCGCATGCGACGAGATCGACAAGGCAACTGAGAGCAGCAAACCGGTCATTGCCTACGATGCGGGCTATACTGGCGGGCTTCAGGTGGAGCGCCTGGCAGTCAACGAGCCCATGGGCGCGCCGGTCGTCGAGGGCGTGAGCGTTACTGCCCGCGGCGGCGAGAGCACCTTCATCGCGGGCGAGGCAAACACCGGCAAATCGACGGTGGTGCGCGCCATCGCAGGGCTCTGGCGGCGCGGCGACGGCAAGGTGCGACTGCCGGAGAACGCACACGTGATGGTGGTGCCGCAGAAGCCTTACATGCCGCTCGGCACGCTCGCTGAGATCATGCGCTATCCGAGCGGCGACGGGATCATCTCGGATGGCCGCATTCGAACCGCACTCGAGGAAGTAGGTTTGGGGCACCTCGGTGTGCAGCTCGGCGAGACTGTCCGGTGGGATCAGCGCCTTTCCAATGGCGAGCGGCAGCGGCTGGCATTGGCGCGCGCCCTGATCCACCAGCCGGACGTGCTCCTACTCGATGACGCCTTGACTGCGCTCGATCTCACCCAGCAGGTCACGCTGATGAGCGTGCTGAAGGCTGGCCTGCCATTGACCGCCATTGTCGTGCTCGGACAAGCGTTGCCGCCGGGCGGCATCCACGATCGTACCGTCACCCTTGGATCAGGCGGTGTTTCCAAACCACAATCAGTTCGTGCCAACGAGCCCGCTTAGCGCCGATAATTCCGTCCAAAACAATGGGAGGACGTCACATGCTGAACTACTGGAATGCCACGTGGAGCCTCGACGAGAAGCAATGCCCGTGTGACATCCACTTCTGCGATTACCTGGAGGAGAAGAAGGTCGCCGGGAAGACGATTTTCCACTTCGGAACCGGCAACCATCACATTCTCGGACTAAGGAACGCGCGCAGCGGCCTCGATAATGCGATACTCGGCATCACGGCGAGTCCGGACGAGTATCAGGCCTACATCCAGTTGCTGATCGAGAACCCGGCGCTCGGCGCAACCTACAAAGCGTACTTCGGCGACATCTATCAACTCGATGCCCGGCTGATGCCGGAGCTCGACTTTGCCTCGCTCTTCCACGTCGGCGAGTATCGCACCGAGCACAACGATTCATACGGCGCGTTGACCGACACGCAAATGGTGCTGCTCTGCGCCGACAAGCTGCGTCCCGGCGGGGAGATCCACTTCTACACTGGCTCCTTCGCCTATGACAAAACCTTCGAGGCAGCGGCACTGATGGAGAAGTCAGGTCTGTTCGAGAAGATTGGCCCTTACAAGACGCTGATGATCTACCGGAAGAAGCATTGACGCCGAGGCGGGCTGTCGTAAGCAGGCTGGCAAAACCTTGATTTCAAGATCGTGACCCATGGCCCTTTTCTCGCTTGATGAGCTTCGCGCCGCCGCAGCGCTGATTCATGCGCAAATGCCGCCGACACCGGCCTACGCCTGGCCCTTGCTGTCGGAGCGTGTCGGTGCCGAGGTTTGGGTCAAGCACGAGAACCACACACCGTGCGGTGCCTTCAAGGTGCGCGGCGGTATCATCTACATGAGCGAGTTGCAGCGTTCGGGCGCCAACGTGGCGGGTGTCATCACAGCGACGCGCGGCAATCACGGTCAATCGATCGCGCGCGCTGCCAAAGCGGCGGGCATCGCGTCGACGATCCTGGTGCCGCACGGCAATTCCGTCGAGAAGAACACCGCCATGCGCGGCTTCGGCGCCGAGTTGATCGAATACGGCGTCGATTTCGACGAGGCGAAAGCCGAAGCCGGCCGTCTTGCGCGCGAGCGCAACCTGCATATGGTGCCATCATTCCATCCGGCGCTGGTGAAAGGCGTTTCGACCTACGCCTTGGAGCTGTTCTCTGCTGCTCCTGACCTTGCCGCCGTATATGTGCCGATTGGCATGGGTTCCGGCATCTGCGGGCTTATTGCAGCGCGCGACCTCCTGGGCCTCAAAACGAAAATCGTCGGCGTCGTTGCGGAGAACGCCCCGGCCGTTGCGCTGTCCTTCGGTGCCGGCAAGCCGGTTGCGACCAACTCCGCCCGCACGTTTGCCGACGGCATGGCTTGTCGCGAGCCCGATCCCGAGGCTGTCGAGATCATCTGCCGGGGTGCGGCCGACGTCGTTCGTGTGAGCGAGGACCAAATCGCAGAAGCGGTCCGCATCTACTACCAGGATTGCCACACCCTCGCCGAAGGTGCTGGCGCCGCGCCGCTTGCCGCGCTGCTCTGCAGCAGAACGCAATGGTCTGGCGCCAAGGTAGGCGTCATTCTGTCTGGTGGTAACATCGACCGATCGGTTTATAGGCAGGTGTTGAGTGGGCAGACACCGCCTGCGTGATCGGCCGCTACTGGCAGTTGAGTTTGGCGCCTGTGTCTCCTGGGCAACGAAACGTGATTGATCAAGCAGCGAATTCCGATCATCGGGCTGTGGCCAATGTTCGGACTTATTTGTTAACTTGGCTCCAATAAGGAGTCGCGAGCAGCCGAGCTGCTCTTCGAGGTTACCGACATGGGTCTCATGACGCCACGGTTCAGGACTGCAATAGCGGCAAGCGTGCTTCTGCTTGGAGGGATCGCGACGCTTGCAGAACCGATACTGGCCCGATCCCCGTCGAACAATGAGACCGGTTCCCTCCTCGGCAGCTATCTCGCGGGACGTATTGCGCGCGGCCAGCATGATACGGCAGCCGCCTCCGAACACTACCGGCGAGCCCTTGATCGCGATCCGGGCAACGATGCGCTGATCGAGCAGACGCTGCTGATGGAGGCTGCGGAAGGTCGCTTCGACCAGGCGATCGGACACGCCAGGGAACTTCACGAGAAGAGCGCCGATCACAGGATGGCAAATCTGGTGCTCGGGCTCAGCGAGGCGAAAAATTCACGCTATCACGCAGCCGAAGCGCACTTCAAGAAGACTGCAGCCGGCGTCATGGCCGAGCTCACTGCGGCGCTGGCTCGCGCTTGGGCGCTCTCCGCGCAAGGCGATGTGAAAGGCGCGTTGGACCTCCTCGACGGAATCAAGCAGGCCGAATGGGCGCAGTTCTATCTGCGCTACCATAAGGCACTGATCAGCGACATCGCGGGCCGCCGGCAGGAGGCCCGCGCGCTTTATGAGCGCATCTTCAGGGGAGACCAGAAGTCACTTCGTATAACGCTTGCTTACGCGCAGCACGCCTCATTCGGCGGCGACCAGAAGCTCGCCCGTCAGATCATGGACGAGCACGCCAAGCGGACCGCCGGCAATATCCATCCCATGGCCAAGGCGCTGACTGACCGCCTGAAGGGCAATGATCGGCTGCCGCTTCTGATCGAGCAACCGCTCGACGGCTTGGCTGAGGTCTTCTACGGCCTCGGCGAAGCCCTGACGGGAGAGCCAGCGATGGCCAGTGTCGGGGCGATTTACCTCCAGATGTCGCTTTACCTGAAGCCGGACCAGCCGTTTGCGCTGGCGGCGCTAGCGAATTTCTACGAGACGGCCAAGAAGTACGAAGACGCGATCGAGGCCTATGATCGGATTCCGAAGGACGGGCCGCTGCAGGCTGCAATCGACATTCGCAAGGCGCTGAACCTCAATCAGCTCGAGCGCGTCGACGAGGCAAAAACGGTGCTCGAGAAAATAGCCGCCGAGAATCCAACCGACATCAAGCCGCTCGATGCACTCGGGACCATCATGCGTGGCCGCAAACGCTTCGAGGAGGCGATCGACTATTACAATCGTGCCATTGCGTTGCTCGGGCCGAAGCAGGATAAATCTCACTGGACCTACTACTACGCTCGCGGCACCAGCTATGAGCGAGTGAAGAAGTGGCCGCAGGCAGAGA
Source organism: uncultured Hyphomicrobiaceae bacterium (assembly GCA_964500805.1). Classification (GTDB taxonomy): domain Bacteria; phylum Pseudomonadota; class Alphaproteobacteria; order Rhizobiales; family Hyphomicrobiaceae. Next base: position 93,737 of record CAZCQH010000016.1, read on the forward strand.
GCGATCTGCAGAAGGCCCTGCAGCTGGCGCCGGAACAGCCCCTGGTGCTGAATTATCTGGGTTATTCCTGGGTCGACCAGAACAAAAATCTGAAGCAGGGCCTGCAATTGATCGAGCAAGCCGTGAAGCTCAAGCCGGACGATGGCTACATCGTCGATAGCCTTGGCTGGGCTCACTATCGGCTCGGCAACTACAAGGAAGCCGTTAAATATCTGGAGCGCGCTGTCGAGTTGCGTCCAGAGGATCCCGTGCTCAACGACCACTTGGGCGACGCCTTTTGGCGTGTCGGACGCGAAACCGAAGCCCGCTTTCAGTGGGAGCAAGCCCTCACCCTGAAGCCCGAACCTGAGGACGTCGACAAGATCAAGAAGAAGCTCGCAAAGGGCCTTCCGGCAAAGCCACAAGCACGGGCAACGAAGAAATCAAGGGAAGCGGTACGCATCGAGCCGCCGAAACGGCGGACTGAGAACCGCACTCAACGTCCGGTCCTGGAATAACGTTCCAATGGAGCTCGTGCCGGCCGATTGCTCGTCACGGCATAGATCAGCAAGCCAGCTGCAAGCATGGCCAGACTCGCGAGTGATTGCTTCGGGTGCTCCCAGAGCATGTGCACCAGCATCGCCAGCGTGATAGCAATGAAAAACAGCGGCGGTAGCGGGTAGGCCCAAACGCGAAACGGGCGATGCAGGCCTGGCTCACGATGGCGCAACACCATTACTCCAGCGACAGCCAGCAATGACGAGACCGTCAGCGCAAACTGAATGAACTCCAGCACGGCCTCGAAGCTGCCCGTCAGGACCAACTGAATCGCAATTGCCGCCTGGACCAGGGTGGCCGTAACCGGCACGCCGCCATTCGACCGCTTGGCGAACCTGGCGAGCGCGCAATGGTCCTCGCCCATGGCCATCGCCACCCGCGGCCCGAGCCACAGCATCGCGCACACTGATGAGATGAGGCCAAGGCATATGACAGACCCGGCCATGCTTCCACCAAGCGGACCGAAAATAGCGCGTCCGGCAATCAGCCCGACCTCGATCTGGCCAGCATAGCTCGCAACCGGCGCGACAAGAAGAAACACCGCGTTCAAAGCGACGTAGAGCAGCGTCACGAACACTGTCGCCATCAGGATCGAGCGGGGGAGAATGCGTGCCGGGTCCTTCACTTCACTTGCAACGTAGGTTGCCGCATTCCAGCCCGCATAAGAATACATCACGAAAATGAGGCTGACGGCGAAAGGCGCACTCGTGAGGGCACTCAAGTCGGTGGTGCGTGGCGCAAACGAAATCGGCTGACGGCTCGCCAGCACCAGTCCTGCAGCGATGAATGCCACCATCAGAATGATCTTCAACAGCGTCGCCCAGTCCTGGAATCGGCTCGCGGCGCGAAGGCCGCGGAGATGAACGATCGTCGCCGCCGCAATGAGCAGGGTTGCGGCCGCGGCGGGGGATATCGCCGGAACGAGCCCCTTCAAGTAGCTGCCAAAAGCCATGGCCGCCAGCGCGGCTGGCGCAGCAAACCCCACGGTCGCCGAAATCCAGCCTGCCATGAAGCCGATCGGCCGGCCATAAATGTGAGACAGAAAGCTATACTCGCCTCCCGAACGCGGCAGTGCGGTTGCAAGCTCCGCGTAGCAGAGCGCACCGCACAGCGCGAGCATTCCTCCGATCACCCACAGCATCATCAGCGCAAACGGCGACGCTATCTCCTTCACCTGAAATCCGAGGCTGGTGAAAACGCCAATGCCGACCATGTTGGCAATGGCAAGCGCAATCGCCGTCGACAGTCCGATCTTGTGACCGGAATCGATGCTGGAGTTTGGAATGTCGTTCATGCCTGTTGCATCCACCGCAACGATGACCTGCTGTTGGGCACCGGCTGCGCTCAGCTCGTCCGCGCGTCTTGCAAACTGGTTGATCTTTGCGGAAAAGCGATGACCAATTCGCGCGCCATCAATAAATGGCGAATACCTAGATCCGAGGTCCACCGCGCGCCGTCACCAATGCTCCCCTCAATGCCTCAGAGAAGTCGCGCCGCTCGTCGTCGGTGAGAAAGCGCCCAAACACGAGCGCGCGCGCGTGATGGCTGACGCTGAGCTCAGTTCGCCCATCCACCTCCTCGCGTAGATTGACGCGTACCCACGCACTTTGAAAGGAGAAGCGCTCCCGCCGCCCCGAAGGATGGATGCGTGTGACCCGGAGCTCGCCGTCGTCGATCTCGACCAGCTCCCGCAGCCGACCGGAGCGGTAGTTGAGCTTGAATGCGAAGTAGACCAGCAGCAAATCGAGCCCAAAAAACCCGAGCACCGGCCAGGCACCAATCCAAAGAAATGCAACACCAGCCGTGAAACTGATGCCACCGAGGAGCGCCATCACAATCATGAACCCTGCCGGCGGTAGCGAACGGTGCGGCATCAGCACAGCCCGAAAAGGCTGCTGTTCCCGGTCCGGCTCGGCGCCTGTATGGTCGCTCATGTGCCTAGATCACGCCTTGATCAGCCCCGAACCTATCTTGTCCACGCGCACCATAGACCACGGATCATGACCACCGCCAAGCCCACAAAACCCGATGCTGCACGTCTCGCGGCCAAGTCAGCCGGCCGACTGTCCGACAGAATCTTGGATGGATCGCCACCCTTGAATAAGGCGATGAAGCCAACCGTGAATGCAACGAAATCCGGCAAGCTTGGAGCCGGTCGGACCAAGACCGCCAAGCGCCGGACCCGGCCTGATCCAGCGCGCGTAGCGGAAATTTTCCGTCGTTTGCAGCAAAGCAATCCCGAGCCCAAAGGCGAGCTCGAGCACGTCAATGCTTTCACGCTACTCGTCGCTGTCGTTCTCTCAGCTCAAGCAACCGACGCCGGCGTCAACAAGGCAACCCGCGCGCTCTTCAAGGTCGCTGACACGCCGGAGAGAATGATCGCCCTTGGCGAGGATCGAGTGCGCGACTACATCAAAACCATCGGCCTCTTCCGCAACAAGGCGAAGAACGTCATCTCTCTGTCTGAAAAATTGATTGCAGAGCACGGTGGCAAAGTTCCCGCCGATCGCGACCAGCTCACCAAGCTTCCCGGCGTCGGCCGAAAGACCGCCAACGTCGTACTCAATATGGCATTCGGCCAGAAGACCATGGCGGTCGACACACATGTCTATCGCGTCTCGCACCGGCTCGGCCTCTCCAAAGGCAAGACACCTGAAGCGGTTGAGGAGGACCTGATGCGGGTTGTTCCAGACGAGTTCCTCTACCACGCTCACCACTGGCTGATCCTGCACGGCCGCTACACGTGCCTGGCGCGCAAGCCGCGCTGCGGCGTCTGCCCGATCGCGCATCTCTGCACATCAGTAGACAAGGTGATAGACTGAGGCCAATCGCCAACATGGCCGATCCGACCGACCGGAGACTTTGCAGCCGTGACGACCGACGTTGCAACGGACGTGATGGTCGACAGTCTCAGCGCTGCCGAGCTCGGCCCACAGCCGCTCGTGATTGACGAAGACTCGGGGCGAATGTCGACTGCGCTATCGGCGGCCGGCCTCTCACCGTCCGCGTGGCACCGACGGGCCACGGCGATGGGCACCGGCGAGCCATGGCCGGCTCCCGGTCACCACTCATCCGCCCTCGTCCGTTTGCCGAAATCGAAGGACGCCCTCGATTTTGCTCTTCATGCTGCGGCGGCCGTTCTGCCAGCGGGTGCCGTCATCGTGATCTTCGGTGCAAATGACGAAGGCATTCGCTCTGCTGCGGCTCATCTCGACGCCGTCGCGACTGATATTCAGACTCTGGTCACCCGCCGTCACTGCCGTGTCATTGCCGGCCGGCGCAAGCACATCATAGAGGGTCACCACGCATCGCTTGCCGCCTGGCGCCATACTGGCGTCGTCACACTCCTCGGCCGAACGCGCCCTTGGATCTCGTATCCCGGTGTATTCGCCAAAGGCACGCTCGACGACGGCACACGGCTGTTGATCGACAGTCTCGCGCCGATCGACAGCGATGCGCGAGTTCTCGATTTTGCCGCCGGCACGGGCATCATCGCCGCTGCCGTTCTTGCGCAATTGCCTGACGCCCATATCGACGTGCTGGAGATCGATTCGCTCGCCCTCGAAGCCGCACGCGAAAATCTCTCCCTGCATCCAAACGTCCGCTTCATCTCAGGCGCCACTCTTGCCGATGCTCCGGCTCTCCGTTACGAGCTGATCCTGTCCAATCCGCCAATTCATGACGGTGTCCGCGAGGATCACAGCGTGCTCGCAGCGCTGATCGCAGCCGCTCCTGAACGTCTCACAAGAGGCGGCGAGCTGCGCATCGTCGTCCAGCGCCGCGTCAATGCCGGCGCGTTGATCGAAACGGCTTTCGGCCGCTGCGACCGCATCCTCGAAACGGGTCAGTTCCGCATCCTAAGTGGCCGCACGCGGTGATAAGCCGTCGAGCCGCACGTTGATCCCGGCCGCCGCCATGTGCCGCTTGGCCTCGCCAATCGTGTGGGTGCCGAAATGGAAGATGGACGCCGCCAGGACAGCGCTCGCATGGCCGCGCCTCACGCCGTCAACAAGGTGGTCGAGCGTGCCGACGCCGCCGGAAGCGATGACCGGCACCGGTACCGCATCGGCGATTGCCCGCGTCAATTCAATGTCGAAGCCAGCCTTGGTTCCATCCCTATCCATCGACGTGAGCAGAATCTCGCCTGCACCCAAGGCCACGACTTCACGCGCATAACCGACCGCGTCGATTCCCGTCCGGTTTCGCCCACCGTGGGTGAAAATCTCCCAGCGCGCGGGCTCGCTGTCGCTTGATACCCGTTTGGCATCGATCGCCACCACGATGCATTGCGAGCCGAATTTCTCGGCTCCCTCACGCACGAACTCCCGCCGAGTCACCGCCGCCGTGTTGATCGAGACCTTGTCCGCTCCCGCTTTCAGCAGCTTGCGGATATCCTCGACCGCTCTCACCCCGCCGCCGACCGTGAGCGGCATGAAGCATCGCGCCGCCGTTCGTTCGACGATGTCGAAGATCGTGTCGCGGTTCTCATGACTGGCCGTGATATCGAGAAAGCAGAGCTCATCGGCGCCCGCCGCGTCGTAGGCCGCCGCCGCTTCCACGGGATCACCCGCATCGATCAGGTCGACGAACTGCACGCCCTTGACAACGCGCCCGTCCTTCACGTCGAGGCACGGAATGATGCGAACTTTAAGCATGCCCGAGATGGTCCATTCGTCATCACGCCAGATGCCCGGCGTGGATCTAGGCGGGCATTCGTCTTACCCGGTCGACGGCTCCGTCCGCAATCTCGGTGACGAGTTTTTTCAGGATTGCCTCGCCGAACTCCTCGAATGTCTTCGCGACAACCAGGAAGCTGTTCGGCCCGCCGATGACGTTGTTGCGATAGAACTCGTCCAGATAGGGCTCGAGCTCGAGGATCGGGAGCCCGTTGATCGCAATGTCCGCCTTCACCGCGTCATCGCGCGCCTCCGCCGACGGCCGCCCACGATTGTTGGCGCCGTCTCCTGAGACGTCGATGACGTGTCGGACAGCTTTGAACGGTGACTGATTGAGCACCTCGACCGAACGGTCGATTGCGCCACTGATCGATGTCCCGCCGCCGAACAGTCGCCGAGGAGCCAGCTCGATCTGACGGGCGAAGGCCTCAATGCTGTCGGGACCGTGCAGGAGAGACCAGGGCACGACCAGCTCCTGCATATTAGGTCCCGTCCATTGCATCATAGCGGCCGCGACGCGCCCGAGCCCTCCGCCCTGGATCGCTTTCAGCACTTTGGGATTTCGGAAGGCATCCACGTAGCCGCGCTTCTGCATTTCGAAGCGGACAGTGTTGACGCTACCCGACGCGTCGACAGCCAGCACCAGCTGCAGATCGACGGTTTCCTGCTTGTCGGCCGCGGCCGGCGGCGCTCGAAACGTGAGCAGCGCGGCACCCGCCGCTGCGGCAAGACGAACGCCCGCCTGCCGACGTGTCAATGATTTCAATTTGCCTGGTGCTCTATAAGTGCGCCTCATTCGTTCAGATTAAACTACTCCGCCTATCGCCCGCGAAATCAATTTTAATTGCTGAGCGTGCGATGGAACACCAGGATGGATCGCGCCATCCGGCGAGACGATCGCATTCCAAGTTGTCGAACGATCATTGCCATATGCCGCACGTGCGAATTACCGCCCCCGAAACACCGGGTCGCGCTTGGCCGCGAACGCTGCGACTCCTTCCTTGTAATCTTCGCTCGCAATCGCTTCGTCCATGACAGCTTGGATGTCGGCTTTCCTGGCTGCCGTCTCGGCGCGCGCAAGCGCCGCGAGGATGACCTTGGTACCCTTGATCGTCAGCGGCGCCGAGGTGCGGAGGCCTTGTGCGATCCGCTTCGCCGCGGCAAGTGCCGTCTCTCCATCGTCTGCGACATGCGTCGCCAGCCCGATCCGATGTGCGTCCGCCGCGTCGTAGCGCCGCCCCGTGAACAGAACTTCCTTCGCCGCCGCGTAGCCCACAGCATCGAACAGCGCCCGCGTCTCGCCGATGCCGTAGACGTTCGAAAGTCGCGCGGCGGGAATTGCCATGTGCGCCGTCCGGTCCACAACCCGGAAATCGCAAGACAGTGCCACGCCCACGGCGCCGCCGTAGCAAGGCCCGGTGATCGCCGCGATCGTCGCCTTCGGACAGGACGCGATCAGCGCTTGGGCTTGCTCCGCCGTGTGCTCGTAGATGCGGCCGTCCTCGATGGTCGCGCGCACTGCCCCGAATTCGGAGATGTCGGCACCGGCCGAAAAGGCATTGCCCGTGCCCGTCAAGATGATCGCCTTCAACTCCGACTGCTTGCCGAGCATCGCGAAAGTTTCGCCGAGATGCCGCCACATCGCCTTCGACAGCGCATTGCGCTTCTGCGGCCGGTTGATGGTGACGATCGCCACCGACGGATCGCTGCGGTCGACCAGAATGTCAGTCGGCGACAAGGCATAGGCTTCGGGCACGGGAGGGCTCCTGGGTTCGGGTGGGTCAGCGACAGTCAGATCGAGCGCGTGCAATCGCGCCAGATAATCGTGCTCTTCGATTTGGGGCGTCAGAGGTAGCCAAGCCCCCGGTAAACGTCAGCGAGGGGAATCGTCACGCCGAGTCGAGGCAACGCGATATCAACACCGGTGCCGGCCACCTCGACCGGAGCCTCCGGCACCTCGAGCCCGCCGTACTTGGCCTTCCAATTGTACAGCGTCGGCGCGCTGATCCTGTGGCGGCGGCAAAGGTCCGCGACCTTGGCGCCCGCCTCGTGCTCCTTGACGATGCCAATGATCTGGCTCTCGCTGAACCTGCTCTTGTGCATGCTCCACTCTCCACGCATGGATTCAACTATCACGTGGAGGGAATTCCGGGGAGCAGGTCAACTGCGCTCTAGCGACACTCCGTTCAGTAGAGGCCTTGTCGTAGGCAATGATGACTCCTACCAAGCCGGTTATTCCCAATATCGCTGCTACAATGGCAGGAGAAGTAACATCAAACGGCGCCAGCCGAACGAGCCCGAAACTTCCAGCAAGAACAATCAAACAAGTGACACCTGCCGTTGCTCCAAGCAGGGTGCAAAGCAATAACACAAAACCGACTGAGCGCCAAAAGCGCATGCTTCCACCGTGTGCAGTCTCTACTCCGCCGCCTGCGTGCCCTTGTAGCCGAGCGCGTCGTTGAGCTTGGCGATCAGATCCACCGCTGCCGCCGCGATGTTCGTACCCGGCCCGAACACCGCCTTCGCGCCCGCCTGGAACAATGCCTCGTAGTCGGCCGCCGGAATGACGCCGCCGACGACGATCATAATGTCGCCGCGCCCCTCCTTCTCGAGCGCCGCCCGCAATTCCGGAACCAGCGTCAGATGTCCCGCCGCCAAGGACGATACCCCGACAATGTGCACGTCGTTCTCCACCGCCTGTCGCGCCACCTCGTCCGGGGTCGAGAACAGCGGTCCGATGTCGACATCGAAGCCCAAGTCCGCGAACGCGGTCGCGATCACTTTCTGCCCCCGATCATGTCCGTCCTGGCCGATCTTGGCGATCAGAATGCGCGGCCGCCGCCCGTCGTTCTGCTCGAACGCCGTGATCATCGATTGCACGCGTGCGAGATCCTTCGTCATCGCGCCTGCCTCCGAGCGATAAACTCCCGACACCGAGCGGATCTCGGCACGGTGGCGGCCGAACACGGCTTCCATGGCGTCCGAGATTTCGCCGACCGTCGCCTTCACGCGTGCCGCCTTCACCGAAAGATCGAGCAGATTGCCGCCACCCTGCGCGCCTTCGGTCAATGCCTGCAATGCGGCCTGCACCTCGGCTTCGTTCCTCTCCCCGCGCAACCGCTGCAGCTTTGCGACCTGCTGCTCCCGAACGCGCGCATTGTCCACGCGCAATATCTCAATCTGCGCCTCGTTCTCGACACGGTACTTGTTGACGCCGACGATGGTCTGGCGCCCGCTGTCGATCCGCGCCTGCGTCCGTGCCGCCGCTTCCTCGATCCGCATCTTGGGAATACCGGCCGCGATCGCCTTCGCCATGCCGCCGAGTTTCTCCACCTCCTGGATGTGCTCCCAGGCCTTGACGGCCAGATCATGCGTCAGCCGCTCGACGTAATGACTGCCGCCCCAGAGATCGGCTGTGCGTGTCGTGCCGCTCTCCTGCTGCAGGAAGAGCTGCGTATTGCGCGCAATTCGCGCGGAAAAGTCCGTCGGCAGGGCGATCGCCTCGTCCAGTGCGTTGGTGTGCAGCGACTGGGTGTGCCCCTGCGTCGCGGCCATCGCCTCGATGCAGGTCCGCGTCACGTTGTTGAAAACGTCCTGAGCGGTGAGCGACCAGCCCGACGTCTGACAGTGCGTCCTGAGCGACAGCGAGCGCGCATCCTTCGGCTTGAACTCCGACTGGATCAGCTTCGCCCAGAGCAGGCGCGCCGCGCGCATCTTGGCGACTTCCATGAAGAAGTTCATGCCGATCGCCCAGAAGAAGGAGAGGCGGGGCGCGAACTTGTCGATGTCGAGACCCGCGGCGATGCCCGCGCGGACATACTCGACGCCGTCGGCGAGCGTATAGGCGAGTTCGAGATCCTGCGTCGCGCCGGCTTCCTGCATGTGATAGCCGGAAATCGAAATCGAATTGAACTTCGGC
>CAZCQH010000017.1:0-102088 GCA_964500805.1 uncultured Hyphomicrobiaceae bacterium
GCATGAACGTGGTCGGCGATCTCTTCGGCGCCGGCAAGATGTTCCTGCCGCAGGTCGTGAAGTCGGCGCGGGTGATGAAGCAGGCCGTCGCTTATCTGCAACCGTTCCTCGAGGCAGAGAAGCGCGCCTCGGGCCTCGACCAGATGCCGGCCGCCGGCCGGGTCATCATGGCGACCGTGAAGGGCGATGTGCACGACATCGGCAAGAACATCGTCGGCGTCGTCCTCCAGTGCAACAATTACGAGGTCATCGACCTGGGCGTGATGGTTCCGGCGCAGAGGATTCTCGAGACGGCGAAGCAGGAGAAGGCGGATATCATCGGTCTTTCGGGCCTGATCACGCCGTCTCTTGATGAGATGTGCTTCGTGGCGGCCGAAATGGAGCGGGAAGGTTTCGATGTGCCGCTGCTGATCGGCGGCGCCACCACGAGCCGGGTGCACACGGCGGTGAAGATCTCTCCGAACTACAACAAGGGCCAGGCGATCTACGTCACGGATGCGAGCCGCGCGGTGGGTGTCGTTTCGAACCTGCTCTCCGACACCGAGAAGCAACCCTACGTCGACGGCATCAAGGCCGAGTATGCGAAGGTACGCGAGGCGCATCTTAGGGGCGAGGCGACGAAGAAGCGGATCACGCTCGCGGAGGCTCGCGCCAACCGCTTCAACATCGACTGGAAAAAAGCGCGCATTCGCGCACCGGAGTTCTTCGGTACCAGAACATTCAATGCGTACGATCTCGGAGAGCTTGCACGCTACATCGATTGGACCCCGTTCTTCCAGACGTGGGAGCTTGCCGGCCGCTTTCCGAAGATCCTCGATGACAACAAGGTCGGGGCGGAAGCAAAAAAACTCTATGCCGACGCGCAATCCATGCTGGAGCGTATCGTCGACGAGAAGTGGGTCACCGCGCAGGCCGTGATCGGCTTTTGGCCCGCGAACGCGGTTGGCGACGACATCGAACTCTATGCGGACTCGACACGAATGAAGTCACTGGGCGTGCTGCACACGCTGCGCCAGCAGATTGCGCGCGATCCTGGCCGCGACCGGGCGCACACGGCGCTCGCCGACTTCATCGCGCCAAAGGAGACCGGAATTGCCGACTACATCGGCGCCTTCGCGGTGACAGCCGGGATCGGCGAGGAAGAAGCGATCGAGCGCCACATCAAGACAACCGACGACTACGGGAGGATCATGGTGAAAGCGCTCTGCGATCGTCTGGCCGAGGCCTTCGCCGAACGCATGCACGAGAGAGTGCGCAAGGAGTTCTGGGGGTATGTGAAGGGTGAGCGGCTGACCAACGACGAGCTGATTGCCGAGAAATACGTCGGTATTCGGCCGGCACCGGGCTACCCTGCGCAACCCGACCACACTGAGAAGGCAACGCTCTGGAAACTCATGGACGTCGAGAGGGCGGCCGACATCAGGCTCACTGAAAGCTATGCCATGTGGCCAGGCGCGTCGGTTTCGGGGCTCTATTTCTCGCATCCCGACAGCCACTACTTCGGCGTCGGCAAGATCGAGCGCGATCAGGTCGAGGACTACGCGCGGCGCAAGGGCTGGACGGTCGCCGAAGCCGAGCGCTGGCTGGCGCCGGTGCTCAACTACGATCCAAAACCCGCATCGAAGGCGGCATGACTGTGCCAGTCACTGAACAACTATTTTCTTGATGCGTGTGCCTGGCTTCAGCCTGCCTCCCTTTGATGCGATAGAGACTGCCGTTCGAGGATTGCACGAACTCTTGAAGCAGGCCGGACTGGGTTTCTTGTCCAGCGATCAATCCACATCGCGGATCGGATCAAACACCGAGCACGTCTCCGCTGCGCGCGGCAAGCCGCTCTCGAGGCGCTTTGCCATGCCGATGGCGAGCGGGGCGACGGCGATCAACTCGGCCAGGATCGGCTCTGGCAGCTTCAAGCCTGCGCGCTCGGCCGACACGATCGCGTAGTCGCGCACGGCCTTGGGCACGTCCCGGGTCTCGGGCACCCACGGTTTTACCTCGAGCGGCGCGGGTTTGGCCCCGGCGGTGAGGCTCGGCCGCCGCTTCCAGAATCCGGTCGCCTGCTCGTAGGCGTGGCCGGCTCGCAGCACCAGTGCATCGTCGAACGGGCGGCCGGCGATCTGCAGCGACAGCGGCAGGCCATCCTTGGTGAAGCCGCACAGCACCGACAGCGCCGGCCCTCCGGTGCAGTTGAATGGCGTGGTGAGATTGCCCTTCTGCCAGAAGGCCAGCACGTTGTGTTGATCGAGGCGGCCCGCCGGTGAGCCGTTGGCGGTCAGGAACAGATCGTACCTCCGATAGAGCGGACGCATCTCGTCGAGGATCATGCGGCGCATACGGCTCGCGCGGACATAGTCCTCCGACGTGAACAGGCAGGCGGCCAAGGCGCGGGCCCGGAAATCCTGGCCGAAGGCCTCGGGCCGCTTCTGCAGCTCAGGTAGATGCAGCGAGAAGAGCTCGCTCTCCGCGGTGACGATCTTGACGTCCGAGTAGGTGCCCAGCGGACGCAGCGTCACCTCCTCGACGATGGCGCCGAGGCGCTTGAACTCGGCAATCGCTGTTTCGAGCGCGGCGGCGAGCTCGGGATGAACCTTGAGGTCTTGCTCCCAGAAGTGCCGGATGACGCCAATACGCCGCCCCTTCAGGCCTTCGTTGAGGCCCGCGGTGTAGTCGATCGCGGGACGCATGGCTGAGGCCGGATCGGTAGCGTCGTGGCCGGCGACCACGTTGAGTAGCAGGGCGCAGTCCTCGCTGGTACGCGCCATCGGACCGCAATGATCGTAGGAATAGGAGTTTGGCAGCACGCCCGCGCGGCTGACGAGCCCATAGGTGGGCTTGAGGCCCGCGATGCCGCACAACCCCGCTGGGCCGCGAATGGAGCCGCCCGTATCGGAGCCGAGGCTCGCGGGCACGAGACCTGCCGCCAGTGCGGCGCCTGAGCCCGACGACGAGCCGCCCGTGAAGTGCGCTGTGTTCCATGGATTGCGCGCCGGCGGCCAGGGCAGATCGAACGACGGCCCGCCGTGGGCGAACTCGTGCGTCGCGAGCTTGCCGGTGAGCACCGCGCCTGCCGCCTTCAGCTTGGCGACGGTGGTGGCGTCCTTCGCCGGCACCCGGTCGATGCACACCCGCGAGTGCCCGGACGTGAGAACGCCGGCGGTGTCATAGATATCCTTCACCGCGAAGGGAACGCCGTGCAGGGGGGTGCGGGCGCCGCTCCGCGCGATCTCGGCTTCTGCGACCTTGGCAGCTTCGCGCGCGATCTCAGGCGTTTGCGTGATGAAAGCGTTGAGCTGGGGCTCCAGCGCCTCGGTGCGCTTCACGAGCGCGTCCGTGTATTCGACCGGTGATAGTTTTCTGGTGCGGATGAGCGTGGCGGCCTCGGCCAAGGTCAGGTCGTGCAGGGCGTTGGTGGACATGGGTTGGAGTCCTCGCAGGGGAGCCAATCGCCTGCCAGCTTATCCCATTGCCGGGCACGCGCCAGCCTCAACCGTTCTCGCAAGCGATGTGCAAATCACGCGGCATTATGCTGATCGAATGGGCCACGCGCGGGCTGCGCATCTGGCTCGCCGGCGATGTAGACTAGCCCGAAGCTGGAGTGCCTATTCAAATCTCGGCCGAGGCCCACATCCCGATGACTATCGACCTTCACCATGCCCATCTTTTCGCGACCGATATCGACACGACGCTTGCCTGGTGGACGCGGCACATGGGCGCAACGGTGCTGTTCGACGGACTCATGGCGGGTGCGCGCAACGTCTTCATTGCGGTTGGCAGCGGCCGGCTTCACATCTATGCGCAGGCGCCGCGCGACGCGGGCCGTGGGGCAATTCATCACCTGGGACTGCGGGTTCAGAGCTTGCGCGAAGTGTGGGCGCAGCTCCAGGCCGAGGGGATCGCCTCGCCACACGGCCTCAGGGAGCACGACGGCTGGCGTTATGTGATGATCGCAGCACCCGACGGAGTTCTGCTCGAGCTGTTCGAGTTCGACGACCCTGCCGCGCCGGTCAATTTGGACGGGCGCGTGAGACAAGAGAAGGAGCGGGAGTCTGGCGACAGCCAGGCACCCAATAAGAATCAGCTCACTCTCGCCGACGCCTTGGGACCGGCCGCCGCGCTTGGTCTTTTTCAGCGGCGGCTTTGAGTCGGGGATCGAGCGGCATCGGTCGCGCGCCAGCGTGATACCGAGCATTTGCATCGACGCAGACACAGACGAAGTAGCCCTCGAAGCAGAGCCGGCCATCGGACTCGATGGTTGCAGCTATACGGAAGGCCAGCGATGTAGTGCCGACTTTGTCGACCTCGACCGCAATCAGCAGCGCGTCGCGGGGCGTCGCCGGCGAGCGGAAATCGCATTCGAGATGCACGAACGGCGTGCCGATGCCCCAGTCGACATTCATGCGGTAGAAGTCGACACCAGCATTGGCCATCAGCCACGCGTCGATGGCGCGCAGCGCAAAATCGGGAAAGCGGCCGGTGTAAACCATGCGTGCGGGATCGCTGTCGCCCCACGTCGGGACCAGTCGGTGGACGAAGGGCTCGCCACCGGAGGGCGCGGCGGAAGAACCAGCAGAACTCGGCTGAGACATATGACAACCTGCAACAGAGATAGAGCGCGCCACGGCTACAGCGCTTGCGGTCCGGACGTCGAAGACGGTGCGGATCACAGCCACAAGCGTCGGCGCGCGCAACCGGTTACGAAGCCGCGAGACTTATCGACCCTGCCGATGGCTGGCAATGCGTCACGTCCGTTGCGGCGGCGGGGATATGGCACAGTCCGGCGCGCGGCTGGCATTCCGGCAATCGACATGACACGGCCACGCTCTGGCGCTAGAGCGGCCCCACACCCGTCTGCCGATCATACGGCGATCAACCGCGGCTCGTCTTCCCCGGAGGTCCCATGTCCACCCAAGCCCCCATCACACGCATCACCTCGGTCGATATCCGCAATCGTAAGGGACGCGAGCCCATCGTCTCGCTCACCGCCTATCATGCGCACACCGCAGCGATCGCCGACAAGCACTGCGATTTCCTGCTCGTCGGCGACAGTCTTGGAATGGTGATGCATGGCTACGAGACAACGGTGCCCGTGCCGCTGGAGCTGATGATTATGCACGGGAGGGCCGTGACACGTGGCGCCAAGAAGGCACTCGTCGTCGTCGACATGCCGTTCGGCTCCTACGAAGAGAGCCCGCCGGTCGCGTTCCGCAACGCCGCACGCGTGATGAAGGAGACCGAGTGCGGCGCCATCAAGCTCGAGGGCGGCTCGCGGATGGCGGAAACGGTGCGCTATCTCGTCGATCGCGGCGTGCCGGTCATGGCGCACATCGGCTTGACGCCGCAGGCGATCAACACGCTGGGTGGCTTCCGCGCGCAGGGCCGCAGCGAGCATCAGTGGGCGGCACTGGAATCCGATGCGAGGGCGGTGAGCGATGCCGGTGCCTTCGCCGTCGTGCTTGAAGCCATTGCCGAGCCGCTCGCCGAGCGCATTACCAACGCGGTACCGATCCCTACCATCGGCATCGGCGCATCGGCCGCCTGCGATGGCCAGATCCTGGTGATGGAGGACATGCTCGGCCTTTCGCCGCGCGTGCCGAAGTTCGTGCGTGAGTTCGGCAAGATCGGCTCGGCGATTGACGGGGCGATCGGTGCCTACGCGGCAGCCGTGCGTGATCGCTCCTTCCCCGGCGCCGAGAATACCTACGCTATGCGGAAGGACGCGGCAGCAAACAAAGACAAAGGATGAGCCGATGGGCGCTTGTTTGCCTTCAATCGCGGACATAATCTCAGAATTGACAGTGATGACCGCACGCGAGGAGATGCGCCATGGCACAATACATCCCAAGCCCCCGCGACTGGGTGCGCGAGCAAGTCGAGCTCTACGAATCGAGCGGCGGCACCAAGGGCACCACGCTGCGCGACACCGGCCTGCCGTGCATCCTCTTCACCCACAAAGGCAATAAGACCGGCGCCATACGCAAGACGCCGCTGATGACGGTGACAGATGGCAAGAATTACGTGCTCGTCGCCTCCCAGGGTGGCGCACCGAAAGATCCCGTCTGGGTGCACAACCTCCGGGCTAATCCGGAGATCGAGCTGCGTGACAAAACGGTCGTCCAGAAAATGCAGGTGCGTGAGGTGAAGAGCGACCCCGAGCGCGCACGGCTGTGGGCGCTCGCCGTGGCGGCCTTCCCGAACTACGCCGAATATCAGAAGAAAACTGAGCGTCTGATCCCCGTTTTCCTCGCCGAGCCGGTGTGATCAGGATTGAGAAAGGTGTCAGACCCCGCACCTCGAATAAAGGGACCCCGCCACTCGCCGCCACTCGACGCTCATCGTATTCTCTGCCTCTGAAAAGGGGTCAGACCCCGCACCTCGAATAAAGGGACCCCGCCACTCGCCGCCACTCGACGCTCATCGTATTCTCTGCCTCTGAAAAGGGGTCAGACCCCGCACCATCGACGCTCATCGTATTCTCTGACTCTGATCGTGCGGGGTCTGACCCCGCCACAATCTCTGCTCATCGTATTCTCTGACTCTGATCGTGCGGGGTCTGACCCCGCCACAACAAATCAGCCCCAACAAAGGACTCCCATGCAAACGCGTAAACTCGGCAAGAGCGGCCTCGACATCGCTCCGCTCGTCTTCGGCGGCAACGTGTTCGGCTGGACGGTCGACGAGAAAACCTCGTTCGAGCTGCTCGATGCCTTCGTCGATGCCGGTTTCAATTGTGTCGATACTGCCGACGTCTATTCGCGATGGAAGCCCGGCAACAAGGGCGGCGAGAGCGAAACCATCATCGGCAACTGGTTCAGGACCAGCGGCAAGCGCAATAAGGTCATCCTTGCGTCGAAATGCGGGAACGAGATGGCGCCTGACAAGAAGGGACTGAAAAAAGCCTATATCGTGCAGGCCGTCGAAGACTCGCTGAAGCGCCTGCAAACCGATGTCATCGACCTCTACCAATCCCATCGCGATGACCCGAGTACGCCCGTCGAGGAGACCATGGAGGCGCATGCGCAGCTCGTCAAAGCCGGCAAGGTGCGCGCGGTCGGTGCATCGAACTACAGCGCGGCGCGTCTCGCGGACTCGCTAGAAGCAAGCGCTAAACTGGGTATCCCCCGCTACGAGACGCTGCAGCCCAACTACAGCCTCTGCGAACGCGCCGAGTTCGAGGGTGACGTGCAGAACCTCTGTGTGAAAGAAGGCGTGAGCGTTATTCCCTACTACTCGCTGGCGAGTGGCTTCCTGACCGGCAAGTACCGCTCGGAGGCTGATCTCGGCACCAAGGCGCGCGCGGCCGGTGTGAAGAAGTACTTGAACCCGAAAGGCTATGGCATCCTCAAGGCGCTCGACGATGGGTCCAGGAAGACCGGCGCCACGCAGGCCCAGGTGGCGCTCGCCTGGCTGCTTGCCCAGCCGGCGATCGCGGCGCCCATCGCCAGCGCTACGTCGGTCGCGCAGCTGAAGGAGATTCTGAAGTCAACGACTGTGAAGCTCGACCAGGACAGCCTTGCCGCTCTCAATTCGGCGAGCGCTTGAAACATGCGGAGCCGTGGCCGTCCCGCGCGGCACATCGATGTTCGTGCGGATCACGGCCGCTTGGCGCCAACTGTCACAGGAGGAGGATACGATGCGCAGGAGCGTGTTCACAGCCGGAATTGCGACTGCATCTATCCTCTCTTTCGCCATACCGGCCGACGCCCAGAAGCGCGGCGGAACGATTCGCGTGTCGAGCTCCGCAAATCCCTCGAGCCTCTCGGTGCACGAGGAGGTCTCGATCACCACGGTGCAGAAGATCTCAGCCGTGTTCAGCAACCTCGTCGTGTTCGATCCGCTGAAGAAGACCAATGCGCCGGACGCGATCATACCAGAGCTTGCCGAGAGCTGGTCGTGGAGCCCGGACGGCAAGAAACTCACTTTCAAGCTCCGCACTGGCGTGAAATGGCATGACGGTAAGCCGTTCAGCGCCAAGGACGTGAAATGCACCTGGGATCGGCTGATCGACGCGGAGCCCGGCTACTTTCGCAAGAACCCGCGCCGCATCTGGTACGCGAACCTGAAGTCGATCACGGCCGAAAGCGAGACGGAGGCCACCTTCAACCTCGAGCGGCCGCAGCCCTCGTTGCTGATGATGCTCGCCTCGGGCATGGCACCCGTCTATCCCTGCCACGTGGAGGCGCGCATCATGCGGACCGCGCCGATCGGCACCGGGCCCTTCAAGTTCGTCGAGTTCAAGAGCAATGAGGCCGTTCGGCTCGCGCGCAATCCGGATTACTGGAAACCGGGCCTGCCCTATCTCGACGCCATCGAGCATCGCATCATGCCGAATCGCTCGACGCGGACCTTAGCGCTGATTGCCGGCGAACTCGACATGACGTCTCCTGGCGACATCTCGGCGCCTGTCCGCAAGGACATCGTGTCGAGCGCACCGCATATGGTTTGCGTGCCGGGCCCGACCAACGTCTCATCGAATGTGCTGATCAATACGGTCAAGCCACCCTTCAACGAGCCGAAACTCCGGCGCGCGGTCGCCATCGGGCTCGATCGCCAAGGACTGATCGACATCATCACGCAAGGCGAATCGCGCATCTCCGGCGTCATGATGGCCTTGCCTGAGGGGCTCTGGGGCATGCCACAAGAGGTGCTGGAAAAGCTTCCCGGCTATTCCGGCACCCTCGAGGAACGTCGCGCCGAGGCCAGGAAGCTCATGGAAAGCCTGGGTTATGGCCCATCGAACAAGTTGAGGATCAAGGTTTCGACACGCGACTTCTCCACCTACAAGGAGCCCGCCGTTGTTCTCGTTGATCAGCTCAACAAGCTTCATTTCGAGGCCGAGCTTGAGATCATTGAGTCAACCGTCTGGTTCGGGCGCGCCGCACGACAGGACTTTGCCATCGCCTTCAATCTCTCGGGCGTCGCTATCGACGATCCCGACGTGACGATCACAGAGAACTTCCACTGCAAGTCGGAAAACAACTTCACAAAATACTGCAATCCCGAAGTCGACAGGATGCTAGAAGCGCAGTCAGCCGAGCGCGATCCGGAAAAGCGCAAGAGGCTGGTTTGGGAGATCGAGCGCGTGCTCGCCGAGGAGTACGCCCGCCCGATCATATCGCATGGGCATACCGGGCAGTGCTGGCAGCCCTACGTGAGGAACTACGTTCGCCAGGAGAACTCGATCTACAACCAATGGCGATTCGAGCAGCTTTGGCTGAGTCGCTAGACGGGCATCCATCTGCGAAAATTGAAGATACCCGCGTCTAGCTAGCGTTATACTCGCTCTGGACAGATAAAATTTTGGTTTTGATGATAACTGAGCTTTGATTCCATTGAGATTTTTCAGAGTTTGTGGCGGAACCATCACAATTGAGGAGATTCCGTGGCGAGACGATTGATTCACTCGATCGATCGTTTACCATCTTGTGACGTTAAGCGGTTTTGTGGCGGGCTTTTGGTTAATGCGTAACGCCCTTGAACTCAGGGGCTGCGGGAGCGGGGAATGAAACTTCGATTGATTGCCGCGGCAGCAATCGCGCTAGCCGCTGGGCAAGCTCAGGCACTGACCCTCGAGCAGGCCGTTTCGATAGCTTTGGATTCCAATCCAGAGATTGGTCAGGCGATTGAAAACCGGGAGGCGATCGAGTTCGAGCTGCGCCAGGCGCGTGGACTCTACCTGCCCCGCGTTGATGCGATCGCGTCCGCCGGGCAGCGTCGCCTCGACAGTCCAGGCCGGCGGCTGAACGGGATCGCCGACGACACACTCGATCCGCGCGAGGTTGGCGCCACCATCACATGGAAGCTGTTCGACGGTTTTGGTCGGGAAGCCGAAATTGATCGCCAAGCGTCGCGCGTGGATGGCGCCTCGTTTCGTGTGCTCGAGCGCTCGGAATACATCGCGCTCGCCATCGCGAAGGAATACATCGAAATCGCTCTGCAGACCAAGATCGTCAAAATTGCCGAGGACAATCTTGCGTTTCACAGGGGTATCGCTGGCCGCATCTCGACCGGTGTGCGCGGCGGCAGCTTGACGGCGGCTGATTCGCAACAAGCCCAGGAACGGTTGAAAGCTGCGGAAGCGCGGCTCCTTCAAGCCAAAGACGATCTCATTCAAGCGCGGGATCGTTTCTTCAAGCTCGTTGCGCAGCCTGCGTCCCCGATGGGCAGCTTCCGCGCGCTGAAGTTGCCGGGTAGCCTCGACGCGGCTCTCGGGCTGGCGCGCACAAACAATCCTCAAATCAAGTTCGCGCAAACGGATGTCGACGCCGCCTACAATCTGGTTCGTGCGGCGCGGGCACGGTACTTGCCCGAGGTCTTGCTGGAAGGCAACGCGCGGACAGGTCGGGATATCGACGGCGTCGAGAACCGCACCGAGGATCTGCAAGCCAAGATCGTCACCAAGTGGAACCTGTTCAACGGTGGCATCGATAAGGCCAACGAGCAGGAGCAGATCCGCCGCTGGAGCGAGGCTCGCCTGAAGCTGCACCAGATCCATCGCGACGTGGATGAGGCTGTGCGCTCGTCCTGGCACAAGCGCCAGAAGCAAGGCGAGCTCGTTCCGGTGCTGACGTCTGAAGCCAAGTTCGGCCGTGACGTCGTTGCCTCCTACCAGGAGCAGTTCACTGCCGGCCGACGTACCCTGCTCGACGTTCTGAGCGCCCAGAACACCTACGTCAATACGCTCATTCTCACCGAGATTGCGCGTCACAGCGAGGCATTGGCCACGTATCGCATCGTTGCCGCGACTGGCCATCTGGTTGCGCAGCTCGGTTTGCAGGCGCCGAAGCACGCGGACGCCTATGCACGAGCGCAAGCACGCTCGCCGGAAACGCCGCCGGCAGAAACGGCACGCCGCTACTCGCCTGATCGGGACACCGGCTACGGTCTCGTGGGCACCTGGCGAACAGAGGTGGGCGGCGCCTGGCGGACAGAGGTGAAGTGATTGTGTCGGCGTTCACGCGGGCGAGATGGAGACAGGATCATTAGCCCAGTCGGAGATCTCGAGTTCGAGTGATTGAGAATTGCGTAAGCCGCGTTGCGCGCGGTTTCAGATGGGAAAATCAGATGGCCATGATGGGAACCGGGCACATTGCCAATCTTCTGAAAGCGGCGCTGGCTGGCATCGTGCTGAGCACTGGTCTGGCGGCAAGCGCAGCACAAGCTGCTGACTTCGGAGGCCACAGCGGCGGTGATACGTGTTTCCTGATGCGCCGGTCGCCGATTCTCGACCTCAGGGAGGTCGACCAGATGCAGACCGAGGTCGAGCGCCGCTATGAGCACGCCCTCGGTGTTTCCGAGTCCAAGGCTGCGATCGCCAACCAGAGCCCGCGCTTCCTTTGGGCAATTGAGGCCAAAGCGGCTTGTGGCAAGGCCATAGGCTACTTCAACGGCCGAGAGATCAATGAGGACATGATCTCCAAGTGCGACTGCTATCACGGCCGCATGCTTCGATACATGTATTAAGCTTGGCAGCCCTCGTGCTGCCGTCCAACGCCTGCTTTACCTGGCATACCTTATCTCCCCGCCAATTCGCGCCGGGCGGGGAAGCCGTGCAGCCAGAGGCCGGTGGCATTGGCGGAAAAGATCGGCGAATACCCTGCCACGCGCGCGGGGCGCACCGCTTCCGCTAGGTTGTCGAGGATGAGAGTGCCCTCATGCGCCTCGGTGCCGAGCAGCCTCACGGCAAGCACCGCGTGCTCGGTCCTCAAGTGTGGGGCACGGACCACTATCACCGCCATGTCTTGCGCTGCGATCCCCGCTTGTGCCAGCAGCCACATCTTGAGAATGGCGAAGTCCTCGCAATCGCCGGCTCCCTCTGCCATTGTCGCGTGTGGTCCCGACCAAAGGTCTGGGATGCCGTGAAGCGCTTGATCGGTGACATAGCGGATGCGCTGATTGACCTCCCGGTTGGCCCGCTCGACCTTCGCGCGGGGGGAAAGATCCTTGAGCTCACTGATGAGCATCTCCCATGGGCCAGGGATGCGCTTTATCTCCGCGCAAACTCCCGTCCGCAGGTCGACGCTACACGCCAATGTGCTGGTCGTGGCTTCGACGAGCGCATTGCCGATCAGCCGCGTCAATGCCTTGCTTTCCGAGCGAATTGCCACTGAGCCAAACACGTCGAATCCGGAGGGGAGCGCCGCGCGGCCGGTGTCTGCGTCCTGCGCCGCAGCCGCAGGCTTGTGGCGCTGCTCGAATTCAGAAGTAAACGACGCCGGTCCCGGCAGCGCGATCGGCTGGGCACTGAGTTCGTGCCGAGCGAACTCTGCAGGAGCTTGGCGGGCTGTTTCTCGTGTGATCCGCGACGGCTCGATGTGCGCGCTGAGGTTGACGGACGCCGCGCCGATTGCGGCGCTGGTCAGAGCCCTATTGTCGTTCTGCGCTGGCTCAGATTGGCTCGAGGAGGAGGATGCGGTTGCCTGGCTCTCCCAGGCTCCGTCCGAGCGCGGCAAAACGAGGGCTGCCGTCAGGGCAGCTCGCCACAAAGCCGGCTTCGGTACATCGTCGGGAGGCCCAAGCGCTTGCCATTCCGCGCGCGCGACGTGCGCATCCCAGCGTCCGTTCGAGGCACCGAGCGCGGCAGTGCTTATTGCTTCATAGTGGATGCCAGCGGGCGAAAACGTCCGCATCGTAGCCAAACTATGCGCGGTTGAGCCTAGCCAGTCGCCGATGCCACCGACGCTGAGGTGCGCGGCGCGGACCTCAGAGTCGACCGACGTGGGCGCGGCAACGGTCAGCGGAGCAGGCACCACCGTGCCACCCAACCACGTGCCGAGGAAGGCCACGGCCAACCGCGAGCATGCATGTGACAGCGGCCTGCCACCGGTTTCAGCCGGCTGCGCTCTGACCCCAGACATTGACGCAATCCCTGTGTTTTTTCAGGGATCATCGCGGTCGGGGGTTAAGTCGCGGTCACGTGCGGCAGGTGACTTGGAAACGCGGCAAAGGCTCGCTTTAACAAATCATTCAAATTGCGGGCATTGCTGTTGAACGACCCGTTTTGGGTCGAAGCGAAACGAACGTCTTACGGTTGCTGCATGTCAATGCTGGGCCAACCGGTGCCGTGTAGTTCGCCGCTCCAACTGCCGCCGCGGTCAGTTGCGATGGATCGGCGGCTGCGCCAGTTGGGCTGGCGGAATGGCCTGGATCTGCTGCGCGCGCACGGCAGTTTCGCGCAGCCCTTTCAGCACTTCATCGCGGGGGCCGTCTCGCACCACCTGGCCGTTGTCGACCACCAGCAGCCGCGTGACGAGCTGCAGCATGCTCTGCCGATGGGTAGCTATGATCAGCGTCTGATCGGGCCGAACGGCTCTGCCGAGGCGCTCGATGAACTGCCGCTCGGTCTGCAGGTCCATGGAGCTTGATGGCTCGTCCAGAAACAGCAGTTTCGGGTTGGACAGGAACACCCGGGCGAGCGCGATGCATTGGCGCTGGCCGCCCGAGAGCTTGGTCCCGCGTTCTCCGACGTTCATATCGTAACCGCGTGGATTGCTGGCAACGAATGCGTCGACGCCCGCGAGTGTTGCCGCCTCCACGATCTCCTCGTCGGTCGCGGTGGGCTTTGACATCACGATGTTGTCGCGCACCGAGCCGATGAAAAGATCGGCCTCCTGTACCACCAGCGCGACCGAGGAACGGACCTCATGCGGGTGGTATTGCCTCAAGTCCACGCCGTCGATCAGGATCTCGCCTTTCTCGGGTTGGTAGAGACCGGTGAGAAGCCGGCCGATCGTGGTCTTGCCCGAGCCGATCTTGCCGATGATGCCGACCCGCTCGCCGGGCTGGATGGTGAGCTTGAAACCGCGCAGTATCGGCGAGGTCGCACCCGGGTACGAGAAGTCGACATTCCTGAAGACGACTTGCCCCGAGGCGATGCGCCGGTTGACGAAGCCGGCCTGCTGCTGGCGTTCGTCAGCTTTCGCCATGATCTCGTCGAAGTGCGCGAATGCGAGACGCACGTAGTGAAGGCGCGAGAACATCATCGCGATCTGCGACAGCGGTGACACGAGCCGGTTTGACAACATCACGGCTGCGATGATCGCACCCATCGACATGGCGCCGTCGCTGAAGCGGTAGACGCCGGCAACGACAACGCCGATCGAGACCAGCTGCTGGATGAAGCCGGTCGTGTTCAGGCCCAGCGAGGAGTAATACTTGGCCTTTTCGGAGCTCTCGGCGGCGGCGCGCGCGAATTTCTCCCAACGCTGCAGCACGTGGCCTTCCGCGCGGATGCTCTTGATCGTCTCCAGGGCCGCGATCGATTCGACCAGGATTGAATGCCGGAGCGCCGACTCATCTTGCGCCTGCCTGACGACGGTGGACAGGCGATCCTGCATCAGGAAGCTCAGCGCGACGACAATGGCGAGCGCCATAAGCGGCACCACGACCACCCAGCCGGCCAGCAGGAAGATCACCACGGAGAACAGCAGGAAGAAGCACATGTCGACGAACAGCATCAGCGTGCTCGACGAGAAGAACTCGCGGATGATCTCGTATTCCTGAATGCGATTGGCGAGCGCGCCCGTGGAGGCAGGGCGGTCGACAAGGCGGGTGTTCAGGATCTTCTCGATCAGATTGCAGGCGACCTCGATGTCGACACGCCGGCCCACCCGATCGATGATCTGACCGCGCGAGAGCTTCAGCAGAAGGTCGAAGACCATTGTCGCCGTCAGGCCGACTACGAACACCCAGAGGGTGTCCATGGCTTTGTTCGGAATCACCCGGTCGTAGATGTTCATGAAGAACAGCGGCGCAGCGAGCGCGATCAAATTGATCACGACGCAGGCCATCATCACCACGCCGTAGCTGCGCCGGTGCTGGTGGACTACGTCCCAGAACCAGGACCGGGGCTTCAGGACCTTGGCCTTACCGGTTTCGTCGGGCGCCACGAAGTGCGGCTTGATCTGGATGGCGGCGCCCGCGTACCAGGTTTCGAACTCCTTTGGATCGATTGTGTACTCGGCGCCCTGCCAGGGCAGGTAGACGACATAGCCTTCCTGCGCGTTGCCGCCTTTCAGGATCGCAGGATAGCCGCCGGTGATCTCGACGATGGCCGGCAGATCGAACGGCAGCAGATCCGCAATCGATGCCCGGACCTGCTTGGCCTCCAGTCCGACACGGCTCGCCGCCTTGGCGACAAGGTCGAATGTGATGCGGCCGCCTTGCAGCGGCAAACCTGCTGTCAGAACGGTGGCGGCGACTGAGCGCCCGTAATGCGCGGCGATCTGCTGGAGGCAATCGAGAAGGTAGTCCTTCTGATCTGCTGGCCCCCCGGCGCTTGCACCAGATTGATCTTGTGAGTTCATCAAAATCCGCGTTCGATATTTGGCTCTAAACTATCAATAGTTGACGCCAGCCGGTAGGTACCTTCGATGCGGGAGTGTGCATTCCGGCCGTGTCGATGGTCGCAGCGGCCAGTCTAACGAGCTTTGATATGGTCCTATGTTCAATGACATAGCGCCTTCAGAGATGCGATTGGCGGCAGCAGCGTTGTGGTATGGCGGTCACGGTGTGCGCTAATCAACCAGCGCGGCAATGAACATTCGATGAAAGGCTCTGGTCTTCAGCGGCTAGGGTGCCAGATAGACGAGCAGCCCGATCGGCTGGCCATTGATGGCATCGAGCATGGCAATTCTGGCCCGATGACGGGAGACGTGGCTTCCAACGTGCACCGTCACCACGTCCGAGATGAGGGCGCCTGGCTTTTCTTTATTCTGCGCACGAAGAGCTTCCATGCCGCTTTGAAATGCGATGCGAATTGGCGGTGGCCCTTCAGTGCTGGGTTCCCCTGAAAAGTCTTGCAGCAAGCGCATGAATTGCTCGTTTTGCACTTCGATGGCGTTCTTCGAAGTGACGACGAAGCACGGGCATGGAGCAGCCAGCACGATGCTTCGAAGCGATTGCCGGCCGAGGCTCGATGCCGAGAGCTCGACGAGCTTGCGGCGCAGCCATTCGGCACAGTGCGATCTTAGCAGCGAGGTCTTGTTCTGTGAGGCCTCGGTTCCGGTCAGCAGGCGCGCGACATAGGCCCCCGGCCGCTCGCGTGCCGCCGAGGCTCCCGCTTCAAGCAGGTCCCAGAAGATCCGCTCGAGCTTCAGTGCATGGCGAACGCCATTATGCGACATGACCCGGAATTGGACGTCATGGGCAGCGCTTGCGTCTGCCTCGGGCGGTGGCGTTTGAGTGCTTTGCGCGCCGCTGGCGGTTGCCGCGGCGGGCTGGCTGTCGTCGGCGGTCATGGAGCAAATCCCCGCTGCTCTCAGCGCTCCCGCAATGCATTCTCACGCGCCCTGTTAATCGGCTTCAACAGGTAATGCATGATCGTCTTGCTGCCGGTGATGATATCGACTGTGCACACCATGCCGGGCATGATGGGATGCTCGCCGTTCTTCGACTTGAGCTTCGTCTCCTGCGTTCGCACGATGACCGTGTAGAAGGGCTCTTTTGTCGACTGGTCGAGAACGGTATCGGCAGCGACCGTTTCGACGGATCCTTCGAGCCCCCCGAAGATCGAATAATCCAGTGCTGTCACCTTGACGACGGACTTCTGCTTCGGGTGAACGAACGCGATGTCACTTGGCTTGACGCGTGCCTCGACGAGCAGCGTGTCGTCGACCGGAACGATACTCAAGATCTTGTCGCCTGGATTCACGAATGCGCCGACGGTGTTGTAGTAGAGCTCGTTCACGACGCCGTCGACAGGGGCGCGAATATCCGTGCGCCGCAGGCGTTCGGCAGCGCCTTTGGTGGTCTCTTCGACAACGGAGAGCTCGGCACTTTTTTCCGTCATCTCGGTCATCGCGGTCTGGCGGAAAATCAGGTTCTGCTCTTCCACCTGCAGCTCGGCCTCGCGAACGCCCGCCTCAGCGCGTGCCTTGACCTCTTGCGCCGCCCGCAGCTGGCCTTCAGCATCCGAAACGGCGCGCTGGGCCTTGATCAGATCGAGATCGGCAACGACCTTCTTGGCCACGAGTGGCTCGATCATTGAGAACTCGCGCTTGGCGAGCGTGACAGCCTGTCGAGAGCGAACAACGTTGCTTTCAGCTTCGGCAGCCTCCCGGCGCTTCTGCTCGGCTTTCTCCATGTAGACCTTGATCTTCGATCGCAGGTTGTCGGAGCGGGCCCGGAAGAGCTCAGATTCTGTTTTGCATACAACGGGCGCACGCTCTTTCACGGCCTCGGGGCAGACAAAGGGTGTGTCGAGATTGCCTTCGCTTTCCATCTTCAGGCGGCCGACCTGGGCGGTAAGCGCCCGGATCTTCGCCTCGACCTCGCCCAGAGTCGCCGATGTCGGCGTCTTGTCGAGGCGGGTGAGCATGTCCCCTTTCGAAATTCTTTGGCCGGGCCTCACGAACAGCTCGACGATGACCCCAGGTTCTGCAGTTTGAATGATTTGCGTCTTCTGCGACGGGATGACCCGGCCATCGCCGCGGGTGACCTCCTCGAGCTCCGCAAGCGAAGCCCAGACCAGGAAGACTGCAAAGAACGCCGCGATCAGCTTGATGGTCCGGCTGCTTGCGCGCGTTTCGGCGTCCATCAGCGCTTCCGCGCGAGGCTGCCGGCCGGTGTTGGGGAGCGCAGCAGATTTTTTCTCAGGCATTGAAAGACCTGTTTGAAATCAAGCCCGAATGACGCAAAACCGGAAACACGAGAGCTATCGGGGGCGGGACACGCGGTGGAAGCTAGGACTGCGCTCGACCAGCGTCAACGCACAACGGCACCGCACAGCAATCGAGCCGTCCTCTGTGCTTTGCCTGCAAGACAATGAGGACCCCGACCCGTCGCATAATGAGTATTGAACTTTTGCGACCGGTATTCGAAGTGGCGCACCCGATAGGATTCGAACCTATGACCTTCGCCTTCGGAGGGCGACACTCTATCCAGCTGAGCTACGGGTGCCTGAGCGTCCTGATAGCCCATTTGGCTGCGCCCCGCAATCAACGGTCGGCGGGCCGCCCCGGCAGCGCTCGACCACGCCCGTCGACCCGAGCCAAACGCCCGGTTTCAACGCAGGGTCCGTTTATTCAGCCGCCGCCCGGCCGCCCAGCACGTCGGGAAGGTGCATCATCAGGCGCTGGAGAATGCGGGTGAGATCGCGCCGCAGCGCCTCGAACCTCTCCGAGCGAGCAAATGTGGTCTCGTCCATGTAGAGGCCGCGGTTCACCTCGATCTGCAGAGCATGGAAGCCACGGGTCGGGCGGCCATAGTGCTCGGTGATGAAGCCGCCTGCGTAGGGCCGGTTCAGGTGAACGGCGTAGCCCGCATCCGCCAGCAGCTCTTTCAGGAAGCGTGTGAGCTTGCCGTCGCAGGACACTCCGAAACGGTCACCAAGCACGAAGTCGGGCCGCTGCGCGGTCTGGCCGGAAGAGGTCGAGGGCATCGAGTGGCAGTCGATCAGAATGGCGATGCCGAAGCGGCGGCGGGCGTTCTCGAGCAGGCCTGCGAGCTCGGCATGATAGGGCTTGTAGAGGCTCTCGATACGCTGCAGCGCCGCGGCGACGCTGAGCTTCTCGCGGTAGATCTCCTCGCCGTCCGCGACGATGCGTGCGATCGTGCCGAGCCCGCCGACCACGCGCACCGACTGCGTATTCGAGAACGGTGGCAGCTGCTCGAGAAAGAGGTCCGGGTCGAGCTCGTACGGCTCGCGGTTGACATCGATGTAGGCGCGCGGAAAACGCGCCGCAATCAGCGGCGCACCGAGCCGGACCACATCGGCGTAAAGCTCGTCGACGAAGCAGTCCTCCGATTTGCGCAGCGTCTGCGGATCGAGCCTGGAGAGCTTCAGGAACGCTTCGGTGTAGACGCGGCCCGAATGGGGCGAGCAGAACACGAACGGGCTCTTGAGCTGACGCGGAAGGCTGACATCGAACGGGGGATCGAGCTCCGCATCGCCAGCGCTGTTCTCGCGGTCATGCATCGGGCGCGCAGTGCCTTTCCTCAATCGAGCCGTGCGGCCCGCGTGCAGTCACCTGTCGACACGGAGACACCTGCATTCTTAAGGTCTCCCGCGCCCAAGTCCATGCGCCTTCGACAGAATGAGATGTCCTGACGCACGCGGGCGCTCGAGACCGCCGGCTTGACCCTGTCTCGCAATGGTCGATTCCTTAAGTAAGCATTTACCAAAATCGCGGCAGAATCCATCCGCAACCCGTGCTATAGGCCTCCCATTGGCCAGCAAAGACGGATTTTCTGTCGATGACCGCGAACGCTCCCGCCATTCCGCTGCGGCGCATTCTCCTTGCGGAGGACGATGAGTCCATGCGCGGGTTTCTGGAGCGGGCACTGGTCAAGGCAGGCTACGAGGTCGTCTCGTGCGAGAACGGCGTCGAGGCAATGGCCCGGCTGAAGCAAGAGCCGTTCACGCTGCTCTTGACCGACATCGTGATGCCGCGGATGGATGGCATCGAGCTTGCCCGGCGGGCGAGCGAGATCGATCCGGATTTGAAGATCATGTTCATCACCGGTTTTGCTGCGGTGACGCTGAATAGCGAGAGCAAAGCGCCCAAGGATGCGCGCGTGCTGTCAAAGCCGTTCCATCTCCGGGACCTCGTGCGCGAAGTGGACAAGCTGCTCGAGGTGTGAGCCGCGGTTCCGCCAGTTGCCCGCGCCTCTGGCCATTGCCTCCCAACTGCATTGCCGATATAGGGAAGCCACCGTCACCACAGGATGGGCGCGTAGCTCAGCGGTAGAGCACTACCTTGACATGGTAGGGGTCACAGGTTCGATCCCTGTCGCGCCCACCATCCTGAAGCTGCCAGCGACATAGCTATTGCGTTGGATGGCCGCCAGGGGCGCCTCAGCACGTCGGTCCGCAATTGCGGGACGAAAGGCGCTGCGCTCGAGCTTCGAGGGCTTGCCGTATGGCCTTCGGCTCGATGCCACGACCTGACAGCGCCACGAGAACATCCTCCACCGAGCCGCGGAAGAATTTCGGCTCAAGGCCGTAGTCGGCCGCGATGTCGTCGGCAAGCAGCTCGATCAGATGTGCGAGGTCGCTGTTCTGGTGTTCGTCGGACATTTGGCTCCGGAGCTGCAAAGCTCCCCTTCCACGTTCGACTTAAAGCGAAAAAGGCGCGGAGTGCCAATCCGGCGAAGGTCCGACTGCTCTGAGACTTAGGTCCGATCGAAATCTGCGATAAAGCGGGAAACCTTGCGGCAACGCTACCTGAGATAGGGCTTCGCGCAAACCTACATCTTTGGCTTGCCGCCGGGCCAGACGGGCGCTTGCGCCAAGCTCGGCCAACCCGCAGCTGCCTCCGCCTCGGCGCGATTGACCTCGGTGGAGCGGGTCCGATCCCACTTGGCGGCGACGTAGCGGTTGCCGGTGACGCCTGTCGCCGCGTCCGAGCAAAGCCAGACGATCGGCCCCGCCATGGCCGACGGCGGAATGAGGTCACGCCGGTCCAGGCCGGACGAGCCCGGCACCATCGGCGTATCGGCCGGTCCGCCCGGCACCACCACGTTCACGGTGATGCCATCGGGTGCGAACTCCTGCGCGTGGCCCGCCGACATCGACTCGAGTGCCGCCTTCGATGGCCCATAAGGGTGGAACTTGCCGCGCAGCATCGTGAACATGCTGGTGGTGACATTGATGATGCGCCCGAAGCGGCGCGCCTTCATGCCCGGCACGGCCGCGCGCGTCAGATACCAGGCGCCTGAGACGTTGACGCGGAAGAACTTCTCCCACACGTCCGGCGTGATCTCGTCGATGGTGACGAGCTTGGTGAAGTGGTCATCGCGAATGACGCCCATGCCGAGCGCGCCGTTGTTGATGAGAATGTCCAGGCGGCCGAAGAGGCGCTCCGTTTCGGCAACTGCGGAAGCGCAGTCCTGGTACTCGGCAATGTCGAGTCGCCGGGTGGCAAGCGCATTGCCGGATGCCTTATTGGTCTCGCGAAGGGCCACGAGCCCTTGCTCGTTGATATCGGCGGCCATCACCTTGGCACCCGCCTCGAGCAGGCCCTTGATGATCGCGTTGCCAAGGCCGCCGGCAGCGCCGGTCACGAGTGCAGTTTTTCCAGAGAGCTCAGCCATCGCGTTTTCCAGCTTGCAAAAAAGGAGGGTTCGGGAGGTCCCCTCCCGACAGGGGTGTGGGGACTGGTCCCCACACGCGGAGCGCTCTCAGGCGACGAGCGTATCCTTCGGGCCACTGCCCGCACCCGGCATCGCCGGCAGATACCGCTGGAACCACTCGACTGTTGGCCCCATCACTTGGCTGAACGCGGGCTCGACATAGACCTCGTAGTGGCCGAAGCCCTCGAGCATAACCAGACCCTTGGGCTCGCCCGCCTTGTTGTAGAGCGAGACGCTTTCCTCCGGCGGTACCAGCCGGTCGTCGTCGGTGGTGATGAAGAGGATCGGGCGCGGCGCGATCTTGTCGACCACCCATTCGGGATGAAACTGCAGCGTCTCGTCGATGTACTCGAGCGGCAGCGTGTTGATGGCGTTCGGGTTGTTCTTGCGCGCGGCGGCGGCAAGCTCGGCGGATTGCCGGTCCGGGAGCAGGATCTCCGACCTGTCGGCAAGCTCGGACTTGCCTGACATCACGCGCTGCTCGCGATCCTTCTTCGAGCGTGCCAGCAGGTCGTGCCACTCGTCCGGGCGGCGCACGCTGCGCATCCAGCGGCTCCCGTGGCCGATGCCGACGCATGAGACCGTGCACTTGACGCGCGTGTCGATGGCCGCAGTCCATACCACCGTTGCGCCGCCGTAGCTGGTGCCGTAGATGCCGAGGCGATTCTCGTCGACGCTCTCCTGCAGTCCGAGGAACGTCAGCGCCGACTGCACGTCGGCGACCCGGCTCATCGGTGCGAGGCGGCTCCTCGGTCCTTCGCTCTTGCCCCAGCCCTTGTAGTCGAAGGTCAGCACCACGTAGCCCGTCTCGTTCAAGACGCGCGCGTTGTCCGGCAGATAGAGGTCTTTGACGCCCGTGTAGCCGTGACAGAGCACGATTCCTGAACGGCGCTCTCCAGGTTTCAAGCCATCCGGCAGGAACAGATCACCGTCGAGCTTGAAGCCTTCGCTGTAGAACGAGATCGGCTTGCGCATGGTGTGCTCCGTAAGTTCGGGGAAGCGTCACGCCCCAACTGGCTTGACAGCTCCGGCGCGCTGCTTGGCGGCGAGCCACATGACAGCGAGGACGATCGAGAGCATCAGCGGCAGCGTCGCGATGTTGATGACCGTCCAGCCGAGTGAGGCTTGCATAAAACCCGAGAGCAGGGCGGCGGTCGCGGTCGTGAAATAAACGGTGAAGTCGTGCGCGGCCTGCACTTTGGCGCGCTCGACGGGCTCGTAGGTACGCGTAAGCAGCGTCGTACCGCCGACGAAGCAGAAGTTCCAGCCGAGTCCGACCAGAACGTTGGCGAAAAGGAAGTTCCAGAAGTCGACCCCGGCAAGATTGACGATCGCGCAGCCGGCTTCGATCAGCGCGCCGGTGACAATGATCGGCAGCACGCCGAAGCGCTGGATCAAATGACCGGTGAAGAAGGACGGTAGGAACATCGCCACGATGTGCCATTGGATGACGGTGGCGTTGTCGCGGAAGCCGTAGCCGCAGAAATTCATCGCCAGCGGCGTCGATGTCATCACCAGCGTCATGGTGGCGTAGCCGAACATCGACGAGATGACGGCCGTGATGAAGGCCGGCTGTTTTGCAATCTCGGAAAGCGGCCGCCCGCCCTTGGCCATCTCGGTGGCCGTGAGGTTCGGCAGGTTCAGAAACTGCATGGGGATCAGGCTCACCGCCGCCACCAAGGCGAGACCGACGAAGACGCCCATGAAGGGGACGAGCGGAATCCAGTCGACGGTTACCTTGGCGAGCTCGGGTCCGATGAAGCCGGCCGCGACGCCGCCTGCCATCACGTAACTGATGGCGCGTGGCTTGAAGACGGCGGGCGCGAGCTCGCCGTCTTTCGCGTGGGCGAAGCTGAAGTAAAGATTGACCGCCAACATAAGCGCGGAGACGACAGCGAGCACCCAGCTCATCTCGTACCAGCTCAGCAAAAGGAGCCCGACGGCGATGGCACAGAACACGAGATCGACGTCGCGGGACCTAAATCCTTGCGCGGGCGCGTCGGCGGCGGCGAAGCGGTAGTAGTGTGCAAAGGCAGCGGCCGAGCCCTTGAGGAAGGCGGAGACGCAGAGCAGCAGGAAGCTCTGCTGCAAGACGGCGAGTGCGCCGAGCGCGCCAAACGACAGCGACAGGCAGGCACCGATCGTAAAGCCCCAGCGTCGGCCGATCTTCGCCATGATCAGCGACGCCGGGATGGTCATCGCCATGATGCCGGCGTGGTTGAGGAAGAGCGGAACCGTCGCCCAGCGTTTCTCCTCGAGCATCGGGAGAGCTGCAAGCGGCAGCACGACCGTGCCCATCGATTGCACGGTCATGAACAGCACCTGCGCGAACGAGAGCAGGGGCACGTTGCGGCGGTAGCTCGCGTGCTCTTCGGTACGCGCTGTTCCTGCCGTGGAGCTTGCAGTCATTGATAATCCCATTTCAGATTTATGCAGGCCTCGGGAGCCCAAAGGCTCAAACCTTGCCGTCGATGAAGCTCTGGATTAGCGCATTGGCGATGGCGTGCTTCGCTGGCGCCGTCAATCCATCGGGATGCCGCTTCTCCAGCATCGCCCGCGCTTCCTCACGGCTGAACCAGCGCGCTTCGGCAAGCTCGCTTTTGTCGACCGTGATCTCCGTCGTCTCGGCGTAGGCGATGCAGCCCATCATCAGCGAATGCGGGAAAGGCCATGGCTGGCTCGAATGATAGGCGACGCGGCCGACCCTGATGTTGGTCTCCTCCAGCACCTCGCGGCGGACCGCGTGCTCGATGTCCTCGCCGGGCTCGAGGAAGCCGGCGAGCGTCGAGTACATCTTGTTGGCGTAGCGATATTCGTGCGCGAGGATGCAGCGCTCGCCGTCCGTCACCAGCATGATGACGACGGGATCGGTGCGCGGAAACCAGTCGAGGCCGCAGCCCGTGCATTTCCTGCGCCAGCCGCCGTCCTTCATGTCGGCCGCCGCGCCGCACTTTCCGCAGTGCTTCTGGTTCTCGTGCCACTGCGCGAGCGCACGGGCTTGGCCTGCGAGCGACTGCTCCTCAGGACTGAGCATACCCTGCATCGCGAGCGTTCTGAGGTCGACGGAAGGCTGCAGCACCTCGGCCGCGCCTCTGAGCGTCTTGGCATATTGCTCACTGACGGCGATCGCGAAACAGGGCGTGCCGTCCTGGCGATCAACGCCGAGAAACAACGCCTCCGTCTGACCCAGCCCGAGCGCGACGACATCGCCGCGCGAGAGCCAGCGCAGTGACGCGCTCGACCGGTCCGGTGCGCCGTTGATGACTGGCTTCAGGTCGCAAAACATCAGGTACCGGCCATTCGGCGCGGCGCGTTGCTCGGCGACGTAGATCTCATCGGCGCGCTTAGGCCCTTGGCGGTCGAGCAAAGTCGTGGCTGCAACTGTCGGCATGAGTCCCTCCCAAACGCTCAGAAGAGAGCATGGACGGTAGGGCGAGGCAACAAATCGCCTCTGGCTGGCAGGGAGCACTGCGGCAGCATGACCGCAAGTTTCGCGCAAATCGACGCTTCTTTGCCGTGCGACGGGCGAAAACGGCAACGCAGCTAGAACCATATCGAGCGGCCAACGTCATTGACCTCAGGCGAGGGCAATGCAGAACAGCGCCGTCTCAAGAGAGCACGTCCAGGAGGAGAGAATATGGTTAGCTTGAAGCGGGGACTGGCAGCAGTCCTCGGGCTTTGTGTGGCCGGCGCTGTGGCAACGACAGCCATGGCCCAATCGAAGACACTGAAGGTCCAGGCGTCATGGCCCAATTCGTCGACTCAGTTCGACAATCTGCATGATCTCGCGAAGCGCTTTGACCAAGTCACTGCCGGCCGCGTGAAATTGGAAGCGATGCCGGCCGGTCAGATCGTTCCAGCCTTTGAAGTGCTCGATGCGGCGCACAAGGGCGTCATCGACGGCGCACACACATGGCCTGGCTACTGGGTCGGCAAGAACAAGGCCGCCATCCTGTTCTCAGGCGGACCCGGCGGTCCCTGGGGCATGGACCACATCGACTTCCTTGGCTGGATGTGGCACGGCGGCGGCCTCGAGATGTTCCACAAATTCTATCAGCAGACGCTGAAGCTCAACGTCATCTCCTTTCCCGTGCTGACCGCGAGCCCGCAGGCGGTGGGCTGGTTCAAGAAGCCGATCGAATCGCTTGCCGACTTCAAGGGCCAGAAGTGCCGCCAGACGGGCGTTGCGGCTGAGATCTACAACGAGATGGGCATGCGCACCGTGAACATGCCGGGCGGCGAGATCATGCCGGCGGCCGAACGCGGCACCATCGACTGCGCGGAATGGGTCGGCGGCATCGAGGATCTGCGTTTCGGCTTCCACACGCTCTGGAAGTATCACTACGCACCATCGCTGCACGAGTCGGTCTCGTTTGCCGAGTTCGTGATGAACCTCGACACCTGGAAGGCGCTGCAGCCGTCGGATCAGGAAGCGATCAAGGCGGTGATCACCGAACAGCTCTTCTTCTGGTGGACGCGCTGGCAGAGCCAGAATGCCGACGCGCTGGCCGAGTTCCGCGATCAGCACAAGATCAACCTCCTCAACCCGCCGAACGAGCTGCACAAGGAGTTCCTGGCAGCGTGGGACCGCGTTGCGGCCCGCGAGTCCGAGAAAAATCCAGTTTTCAAGGAAGTGGTGGAATCGCAGAAGAAGTGGGCGTCTCGTGTCGTTCCGATGAAGCGGTTTTATTTCCCGAACTACTCGGTTGCGGCCGACCACTACTGGCCGAGCAAATAGCGGGCTCAACCGGTCTTCGACTGACATGATCATTCATTCGAAAGGGCGCCCTCGGGCGCCCTTTCTGCTGTGCCGGCGCATCATCCGGTAAGCATTGGATGCCACTTGTCATTTCGCAGCGGGATCAATTGACGGCCAATGGCCCGGCTCCTAATGTCGCGCCACAGCGCCGGAGAAACACACCGCTTAACAAAACTGGCGCTGCAATCAGAATGTGGAGGTACGGTCACTATGAATTTTGGTTTTAAGGGAGCGCTTGCGATCGGCGCTACGGTTGCCTGCGTTGCCGGTTCGGCAACGATGGCGTCGGCGCAGAACAAGACGCTCAAGATGCAGGCCTCCTGGCCCGCGTCGCTCACGCTCTATGAGAACTTCACCGACTTCGGCAAGCGGGTAGAAACCGTCACCGGCGGCCGGATCAAGATCGAGACGATGCCGGCCGGACAGGTCGTGCCGGCGTTTGAGGTGCTCGACGCGACGCACAAGAAAGTCATCGACGGCGCACACACATGGGCTGGTTATTGGGTTGGCAAGAACAAGGCCGCCATCCTGTTCACCGGCGGTCCAGGCGGTCCGTTCGGTATGGATCACATGGATTATCTCTCCTGGATGTGGCACGGCGGCGGTCTAGAGAAGTACAACAAGTTCTACCAGGACACGTTGAAGCTCAACGTCGTGACCTTCCCGATCCTCTCGACGAGCCCGCAAGCGTTGGGCTGGTTCAAGAAGAAGATCGACAACCTCGCCGATTTCAAAGGGCAGAAGTGCCGCCAGACCGGAATCGCGGCTGAGATCTTCAACGAGATGGGCATGCGCACGGTGAATATGCCGGGCGGCGAGATCATGCCTGCAGCCGAGCGCGGCACCATCGATTGCGCGGAGTGGGTCGGCGGCATCGAGGACCTGCGCTTCGGTTTCCACACCATCTGGAAGTGGCATTACGCGCCGTCGCTGCACGAATCGGTGTCGATCGGCGAGCTGTTGATCAACAAGGAGGTTTGGGATTCGATCGCCAAAACCGATCAGGAGATCATCAAGGCGGCCATCACCGAGCAGCTCTTCGTCTGGTGGGCGAAGTGGCAGCGGCAGAACGCCGAGGCCGTGGCCGAGCTGCGCGACAAGCACAAGGTCAACATTGAGCAGACGCCAGCCGACATCCACAAGGAGTTCCTGGCGGCGTGGGACAAGGTGGCGGCGAAAGAGTCCGAAAAGAACCCCGTGTTCAAGGAGGTCTACGATTCGCTGAAGAAATGGGCTGAAGTGACAGTGCCGGCGAAGCGCTTCTATTACCCGCCCTATGCGGTCGCAGCCGACCACTACTGGCCGGCCAAGAAGTAGCTGAGCGACGCCTGACAGAGACGACCTATCGAGGGGGCAGCGATGTGTCCCCTCGATTGACGTGGTAGACTAAAGAGCTAGGAAGAGTTCACTCTCGACTCACTCGAGTGCCGGCGGCCGCGAACTCACGCCATACGCGGAGGCACGAAGATTGGCTGCGGGGGCGCAGCTGTTGAGGGGTTTCGCGCGAATCGGACCAGTCTGGGGAAGAGATGTCACAACCTTCTGCTGCCTACATGGGGATCATTCGGGTGATCGACAAGTTCACCGAATGGACCGGCCCATTGTTCATGCTCATCGTCATACCGCTGATCCTCGCCAATGTGGTCGAGGTGATTATGCGGTACGTGTTCAAGGATCCGACGATCTGGGCGCTCGATGTCACGACCATGGCATTCGGCGCCCTCTTCATGATCGGCAGCGCTTACGGACTGCTGAAAGGTGCACACGTGCGCACCGACATGCTGTGGGACAAGTTTTCGGATCAGAAGAAGGGCGTCATCGATAGCTGCGCCTACATCTTCTTCTTCCTGCCGACGATGGCCATCCTCTGCTACTCGAGCTTCGATGACTTCCTCTACTCGATGTCCATCAACGAGAAGTCGAACTCGGGCGCCTGGCAGCCCATCATCTGGCCGCTGCGCGCGGTCATCACGCTTGCGACGGGGATGCTCTTCCTGCAGGGCATCTCCGAGCTGCTGAAAAGCATTTACGCGGCCCGCACGGGTCAGGTTCTCGTCCATCACGAGAAGATCGAGGTCTGATCAATGAGCGGCAATGAAATCCTTGGCGCCATTATGCTGTTCGGCATGGTGGCCGTCATCTTTATCGGCTTCCCGATCTCCTTCACGCTGCTCTTCCTGGCGTTGACGTTCGGTGGTCTTGGTCTCGGCTGGGCGCAGACGTTCGATCTCGCCTACCTGCAGATCTGGGGCACGATGAAGGACGAAATCCTTCCCTCCGTGCCTCTCTTCATTTTTATGGGCTACATGACCGAGCAGGCGGGCCTGATGGAACGCCTGTTCATCGCGTTGCGGCTGCTGCTCTCGCGGGTGCGCGGTGCGCTCTACATCGCGGTCATTCTGACGGCGACGATCTTCGCCATGGCGACCGGAATCGTCGGCGCCGCGGTGACGGTGCTCGGCATCATGGCCGGCCCGATCATGATCAAGACGGGCTATGACGCGCGGCTTTCGTCCGGTGCCATCGCAGCGGGCGGTACGCTCGGCGTGCTCATTCCGCCGTCGGTGATGCTCGTGGTGATGGGCCCGACGATGGGCGTGCCGGTGAACCAGCTCTACTCGGCCGCGTTCGGTCCGGGCTTTCTGCTGGCGTCGATGTACATCGCCTACT
This sequence comes from uncultured Hyphomicrobiaceae bacterium, assembly GCA_964500805.1. Taxonomy (GTDB): domain Bacteria; phylum Pseudomonadota; class Alphaproteobacteria; order Rhizobiales; family Hyphomicrobiaceae. The sequence goes on from CAZCQH010000017.1 coordinate 28,499, forward strand.
GCCTCTTCCGCAGCTTCATCAATCCGCGGCTCGGGCCGGCCGTGCCGCCGGATGAGCGCGCGGCGGCGATGGAGGCTGTCAAGACCGACGTGGTCCCAGCCCCCGTCAAGTACCTGGGCCTCGTCTGCCTGCTGATCCTGACACCACTGCTGATGCAGGCGATCATCAACCTCGTCGAGGTCATTCTCGGGCTCTGGTACAACATCCCGGACACGCCGAAGCCGATCGCCTACGGCATTGGAGGCATCGCGGCACTGCTTGCGGCGATCCAATACTTCCGCGCGCCGTTCTTCCGCTCGGTGGTGATCGGCATCGCGCCACTATCCGCACTGATCTTCTTCACGCTCGGCACCATCCTCGCGGGTCTCGCCACGCCGACGGAGGCCGCCTCGTGTGGTGCCTTCGGCGCCACGTTCCTCGCCTGGGTCTACGGCAAGCTGTCGATCGGCAACGTGCAGAAGCCGCTCTTCGCTGGTCTCACGGCGCTCGGCGCGGTTGTCGGCTGGTTCCTGGGTCAGTACGTCATCGGCGGTTGGCCCGGCGGCCTCTTCGGCTGCCTTGTCGGCGGTCTCATTCCTGCGTTCCTGATCAGCCCGCCGCTGAAGAATGCCGGCATGGGTACGATGGTGACCTCGGCGATGGTGCTGCTGCTGGCGGTCGCCTCGAACGTGTTTGGCGCCGTATTCACCAAGCTCGGCACCGCCGGCGTGATCACTAACGCGCTGGTCGCGCTGCCGCTCGCCGACCTGTGGAAGCTGGCGCTGATCATGTTGCTGATCTTCGTCCTCGGCTGGCCGTTCGAATGGCCGGCGATCGTGCTGGTGTTCCTGCCGATCTTCCTCCCGGTCGTCGAGAAGCTCAAAGTGCACGGGCTCAACAAGCTCGAGCTGTTGATCTGGTTCGGCGCCCTCGTTGCGGTGAACCTGCAAACGGCCTTCCTCAGTCCACCCGTGGCGATGTCGGCCTACTACCTTCGCAACGTTGTCCCGCAGTGGAGCCTCGCCACCATCTATCGCGGCATGGCGGACTACATGGTGATCCAGTGCATCGCGCTGATCTCCCTGTTCTTCGTGCCCGATGTCGCCCTCTGGCTCGTCCGCGTGCTCAAGTAGTCGGCGCCGGCACTCGAGGCCGGCCAGCCGCAGGCACGCATCATCGCACACACGAACGGCCGCCCCATGGCGGCCGTTTCGGCGTTCGGTGTCCGGCCAAGCAGCGCGACCCGCTGACTCTCTCGTGCACTTTCGACGATCCCGGCCAAAAATTTTTTCCAGCCGCGTCGCGTTGCTCCTGGTCGACGCCTGTCCCGCCCCTTCGTTGGACAGTCTGAAGACGCGCAACGCATAAGCCCCTGCGGCCGCTCGTCGTGCGCCAACTTCTGCCCGCGTGTGGGGCGGAATATAAAAAATCAACAGAGCCAACAGTTTGCGCGCCGACGTTTACCAATCGCGCGCAAACCTCGCCGATCTTATCCCCACCATCCCAACATGTGCTATTCTTTCGATGCGGAAGAATAGGCGAAAGTATAAACTCCATAGTTAACAGTAAATCCGAAACAAACATCGATTTTCTATTTGACACCGCAACGGTACTTTGCTAGTTTTGCGGTATAACGCGACAGGTGGGCGAAGCGACCCCCTCAACCGCGGCAAAAGCCCGAAAACACTGGCTCCGATCTCCGCCAACGGCGGCTCAAAGCGCAGGGGTGATTGCCAAACTCCGCCACTTCGACCCGATCTGGCGCCCAAACCGAAACCCAACGACCAGGACCGAGCCATCGACCCGAGGCCGGACGTCTGGTCGACCCCAACCGACCGAGCCTGCCGCCGCCGATCCCGCGCGGCCGCAGCCGCTCCATCCCGAGATGACAAGATGACCCCGAAACCCGTCTCTCCCGATTGGGAGGCGATCCGTCACCGCTATGTGGAGACCAACGCCGCCATCGCCGAGATCGCCCGCGATGCCGGCATCACCCTCAATCAGCTTCACTACGCCCGGATGAAGGGTAAGTGGAAGCGCCTGAAACCCCGCAGGCCTCAGCCGCAGAGAAATCGGCCTGCCGACCACGCAACGGCCGATCAGGTTCCGGACCAGGCAGGCCAAACCAGATCCGTCCTCGACAGCCGCACGATCAAAAAGCTCACCCGCAAGCTCGCCGCAAAGGTGCGCCGGGCCCTGCGTGCCGACTCGAGTCCTCAGTCGCGCCTCCGCCTTCTCGATCACACGGTTGCGCTGATCGCCCTCAAGCTCACCCAGTTCGAACTGCAGTTCTCCAGCAGCATCGAGGCCGCTGGTTCAGCCGGGGCGACGTCCGCCGTTGATCACGAGCGCGAAGTTCGCGCCATCGCAACTCTCATCGAGTCTCTCAACATCATCAAAGTCAGCAAGCAGGAAAATGACCGCGAAACTGGAAACGAAGACGCCAACGCCGAGCTTGCCCGTGATGCGGAGCGCTCGACGTCACGATCGACGGCGAGATCGGCCCTGTCACGCTCGCAGCCGCCAACAGCACGGAAATCTCGCAAACCATCGCCCGCTACGCCGTCATCCGCCGCACGCACTATCGCTCGCTCACTCACTTTTGGCGCTTCGGCCGCGGGTGGCTGCGTCGCGTAGATGCTGTTGAACGCGCTGCTCTCGACCTCGCGACTGGCACCCCGCCTCGCACGTCCGCTTCCCCATCTCCCACATCTCAGAAAGGAAATACGAACATGTCCCAGTCTTCGACCAACGCCGCGACGAACCCGCCCGCAGATCAGCCGCGACCCGCCAAATGGTGGGGAGAAAGCCTCACCATCTGGGGCGCACTTCTCACGGCTGTGAGCACTGTCGCTCCGGCTGTCTTCGCCGCGTTCGGCATCGACATGCCTGTCGAGTTGCTCCGCACTTTCGGCCGCGATGTCGCTGCTGTCTTTCAAGCCGTCGGCGGGCTCGTTGGCACGGTCATGACGATATTCGGCCGCATTCGCGCCAAGCAGCCGATCGAGCGGCGCGCAGTCCAGGTTCGCCTCTAATGACGCGATGCCGAGCCACCGGGGCTGCTGATGCCGATCAAAGCCTCTATGCAACTTTTCCTGGCCGGATTCATGCGGGGTTCAGGCGGCGAGGGCGATAATAAGCGCGGAGTCATCAGATGAAGCGCGTCCAGACAGCCCCGATCGCCGCGACTCTGGCCTTGATCGCCTTGGCCAGCGCCGCCCTGGCTGCGCCTCAGGCGCCGGCCGTCGGCACCTGTGTAGAGAACTGGTCCGATGCCGCGCCGATCGTCGCGCAGGAAGGTCTGATTCCCACGCGTGATGTCCATCTTTTCGCCAGGCGCCAGCACGCCAGCGATCTGGTTCACATCAAGCTTTGCATGGAGGAGACGGGCTATGTGTACCGGCTCCTTCTTCGCGATGAGCAGGGCCGTCTCACCCATTTGAAAATCAACGCGCTTCGGCTCTCTGCCGCTGCTACGCCCGAACCTCGGCGCTAGCTGTGCCGCATGCTTCCGGGCTGGAGGTGGCACGAGTTTCGCTCTATACTTCCGGCTCTCGAGGAAATCGGCCAGCAGTCCCGGAAGGAAGCGCATCGTGCGGGTTCTTGTTGTTGAGGATGATCCGGATCTTAATCGTCAACTCGTCACGGCGCTCACCGATGCTGGCTACGCCGTCGACAAAGCTATGGACGGGGAAGAGGGTTATTTTCTCGGCGAGACCGAGCCCTATGATGTCGTCATCCTCGATATCGGGTTGCCGAAGATGGATGGCATCAGCGTGCTTGAGCAGTGGCGCCGCGCCAACCGCAATATGCACGTCATTATGCTCACGGCGCGCGATCGCTGGTCGGACAAGGTGGCGGGCATGGACGCCGGAGCCGACGACTATGTGGCCAAGCCCTTCCATATGGAGGAGCTGCTTGCCCGCATCCGCGCCCAGGTTCGCCGCGCCACCGGCCACGCCAAGGCCGAGATCGAATGCGGCCCCCTGCGACTCGACACCAAGACGGCCCGCGTGACCGTCGACGGCCAGCCGGTCAAGCTCACCTCTCATGAGTACCGGCTGCTCGCGTATCTGCTCCATCACAATGGCCGCGTGGTCTCACGCACCGAGCTCGTCGAGCATCTCTACGAGCAGGATTTCGACCGCGACAGCAACACCATCGAGGTCTTCATCGGGCGCCTCCGCAAGAAGATCCCGCCCGAGATGATCAAAACCGTACGGGGGCTCGGCTACCGGCTCTCCATGGACGGTGACGAAGCTTAAGCGAGATGAAGTTCAACTCTTTGGCCTTCCGGCTTTGTGCAGCGGCTGCCATCTGGACCCTGCTGGTGCTCCCGGTTGCCGGCTTCATCATCGATACCGTGCACAAGCGCGACGTGAAGGCGAGCTTCGACAGCCGGCTCAGTCAGCTGCTGACCATTCTCATTGCCTTCAGCACCGACCACAACGAGCTTGAGCCGAAGTATCCGCGGAACGTCGGCGAGCCCCTGTTCGAGCTCTCGCATTCGGGCTGGTATTGGCAGATCACTCCGCTTGAGCAAAGCCCCGGCAAGCGCATGATCTCCGCCTCTCTCGCTAGCGAGGAACTACCGCTGCCCTCCGTGCAGGGTGTCAAGCCCGACGCTTTCAACATCCGCTGGTACGATGGCAAGGGCCCGGTCGGCGAGCCGCTGCGCTTTGCCGAGACCGTTTACAACGCCGGCGAGGACGAGGCGCCTCGTTTCTACTCCTATGTCGTCGCCGGCAACGTCCAGTTCGCCGAGACGCGGATTGCCGAGTTCCGCTTTCCATTGTTCATGTCGCTTGCGGTTGCCGGTTTCGGCCTCGTTCTCTCGACCTTGCTGCAAGTCCGCTACGGTCTGTTGCCGCTTCGTGCCATCGAGCGGCGTCTCACCGCCATCCGCACCGGCGATGCTCAGAAGCTCGAGGGCGCTCCACCTTCGGAAATTGAGCCGCTGCAAACTGAAATCAACGCCCTTATTCAATCCAATCAGGACATAATCGAGCGGGCGCGCACCCAAGTCGGCAATCTCGCGCACGCCCTCAAGACGCCGCTTGCCGTCATCACCAATGAGATCGGAGATGACAAATCGCCGGCTGGCCGCAAGCTCGCCGAACAGGCCCAGATCATGCGCGACCAGGTCAACCATTACCTGGACCGCGCCCGCGTCGCGGCGCGTGTCGGTGTCATCGGACGCGTCACCGAGGTCGGCCCGACTGTCGAAGCCATCGCTCGCGCGCTCGAGCGCATAAACCGCGATCGAGGCATTTCGATCTCTATCGAGTGCCCGCCCGACGCCCGCTTCCAGGGGGAGAAGCACGACCTAGAGGAGATGCTCGGCAACTTGATGGACAACGCCTGCAAGTGGTGCAAGGCGAACGTAAAAATCGAGGTTCGCATTGTTCCGTCCGCCGCGTCAGTAAAAGAGCGCCGCCTCGAGATTGCTATCGATGATGACGGCCCCGGCCTAACGCTTGAGCAGCGTAAGCAAGGCATTCAGCGCGGCCGCCGTCTCGACGAAACCAAGCCGGGCTCGGGTCTCGGCCATTCCATTGTCGCGGACCTTGCGCAGACCTACCGCGGCAAGTTCACTCTCGAGCAGGCGTCACCCCCTCACAACGGCCTCAGCGCCCGCCTCGATCTCCCCGCCGCTTAGCCTCTCCTTAATCGCCTCGTGACGAAATGCCGTCGGCCACCGCCACTCCACTACTAACTACTCACCGGAGCCCCATGCGCGTCATCACTCAGATTCCCAACCACGATCTTCGCGCCGCCCAGACGGTTGCGCGCCTCGCCGAGCGCTGCGGCTTCGATGCTATCGTCACAGCTGAGAACGCACACAACCCGTTCCTGCCGCTCGCCGCGGCGGCTCTTGTCACGGAGAAGATCCAGCTCGGCACCGCCGTCGCCATTGCCTTTCCGCGTTCGCCCACTGTGATGGCGCAGGAGGCTTGGGATCTTCAGCTTGCCTCCAAGGGTCGCTTCAATCTGGGCTTGGGCAGCCAAGTCAAAGCCCACAACGAGCGCCGCTTCGGCATTCCCTGGTCGCCGCCGGTGCCGCGTATGCGCGACTATATCGGCGCACTCCGTGCCCTCTGGCGCACCTGGGAGACTGGGGTGCCCCTCGACTACCACAGCGATACCTACACTCTGAGCTTGATGACGCCGAACTGGTCGCCGAAGCCGAACGGCCTGCCGCCCATCCCGATGTCCCTCGCCACCGTCGGCCCCGGCATGCTGAAGCTCGCCGGTCAGGTGGCCGACGGCGCCCGCCTCCATCCATTTTCAACCAAGCGCTATCTCGCCGAGGTCTCGACCGAACGCATCAAGGAAGGCCTCGCCAAGTCCGGCCGCGACCGCCGCCACATCGAGGTCGTCGCCGGCGGCTATGGCTTCATCGGCACCGGCCCTAACGAGGAGGCGGTCGCCCGTGCTCGCGCTTATGTCCGCTATCGCATCGCGTTCTACTGCTCGACACGAGCCTATTGGGATGTGCTCCGCCTCCACGACATGGAGTGGCTCGGAGAGAAGGTGAACCCGCTTCCCCGTGAGGGCCGCTGGGAGGAGATGAAAACGATCATCCCAGAGGACCTGATCGATCTCTTCGCCACTGTCACCGGCTACGAGGAGCTGCCGGAGGCAATCGAGAAACGCTATGGCGGTTTCGCCGACACAGTACTGCTTCAGATTTCCGAGAACGAGGATGAAGATCGCCTAGCTGCCTGCATTCGCTCGATCCAGCGCATCACTTGTCCCTTCGCTGGTCACCAGCTGACCTGGGCGTGACCCGTAATCCTCACCCGACGGTTTCTTGTGAATGAGGCTCCTGAACGTCGAATAATCGCCAGAATCGCCGTGCCTTTGTCGTCTGTGATCAGATAAGGACGCGACGGACACGCCCGTGTTGGACGGGCCGGACGCGGCTGGAACGCCTGGGAAGCACAACGGCGCCGGCGGCAATAGGACAGGGGTGGACCAATGCGGATGATGAAACCGATCGCCGTGCTTGCCGCGGCAGCGATGCTCACTGCGGGTTGCGCCGATGGCAGTGGCCAGAAGCAGGACGCCGGCATGGTGGTTGGTGCTGTCGCCGGCGGTCTCCTTGGCAACTCGGTTGGACGCGGTGGCGGTCGAGCTGGTGCAACGATCGTCGGCGCGGTTGTGGGTGGCATCGTCGGCAGCGAGATTGGCCGCTCCATGGACCGTCAGGACCGCATCCTCGCCCAGCAGGCCGAGATGGCCGCCCTTGAGCGCGGTCGCACCGGCGTCGTGACACCTTGGCGAAATCCCGACAATGGCCGTTACGGAGAGGTGATCCCCGGCGAACCCTATCGGCGTGGACCCGAGGATTGCCGCGACTTCACTCACACGATCTATATCGACGGTCGTCCCCAGGCCATGCGCGGTACCGCCTGCCGTAATCCGGATGGCACATGGCGGAACGTCAGCTGATCGCTGAACCGCCGCATCCGCCTTGTATCCGGACCCTGGCGTGCTTAATGAGACCGCACGCCCTAGCTCGGATGCAGTGATGTTGCTTTGGATCGGACTAGCCCTGATGACGGCCGCCGCAGTGGCGGCGGTGACCCGCCCATTGTGGCGCGCACCGAGCGACCCCTCTAGTCTCAGCGGTGCCGACGCAACATCGATCTATCGAGATCAGATCGGGGAGATCGACCGCGACATCGCGCGCGGCGTCATTGAACCGGTGGAAGCCGAAGCCGCGCGCGTTGAAGTTGCTCGCCGCCTGCTTGAGGCCGATGCCAAGCGTCAGGCGGAGCCTGCTGATCAGGCGGCTGGAGCCGGCGCATTCAATCGGCGCCTAGCAATCGGGCTCACGGCCGGATTGCCGGTTGCTGCAATTGCGCTCTACCTGCTGACCGGCTCACCCGACCTGCCGGGGCAGCCTCTCTCTGCGCGCGTGCAACAGCCAACCGCGGTTTCCGACGTGGCCGATCTCGTCCGCGCCGTTGAGCAACGCCTGCGTCAGCATCCCGAAGATGGCCAAGGCTGGGACGTCATCGCCCCCGTTTACTTCAAGCAGGGCCGCTTTCGCGATGCGGCCGATGCCTTCAATCGCGCTGCGCTCCTTCTAGGCGAAACGCCGCGTCGTCTGGCTGGGTTTGCCGAAGCCACTGTTCTGGTGAACGACGGCATAGTCACGGACCCCGCCCGCATCGCCTATGAGAAGCTTGCCAAGCTCGAGCCTGATCGCATCGAGCCCCGCTTCTGGTTGGCGCTCGCGAAAGAGCAGGACGGGAAGCTCGAGGCCGCGATCACGGATTATGAGAATCTGCTCGGCGGTGCACCACCTGATGCCAATTGGCGTCAGATGGTGGTCCAGCGCATCGAGGAAGCGCGCGCCAAGCTTGGCAAATCCGCCGTGGCGAAACCGGAAACCCCTGGGCCGACCGCTGATGATATCGCTGCGGCCGAGCGTCTCTCTGCTACCGACCGCAAGGTGATGATAGAAAGCATGGTCGACGGTCTCGCCAAGCGCCTTAAAGACGACGGCCGCGACCTCGCTGGTTGGCAGCGGCTTATTCTTGCCTATGCAATCATGGGCCGCAAGAGTGATGCAGTTGCCGCGCTCGTTGATGCCCGCAGCAACTTCAAGGACGAGCCCCAGCCGCTCGCGCAACTGACCGAGCTAGCCAAGAGCCTCGGACTTGACTCCTGAGTGTGACGCACGAATGCCCATGACCCGCAAACAACGCCGCGCCATCATGATTGCGTCTGCGGTCGCGATCACAGGCCTTGCACTGGGTCTTGTCCTCTACGCGCTTAGCGGCACCATCACCTACTTCAAGACGCCGAGCGACTTGGCCTCCCAGCAACTGCTGCCCGGTGAGCGTTTCCGCCTTGGCGGCCTTGTTGCCGAAGGCAGCGTCAAGCGCGGGCAGGGCACTGACGTGGAGTTCGCCATCACCGACACGCTGAGGACGATCCCCGTTTCCTACCGCGGCGTGCTGCCCGACCTGTTCCGCGAAGGGCAAGGCGTCGTCGCCGAAGGCCGCTTGGAAGCCGACGGCCGCTTCCGCGCTGACAGTGTCCTCGCCAAGCACGACGAGAACTACATGCCGCCCGAGGTCGCCAAAGCGCTCAAGGAAAAGGGTGTGAAACTCGGTCCCGGCGCCCAGCATCCCAGCGAGAAGACCAAGTCAGGCGGAAAACCATGATTGCTGAGCTCGGCCATTTCGCTCTTATACTCGCGCTGCTGGTGGCTTTGGCGCAAACGATCGTGCCGGCGCTCGGCGCCCACCGCAACGATCCGCGTCTCATGTCCATCGCCGAGCCCGCAGCAATTTCCCAACTGGCGCTGATACTCGTTGCGTTTCTTGCATTGACGTATGCCTACGTGACGAGCGACTTCTCGGTGCAGAATGTTTGGGCGAATTCTCACTCGCTCAAGCCGATGCTGTACAAGATTTCTGGCGTGTGGGGCAATCACGAGGGCTCGATGGTCCTCTGGGTTCTGATTCTCGCCACATTCGGGGCGTTGGTCGCGTTCTACGGGCAGAACCTTCCCGCGCGCCTCAAAGCTAACGTGCTCGCAGTACAATCATCCATTGCACTAGGCTTTCTGCTGTTCATCGTTCTCACCTCGAACCCGTTCTTGCGCATCGATCCTGCGCCGCCCGATGGGCGTGGCCTCAATCCGATCCTCCAGGACCCGGCGCTCGCATTTCATCCGCCGTTCCTCTATGCGGGTTATGTCGGATTTTCGATGGCCTTCTCGTTCGCCGTCGCAGCGCTCATCGAAGGTCGCATCGACGGCGCCTGGGCGCGCTGGGTCCGTCCTTGGACATTGGCTGCGTGGATGTGTCTGACGCTCGGCATCGCTATGGGCTCCTGGTGGGCTTACTACGAGCTTGGCTGGGGCGGTTGGTGGTTCTGGGACCCGGTCGAGAACGCGAGCTTCATGCCCTGGCTTGCGGGCACTGCGCTGCTCCACTCTGCGCTCGTAATGGAAAAGCGTGAGGCATTGAAGGTCTGGACCATTCTCCTCGCGATTCTGACTTTCTCTCTGTCCCTGATGGGAACGTTTCTCGTGCGCTCGGGCGTCCTTTCATCGGTTCACGCCTTCGCCGTCGATCCGCAGCGCGGCATCTTCATCCTGGGCCTGATGGTGATCTACATCGGTGGTGCACTCGCACTCTATTCATTCCGCGCACCAGGCCTTCGCCGCGGAGGCCTCTTTGCCCCCATTTCTCGCGAGGGCAGCCTCGTCCTGAACAACATCTTGCTCGCGACCGCCACGGGAACAGTGCTCGTCGGCACGCTCTACCCCTTGGCGCTGGAAGCAGCGACCGGCGACAAGATCTCGGTCGGTGCACCCTACTTCAATCTAACGTTCGGGCCCTTGATGATCCCGCTGCTCCTGGCTCTGCCCCTTGGGCCGTTTCTCGCTTGGAAGCGAGGCGATATTCGTGCAGTCGCCGAACGGTTGCTTGCGGCAGTCGCGATTGCGGCCATTGCCGCAGCGTTGGCGTTTGCCTTCTACAGCCGCGGACCGTGGCTCGCGCCGTTCGGCATCGCGCTCGGGGTGTGGGTGATCGCAGGCGCGCTCTCCGAGTTGGCGTTCCGCGTTCGCCTGGGTGCAGCGCCGCTCGACGAGGTTGTGCGCCGCCTCGCCAACTTGCCGCGCTCCAGCTATGGCGGCGCGTTGGCTCACATCGGCGTCGGCGCCATGACAATCGGCATCATTGCGACCTCAGCGTGGCAGTCCGAGAAAATCCAAGTAGTGAGACCGGGCGAGCGGCTCGATATCGCCGGCTATTCCCTTGAATTCCGAGGTACCGCTCCTATCAATGGCCCTAATTACAGGGAAACTGTCGGCGTTTTCGCCGTCTCAAGCAAAGGCCGCGCCATCACGGAACTCGTGCCGTCTAAGCGCCTCTATACGCAGCCGCAGCAGGCCACGACCGAGGCGGGAATTCACGTCTCTTGGGCAGGCGATCTCTACGCTGTCCTCGGCGATGACCAGCAGAACGGCGCTTGGTCCGTTCGTGTCTACTTTAACCCACTCGTTCGTTGCATCTGGCTCGGGGCGATTTTGATGTTCATCGGCGGCGCCCTCTCCCTTTCCGACCGGCGGCTGCGTGTTGGTGCTCCGCGCCGAGCCGCACGCGTCCCGGCGCCTGCGGAGTGAGGACGATGTGGCGCTCACATCATTGGAGGCCGCGGCTGGCGCGAGCGACTCTGGGGGGCATTCTCGTTGCAGGCAGCATCGGAGCGCTTCCTCCAGCAGCTCGCGCCGTTGAACCCGATGAGATCCTCGCAGATCAAGCCCTCGAAACTCGGGCACGACGCATCTCGGCGGATCTGCGTTGCCTCGTGTGCCAGAACCAGTCGATCGATGACTCCAACGCACCGCTGGCCCGCGACCTGCGGTTGCTTGTTCGTGAGCGTCTGAAGCAGGGCGACACGGACGCCGACGTCCGCGCATTCGTGGTTCAGCGCTACGGTGAATTCGTTTTATTGCGTCCGCCGCTGTCTCTCCGCACGATCATCTTATGGCTCGCGCCGCTGTTGCTGCTTGCATTGACAGCTGCAATCCTCTGGTCGCGGCGTCGCAACGCTGTCGAGCAAACGCCCCCGGCCGCTCTGTCGCCTCAGGAGCAAGCTCGGCTCGATCAGCTTCTGAGGCGTCACGACTGAATCCTCACGACTGAATGGAGCGTCTTGTCCGGCTTGACTTCGCACAGCATGCCCGCAGTTATCTCCTGGGAGCATCTGTTGAGCTCGACGGAGCAACCGCCCCCGATCGATCTGGAGCCGTTGCCAGTGTGGTCAGCAGATCCAGCGTCGCAAGCCCGGTCACTGGTTTCTGTAGCGCTCGCTCGTGCGCCTCGATTGCAGCCTTCATTGACGGGCCGAATATTCCGTCGATCCGGCCGGTATATAGATTCCAGCTCTTCAGTCGTTCCTGCAGTTCCCGCATCTGCCCGCCATTGGTAATGATTGACTGTGATCTCAGTGGCTCGATCAAATGCGCGAATGCCGTTGCGCTCACGGCGGTGTTGGCGATGGTGTCTGAGCGTTGGCGAGCGACCTGGCCACGTTGCGAGGTCACCTTCGACTGCACATAGGTTCCAACGTTGATGGCGATGACCACTGGACCATCTGCGGTCTCCAGCAGCACCGGTGATCCCGAGGAGGCCCCGCCAGTGTCACATGTATGCAGCGTGATGTGCTCCGGCTCCATGAAATCCGGCGAGATCGATGACCACGGCGCCCTGTCGAAATCGCGCCCGATTTGGCATGGCTTCGAGTAAGCAGCCCGCCACTGGGCCCAGTCACGATGGTAGGAGACCTGAAATATCTTGCTGTCTTTTGCCTGCTCGATCAGTTCATCGCTCGACAGTGCTTTCACAGTCAGGCCGCCGCCGGGACAAGCATCGCGCTGAAGTTTGACAAGCGCCCAGTCGTGCGCCGCATCGATTGGCGGCTTCACTCGCATTCGGAAGTCGCCAGCAAGAATGTTCTGGGATGCCGAACCGGTCGTTGCCCCATCGATCCTCACGAGGTCCCGGCTTCGGTCGTAGTTTCGTGCGAACACGTAATCAGCATGGCGCATGGCTGAACCAGCGTGCGCCTTATGCAGGCAATGAGCAGCCGTAGCGATCACGTTCTCCGCAACGCAGAACGCTGAGCAGACCGTCCTTGACTGATTATTGAATAGAAGGCCAACTTTCAGCGCGACCGTCTCGAATCGTGCCGGGACGTTCGTCCGGTCGTCAGTGCCGAATACGGCCACCCGCTCCACCGGAAGTTTGCTGGTTGTCATTTCGGCGTGCCCCAGGCTCCCCGCCTGCAACTCACTCGAAAGGCCGATCGCTGCGCTGGCCGCAATTGCCGCGATCTTGAACCTGAACGGCATGTCTTCTGCCCCTAGTCGGACGTGTACCCCTTACCAAGTTTTAATGCTGCCGAAAGGTGACCGTAAGGCGGCAATGTCTATAGGAGTGCCCGGATCCATTCGGGCCCGCAAATCTCTGGGTACAAGAATTGAACTTTCGAGAGGATACATCGATCATGGCTGTCGAATCTTACGTCCGGCGCCACTCGGCCAAGGCGCTTTATCTGGGAATGCCGGTGCTGAGCCTGCTTGGCGCCGGATTGGTCGGATTGTCGTTGGCCGGACAGCCGACACCCGTGATTGCGCAGCGCGCGCCAGACGCGGGGGTGCAAACGCCCTTCGGCCGTGCACCGCTTTCCTTCGCGGACATTGTTGACCGCGTGAAGCCCGCTGTCGTGAGCATCCACGTGACGGCTGGCAATCGGGGTAATGCTCCAGCTCAGAGCAAAGGTGGTCGCTCTCCTCTCCCAGACCTTCCGGATGACCATCCGCTCAACGAGTTCTTCAAGAATCTTCCGAAGGAGTTCCGTGGTGCGCCGCAGCAGCCGCGCCAGTCTTTGGCACAGGGCTCGGGTTTCGTCATTACGGCCGACGGCTATGTCGTTACCAACAACCACGTCGTAGACGGTGCGACCAAGATCCAGGTGAGCTTCGACGAGAATAACAAGCACGAAGCCGACCTGATTGGCACTGACGCCCGCACGGACATCGCGCTGCTTAAAATCAAGAGCGATAAGACCTTCCCGTTTGTAAAGTTTGCCGATAAGGGCGCCCGAGTTGGTGACTGGGTGCTGGCTGTCGGCAACCCCTTCGGTCTCGGTGGGACGGTGACGGCCGGTATCGTCTCGGCACTGAGCCGTGACATTGGCTCCGGCCCCTATGACTTCTTACAAATCGATGCGGCGGTGAACCGAGGCAACTCGGGCGGACCAACGTTCAACCTCGACGGCGAGGTTGTCGGCGTCAATACCGCAATTTACAGCCCGTCCGGTGGCAATGTTGGAATAGCGTTCGCTGTCCCCGCCAAAACTGCAGCTGAAGTGATTGCACAGTTGCGCTCGTCCGGTAGCGTCAGCCGGGGTTGGCTCGGCGTCAAAATCGAGAATGTCGACGAGGATAAGGCTGGCAGTCTTGGGATGGCTGAAGCCAAGGGAGCCATGATCAATGAGATCACGGCTGGTGGCCCCGCTGCCGATTCGACACTGAAGGCAGGCGACGTAATCGTGTCCGTCAACGGCGCAAAGATTGAGAACAGCCGCGATCTTGCCCGCAAGATCGCCGAATTCTCGCCTGGCACTCAGGTAAAAGTCGAAGTCTTGCGTTTCGGCAAAGTCGAAACCGTGTCTGTGAAACTCGGGACATTCCCGGGCCGTACTGAGGTCGCGGCCAGCAAGCCTGAGACGCCACCGAAGGCTGCATCGACTGAGTTGCGCCAGCTCGGACTTTCGCTCTCGCAGGCGACAGGCACCAAGAATGCCCCGAAAGAAGGCGTGCTGATCACTGATGTCGTTGCGACCTCCGATGCAGCGACCAAAGGACTGAAGGCCGGGGATATCATTCTCGACGTACAGGGCCAGAAAGTTTCTTCTCCGGCCGACGTCGAATCCGGTGTGCAAGCGGTGAAGTCGCAGGGGCGTCCCGCTGTTCTCCTGCGCGTCAAGTCGGGCGATAATGTCCGCTTCGTTGCAGTGCAGTTCGCCAAGACCTGATGAATATCTGGTAGACTGTCGCGGCGCGCCAGGGAAACCTGGTGCGCCGTGGTGTATCAGAAGAGAGGCTCGTCGGAACCTTTCACATGATTTACGGAGGACCTCAATGAAGGTTCTCGTTATAGAGGACGATCGCGATATCGCACAGTTCATCATTCGTGGGCTGCGCGAGACAGGTCATCAGGCCGAGCACGCACCAGACGGCCCGTCCGGCCTTGAGGCTGCTCGCTCTGCCACCTACGACGTGCTGATTGTCGATCGGATGCTCCCCGGCCGCGACGGTCTCTCGATCATTCAGGCCCTGCGCGCTGAAGGCCATCGCACGCCCGTTCTGATTCTTTCAGCGTTGGGGGAAGTCGACGACCGCGTGAAGGGTCTCAAGGCCGGAGGTGACGACTACCTCACGAAACCTTTCGCTCTGGCTGAGTTGCTGGCACGTGTCGAGGCGTTGGTGAGGCGCTCCGCGCCTGAGGAATCGACGACGCGCTATGCCGTCGCTGATCTGGTGCTGGACCGCCTTACGCACAAAGTTACACGAGGCGGTGAGGCGATCCCGTTGCAGCCTCGCGAGTTCCGGCTGCTTGAGTACTTGATGCGCAATGCCGGACAAGTGATTACGCGCACCATGCTGCTCGAGAACGTCTGGGATTACCACTTCGATCCTCAGACAAATGTCATTGATGTTCACATCTCGCGGTTGCGCGGGAAGATCGACAAGGGTTTCGCTAAGCCGTTACTTCACACGGTACGCGGCGCTGGCTACACCATCCGCGATGACGCCAACTAATCCATTTCAGTCGACGGTATTCCGAATAGCGGTCGTGTCGGCGTTGCTCCTGGGCGCATTGGCGCTTGGGGTGGCCTGGACAGTTGGCTCTGCTGCCAATGCGATTCTTACGCACGCGGTAGAGGAAGCGATTCAGGCCGATGCTGCCGAGCTGCGCGCAGAGTTCACGCGTGGCGGCATGACCGTTCTGGCCGATGCGGTCAGCGAGCGTAGCCGCCAACCGTCGGGCGGCCTCTATTACCTCGCTGACGCGTCGCTGCAAAAGCGCGCCGGCAACCTCGTCGAAAGGCCAGAGACATTCCGGGGCAGTGCTCGTGCTGGAATATTCACATATCAGCTTCCGGGCCAGGCCGCGCCAAACACTGCAGCAGGTCTGCACGTTGCACTGGACGGTGGTGGCTCGCTCATAATTGCGCGCGACATCGAGGCGCAGAGAACGCTGCTGCAGTCACTGTATCGCCATCTTGGTTTTGGGCTCTTGGTGCTCCTGCTTGCCGGCGCAGGTGGCGGCTATCTGCTCGCACGTCACATACTGCGCCGCATCGACGGCATGCGACGGGCGAGCGAGACGATCATGGCCGGAAGTTTGAACGAGCGTCTGCCGCTGGCCGGTTCCGGCGATGAGCTCGACCGGCTGGCTAGCCAGCTCAATGCCATGCTCGAACGTATTGAGAGCCTAATGGGAAGTCTGCGTGAGGTTTCAGACAACATAGCGCACGACCTCAAGACTCCGCTGAACCGCTTGCGTAACAGTGCAGAAGCGGCGCTCTCTGACGCGCGCGGCAGCCCGGCCTGGCGGGAGGGGCTTGAGCGTACCATTGATGAAGCTGACGACCTGATCAAAACGTTCAATTCATTGTTGCTCATTGCGCGCCTCGAAGCTGGCGCAGTTGAGCAGAGCTTCGAGTCTGTCGATCTCGCGGTGCTGGTTCGTGACGTGGCCGAACTTTACGAGCCAGTCGCCGAGGAAGCAGGGTTCGCTGTCCATGCGAAGGTTTGCGAAAGCCTGCCAATCCGCGCAAATCGCCAGCTCATCGGACAAGCGCTCTCCAACTTGATCGAAAACGCAATCAAGTACGGCGTTCAATCATCCGGTGCTCTGCCCGGTTCCATCCGTTCCTCCATTGCAGTCGAGGCAATAGCGGCCGGCGATAACGCGACGGTGACGGTCGCAGATAGCGGACCCGGCATTTCGCCGGGCGATCGTCAGCGCGCGCTTAAGCGCTTCGTGCGCCTGGAGGCTAGCCGTTCCCGTCCCGGATCGGGCCTGGGTTTGAGCCTGGTCACGGCCGTCGTTCAACTGCATCACGGCACTATTCGCCTTGAGGACAACGCGCCAGGTCTACGAGTCGTGATGATGTTTCCCCTCGCTCGGGACAAGCAGGCCATGGCAAGCTCAGCCAGCCAACAAGCTGTTGCGTTGCAGTCAGTAGGAAAAATGTGAGGATGCCGTCAGAGCCATCGAGCAAAGGACTGCTATACTGTCGGCTTCGCGAGGCTCCGATCCCTCACGATCGTGCCGATGCCGAAGTCAAGCTCGCGGATCTCCTCGTGGAGTGGCGAGAAGGCGGTCTCGAAACGCTTATCGCCCTTGTAGCGGACCCGAGGGTGAGCGCGCTGCTTCTTGGCTGCCTCGGCACCTCGCCTTATCTGACGGGTCTCATTCGTCGAGACGGCCCCCGCCTCGCGCGTATTCTGGCTTCTGATCCCGACATTGCTCTCCCTTCGCTGTGCTCTTCGCTTCTCGAGGATGTAGCCAGTGCACCTGCACTCCCCGATGCGATGCGAGTCTTGCGTGTGTTCAAGTCTGAGATCGCCCTCACTATCGCGCTTTGTGATCTTGGCGGGCTTTGGTCCGTTCGGGAGGTGACGAACGCTTTGAGTGCCGCTGCTGATGCGGCGTCGTCTGCGGCAGTTCGCTTTCTCTTCAAACTGGCCGTTGCCAAGGGCGACTGGCTGCCCCTTGATCGCGACAAACCCGAGCAGGAGTCCGGTTACATAGTCGTCGCGATGGGCAAGCACGGCGCTCGCGAGCTCAACTACTCGAGTGATATTGACTTGATCGTTTTTTACGAGCCGGTGCTTGCACGCTTGAAGCCCGGGCTAGAACTGCTTGCCTTCTTCGTACGAATGACACGTGATCTTGTGAAGCTTCTTCAGGAGCGTACGCCGGACGGGTACGTGTTCCGCACTGATCTTCGGTTGCGCCCGGATCCCGGGGCAACACAGGTCGCGATCTCCACCCCAGCTGCCCTAAACTACTACGAGAGCTTCGGTCAGAACTGGGAACGGGCTGCGCTCATCAAGGCTCGCCCGGTGGCCGGCGATCTCACAGCAGGCAAAGCTTTCCTCGCCGAGCTCGCACCTTTTATCTGGCGCAAGTACCTCGACTTTGCGGCGATCGCTGACATCCACGCCATGAAGCGCCAGATCCATGCTGTCCGCGGCTTCGGCGAGATCGGCGTAGCCGGGCACAACATAAAGCTTGGTCGTGGAGGCATTCGTGAAATCGAGTTCTTCGTGCAAACCCAGCAGCTCATTGCTGGCGGCCGGCAGGCTGATCTGCGCGCGCCGGAAACTGTCGATACGTTGGAACGGCTCACGATACGTGGTTGGATCAAACCGGAAGTTAGATCTGATCTTGAGGCCGCCTATGCATATCTCCGCCGAATCGAGCACCGGCTGCAAATGCTGGCCGACGAACAGACCCAGACATTGCCCGACGAGCCAGCGGATCTAGAGCGCCTTGCAAACTTCTCCGGTTACAAGACGACATCCGAGTTCGCGTCGGAGTTGACGCAGCATTTGCAGCGCGTTCAGCGCCACTATGCCGTCCTTTTCGAAGATGTCCCCGAGCTCACCCGCAGCGGTGCGAACATGGTTTTCGCCGGGGAGGCCGATGACCCGGGTACGGTTGAAGCCCTGAAGAACATCGGATTCGAGCGTCCCTCAGATGTCATTGCGGCGGTTCGCGGCTGGCATCACGGGCGCTATCCGGCAATCCGCACGCCGCGAGCGAGGGAGCTGCTGACCGAGGTGCAGCCCCTGTTGATTGAGGCGCTGAGTGGGACAGCCGATCCGGATGCAGCCTTCCACATGTTTGATCGTTTTCTTGCCGAGCTTCCATCAGGCGTACAACTCTTCTCGTTGCTCCGCGCCAATCCAAGCCTCTTGCGACTCATTGCGGACATTATGGGCTCTGCGCCGCGACTGGCTCGCATATTGGCGCGCCGGCGCCGAATACTTGACGCAGTTCTGGATCCCGGTTTTTTCGGGACAGTCCCGACCGCTTCGGATCTCGAAAAGCTTGTCGATTTGGAAATGGCAGCGGCGACAGATTTGCAGGATGCGCTCGACCGAGCGCGTGTCGTCGGCAGCGAGCAGCTGTTTTTGATAGGTGTGCGAGTCCTCTCTGGCACAATCAGCGCGAGTCTGGCAGGTCGCGCCTATGCTGAGATTGCCGAGCATCTAATCTCGGCGCTTCAAACGCGCGTACTGGCAGAGCTCACCCATGTCCACGGATCTCTGCCCGGCTCCGCGTGCGTCATTGCCATGGGTAAGCTCGGCGGTCGCGAGATGACAGCCTCCTCCGACCTCGATCTCATTGTTGTCTACGATGTGGATCCAACCACAGTGCAATCCAACGGCAACCGACCGTTGGCACCGAGCCAATATTACGCACGATTTACGCAGCGGCTGATAAGCGCGCTCTCGGTGCCGACGGCCGAGGGCACGCTGTACGAGGTCGACATGCGGCTTCGGCCTTCTGGCCTAAAAGGGCCTGTTGCCACTCAACTATCGAGCTTTGTTCACTACCAAGCTGAGGAAGCCTGGACTTGGGAGCACATGGCATTGACCCGCGCCCGGGTCGTGAGTGGCCCGCCGAAGCTCCGCCAGGATGTCGAGCGTGCGATTCGTGCATCCCTTGTTCGTCGGCGCGATCGTGAAAAGACGACCGCAGACGTTCGCCAGATGCGCGAATTGATCCATAAGGAGAAAGGCACATCCGACATTTGGGATTTGAAGCAGGTGCGCGGCGGCCTTGTCGACATAGAGTTCATTGTTCAGTATCTGCAACTTGTTTATGCGCATAAGCATCCAGGAGTACTGTCTCAGAACACAATCGAGGCCTTAGAGCGCCTCTCTGCGGCCGGAGCATTGGCTATGGGGCAAGCCGAAATGCTGATCCGGGCTGCACGTATGCTCAACAACTTGACCCAAGTGTTGCGTCTGTGCCTGGATGGTCCTTTTGACCCCTCGAAAGCCCCGGATGGCTTGAAAACTCTGCTGGCGCAATCGGTTGAACTCCCCGATTTCGGTCGTCTGGAGATCGAGCTCCGCACGACCCTTGCAGACGTGGCAGCCCTCTTTGACAGTTTGGTTCGTTAATACCGCGATCTGCGACGGATTACCCGGTCTCCTTCGTTTCAACCGTTGTGCTGGCTGGGACGGGCATTTGCGAGGAGACTTGAATGTTTAAGAAGAAGACCATGCTGATCGCCGCTGGCATACTAGCCACGGTCGGCGCCGTAGCAGCCGTCTCTGCTCAGGGCCATCGCGGCCACTGGCGGGATGGGTCCTCCCAATTCGGCGAGGGTGACGGGTTTGGCTTCGGCGGCCACGGCGGCGGCATGCGCGGACGCTTCGGTGGATCGGTGACCAGGGACGAGTTCGATGCGCGTGCTCGCGAACGTTTCGCCCGTCTCGACACCAACAGTGACGGTGTGGTCGACGCTCCCGAGTTCGAAGCGGCGATCACCGGCCGTATGTCACGGATGCACGAGCGCATGGGGGGAGGCCCGCGCATGGGTGAACGCCTCATTCGCATGTTCGACACCAACCGAGACGGTAAGGTCACCAGGGACGAGTTCCAGGCTGGCATCAAGGCACGTTTCGCCGAGATGGATCTCAACAACGATGGCCGTATCACCGACGAGGACTTACCGCCTCTGATGCGGGGACAGAATGTTCTGTCGAGTGGCGCAAGCACTGGCTTCGGCATCGGTCGCGGCATGGGCATGCCGATGCTGCGCTGGCTGCAGGATGCTGACGTGAACAAGGACGGTGCGATCACGCTGGATGAGGCGCTGGCTGCCGCTGACAGGCGCTTTGTCCATGCCGATCGCAACAAGGACGGAAGTGTCGACAAGGCGGACTTTGATGCACTGCGCAAGGAGATGGTCGACTATAGCGTGAAGCGCTTCATCCATCACTATGGTGCTGACAAGGACGGCAAGGTGACACGCGAGCAGTTCGCTCAGAAATCCCAAGAGCGTTTTGCCCGCATGGACCTCAACAGCGATGGCACGATCTCGCGTGACGAGCGGCCTGGCCGCGGCTGGTTTGGCCGCGGCTACGGCGCCTGGCACCGTCACCACGGCGCCATGGATGGTGGCTCGATGATGGGGCCGGGTGGCGACCATCAACCGAAATCGCGGCGCGGTCAGTAAGACAAGCCGAGAGAGACCGGCCGCTGGTCAGCGGCCGGTCTTTCTGCAAGTGTGCACGGGAGGGCCCAGGCGGCGTCGACTATGAGGATTGCGGTGGCAATCAAGCGCGAGCCCGGCAGCAGGGACGCGGCCAGTGCCGGATCAGCTCCGGCTGACGAGCTCGCGTGGCTCAACGCCATACGCTCCGGCGATCAGAGCGCGTTTCGGTCCGTTGTCGAACGCTATTTGCCGCAACTCTTGTCCACCGCGCGACGGATGTTGCGCGACGGAGCCGAGGCGGAAGACATCGCGCAAGAGGCGTTCGCTCGCCTTTGGCGCAGCGCGCCAACATTGGAGCTCGGAGCAAACGGATTTCGGCCTTGGCTTTATCGTGTGGTCTCTAATTTGTGCGTCGATCGTACACGCACGACGCGTCGGGTTATGTTGGTTGATGAAGTTCCGGACCAGACTGCGCCACCACGGCAATTGGATGATCTGGTCGCGCGCGATTTGGCGGGCCGCGTCAACGCCGCACTTAAGGCTTTGCCCGAGCGTCAGCGCTTGGCGCTCACATTGTTCCACTATGAGGGCTTGAGCCAGGTCGAAGTCGGCGCGATTTTGGGTGTATCGGACGAGGCTGTCGAGTCGTTGCTGGCCCGTGCGCGTCGTTCCTTGAAGATCGCGCTCAGGGAAGACTGGCAGGAGCTTCTGCCCGAGAGGGAGCGATAATCATGACGTCCCCCGATCCAACTGCACCGTCATCCCCAGCATTTGATGACCGGCGAGAGCAACGCTATGACGAATGAAACTCAGCTGAACCTTTCGGATTTCCGAGACATGCTCGACGCCTTTGGCGCCGATCCGCGTCGCTGGCCGCCTGATCGGCATGCAGCCGCTCAGTTGCTGTTGGCCACGAATGCCGATGCTCGATCCATGTTCCACGAAGCGCGGGCGCTTGATCAGGTTCTCGCTGCCGGGCTGCGAGCGCCTGCACTGGACCCGACCATCGTTGAGCGTGTAGCCATGGCCGCGATCGGCCGCACGCCGCGAAACAGCATCTCGAGGACTCCAGCGAGACAAGCGGCGAGTTCGATGAGCAATGTAGTGGCGCTGGGTAGGCGACGCATTGCTCCCGCGGCTCCCGGTCCCGAGCGGCGGGATTTCGTCGAGTCTCCAGCCATAGCGTGGCGGGCCGCTGGCGCCCTCGCGGCTTCACTCATTACGGGCCTGCTGATCGGCACCTTCGACATCGCTCCAGCCTCTGTGCGCAGTCTCGCTAGCCTCGGACAATCTGAGCGCTATGTCGACTATGTTGTGACTGCGCTGCAGAACGACGGGCTCTCGACTCTCTTCGATGAGGACTACCTATGACTGCTACTGGCGCCACGCCACCTGCAGCCAACCGCGGATTGTCAAGATGGGGGCGGGCACTGCTGATTGGCTCCCTGGCACTCAACTTTCTAATCGTCGGCTTTGCTGCCAGCGCGATGTGGCGTCACCGCCAAGACGCCATCTTCGCTGGAAACGCCATCAACGCCAATCTGATCGGGTACACTCAGACCTTGCCAGCAGATCGCCGCCAAGCTCTGTGGCGTCAAACTGCGAACGAGCGCCGCGCACTCCGTCCGCTGCGCGCTGAGGTCCGTGCCGCACGTCAGGCGGCCCGTACAACGTTCTTGGCCGAGCCTTTTGATGCGGCAGAATTCGCAAGAGCACAGGATCGCGTTTTGGATGCTGAGATGCGTGCGCGTAAGGAAGCGCATCGATTATTCCTGGCGGTCGCAAACGCTCTCACCAAGGAGGAGCGCGCCGCTTTCGCCAGTTGGCGACCAGAGGGAGGGCCGGGTCAAAGACACCGGCGATGGTGGAAGCGCGAACCGATCGAGCGCGAATCTCAGTCGCCTGGACCGGGAGGGACGGGCACGATCCCGTCAAGCCAGACGTCAGTCCCGCAGTAATGATGTTAGTATGTCAGGATTGTCGCTGATCTTGCTCCGCTAGCCTCTGTGTGATCGCGAGAGTACCTTCGATGGCAACCAGGAGTGTCTCACCACTCTCTCGAATATATGCCACATATTCTTGGTAGTGGTCCGAACCAAGGGGCCCGTGCATCTGTTGCTGCATCATGTCCGAGAAACCAATGATCGCATTGAGCGGTGTTCTCAGATCGTGCTGCATCTGTTGAACCATTCCGCGAACAGGTTCAGCTGTCGATAGCTCCACCTGATTGCCTGCTGGGGAATGTATCGACTCGATTTCGCTCTCGGTCCGATCGAAGTTGACCAGCAGCAGCAGAGACGCCAACGTGCTTGTTGCAATGAACGCCAGTACGACGAGCGTCCTCGGCAGCGTCGTCAGGGAAACCGGGACATTCGGAACAACATCTGCGCTTGGCGCTATACTGGCAATGGTCATCAGCAGCACGCCGATGTTGATGATCGCAGCAGTCCGGCGCGCAGGGGCACGGTGAGCCCAGGTCTTCAAGCTACATGCCATGGCGAGGAGCGGTGAGCGCCCTCTTGCGCATTGCACGCAACTCTCCTGCCAGCCAGTGGACCGCGTCCAGGCCATCCGAACCTCAGAGCATGTCGTTTGTGTTGTTTGGTGTACGCGGGCCGAATCAGAGGCCGAATCACCCGTCGACTATGTGTGTCGAGAAGTGGCCTGTCGACGTGAACAAGAAGAGTCCAAACTGGCTTTGGCTCATTGTGTGTCAATCGAGCATCTTGCCGACAATCTCGAAGACGTCGCGGGACAGTGGCTTGGCCTTGGCGATGGTCTGCAGAGACTGCCGCGCGAGTTTGCGACGGCCTGGCTCCAATGCTTTCCAGCTCCGGAACGAGGTCAGCAGTCGTGAGGCAATTTGCGGGTTGAAGGCGTCGATATCCAGAATTCGATCTGCAACGAATTCATACCCCTTGCCGTCGGGCCGGTTGAAGTTGACCGAATTGGCAGCAAACACGCCGATCAGCGTCCGGGCTCGGTTCGGATTTTTTAGCGACATCTGTGGGTGCTTCAGAAGCTTGCGCACGGTAGCAAGCGTGCTCGGAAGTGACGAAGCCGCCTGGTACGCAAACCAATTATCGATGACGAGATGGTCATCCTTCCACCGCTGATGGAAGCGCTCGAATGCTGCCTCCCTCATCGGCCCACGAACGTCGCTGAGTACGGCGAGGCCTGCCAGTTCGTCGGTCAGGTTATCGGCCGTCTGGAACTGCTGGTTGGCGCGTGCGACATCGTCGGCCTTGCCGCGAGCCGATAGCAGCGAAAGCGCTCCATTTCGTAGCGCCCGCCTGCCCATCTGTTCCGGGGTCGGCGCATAAGGGCTTTTCATCGCATGGGTTCGATAGATATCCTCCAGTTGAGGTCCAAGTCGCATGCCGATCTTTCTGCGCAGTGCAGTCCTGGCCCTGTGGATTGCAGCTGGGTCGATATCGGTTGCGATGATGCGTGCCACATCAGCTTCACTTGGCAGCGCGAGAACCTGAGCCCTGAACGCTGGTTCGAGCCGTTCTTCCTTAGCAATCAGTCCAAGGCTCTCGATGAATGGGCCCACGTCAGGCGTCTCGCCGCTCTCCTGCAGCGCGGCTACAGAGCCGACCAGTAACCGCATGCCATAGTCTTGTGTCGCCTGCCAGCGATTGAACTCATCGCTGTCGTTGGCCATTAGGAATGCAAGGTCGTGCTCGGTTTGATTAATCGTCAGATTCACGGGGGCTGAGAACCCGCGCAGCAGTGAGGGCACTGGTCGCATTGGTATATTTGTGAATCGAAATGTTTCCTTACGCTTCGTCACCTCGATGAGACCGTCACGGAGCTCCTGACCGTTGGAGAGTGTCAGCGGCATGTCGTTTCCGTTGCCGCCGAGGAAGCCGAGCTTCACAGGAATGTGCAACGGCTTCTTAGTTCGCTGACCGGGTGTGGGCGCGGTCAGTTGCTCGACGGTGAGCTCGGCTAGCTTCTTCTTCGCGTCGTACTTCAGATCGCAGACCAGGTTCGGCGTGCCCGCCTGACTGTACCACGTCATGAATTGCGTGAAATCACGACCGCTCGAATCAGCGAAGCATCTGATAAAGTCTTCGACCGTCGCTGCTTCGCCGTCGTGTCGCTCAAAATAGAGGTCCATGCCCTTGCGAAATCCAACTTCACCGAGGAGCGAGCGGATCATGCGACATAGCTCCGCGCCCTTCTCGTAGATTGTCATCGTATAGAAGTTATTGATCTCAATGAAACGGTCTGGCCGGACCGGGTGAGCTAATGGTCCCGCATCCTCGGCGAACTGTCCGGCCTTCAAATTACGCACTTCGGCAATGCGCTGCACCGCTGGCGAGCGATAATCGGCGGAGTAGAGCTGATCGCGAAAGACGGTTAGTCCTTCCTTAAGGCACAGTTGAAACCAGTCACGGCATGTGATGCGATTGCCAGTCCAATTGTGAAAGTACTCGTGCGCGATTACGCGATCGATGTTGAAGAAATTCGCGTCCGTAGCTGTCTCTGCACTGGCGAGGATTAGGCGATCATTGAAGATGTTGAGGCCTTTGTTCTCCATTGCTCCCATGTTGAAGTCTGAAACCGCAACGATATTGAATACATCAAGATCGTATTCGAGCCCAAAGCACTCCTCATCCCATTTCATGGCGCGTTTCAGGCATTCCATCGCCCACACACAACGCGCCTCCTTGCCCGACTCAACATAGATCCCGAGGTCGACCTCGCGGCCCGACTTCGTCTTGAATGTTGACACCACCGATCCGAGTGTGCCGGCCACCATTGCGAAAAGATAGCTCGGCTTCGGATGCGGATCGTGCCAAATTGCATAATGGCGTCTGCCGTGATCGAGCGTGCCGCGCTCAGTTCGGTTTCCGTTGGCGAGCAGAACCGGAGCTGTCTCTGGATCGCCTTCTATGCGTGTTGTGAAAACTGCCAGATTGTCGGGTCGGTCGAGGAAGTAGGTGATGCGGCGAAAGCCTTGCGCCTCGCACTGAGTGCAATAGATCCCACGCGACAGGTAGAGCCCCGACAACGCTTTGTTGGCCTCTGGGTTACAGATTGTGACCACTTCGAGAATGAACGATTCTTGCGGTGGCGCCTTGATCGTTAGTGATTGCTCGTCGGTCTTGAATTCTGACGGCCCGAGTGTACGCCCTTCGACTTTGATCGCTTCGAGCTGCAGAAGCTCGCCATCGAGCACCAGCGGTCCGCCGGTGTTCTGGGACTTGGGATTAGGTTCGACCCTGGAAAGCGCCGTTACCCGCGTCGCCTCGGGCGAGAGAGAGATATTGAGTTTGACCGCCTCGATCAGGTAGGGAGCGGGTTTGTAGTCCTTGAGGAGGATCGGTCGTGGCGTATCGGTCTTCATCGAGTGTTCCTATCGAGCGCTTCGCAGCGAAAGCGTGCGATCGGTTATGGGGCTACCGCTCATCCGGCACAACCGTCATGCGCCCAAGCCATGAAGCTCCAGCCCAGTGCCGGAGCAATGGGTTCATCGTACTCACTGCTATTTCCCCCATCGGAGCGCCAAAACATTGGCTTCCCTGGCCATTTGCAGAAGACGGCTTCGAGTCGCAGGGTGTAGCGCCTCGAGCGGGTGCCGAACAGTATCTCGTTTGATCACACCACCTGCCATCATCACCGTCTTTGTTGCCCTCAACCCGCATTGCCGGTTTTCGAAGTTGATCAGCGGAAGTATGCGCGCGTAGGCCGCCGCTGCATCTTTGGTGTTCCCAGCTAAATGGTGTGTCACAACCGGCTTGATCAGTTCTGGTAAGAGCGCGCTTGGCATAGTGCCGCGCGCACCTGCATCCAAGTCGTCGAGCAATGTAATTGCTTCTTCGCCGTCGAACGGTCCTCGGATTGCATCGCCACCGGCTTCGATCAAAGCACGCAGTTTGGCAGCAGTGCCCGGAACTTCGATTTTGAAGTGCGAAACCAGCGGCACCTCACGGGCAAGGCGCGTCAAGAACGACACCGACAGCGTCACGCCGGAAAGCGGTGCATCTTGCACCATAATCGGCAGTTCGGCTGCCTCAGCGACCCGGGCGAAGTGCTCGAGTATGCCGTCCTCACCAGCCTTGAGTGAGGCGCCATGATAAGGTGGCATCATCATCAGCATCGATGCGCCCGCGGCCTTGGCCTTTTTCGCGCGTTCCACTGCAACTCTCGTCGAAAAGTGGCTTGTCGTAACGATGACCGGAACCCGCCCGCGCACGTGCTCGAGCGACAGAACCAGGAGCGCGTCCCGCTCGGCGTCTGAGAGCAGGAATTGCTCTGAGTAATTGGCAAGGATGCAAATGCCATCGACTTGTTGATCGATCATACACTCGAGTACGCGGCGCATACCATCGGGGTCGAGATCACCACTTTCGGTAAAAGGAGTCGGTGCGATTGGAAAAACACCGTTCATAAGTCGCGGGTCGATGGTCATGAGGTACCCTCGGGGTTGTTGGGCGGCGGCTGTCGGGCGCGCCGATGATCATGCCGCCTATCGATTCGGCGACAGCTCGATTGGAACACCTGGTTCCACTTTTGCCGCGCGAAGTACAACAGTGGTCTTCACGCTTGACACGTTTGGAACGACTGTCAGTTCGCTAAGGACGAACGATTGAAATGCCGACAGATCCGGAGCGACGCACTTGAGAATAAAGTCGGCATCTCCCGTCAGCATATAGGCTTCCCGAACCAGCGGCCACTTGAGCACCTGATTTTCGAAATCACGCAATTCCACTTCGCCTTGCGCGCGCAACGTCACCATGGCAAACGCGGTGACGTCAAAGCCAGCCAATCTCGCGTCTATCCGAGCGTGATAGCCGCTGACGAAACCCATCTGCTCGAGGGCCTGTACTCTCCGAAGACACGGTGGCGGGGAGAGACCCACCCGCGCTGCGAGCGCAACGTTTGTAATTCGGCCATCAGCCTGAAGCTCCTTCAAGATGCGCCAATCGGTAGCATCGAGACGGGCGCGCATAAGTAATATTGCCTCTCTTCAAGCTCGGCAGTTCGATGATTGTGCCGTACGGCATTTAACCGAAAATCTGAGCTTCCGAGCAAGAAATTGCATTTCCGGGTTGGAAGATGGCCGAACCCAAGCCACTCAAGGGACTGCGCGCATGGCTGATTACCGATGGTAAGGCCGGCATGCAGGTGCAGGCGAACGGCGTCGCGGCTGCGCTGGGGGTGCGAGCTGAGGAAAAGGTAGTGGCGCCAAGGGGGCTTTGGCGGACGCTCGCGCCTTTTGGGCCGCCAGATCCGGCAGAGCGCATTGGCGCTTTAGGCTCGAAGTTTGCGCCGCCTTGGCCGGACATGGTTATTGCAACGGGGCGGCAGAGCATCCCTTACATTCGCGCTATCCGCCGCTTTGCCGGACCTTCGTTGTTTACAATCATCCTGCAGGATCCCCGCACGAACGCGCGCACGGCCGACTTGATTTGGGTGCCTGAGCATGATCGCCGGCGCGGGCCAAACGTCATCACAACCCTTACCTCGGCTCACGGCTTTTCATTGGAGCGTATTGCTGAGTTGGCCCAGCAGCGGCCTGACTGGCTGGAGACGCTACCGAAGCCTCGAATTGCCGTCATTCTCGGCGGACCAAACAAGGTCTATCGTTTCTCGGAAAATGACAACACCCGTCTTGCCTCTTCGCTATCCTCCATTGCCGACCTAGGTGCGAGCTTTCTAATCACGCCGTCGCGACGCACGCATGGCGACTTGTTGGCAGCCGTGCTGTCTGCCACTCACAGAGCTGCGCGGTTTGTTTGGGACGGCACTGGCAATAACCCCTACGGCTTGTTTCTGGCGCATGCCGACGCCTTCGTTGTTACCGGTGATAGCGTCAATATGACTGGGGAACCACTGATCACGGGAAAACCAGTGTGGGTGTTCGAGCCTTCTGGCGGAAACGCCAAATTCGCCCGCTTCCACGCGTCGCTGCGTCGCTATGGCGCCACCCGGCGCCTCCCCGAGACGGTTACAAGAATTGATGAATGGACCTACGAGCCGATTAATGCTGCGGACACAATCGCGCGAGAGGTATCGATCCGATGGTTGCGCTGTCGAGCTGCAATGAACGGCGGCGGAGGCACAAAGACGTGATTGGAGTGCAGGTTGAATGCACACATTCGAGAGCCGACAATGAGGAGGGCAGCTGTGGCGCATATCAACATCTCGAAATTAAGGGCCGCCCAGATCCAAGTCGATCCGTTCGATTATGTTGTGGTTCCTGGCTTTCTCTCGCCTGAAAGCGTGGCGCTCATCAATCGCACATATCCCAACATCGGAAGGGGCGGCAGCTATCCAATCGAGAGCCTTGATGCCAGCATGGCAATCAAGGAGGTCATCGACGAGCTCGATGGCCCGGAGTTCGAGCAAATCATTGGCGAGAAATTTGACGTTGATCTTAGCGGCCGTCCCAAGATGTACTCGTTGCGGGGATACACCCGATCAAAAGACGGACAAATCCATACTGACTCCAAAGACAAGATCATCACCGTTCTTCTCTACCTCAACGAGAACTGGCAACAACCCGGCGGGCGGCTTCGCATTCTGAAGAACGGCCACGACGTGGACGATTTTGTTACTGAGGTGCCGCCAGATGATGGCACGCTCCTGGTTTTCAAGCGCTCAGATAAATCCTGGCATGGCCATCACCCATTCGATGGCCCGCGCCGCTCGCTGCAGATGAATTGGATGACAAGCGAGGGGGCAAAAGGATTTCACGCGATCCGCCACAAGATTTCAGCGGCCGTGAAAAAAGTCGTGACAGGTTGAGGCAAGACCGTCCTACCGTGAATTCAGTGTGGCTTTACGAACCCCGGCGTCTTTCCAACCGCCATGAATGCGTGGTCAGCTGAGAACATGTCAGCGTGATGCAGGATATGGCCCGCTGGGGAGTTATTCCGGAATGGCATCATGGGAGAGTGCGTTGTAACCGTGGCGATGATCTCGTGTGAAAAGCCGAGTTCCTTCAGTAGCATTCCTCCAACAACGCCATGTGGGACTTCTTTGCTCAAACGAGAGTAAACGATATCGCCGCTCTTCCGCTCATACATCAGCGGCTTGTCGACATCATGCAGAATGAGTATCGGCACCAGCAGGTCGTTGTGTAGCTCAGTCGTCCAATCCGTCTTTGCCCGCATAGCCAGATCGACGCCGGTTTGTGTTACCTCGTTAACATGGCTCATGAGAGGGTACTCGACGCCTGCCGAGAACGGCATGTCCTCAAGCTTTTCATACATGCTGGCCGACCAAGTCGTGACCCATGCTGTAACTATCTGCTCCCTGATCTCCGCTGAGACAAGATCGAGCCCCCAAAGCCAATTTTCGACGGCTGTCCGCTTCGAATTCGAGCTGCGGTCGATGATGTACATGGCGGTAATCCCATCTCAGTATCGTGCTGGCCAGATTTCATCTGGCAATAAGGAACGAATCACAGTGCGTGCTTCGCTGTGATCTGAAGAGTCTACTGATCGATCCAAACGCCGACCAGATCATTTCCTTGGAAGTGGCTTGCCGAGAAGTTCCAACCCTTGATCCTCTTATGATGGACGATGATGCGCTGCCACCAGTTGATGTTCAAATAATAGTTCTCGGTCAGCAGATGCCGTTCGAAGTCCTGAACGATCGCTTTACGCTTATCGGGGTTAAGCTCGCGCTGTTGGCGTTCCCAAAGCTCGTCGAGCTTCTTGTCCGTATGGCGGGCGTAGCTGTTCGGCGATCTCGCGTGCGTAATGTAGGTTTGGTGCTGCGCTGTCACCTCATCGGCTGGAACAGTCACAGGATAAAGAGCGACGTCAAACTTGCCGTCGACCATATTGCCGAAGTATGGGGTCGTTTCCACTTGGCTGTGCTCGACAGTAACGCCGATCCGCTTCCATTGATCGATGAGAAACACGCCGATCGGCGTGTAGGGCACATCGAGTGTGCGGTTGTGCAGCTTGATCTTTAGGTTTTCCTGTCCGGCCTCCTGCAACAGACGCCGTGCCTCGGCTCGTGACTTCTCGATGTCACGCCAGTAGCCCGGAATCTTGTCGAGCTCCTCGTTCGGAAGAGCGTACTGGTATCCAGGTCTCAGGAAGCCACCGACGAGTTTCACAATCGTAATTTTCGACAGCGCCTCGCTGCCACCCCATCGATCGATGGCTAATGAAAGTGCGCGGCGAACGCGGGGATCATCGAATGGCTTCTGCTGCGTGTTGAAGATGATGATGTTGTTGGTCGCCCAAGGTCCTTCATTCAGGACGAAGTCGTCCCTCTTGGGTGATGACATGATCTGGTCGCGTTCAGAGGGTGTTCGGCCGCGCCACTCGGCATCGAATTGACCTCCGAGCATTCCGGGTACTACAGCGCTCGCTTTGACGAAGAAGGCTTTGTAGCCGTCGAGGTACGGCAAGCCCTGCTTGAAATACTGGTCAAACCGCTTCGCTGTCAGATGAGATCCCTTTACGTACTCGACGAACTGAAAAGCGCCTGACCCCAGAATGTTTTTCTCGGGAAATTTTGCATCGCCCTTCAGCTTGGTGGCGCTGAAGATGCAATTGAATGGCGACGCGAGATTGTCGAGGAACGATGCGTTGATGTTCTTGATCTTGAATACAACTGTCGTGGGATCCGGCGTGTCGATTGATGTTACGTCCTCCATCAGCGATTGCCTGATCGAAACGACGCCGGGCGGAGGGTTCTTTACTCTCTCGTAGCTCGCCTTGACATCGGCCGAGGTTAGAGGCGAGCCATCGTGGAACTTCACATTCTCATGCAGCTTGAACGTATAGGTAAGACCGTCCGATGAGATATCCCAGCTCTTGGCGAGGTCACCTGTGATTTTAGCACCCTGGCTCGCGTCGTACCGTACGAGGAAGGAGTAGAACGGACTCACGGGGTGCAATAGCGCGAATGTCTGCGAGGCGTGGCAGTCGTAATTCGGTGGCTCGGCGGTAACCGCGAAGTTCAAAATGCCGCCATGCTTCGGCGTCTGCGCGCCGGCTTCTATGACGCTGGTCGAAACCGCAAAGCTGACAGCTGCGGCCAAGCTGAACGTCAGTCTCATTTCTGCTCCTCCCTTTTGTTGCGGATATAGTGGTTCGTCGCCCGCGCTTGGGCAATAGGGAGGTGCAAGCTTATAGAGGTCAGCGAACAAGGGCAGGCCCACCAGTCAATGTCTCGCCCGGACGCGGAAACTGCAGAACGAGTATGTCGAGCCCTGTCGGGCCCGCGGAAATGGCTGCCGCGGCCTCTTCTGCGGTAAGCAGGATCGTTGACAGGCGATCCAGCTCGCGCCCGTCTTGGATTGCCGTACCCGCTATCACGATTAGATACATTCCCCCGCCGGAGCCGGGGTCAGGCAGCATCATTTGGCCATATGCGCCGAGGCGCATGATCCAGGCGGCCAGCCCGTCTGTCTCCATAGGAAAGATGGGTTCGAGAATTGCCTCTCTTCGGGAGAGGCGCTCCGCTTCACCAGCTTGCTTGATGCCCGACTTAAGTCGTGTCCGCTGGCGCCCCTTCTCCAGCAGGTCGCGCGAGGCCGGCATGTACTTCGCTCCCGGATCCCATTGCTGGCGAAGCGTGAAATACTTAACGCCGGTGTCGCTGGCGACGATAGGCCCGTAGGGCGTATGACCGTTCGCATACTGGACGGTCAGCGGCGTGGCAGGCTGCGCGCCCATGCGGCCAACCCCCTCGACAAATACCTGGAACTGATTGGGCTCATGAAAGTGGGCAGGTGTCACTGCATTAGGGGGCTGGTGCACCAGGAAGCCTTGTGGCAGGCCGTTGTCATTGACCTCATTGCCGGGTACGTAGTGTCCACGTTTCGGTGCGGCTCCGACATATTCCGAGAGAGTGTACTCGCGTCCATTCACGTGTACTTGCCGGGCTCGAGCCGCAGCTTCTGCGGCCAGTGTAACGATCTGCATCTCGTTCTCCCAATCCTATTGGGCTCAGCGTAGTTGATCGGAGCCAGCCGTCAAATTGACGGCAAGTGACCCGAGACAAAATTCGCCTCTCACGGCGTATCTCTGGGGGCCGAGCGCCGAGTTCGCCGCCCGCTTTAGATGCTCGCGAAGCTCCTGTGTTCCAGTTGCGAATGATTTGCATTTGCAGTAGCGTGCCTTTCTCGCCACGGGAATTGTGCAATGCAGCAACAAAAAGTGCAGGCTGAACCCTTATCCGAATCTACCGATGCAGGGTGGCGCAGACCGCGATCCACTGCGGCACTCGAAGACGTGCACCGTTCGATCGCGATTGCCCCGTCAGGTAGCCAAATGAGAAAGGCCGCGGCATTTCTCGGGCCGGGCTATCTGGTTGCCGTCGGCTACATGGACCCGGGTAACTGGGCGACGTCACTCGCCGGGGGGTCGAAATTTGGCTATGCACTGCTAATCGTTGCGCTGGTCTCGAACATAATGGCAATCGTCCTGCAGTCCTTGTGTGCGAGGCTGGCCGTTGCTTCGGGCCGCGACTTGGCCCAAGCTTGCCGAGACGCGTATCCGGCCTGGGCCGCATATCCCCTTTGGGTCCTTGCCGAAATTGCAATTGTTGCAACCGATGTGGCAGAGGTGATTGGCACAGCCATTGGCCTTAAGCTGCTGTTCGGCATTCCTCTCGAGATCGGCATCATCATTACCGCGCTCGACGTGTTTCTGATCCTCTACTTGCAAAAGCTGGGGTTCAGGTATTTGGAGGCTTTTGTCATTGCGCTTCTCGGCATCATTGCGGTGTGCTTCGCGCTGCAAATTGCAATGGCAAAGCCCGAATGGGCGCAGGTCTTTGCCGGGTTCATGCCGCGGACCGACATCGTGAGCAATCCCGAAATGCTGTATTTGGCGCTCGGAATTCTGGGCGCGACCGTGATGCCCCACAATCTCTATCTACACTCGGCAATCGTGCAGACCCGCGCGTTTGGCACGACTCTTCCCGAGAAGCGCGAGGCACTCAAGTTTGCGACTTACGACTCGACAGCGGCCTTGATGTTTGCACTGCTCATCAACGCGTCGATATTGATTTTGGCGGCTGCGACGTTCCACAAGATAGGACGCACCGATGTTGCCGAGCTTGAGCAGGCGCACAGCATGTTGTCGCCACTGTTAGGATCCATGATCGCCCCAACACTTTTCGGCATCGCATTGTTGTGCTGCGGCTTGAACTCCACCGTAACGGCCACGCTTGCCGGCCAAGCAGTTATGGAGGGTTTCATAGATTTGAAGTTGCAGCCCTGGGTTCGCAGGCTGATAACTCGAGGACTTGCAATCGTACCAGCGGCAGGCGTGACGTTGTTTTATGGTTCGTCGGAGACGGCCAAGTTGCTGATCCTTTCGCAAGTCATATTGTCGCTCCAGTTGTCGTTTGCTGTCATCCCTCTGGTTCAATTCACGTCCAGCAAAGTGAAAATGGGAGAGCTGGTCGCCCCTAGGTGGCTCGTAGCCGTCGCGGCACTGGTGGCAGCTGTGATCGTTGTCCTAAACGTCAAGCTTTTGTTCGACTGGGCGACAGGCGCCTGAAATTTACATTTGACGGTGACACACGGGAACATCCCTGCCGCCACCACTCTGCGAAGTGCAAATGCGCGCCTTAGGCGTGTCAGGGCAGCACACATTGCCAGTTGATGTTGACGACGGCTTCCCGGAAGCTGTCCCTGCCATAGTGCGAGGGAGTGTCTGGTGCCAAAGTCTGCAATGTCCATCGAGCATGACAAAATCGATCCCATTGATTTTGAGCTGTTCAAAAATGCTGTCTTCTCGATTGCCGACGAGATGGCGCTGACCGTCTTCCGCACGACCTACTCCGCCGTGCTTAAGGACAACATGGACTATTCGACGGGGTTTGCTGACGGAGAAGGGCGGCTTGCTGCGCAGGGCCTTACGCTGCCCGGTCACCTCGGCTCCACGCCGACCGCACTAGAAGCCGTCATGCGCCACTACGGCAATGACATGGCGCCTGGTGATGTATTCATCATGAACGATCCGTTCGATGGAGGAATGCATCTGCCTGACATCTTCATATTCAAGCCGCTCTACCACAATGGGGAGCGGCTCGCGTTCGCGTGCACAGTATGCCACCACACCGATGTGGGAGGCCGGGTAGCTGGCTCCAATGCGTCCGACTCGACCGAGATCTACGCCGAAGGCCTGCGCATCGCGCCGATGAAACTCTACGACAAGGGCGTCCTAAACAAGACCATAATGACGTTCATCGAGAAGAACGTGCGTGTGCCAGTGATGGTCGCGGGCGATCTTCGTGCCCAGCTTGCCGCGTGCCACATTGCCGAGCAGCAGTTCGCCGAAATCGTGGCCAAGTGGGGCCCCGAGATGACCAAGCGGATGCTACAGGAGACAATCGATTATGCAGAGCGTCTCACACTTGCGGCATTGCGCGATCTTCCCGATGGCGAGTGGACCTTCGAGGACTGGATCGACGACGACGGCGTCGATGTGGGGCAGCCCATTCGTTTGTTCGTCACTATTCGCAAGAAGGGTGATCACATGGTCGTCGACTGGACCGGGACCAATCCGCAGGTGCGCGGCGCCATCAATAACACGCTATCTTACACAAAGTCGGCATCCTACTGTGGTATCCGTTCCGTGCTGCCCCCGAATATTCCAAACAATGAGGGTGTATTTCGCGCCATCGAAGTGATCTGCCCGCCGGGAACGGTCGGACACGGCGTGCTGCCGGCCGCCTGCGCTGCGCGGGGCCTGACCGGGTTTCGCATGGTCGATTGTATGTTTGGTGCACTTGCAATGATGCTTCCCGACAAGGTCAAAGCAGCCGGCGACGGAGGCAACTCCGGTATTTCCATTGGCGGTTATGACAAGAATCGAAAACCGTTCGTCTATGTCGAGTTCACCTGCGGTGCGTGGGGGGCGCGGCCTTGGGCCGACGGTCTTAATGGCAACAGCCACATGTTTGCCAATCAGTCCTGTCCGTCGGCTGAGGTGATCGAGGCAGAGCAACCGGTTTCTGTCCTGGCGTATGAGTTCGTTTCAGACAAAGCGGGCGCGGGAAAATACCGCGGCGGCGTCCCGTTCCGGCGTGCGTATCGATTCAACGAGGCGGCAGGACAGCTTTCAGTCCGTTCGGATCGCAAGACGCATCGACCGTTCGGCCTCTATGGCGGCAGCCCGGGGCAGCCGTCCGAGAATCACCTGAATCCGCAAAGCGAGAACAAGCCGCTTCCATCCAAAGTGACGATGGACATAGTCAAAGGCCAGGTATTCCAGCACACTCATCCCGGTGGGGGTGGCTGGGGAGATCCATTGGAGCGTGATGTCGGCGCTGTGTTAATGGATGTGCGCAACGAGTTCCTGTCCGCTGCCAAGGCGAAATCTGATTACGGCGTCGTCATCGACACGAAACGCTGGGTTGTCGACGCGAGGGCTACTGACAAGGAGCGCGAAGCAATTCGCAAGACCCGCATTTGGCGTGGGCCCCCCAAAGTGCAGTGGCATGATCCCCTGCCGGCGCGCGAAGCAGGGAAGTGACCGTTATGGCAAGGGAGACATCGAATAACGACGCCTCGGAGCTTTTTCGAGTCGGTGTGGATATCGGCGGGACATTCACCGACATCGTTCTGCTCGGCGGTGACGGAGCTGTCCACACCAAGAAAATTTCCTCGTCCGTCGGTAACTACGCGCAGGCTATCGTGGACGGCCTTTCCGAGGTGTTCGCTGAGAGCAGTCTTGCTGGTGACCGGATCGAGGAGGTTCGCCACGGTACCACGGTGGCGTCCAACGCAATCCTCGAGCACAAGGGAGCTCGCGTTGGATTGATCACGACCAAGGGTTTCAGGGATGCGCTCGAAATCCGGACATTGCGGATGCCGCGGCTTTACGACATCGCATGGGAGAAGCCGCCGCCGCTGGTGCCCCGCTACCTGCGCCGCGTAGTTGATGAGCGCGTCGACGGCAAAGGCATAGTCGAGCGTGCTCTGGATCTATGCGAAGCTGAAGCTCAAATCGATGCCTTGCTCAATGAGAAGGTGGAAGCGATTGCTGTCTGTCTTTTGAACTCCTTCGTCAATCCGGTACACGAGCTTGCAATCAAAGAGGCGCTCCAGCGCAAGGCTCCGCAACTGCCCATCTCGATCTCCTACGATGTTTTGCCAGAGATAAAGGAGTATGAACGCACCTCGACGACGGTGATCAACGCCTATGTGATGCCAATCGTGGCTACCTATCTGAGGGCACTGCGGAAGGGCCTCGATGCCGCCGGCATCCCGGCGCGTCTTTTGCTGATGCAATCCAATGGCGGCTTGACAACGGACTCGGCTGCTGCGGAGCGGCCAATGAACATTATAGAATCGGGTCCCGCTGGCGGCGTGGTCGGCGCGGAGAAACTCGCTCGGGCGAAAGGCTTCGACAAGATCATCACTTTTGACATGGGCGGCACCACCGCGAAAGCCTCTATGGTCGAGCACGGTCAGCTGATGCGTGCGCAGGAGCAATCGGTCGGCGCTGGCATTATGGCCGGCTCACGATTGCTGACGGGTGCGGGCTACACGCTGAAGGTTCCGGCCATTGATCTCGCGGAAATCGGTGCCGGCGGTGGCTCGCACGTCCGCATCGATGCTGGCGGTGCCTTACAGGTTGGACCTGACAGCGCCGGCGCAGAGCCTGGACCCGTCTGCTATGGCAAGGGTGGAGAGACTCCAACCGTAACCGACGCAAACGTTGTGCTCGGGTATCTCAATCCTGCTCACCTTGTCGGTGGCGCATTGAAGATCGACGCGATGAAAGCGCGTGCCGTCTACGAGGCACAGATCGCCAAGCCGCTCAAGCTCACGGTCGAGCAAGCGGCACTGGGTGCGCACCGGATCGCCGCTTCGAATATGATCCGTGCTATTCGAGCGGTCTCGACGGAGCGAGGCCGAGATCCGCGCGAGTTTGCGCTCTTTGCCTTCGGAGGCAATGGAGGCTTGTTCGCTTGCGGTCTCGCGCAAGCGCTTGGCATAACGCGTATTCTGGTGCCGCCTGCTGCGGGTCTCTTTTCATCTTTTGGATTGCTTTACGCGGACGTTGAGCATCATTACTCCCGGACGTTCCGACGGCTCCTGCGGGGAAGCGATCTCGGTGCGATCGAAAAAGCCTGGATGGAGCTCGTATCCGAGGCACGCGCCCAGCTCGATGCGGAAGGCTATCGCGGCGAGAAACAGCGCATCCGCCGCTCGGCCGCGATGCACTATCAAGGCCAGTCATTCGAGCTCGTCGTTCCGGTGCCGGATGGGACGGTGGATGACAATCTCGCAGCCGCGCTGGAAGAAGCGTTTGGAGTTGAGCACGAGAATGTCTATGGCCATCGCGCTGGAAAGGACGAGCCCGTTGAACTCGTCTCTATCCAAGTGGTTGGCCAGGGAGTCTCGGACCGCGCCAGTGTGCCCGAAAAGGTGACGCTCAGCAGACCTGAGCCTGCCTCGGGCGGAACCCGGAACGCTTACTTCGGCGCCGAGCATGGTTGGGTGGAGACCCGAATATTGCGCCGCTCCGATCTTGCAAAGGCTGTAGTAGGGCCGGCGATTGTCGAAGAATATGACTCGACGACTCTTGTCGTGCCGGGGGCGAAGGCCAGCCTCGATGAGGGCGGAAACATAGTAAT
The DNA here is from genome assembly GCA_964500805.1 of uncultured Hyphomicrobiaceae bacterium. Taxonomy (GTDB): domain Bacteria; phylum Pseudomonadota; class Alphaproteobacteria; order Rhizobiales; family Hyphomicrobiaceae. Next base: position 66,848 of record CAZCQH010000017.1, read on the forward strand.
CGAGATTTGAAGAGAATCGCCTGATCTGAGGTCCGATCGCTTGTTGGCAGCCGCAACTCTGCGGTATCGTTTGCGAGGCCGCATGACCATCGGATGGCTGTGGAGGCGGCAGCTGGACCAGCGAGCAACTCATGGACGTTCATACGGCAGGGCCAACCTCTCGCACCTATTACTCGCAGCGGTTGCGGCTTCATTACGTGGATTGGGGAAATCCGAATGCCCCACCGCTTCTGTTGATCCACGGCGGGCGAGATCATTGCCGGAATTGGGACTGGGTGGCACGACGCCTACGCAAGGATTGGCACGTGATCGCACCCGATCTCAGAGGACATGGCGACAGCGAATGGTCGAAGAGTGCCAATTATTCCATGGCGGCCTACGTCTATGATCTCGCGCAACTGATCCACCAGCAGAAACTCGCGCCCGTGACCATGATTGGGCACTCGCTGGGTGGTGCGATCACCGTGCGTTATGCTGGAATTTTTCCCGAGCATGTGAAGCGGTTCGTTTCGATCGAAGGGCTGGGCCGGTCTCCCAGGTCGCAAGCCGAACACGATGCAAAGTCGATTATCGACAAGATGCGTGATTGGATTGACGACCAGCGTAAGGCTGCTGGCCGTCAGGCGCGCCGTTACAGTTCGATCGAAGACGCGTTTGCCCGGATGCAAGAGCAGAACAAGCACTTATCCTCGGAGCAGGCGCGCCACCTGACCTTGCATGGCGTCAATCAGAACGAGGACGGCACCTTCACATGGAAGTTCGATCACTTCGTGCGCGTCTGGGCACCCTATGACATGGCGCAGGCGGACGTCGAGGCAATCTGGCACAACATTTCGTCCCCTTCGTTGATGGTCTACGGCAAGGAGAGCTGGGCGTCCGATCCCCGAACCGATGGACGCGCCCGGCACTTCAAGAACGCCACGTTCGTTCAGGTCGCAGGCGCTGGTCATTGGGTGCACCATGACCAACTTGAAACATTCATGGCGCTGATCGAGCCGTTTTTGAGCGGTGCAGCAGTGCCGACGGGCCTGGCTGGAGTAAGTTGAAGACATTTGGTTGCGCATTATCGGCTGTGAGCGCTCGTTCATGCCGTGTGTCCCCCATCGAGGCAGGCCATGCCCCATGCACTGGTGAAATCGATCGATGAGTTGCCGCCGACCATCACCGGTCCATCGGTCTGGTACGGCCCTGAGATGGCACGACGTACGGACTGGATCCACACTCTCGATGCTGCGGACATCGCTGAAATCGAAGCCGCCATGCACCCGCTCGCAGCAGCCGAACGTGATGTCGCGAACATTGCCAAAACCGACTTCCCGCTACCTCGCCTCGCTGTAAAGCTTGCCGCTGTCTGCGACGAGGTGCTGAACGGCCGCGGCTTCGTTCTGCTGCGCGGCTTGCCAGTCGAGCGTTGGTCCATGCGAGAGGCGGCAACGGCCTATTTCGGTATTGGCAGCCATATCGGCAGCGCACGGTCTCAAAACGCTAAAGGACATGTGCTTGGCCACGTACGCGATCTCGGGCGCAATGCTGCTGCAGATCCTACTGCCCGCATTTATCAAACAACCGAGCGCCAGACGTTCCACACAGACAGCTGCGATGTCGTTGGGCTTCTGTGCCTGAGAACAGCGAAGGCCGGTGGTGCGTCGGCGGTGGTCAGCTCCATGACCCTCTACAACGAGATGCGACGCCGCGCGCCGGACCTCGTGCTCGAACTGTTCCAGCCACTCTACACCGACCGTCGCGGCGAAGTGCCTTCGGGTCAAAAATGTTGGCACGAGATCCCCGTCTACAACTGGTACCAAGGCCAGCTGTCCGCGCTCTATTCGCGTACCTACATCAGGTCCGCGCGCCGCTTTCCCGAGGTGCCGCCGCTAACCGAAAAACAGACCGCCGCACTCGATCTCTTCGATGCCCTCGCTGAAGACCCGCAGATCACTCTGCACATGACGTTTCGGCCGGGCGACATTCAGCTCGTCCACAACCACACCATGCTGCACGATCGAACCGCCTTCGAAGATTGGCCGGAGCCGGAACGCAAACGGCATTTGCTGCGGCTCTGGCTGGCAGTGCCGGGAGCACGACCATTACCGCCCGTGTACGCTGAGCGTTTTGGCTCGGTCGAGATTGGCAACCGTGGTGGCATCGTCGTACCGGGTGCCGTGCTGAATGCGCCACTCGAGCCGGTGTGACAATTCCTAGTCCAAACGACCCCGCTGGCCGCGTCCAAGCGATGCGTTGCCGGTCAGCGGCGCACTAACCGCATAGCGGCTAACTGCGCGTGATGGCGACCTATACTGGCATCCCAATCCATTGCTAACGTGCGGCGGAGCGAACGGCAAATGGTTGAGCTTCGGACAGGGGAGTGCACAATATGTCGATACTGGTGGTAGGTGGCGCCGGCTTCATCGGGCGGCGCATGATTCCGATTTTGGCGAAGGCTGGCCATCAGATTACATGCATGGATATCGACGTCGCGGGTGCCAGCACGGCGTTCCAGTCCTTCGACAACGTGAAGGTCGTGCGTGGCGACGTCACCCAGTTCGACGACGTGATAGGCGCGGTACAGGAATCGAAGGCCGAGCGGCTGATAAACCTTTCCTATTTCATCGGAGAGCTCGCGCCGCACACAGCCTTTAAGCTCGACATACAGGGCATGGACAACTGTTTCGAGGCAGCGCGCCGATGCAGCGTTAAGCACACCGTTTTCGCGAGCTCGGTCGCAGTCAGCGGTCAGCAATCGCAATTCGGCGAACGACTTGTCGACGAGACGGACGAGCGCCGTGGCGACACCCAGTACGCCGTCAACAAGATTATGAACGAATGGCAAGCCCACGATTACCGCCGCGCGTACGGCATGACGATTACTTGCATTCGTCCAGCCAATGTGACCGGCCCCGACAAAAGGTTCGGCTCCATCGATCACGTCAATTGTATGTGTCAACCTGCCCGTGGCAAGGCGATCGAATTCCCGCACGCCGATGCCATGCGCTGTGTCATCCATGTGGAAGACATGGCGGAGGTCTTCGCGCGTGTTGCACTTTCGGACAAGCCGACCCACACGACCTACAATTCAGGTGGAACGCCGGTCAGCATGGGTGAGCTTGCAGGGGCCGTGCGCGAGTACCTGCCCGATGCAAAGATCACATTCAAGGAACAGACGGGCGGAAGGGCGATCTCCGGTAACTTCTTGATCGACAACCGCCGCCTGATCGAGGAGTTCGGCTTGCAGTACAAGCCGCTCCGCCAGCGCGTAAGGGAAGTCATCAATGATATCCGCAAAGGCGAAGGCCTGCCGCTGATTTGACGGCAGGCCTTCATGCAACGATTGATGGCTGTAACCGCGAGGATGTCGGAGTGGGTGCCAAATCTGGCACAACTTTAGTGCGCGCCTTAAGCCTCGGCGCGCGCCGTGGCATATCCGGTCAGTACCACCTCTCCCTTCTGGTTGGTTGTCGTGATTGTCAGGTCGACTAGCGTTTCGCCGTTTTCCTTGCGTATCGAGTCTACGACGGCTTTGGCGCGCAGGTCGTCGCCGGGCCAAACCTGATTGGTGAAGCGCACACCGTACTTTTTCACGTTCTCAGCACCGAAGCGGTCTGTGACGATGCGACCAGTCATTCCCATCGTCAGCATTCCGTGCGCGAAGACGCCCGGATAGCCGGCAACCTCGCGGCAGTAGAGATCATCGGAATGCAGCGGATTATAGTCGCCGGACGTGCCCGAATACATGACGAGCTGAGTTCGCTTAAGATCCTTGACGAGGACGTCCTCGAAGGTCTGACCGACAGAGATTTGGTTCGACTTGAGACGCATTGGGGCTCCCCTTACTTCTGATCGACTGGGCGTTCGGTCTTCACGCCGATCCCGCGTCCGATGCAAACAAGCTCACCCTTCTGATCCCGATATTCCGACACGCGCTCGGTGAAGATCAACTTTCCGGCACGTTTGCTCTCTTTTTCCCAAGTCTTGCCGGTTCTTTCGGTGACAGTGAGCACGTCGCCGGGGACGACCGGCCGCATAAACTCGAAGTGTTGCTCGGCGTGGAGACCACCCGACGAGGTCGGTTTGCCATCGATACCAGACGGGTTCTTGCCGGAGCCGAACCATTCGACGCCGGGCTTTATGCGAAGGAAGTAATCAGGGTCGAACTGAGCCACGGCACGCGGAAACGTCGGGGGCGCGGCTGCTTTCTCGATGCCAGTGTCAGGCACGGAGTAGTCGCCGATGGACCGGCGAAACATCATGATGTGCGTAGCTTCGACCGGGAAAATTACGGTTTTCTCGTCTGCCATTGTGGAACACTTCTCTCCTCAGATTACGCGCTCGCCAGTCAAGGAGGGGATCCCATCCCGACTTCAGCCGCGCAAGTGTAGCGGCCAGAATTGCCATCGTCCAAGTGCGTCGCGCGCGGGGGTGAATTGCTTTCAGGACAAGTATGCAGGAGCTTTGGAGCGAGCACGCTTGCGGAGCTACACCACCGGAGCCCCATAACCGTAGCTGTAGGGAACGGGGCCTGAGAACGCGATGATATCACCGTCATCAAGCACCGCTTCGGTGTTGACGTTTCCACCGGCGTAGAGCCCCGGAGTAATGTCCCGGCCGTTCCGGAGCACCAGGAAGATCTCATGTCGAGGGATCCCGAACCTCTGCAAGAGATCACCGACTGTGGTCCCGGCCACCACCGAAACGTGCTGAGGCGCATTCTCAGGTCCGCCGTAGCGGGCGAGGCTGTTGAAGAAGCGTGCCTCGATCGCCAGCATAACGAGATCGGCATTATGACCCTGTCGCGCACTAGGACTTGTGCTGCGTGCCGCAGGGTCAGACCGCCCTCGCAGTGTCGACATCAGGTGCTCCTCCGCAAAGATATATCTTCTCCGCAGGCTCGGCCCTCTGTGTTGACTAAGCTCAAACGTGTTTCGGGGGCCATTGCGCCGCGCCTCAGACCGAGGCAATAGTCGTGACGGAATTCCTGAGGAGACAGAGATGGCCAAGCTGGCGGTGAAGCGCTTGCCCGGTGCAATGGGGTGCGAGATCGAGAACCTTGATCTGCGGTTCTTGGATGACGATCATTTCTTCACGATCGAGAGCGCATTGCATGAGCATCTCGTCGTCATTCTGCCTCGCCAGACGATCGGTCCCAAGTCGTTTCTTGGCTTGGCGCGCAGGTTCGGCGAGCCAGAGCCACACGTGATCGATCAGTTCCATCACGCGGTCGATCCGAACATTCTGATCTTGTCCAATCGCAAAAACGAGATAGGGGAACCTATCGGCCTCGCCGACGGTGGGACATACTTTCATACCGACTACTCCTATCTCCCGATCCCTGCGCGTTGCACGCTGCTCTATGCCCAGGAGGTTCCAAAGGGAGACGCAGGGACGACGTTTGCCGATCAGCGCCGCGCCTATGAGGACCTGCCTGATGCCAGAAGGTCCGAGATCGATGGATTGATCGCGCGCCACCATTACGGAAATCGCGACAACCTCGACGAGTCGACCCGTACGTCCGCCTCCCCGCTCAGCGGCGAGCAGAAGGCGAAGATGACGTGGGTGCGCCATCCGGTTGTTCGCGTGCACCCGCACACCAAGCGGAAGTCACTCTATGCTGTCTCGGGCTCGTCGTTCAGCATTGAGGGGATGGGCGACAACGAAGGGCGTGCGTTGCTTGACGACCTGAAGCAACACGCGACTCAGGAGAAGTACAGGACATTGCCGACCTATAAGCCGGGCGATGTCGTGATCTGGGACAACTGCTCGCTCCTCCATTCTGCGCCGCTCGTCGACCCCGAGGCACCACGCACGCTCTGGCGCATCACTGTCAAGGAAGAGCGACCCACGATCTGAACGGGCTGAAGGCAGCCACGATGACCAACACGCGTAAAGTCGTTGTCGAGCGCAGTGGCCCCGTTTTCACGGTCATCTTGAACCGTCCGGAAGTCCGCAATGCCGTCGACAACGAAACAGCGGATGGTCTTGCGAGCGCTTTTCGAGAGTTCGAAGCCGATGAGGCTGCGAAAGTTGCCGTGCTATGGGGGGCAGGGGGTGCATTCTGTGCTGGCGCAGATCTGAAAGCGGTCGCTTCAGGCGAGCGGCTGCAGCGCTACAATCTCGACGGCGACGGTCCGATGGGCCCGTCGCGCATGGTGCTCCAGAAGCCTGTCATCGCGGCCGTTGCGGGACATGCTGTTGCCGGTGGTCTTGAGCTCGCCATTTGGTGCGATTTGCGTGTCGTCGAGGAGGACGCCACCTTTGGTGTCTACTGCCGGCGGTGGGGTGTGCCATTGATCGACGGTGGCACGGTGCGCTTACCGCGACTGATTGGGCAGTCGCGCGCGCTCGACATGATCTTGACCGGGCGCGCAGTCGGCGCCGAGGAAGCGTTACAGTTTGGGCTCGCCAATCGCGTGGTTCCCAAAGGCAAGTCGCGGGAGGCGGCAGAGGCACTGGCGCTCGAGCTGTCGCGATTTCCGGAACAATGCATGCGGCTCGACCGAGCTTCAGTCTATCAGCAATGGGACAAGCCGTTCGCTGATGCGCTCGTGGCGGAGTTTGCAGCGAGTGTCGGCGCGGTAAAGGCAGAGGGGCAGGCCGGTGCGCAGCGTTTCGCGAGCGGCAGGGGTCGTGGTGGCGCCTTTGACGATATATGACGTTCATGCTCTTCCAACAGTTCTCCAACGAAGTCCGAAACGTTTGCAACCGAGATGCCGATGCCACGGAAATTGAATGTGACCCATCACTATGCCGAGCTCGGCGACGTGATCCTGCACTACGTGATGGCCGGCAACGGTCCACCTGTGGTGCTACTGCACGGATGGCCCCAGACGTGGTACGAATGGCGCGATGTCATTCCGGTACTGGCTGAGAGGTACACGGTCGTTGCGCCTGACCTGAGGGGCTTGGGCGATTCGTCTCGACCGCTTGCAGGATATGATAAGCGAACAGTTTCGAACGACATCTGGCAGCTTACTCAAAAGCTCGGGTATCAATCGTTCCATCTGGTCGGCCACGACTGGGGCGGTCCGACGGCCTACGCGCTGGCGGCCACGCATCCTGAAGCCGTCAACAAGCTCGTCATTATCGACGTGGTCATTCCAGGTGATGGCGGTGACTTCAGTCAGGGCGGGCGACGCTGGCATCACCAGTTCCATATGACGCCGGATTTGCCCGAGGCGCTGGTCCAAGGCCGCGAGCGCGTCTATTTGCAGTGGTTTTACCAGACGTTTGCTTATCGGCCGAACGCCATCGACGAGCAGGCGCTTGACGAGTTTACCCGCACTTATAGTCAGCCGGGAGCGTTACGTGCCGGCTTTAGTTTTTACCGGGCATTGCCGCAGGACGCGAAGGACAACGCGGCTCAGCTTGCCACAGGTTTTCGCCTTCCGATGCCTGTGCTCGCCATTGGCGGCGGCGTGAGCTATCCGCATGGGCGCGGCCGGGGTGGCGATGTCGAAGCCAGTTTGAAGCGCGTTGCCAGCAATGTCCGCGGCGCAGTGATTCCCGAGTGCGGTCATTTCGTTCCGGAGGAGCAGCCCGGGATCTTGAACCGGCTGCTTATCGAGTTTCTGGATGAGCCGGTGTCATAATGTGCCCTAGCGGGAATGGGCATGAGTGCTCATATTCTGCTAAAGTGTGCCGCATCGGCGGAGGCATTGGGTGCTAGAAGCGCGTCAGAGTAAGAAATGAGAACTGATGTTGTCGTCCTCGGCGCGGGCATGGTCGGTGTGTCGACAGCCGTGCATCTCTTGAAACGTGGCCGGTCGGTGGTTCTGGTTGATCGCCGCGGTCCTGCGGAGGAGACCTCTTACGGCAACGGTGGCCTCATTCAGCGCGAAGCTGTCATGCCCTACATGTTTCCGCGCGAGTGGGCCACAATACTGCGCTACGCGCGAAATAACTCCATCGATGCCTATTACCATCTGACTGCGCTGCCGCGCATCGCCCCATGGATGTTCCGCTATTGGATGGCCTCGACCTCCGATGGTCGCGAGCGCAGCGCCCAAGCCATGCTGCCGATAATCGAGCGATGTCTCACCGAGCACGAAGTGCTCATGAAGGAAGCGGGCGTCCTCGGCATGTTGAGACGCACGGGCTACCTGCGTCTTTATCGATCGAATGAGAAATTGGACAAGGCGTTGACCGAGGACGAGACGGATCGTCGCCGATTCGGAATTCCATTCACAACTCATGACAAAGCCAGTCTTGCAGCGCTCGAACCGCATTTGAAGGATGTTTTTGTCGGCGCTATACACCTCACAGAGCCCGGCTCCATCGGCGATCCCGGAGCGTTGGGCAAGGCATATGCGGACCTCTTTACGAGAAGCGGCGGGACGTTCATTGAAGGCGAGGCGAAATCGCTCGAGTGTGGCGGAGTGGGGTGGCGCGTCGCCACCCGCACGGGATGGCTCGAGGCTCGTGAGGCGGTGGTTGCACTCGGGCCATGGTCTGATGACGTGACCAAAGCGCAGGGATTGAGAGTTCCGCTCGGATGGAAGCGCGGCTATCACATGCATTATCGCCCGGCAGGTAACGCCGTGCTCTCGCGACCGGTCATTGACACTGAATACGGGTTTGCGTTGGTTCCGGCCGCACGCGGCATCCGCTTGACGACGGGCGCGGAGTTCGCGGCGCGCGACGCACCGAAGACGCCGGTGCAACTTGCGCGCGCCGAGCCGCGCGCGCGTGAAATGTTTCCGCTCGAAGCGAGAGTGGAGGACGAGCCCTGGCTCGGTCGGCGACCGTGTCTGCCGGACATGGTGCCCGTGATTGGGCCGGCGCCAGGACGCCCAGGGCTATGGCTCAATTTCGGCCATCAGCACCTGGGTTTCACGCTCGGCCCGGTTACAGGTCGGCTGCTCGCGGAGATGATGACGGGCGAGGCGCCGTTCACTGATCCGCGGCCTTATCGGCCGGACAGATTCTGAACGGACACCTGCGCCCCGCAGGTTTGGTCACCCTCGCTCGATCTCGCGCTTGATTATCGGCCGGCTCGCTGGTTCGTCGCAGCGCGATTGCGATCCATTCCACAAGCCACCAGCTTCACGGCACTGGACGATCTGGCGCTCGCGCGACCACTGCCAGAACAGCAGTGTTCCGAGCAGAACCAGGATCAGGGCCGCTGCGACACCGCGTTGGGTCATTTGCTTCTCGGTGCAGTTGCTGTCAGCGTATGACCATTTCGTCTAAGCAGTTACGGGCAAGTAGCGGGCAGTCTTCATCCGCCGAACTTGTCGCGCCAAGCTGGTAATGCATCAGGAAACGGCAATGCTGTTGCTGCGTAAACGCCACGCGCGATAGCACGCGCCATGCAGTCGCCAGCGATCAAGCCGAGCTCGGTCAATCCGAAAGCGCCGTCGGAAAGCGGCTTGCGTTGCGTTGCCACGGCAAAGACGGTGTCGCCGTCCATCGGCGCATGGGCGGGCCGAAGTGCGCGAGCAAGGCCGTCGTCGGCCATGGTGGCGAGGCGCTTGGCTTCCGTTTTGGTCAACGTCGCATCCGTTACCACTAAACCGATGGTGGTCGATGGTGGCCCCCCACCTTTGGTCCGCAATGCGAGATCGGAGATCGCGATTGATGCGGGCATCCCGAGCCCTCCGAATTCCTTGTCAACTTCGACCGGGGCTGCCCAGAAGTGGGGTTTTGTGCCGATGGTCGCGGTTCCGATCGCGTTGACGACGGCAATGGCTCCGACAGTGATCCCCGACTTGGTGGTTGCGCTAGCCGACCCTAGTCCGCCTTTGAGCGTGGCTGTCGTCGCACCAAATCCGCCACCAGCTGTGCCGAGGTCGAAAGCGCCTTCTGCAGCGCGCGCGGCGGCCTCGAAGCCCAAGTCCCAGTACGGAGGGCGTCGGTCCCAAGTTTTATCACCGCCGTTCAGGAGGTCGAATATGATCGCTTGCACGACGATCGGAACAATTGCCCTCCCAACCTCGAGGCCGGTCCCCATACTCCTGAGCAAGCCCATGACGCCACCGGCAGCATCGAGGCCATAAGCGGAGCCCCCGGATAATACGATCGCGTCCACGCCTGGCACCGTCATTTCTGGTTCAAGGAGTGCGATGTCGCGGCTCCCCGGAGCACCGCCGCGCACAACCACGGATGCCACGTTCGGCTGATCGATGAGGATCGCGGTGACGCCCGAGGCGAGGGCCGCGTCGTGCGCGTTGCCGACGCGAACGCCAGCGACGTCCGTCACAAGATTGTGTCTTGAATGCATGTTCGGTTTTCCACAGGGTAGGCACCGCGGAATGGAAATCAAATGCGGGCTGGTAGACTGCTTGCGCCTTAGGTGACGCGCTCAAGGCCAACATGGCACTTCCTTTTCGCTTTCGCCAATCAAAGCAGCACCCCGCGCAGACGGGGGAGATCAACAGGACAGCAATGAGGGGTGAAAGGAGTACTGCTCATGCAGAGGGCTATTGCGGGTGGCAATCTCGACAAGACGATTGAGGATATTGTTAGTGGCCTCGAGGCCGGTGACGACCCACGGCAAGCGATCGCACAGATAAACCGCCGTATCGTCGACTATCAGCGCGCAGGCGAGGACGTTCCCCCGCAGCTTTTGCGGCTGTCTCAACGGCTCTCACATGAATGCGTTGCACAGTCGCAGGGCCGTTAAGTTGCGCTGCTTCATTGCGGCCGGCGATCCTGGTCGCACAGTTCGACAAGCGCACAGTAGCGATGATCGGCAGTCGGGCGCGCCATACGCCCTGCTGCCGCGGCTGCCGCGGCTGTCGGACTGTCCCAGATCATGACAGCTACACTCGACCATATCGCCATCATCGCGCCCTCCCTCAAAGATGGGCTGATCTGGGTACTTGATTGCCTGGGCGTCGTCGTACCACCGATGGGTGGTGCGCATCCGCAGATGGGGACACATAATCTTCTGTTGCGGCTTGGTGAGGAATTCTTCCTTGAAGTCATTGCCGTCGATCCCAATGCGCAACGACCGCCGCACGCACGCTGGTTCGGTCTCGACGAGCGCGATACCCTGCACGACCACTGGAACGACGGCCGTCGGTTGCGAGGGATGGTGGCGCGGACCTCGGAACTCACCGAAACGGTCGGGAAGTCGCCGGATCTGCTCGGGCAACCGATGCGGATTACGCGCGGCGACCGAGAGTGGATGTTTGCGGTTAGAAGCGATGGGCGATTGCCATTGGACGGCGCTGTGCCGCATCTCATGGACTGGGGTCTGCAAGGGCCCGCCGGACCCAAGCTGCAAGATTTGGGCTGCCGCCTTCGCGCGCTGGTGCTCGAAACGCCGGCGCCATCGGCCGTCGAGGCAATTTACGGGCGAATTGGGCTCACAGGCGGTCCGCTGTTGCGCGCCGGACCACGACCGAAGCTTATCGCAGTCGTCGAGACACCTTCGGGAATTCGGGTTTTGACGTGAGCGCGCGACCAAGTGGGCCTTACGTCACGGCGGACGAACGAAAGGGCGCCAGGTTCCGTCCTGCCAGACGTGTGGCACGTAGGATGGAATGATCGCGTCGCCTTTCGGATCGAAGCGCAGCGGACCGATCGCTGTTTCGAAGACTTCGGTCTGCAACAACTGTCCAATCACTTTCGCATCCGTGTTGTGGCTGCGCTGGGTGGCGGAAGCCCAAGCCTCGACGGCGGCTCGAGAACGCAAAGCGATCGCTTCGGTTGCGGGGTGAGCCTCCCGCAGCAAAGTAACGATGCGGCCTGGCACGCGATTGGCGAGCGACGCGATCTCGGGTACGGCGAGAATGTCGCTGCCGATCAAGGTTGCACTGCTGCCGCTTTCGATCAGCCGGTTGAAAATGATCCCGGCCTCGATCGGCTGCGCGGGAATGACAAGCGCGACAGGCTCCTGCTTCGCCAAGCGAGCGACGAGTGCGTTGTATTCCTTCTCGCCGTTGGCGTAGGCCTCGCGAAATGCCGGACTGATACCCTGCGCGGCAAGTGCTCGTTCCACAGCGTCGGCGAGTGAACGGGCCTGAGCACTCTTGTCGTTGACGATTGCGACGCGCTGTCCGCTGAATTGACGTTGAATGAGAGCTGCCGTCTCGACGCCGAACCTGTCATCTCGGCCGGCCAAGCGGAAGATCGTCAGGCCAGCGCGCGGTTCGGTCAAGCGCGGTGCACGTGCGCCCGGTGAGACGAAAAGCAGGCCGCGGCGCGCATAAACGACTGCGGCCGCAGTCGCGGCGGCGGAGCACACATGGCCAACGATCAGGCTGGCGCCTTGCGCGGCTATTTTGCCGGCAACGGTCTCGCCTCCGCGGCTCGTGCAGTCGTCCTCGTGAATGACAAGGCGAATGCGGCCTGCGAGCGGTCCGGTCTCGAGAGCGTCGACGGCCTCGCGAACGCCGCTTATGACACCGGCGTTGCCGGCGCTCGACGGGTTCTGGCTGGAGCCGACGGCGGCGATGATGATGTCGCGTGGTGCTGCAACTGCAAGGGTAGGGTTAAGAACGGCGGCCAGGACGCCAAGGAAAGCCCAGATGCTGGTCGTGCGCTTGGTTGGCATCCCGATCGCTCGCTTGGATGGCAAACTGCAGGAAGAAGGCGGGAGTGGAGAAGCATGGTGCGCCGAGACGGCAAAGCCGAGGGGACTATATGGCGCAAGATCGCGCAAAACATTGGTCGCCTCGATCCTGACGAGATTGAAACGATGCTGAGCCGGGAGGTGAAGCGGTTGCGATTGCGCGCAAGGTTGCGCGGGATTGGCCAATAAAGAAGCCGGGGGCGTTACCGCCAACCCGGCTTCCTGTCTTCACGTCCTGGAACCATCACTGGTTCTGGACGGCCTTGATCTTGTCGCCAACTTTCTTCCACGTGTACATCACGTAGTCGGCGCGGGTGACGTCGCCCTTCTTGTCATAGGCGCGATCGCCGATGACGGTCTTGTAATTGCCGCCCTTGCGGATCTCAGCGGCGACGGTTTTTGCGTCGAGTGACTTAGTGGCGGTGGCGGCGGCCGCAATGATCTCGAGAGCTGCGTAGCTGTAGAGCGTGTAGGCCTCGGGATCGAAGTTCTTGGCAGCGAACTTCTTGACGACCTCGGCCGCGGTCGGCGCGTTGCGCGGGTCAGGGAAGTTGGTCATCAAGATGCCTTCGGCAGCGGGGCCCGCGATTGACGCAAGCTCGCTCGAGTCAATGCCATCGCCGCCCATCAGCGGCGCATTGACGCCCTGGTCCTTGAGCTGGCGGGCAATCAGACCACCTTCGGTGTGCAGGCCTCCCCAGTAGACGAGCTCAGCGCCCGCAGCTTTGATTTTTGATACCAGAGCCGCGAAGTCCTTCTCGCCGACGTTGACGCCTTCGTAGAGCGCCTCGGTAATCCCCAGCTTGTTGAGGCCCTTCTTCGTCTCGTCGGCAAGGCCTTTGCCGTAGGTTGTCTTGTCGTGGACAATGGCAACCTTCTTGCCCTTGAACTTGTCAGCGATGTACTTCGCTGCAACCTCACCTTGCTGGTCGTCGCGGCCGCAGGTGCGAAAGACATTCCATAGGTTGCGCTCGGTGATCTGAGGATTGGTTGCCGAGGGCGTGATCATCAGCACGCCATTCTCCGCGTAAACGGTGGAGGCCGGCATGGTGACGCCCGAGTTGAAATGGCCGATCACAAACTTCACACCGTCACCGACCATCTTGTTGGCAACCGCCACGCCTTGCTCTGGCTTGGAGGCGTCGTCACCAAAGACAAGCTCGACCTTCTGACCGTTGATGCCACCTTTGGCGTTGATATCGGCCGCGGCCATTTCCGCGCCCTGCTTCAACTGTGCGCCGAACGTGGCATTGGGACCGGTAATGGGGCCGGCAACGCCTATTTTGAGCTGTGCGCTCGCTGCGCCCGAGAAGGCGAGCGTCGCAACTAGTGCGATCCCTGAGAGCAGGGTCTTCTTCATGTTTCGACTCCCTTGTGCGACGCGGGGATGGCCTGGCAGACGCGGAACAGAAGATTAGTGCAGGCCCCGCGATGGCGAATCCTTCTCGCAAAAACGGGGCAGAGTCACGGCGAATCACGCGTCTCTAACCAACGTCTGGTTGGACACATCAATGGCGATTAGATCTCCAACCGTACTGGCGCTCCATCTGATGCCGGCGCATGGTCACGTAACCAGCCGTAGACATCACCAAAAGTATAATAAGATCAACAAAATAGCTTCGGAGTGACAGCAGCGGCTCGTTGAACACTGCAAAATGCACGAAGCGGACGCCGGCGGCCAGCGGCAGCATGTAGAGGGCAGCTTGCCAGCGAGGCCGCCATGTCTCGGCAATGGCGCGACCGGACACGAATGCTGCCAAACCACCGAGGATCAGCGTGACGACGATGAAGGCGAGCAGGCCGTTGGGTCCGGAGTGATAGATGGCGGACATGCGAATGCCGTTCCAGTCCTCGTGAGATCGCATCAAGCGGAGGGTTTGCCGCCAGCATCGATCGACAGCGCCTGAGTGATGAACTTGTGGGTCGGCGCCGCGACGCCGAGTTTCTCGCCGATGCGCACGACGGCGCCGGAGAGATAATTCACCTCGAGTGGTTTGCCCGCGCGGCGATCATGCGCCATGGATGACGTCATGGCGGCGGGATTACCGTCGATGGTTTTCATGAGGCCGGCGAAGTCGTCGGGCTTCAGGTAGCCGCCTGCCGCGTTGCCGACGGCGATCGTTTCACGCACCGAGTCTTCGATGAGCGCGCGTGTACCGGGTGTGCTGCGGATCTCACCGGCGTTGTGGCCGGTCAACGCGGTCATGCCGGAGAAGGTCGCGAGCATGCCAAACTTCATCCAGACGTTTCGCTGGACGTTCTCGGCGAGGATGGCGTCGATGCCGGCGGCTTTGCAGGCCTTGTGGAAGGCTTCGAGCTTTGGGGAGCTGCCACCTTTCTCCTCGCCGAATTCGAGGCGCGCGAAGGGGCTGCGCTGCTCGATGACGCCGGGTCGCGATATGTGCGAGGCGATGCGCGCGACTCCGGGAACGACGTGCGTGCCCGGAAGCACACGCTTCACGATCTCGGGGGCCTCGACGCCGTTCTGGAAGGTGATGACGGTCGTTTCCTTGCCGACGATCGGATTGAGCTGGGCCGCAGCGCCCTCCGCGTCGGTCATCTTGGTCGCGAACATGACGACCTCGGGGGTGCCGGCAGTGGCGGGATCTTGCGTCACCTTGGCGGGTTTGATCGTCGCGTTGCCGATCTGGCTGTCGAGGGTGAGGCCGTCTTTCTGGATTGCGGCGAGGTGGGCACCGCGTGCGACGAACGTGACGTCGTTGCCGGCAGCCGCGAGCCGGCCACCGAAATAGCCGCCAACGCCGCCGGAGCCCATGACGAGGATTTTCATGTGTGCCTCACGATTGATTGCCTGCAGTCATTTCGCTCTGCTGCGAGTGGGCTTCGGTCTCACGCGCCAGCAATACGGTTACCATAGGTGACTCGTGCGGGCATGCGTCAAACGCCGGCATTGCGTGCAAACTCGTCGAAGAGGGCGTGCATTTCGGCGGTGAGCAGCGGTGTGGCGGGCATCTGGCGCTGATCCATGGGCAGGCTGACCTGGTGGCGCAGGTCGGCGGCGGAGAGCCTGCGGGTCAGGCGCGGGTCTTTCGAAGCCAGCCGGTTGAGAAATGCGGCGGATTCGGGTGCGGCGCTGGCGTAGTAGAGATGCCGGATGCCCGAGAGATACATCGTCGCGACGCACATCGCGCAGGGCTCCGCCGTCGTGTAGAGGTCGGCGCCGGCGAGGCTGGTGGTGCCGAGCTTCTTGCAGGCGTCGCGAATGGCCTCGACCTCGCCGTGCGATGTCGGATCGGAAAGGCTGAGCGCGCGGTTGAGGCCTTCGCCGATGATGGCGCCGTCTTTGACGATCACCGCGGCATAGGGGAGTGCGCCAGGCTCGTTGAAGCTGGTGCGGGCGATGTCCAGGGCGCGGCGCATATAAGTTTCATGCATGGGCGTACTCGATGGTTGGTGTTCAAGTAGGCGTATTGAATGTACGAGCCTCGTGGCGGCCCCTCATCCTGGCGCACTCCCAATGCACGTGAAAAGCGTGATGGATGCGGACGAGGATGTGGCGGGCCTACCGCATCCCGAGCGCCTTTTCGATGCGGGGTTTGACCTCGCCCATCATCAACTCCATGGAGCGCATCGCTGCCTTGTGCGGGGTGTTGCCGACCTTGAAGGCAAAGGAGAGCTGAGCGGGCTTGGCGACTTTGATCTCGGCGATCAACTTCTCGGCAACAGTGTCCACATCGCCGATCGGCAGATTGTCGTGGATGGTCTCAATGGATTCCTCGCCCTTTGACGGCACGTCGACAAGGGCGATGCCGTCCATCACCTCCTGCCGGTTGCGCAGGCTCGAGGCGAGCCGCGTCTGATAGCGCGCGTTCTCGGCGAACTTCAGGCCTTCTTCGCGGCTATTGGTGATCAACGCGAAGCGATTGACCGTCATGTGCGCTTTCTCGACCGGCACCTTCTCAGCGGCAAAGGCGGAGGCGAAATCGGCGTACTGGTCGGCGAGCATTTTCAGGCCACCGCTGCGGCCGGAGGTGATGACCCGATAGCCGTGACGCGCGGCGGCGCGGAACATCTCGTTCGTGTGCCCGGCGACGTAGATCGGCAGCGGCTTCTGCACCGGTCGGGCGGCAATGTGGGTCTTCGGCATCTTATAGTGGCGGCCTTCGTAGTCGAAGAAGTCTCGGCTGAAGGCGAGATCGAGGATCTCCAGGAACTCGTCGGTCATCTCGATCTTGTCTTTGATGTCGACCCCGAAACGCTCGAACTCGTAGGGCTGGTAGCCGGCCCCGACGCCGAGCACCAGGCGGCCGCCGGACATGGCGTCGGCGCTGGCGATTTCGGCAATAAGGCGCACGGGATTGTAGAGCGGCACCACGACGACGGCCGTGCCGAGGCGGATGTTCTTGGTGCTCGCCGCGCAGTGCGCCACCATCATCAAGGGCGAGGCGCACATGCAGTAGTTCGAGAAATGATGCTCGGCGAACCATGCCGTGCTGTAGCCGAGACGGTCGGCGAGGGCGACCTGCTCCGCAACCTCGCTGAAGACCTGCGCCGTCGGCGTACGCGGATCGCGCGCGCCCATAAGGTTGAAGATTCCGAATTCCATGGGGTGGCCCTTCAGTATCGGTTCTATCAGCGTCATGAATGTAGTGCGGGGGCGGAGGGGTGGTCAAATGTGCGGGAAGCTGACCTACACGCCGGACAGTGGTACAATATCATAGAGCAAAATTATTTCTGGACGCTTGAGCCATGAACCAGCGCGTAAAGGACCTCTCGGCCGAGGCGAGGAAGCTCTCGCGTGACGAGCTGAGTGAATTGGTCAATGAGCTGCTTGGCGCCCTTCGCGATGTCGATCCAGCTTGGGCCAAAACCCTTATCCCGACAGATGAGGTCGAGCGCCTTCGAGAATTTGAGCGGGCGCGGCTTGATGCGAGCGACCGGTTGAGAACATTGATGGCGGCGGTACACGCGGATGCAGCCAGCCGAGGACTGACCGAGGTAGAGCTCGACAGGCTGCTCGCCGATGAGAGCTGATCGCGTCGTTCTCGACACGAACGTCCTGATCAGTGCCTTGCTATCGCCTTTGGGTAAACCATTCAGATGTCTGACCTGGGTGCTGGACAACGGCATCCTGCTGAGCTCGGAAGGCCTTTTGCACGAGCTCGAGACGCGGTTGGCTCGTCCCAAATTTCTCAAGTATGTCGATGCTGACAAGCGGCAGCAGTATGTGGCCGCGCTAAAGGAAGTTGCGATCACAATTGAAGTACCCGGCTTGATCAAGGTGTGCCGAGATCCTGACGACGACCAACTCTTGGAGATCGCGGTCCTGTGCAAAGCCAAGTGTGTGGTCTCAGGAGATCAGGATCTTCTGGTTCTTAACCCATTTCGGGACATTCCAGTTTTGACACCGGCGCAGTTTATCGAGAGTGTCAACAAGGTCTCATGATCAGAAGCTTTTCCCGGCCAAGATGAGCCGCAGCTATTGGGCGGTCATGCCGCCGTCGATGACGAGCTCGGAGCCGGTGACCCAGGATGACTCGTCGGAGGCGAGGAACAGGACGCCGTTGGCGATGTCGTCGGCGGTGCCGAGGCGGCCCATGGGCGTGCGATCGAGCAGAACCTGGCGTGTGGCGGGATCGCTGAAGCGCTGCTTGGTGAGCGGCGTGTCGGCGTAGCCGGGGTGCACCGAATTGATGCGGATGTTTTCCTTCGCGTATTGCAGGGCCGCGGACTTGGTGAAGATCGAGATCGCGCCCTTGGCGGCGGAATAGGCAGGCGACGTGGGGCTGCCGACGAGGCCCATCACGGAGGATGTGTTGATGATCGAGCCGCCACCGCCCTTGCGCATGGCCGGGATCGCGGCGCGGGTGCCGAGGAAGACGCCCTTGGCGTGAACGCCGAGCTCGCGGTCCCAGATCGCGACCGTCAGCTCTTCGACCTTGCCTGGGAACGAAACACCGGCGTTGTTGAAGAGGATGTCGAGCCGGCCGTGAGCGGCCATGACCGCGTCGACCACCTTGGCCCAGTTGTCCTCGGACGTGACGTCCAGGTGCATGTAGCGGGCGTCATGTCCTTCGGCGCGGAGTGCGGCTGCCGCGCGTTCGCCGAGATCGTCGCGAATGTCGGTCAGCACGACCTTGGCGCCTTCGCGCGCAAAGAGATGCGCCGCTGCGCCGCCGAAGCCCATCAACTCGCCCTTGATTGCCGCCGCGGCGCCGGTCAGCAGTGCCACTTTGCCTTTCAGTCGCATGATGTTTCTCCGGTGGGTTTGGGAATGTAGGGGGGACGCGCGTTTGGCAATGTCGTTCGCGGAGCAGAGCGAATGGTAGGGCGGGTGTGGAGTGGAGGTCAAATTGTGCGGTGGCGGTGTGTAGTGGCGCAAAAAGGGGCGGGTCCGGGAGGGTCTCCCTCCCGGCGGGGTTGCGGGGCTGGCCCCGCTCGCGGAGCGAATGTCGTGAGGGCGGTGAGGAGGAAGTTGTCGGACTTCGCGGGCGGCTGTGCACGATCCGCGAGATCGGGTGGCCCGCTCACTCCGACCTACGGCGACGGAGTAGGTCAAGAGGAGCGTGTGCGTGCGCCGAGCAAGCGGTCGCCCCTCACCCTAACCCTCTCCCCGTTGCAAGTGCAAGCAACGGGGAGAGGGGACGAGTGCTCAGTGATTATCCCGCGGGAGGCCCTTGGTTTGGGCGACGCGCTGGTATTTGACAGCGGGCTTGAGGACCATGCCGTTCGAGAGCTCGTCGACCATGCCGCGTTGGATCTCCTGCCAGGGCGTCTGGGAGTCTGGGTACTTGTAGCCGCCGGCTTTCTCGAAGGCTTCGCGGCGCTTCTTGAGCTCGGCATCCGAGATCATGATGTTGGCGGTGCGCTTGTTGAGATCGATGCGCACCTTGTCGCCGGTCTTCAGGAGCGCCAGACCGCCGCCAGTTGCAGCCTCGGGCGATGCGTTGAGGATCGACGGTGAGCCTGACGTGCCGGACTGGCGCCCATCGCCGATGCAGGCGAGCGAGGTGATGCCCCTTTTCAGGAGATAGTCGGGGGCGCGCATGTTGACGACTTCCGCCGCGCCTGGATAGCCGACGGGGCCGACGCCGCGGATGAAGAGCAGGCAGTGCTCATCGATCTCGAGCTTCGGATCGTCGATGCGCTTGTGATAGTCCTCCGGCCCGTCGAACACGATCGCGCGGCCCTCGAAAGCGTTGGGGTCCTTGGGGTTCGAGAGATACCGTTGGCGGAACTCGTCCGAGATCACGCTGGTCTTCATGATCGCGCTGTCGAAGAGATTGCCTTTGAGATTGAGGAAGCCCGCCTCTTTCTTCATGGGCTTGTCGTACTCTTTGATGACGGCGCGATCCCAAGCGAACTTGCCCTTGCAGTTCTCGTAGAATGCCTTGCCATTCACGGTGATCGCGGTCTTGTTGATTTTGCCCTTCGCGATCAGCTCGGCTGCGACGGCGGGAAGGCCACCGGCGCGGTGATACTCTTCGCCGAGGTACTCGCCGGCGGGCTGGAGATTGACCAGCAGCGGCAGGTCGTGGCCAATCTTCTCCCAGTCGTCGTTACTGAGCTCCACGCCAGCGTGTCGCGCGATGGCGTTGATGTGCACGGGCGCGTTGGTCGAACCGCCGATGGCCGAATTCACGGCGATCGTGTTCTCGAAGGCATCGCGCGTGAGGATGTCGGAGGGCTTCAGGTCCTCCCAGACCATCTCGACGATGCGCCTGCCGGTCTCGTAGGCCATCTGCTGACGCTCGCGGTAGGGGGCGGGGATCGCGGCGCAGCCTGGAAGCGACATGCCCAAGGCCTCGGCTAGCGAGTTCATGGTCGAGGCCGTGCCCATGGTGTTGCAGTGACCGGCTGATGGAGCCGACGATGCGACGAGCTCGAGGAAGCCTTTGTAGTCGATCTCGCCACGCGCCATCATCTCGCGCGCCTTCCAGACGATGGTGCCGGAGCCGGTGCGCTCGCCCTTGTACCAGCCGTTGAGCATGGGACCGCCGGAGAGGACGATGGCGGGGATATTGACCGTCGCCGCGGCCATGATCTGCGCCGGCGTGGTCTTGTCGCAGCCGGTGGTGAGGACGACGCCGTCGATCGGATAGCCGTAGAGCACCTCGACGAGGGAGAGATAGGCGAGATTGCGGTCGAGGTTGGCGGTCGGGCGCTTGCAGGTTTCCTGGATCGGGTGGAGCGGGAACTCGAAGGCGATGCCGCCGGCTTCGCGAATGCCTTCGCGCACGCGCTCGGCGAGGTAGATGTGGTGGCGGTTGCAGGGCGAGAGATCGGAGCCCGACTGCGCGATGCCGATGATCGGCTTGCCGGATTGCAGCTCATCGAGCGTCAGGCCGTAGTTCATGGTGCGCTCGAGGTAGAGCGCGGTCATGTCGGCGTTGGCGGGATTGTCGAACCAGGCTTTGGAGCGGAGCTGCTCGGGTTTGATCTTGTGGCGACGGCCGTTGCCGTTCGACTTGCCATTCGTGGGCTTCTTGGCGTCTTTCATTTGGTCCTCCGCTAGCCGCGCGGGATCGGCGGCCTCTGTGTTCCATTGTGCTGAATTTAGGAGCGCGGGCAGAGGCAAGCAATCGACGGTGGCGGATTGAGACATAGGACGCGCTGCCGCGGCAGCGGAGAGCGCGGGTGTCAGCGGGAGGAGAGCGATCAGGATCAGATGGGGGAGCAGTGACATGGGGGTTCGTTGTGGGTGCTGCCGACCTCGGCGAAGGGCCCAGCTTTGGAGCGGGCCGCGCTGTGGGTGGGTCCGGCGTCTTGTTGGGAGCTTTCGGGGAGGGCGGTTGGCGCGCGTTTGGCAGTCGGTGTGGGTGCCGGGCGCGGGTGTCGGCCGGTGAAAAGGCCGGAAAGACAGGGTTTGTCGGGGTTGAAAGGGGTCTTTTGACCCAACTCGTGGATTATATCGCAAAACTACCAAATGACCGTTGCGGTGTCAAGTAATAACTAAAGCATTTTGCGACGTTACCGACCTTTATTGTTAACCATGATCGGCCAAAGCACCCATGAATACTGGGCTTCAAGTCGAAAGAGAAGTATTTGCAACTTGTCTATTTACCATAAGCGTATGTTTCACGTGAAACATTCTCCGTGCCCAGCCCGGATCGCGCCGATGAGAGCAGAGCAGGAGGACCGTGAGCTTGCTGACCTTGCCCGGACATGCTGACGTGGGCGCCTAGGTTTCGCATCGCGAGTTGATCGACTGCTGAAAGGCGCCCGCATGAGTGCACCGGACGACAACGACTTCGGGTTCGCGCCCGACTACGATGATCCGATCCCCTATCGGCAGCGGATCCGGACGTACTACCAGGCCCTCGGCTATGGGGCGCCGTACAAATGGGCGCACTATGTCGACGTCCCGTTTGCAGCACCGAAGAAGCCGATGGCGAAGTCGCGGATCGCGCTGATCACGACGGCGGCGCGATACAAGGAAGGCGCGGGCGATCAGGGACCAGGCGCGCCCTACAACAATGCGGCGAAGTTCTACAACGTCTATTCGGGCGATACCTCGCACGATCACGACCTGCGGGTGTCGCACATCGGCATCGACAGGAAGCACACGACGGCCGAGGACCAGAACACCTGGTTTCCGCTGCCGGCGATGCGCGAGCTGGTGAAGCGGGGTGTGATCGGAGAGATCGCGCCGCGCTTCCACGGCGCGCCGACCAATCGAAGCCACGCGACGACGCTGAATGTGGATGCCCAAGAGCTGCTTGCCCGGGTGCAGGAGGACCGGGCCGACGCCGTGATCATCGCGGGCAATTGACCGGTGTGTCACCAGACCGTGAGTCTGGCCGCACGCACCATCGAGGCAGCCGGCATCCCGACCGTGGTGATGGGCTGCGCCAAGGACATCGTCGAGTGGGTCGGCGTGCCGCGGTTCCTGTTCTCGGATTTTCCATTGGGCAATCCGTGCGGCCGCCCGAAGGATGTCCCGTCGCAGCTTGCGACGTTGGAGCTGGCGGTGCGCCTGTTGGATAGCGCAGCGGCGCCGCGCACGACGGTGCAGAACCCGATCCGGTGGAGCGACGATGCGCGCTGGAAGCTCGATTACTCGAATGTGGATCAGCTTTCCGCCGAAGAAATAGCCAGGCGGCGCGCCGAGTTCGACAAGGGCAAGGAGATCGCCAAGCAGCGGCTGGCGGAGGACCGGGGCAAGCAAAGCGCTGCCGAATAAGCCTTGCGCACGTGTTCCTGGACGAACGAGCCGCCCGTGCGGCGAGGAGACCAGGACCCGGCGGCAATTGTCCGAGAAACGCGCTTTCGCGAGCATGCCGCGCGAGTTCCCGCGCTGGGCTCGCGGCGCTCAGGGCGCGCGGAATGACGGGGATCGAAATCGAATGGGCCGGTCGATGCCGGCCCCGTTTCGTGTCTTCCACAGGTGGCGAGGTCAGTCGTCGTCATCGTCGCGGTCGCGCTTTTTCCAGCGCTTCCGCGAGCGGTACTTGTCAGCGTAATCGCGCGCGAGATGGCGGAGCTCGTCCAGATCGCGACGACCTTGCGAGAAGCGGTCGCGCCACGCTTCGCGGTCGCGCCAGCCCCCATGGCGCCACTCGTCGCCGCGCCAGGGACGGCCTGCGGGTTGCGGTGCTTGCGGCTCGTAGCGCGGCACGGGCTCATAAGCCGGGCCAGCCGGCCGATCGCGGCGGCTGTAGTCGGGCGCGCCGGCAAGAAAGGACTGACTGCGGCGGTGTCGTAGCCACACTGGCGTCCATAGGATCATCAGCGCGACGATGCCCCAGATCAAGGCGATGCCGATCTGGACGATGTCGCCGAGGCTCGCGAGCAGCCACTGCGCCCAGGGTCCGAGATCGGCGGACAGGATGCCTGATGCTGCATTGGCCATCAGGCCGGCCAGCAAGTCGGACAGCGAGTAGACGATCCACGCCGCAAAAGACCAGGCGAGGAAAACGAGAATGGCAACGGGCCAAAGCAGCAAGCCCATGATGTCGCTCCTTCCGTGTGCAGGGTCGCCACGTTTTCGGCACGCGGCGGATTTGCGCCGAGATCTCTCAGCCGACGCGCTCGGCGTAGCCGTCAATGACGGGCCCCGAATGTCGCGACGTGGCGAGCGCACCCCGCTGCTCGAGGTGGCGCCTCAGCAGCGCGATGTTTTTCAGATTGGCCCGGTACATCACGTCGAACGCGTCACCGACGATGGGAATGATGCCGATCACCGCATCGAGCGTCGTGTTCGCCGACATGCGCGCAATCGTCCATCGAGAGGCGCCGAGGCGGCGCGCCTCGAGAATAAGGTAAGCCGAGATCGCCTTGCTCGCGAGGTCGCCGAGCACCGGCACCAAGCCTATCAGGGCGTCGAGGCCGACGCGAATATCGGTGCCCGGTATGCGAACGGCGCTGTCGAGGAGCTGTGACAGCGCCTCGAGACGGGCCATTGTGGCGTGCGTGTCGCCACCGGCCAGCCGATCGACACGATAGTTGCCGAGAGTGAATTCGGAGTGAGATGCGCTCGTCGTTTGCATAGTTGTGCCCGGGGCCTCTGCCGGAGGAGAGCTGATGTCCGACATGACGGCACGCCGTCAGAGGAGCCCGGACAACAGGGTATCTATGGCGCGAGCGTGTGGGTTCAAGGTGCGGTACGATCGAAGACTTCAATGGACCGCATAGACGCACGCGGCCGGAAATCGTAGGTCACGGAGGACGAACAGGGCACCGTCGAGTCGACAAGGCCGGGACCCACGAGCCGGTGCGCGCGCTCGGCGTCGAGTGTCCGCGCGGCAGCGGGAACGGCCACATGCGATTCTTTGCGTGTCGGGACGCACATGGGTCCCGGCCTTCGCCGGGATGACGCTGAATAGAAGAGGCACCGCCGTGCTGGACTGAAGCGCGGTCAACGCCTAGGTTCCGCGCCAATCATTGAGCCGTCATCCCGGCGAAGGCCGGGACCCACGAGCCGGTGCGCGCGCTCGGCGTCGAGTGTCCGCGCGGCAGCGGGAACGGCCACATGCGATTCTTTGCGTGTCGGGACGCACATGGGTCCCGGCCTTCGCCGGGATGACGCTGAATAGAAGAGGCACCGCCGTGCACGACATCAGAGCCATTCGCGAGAACCCGGAGGCCTTCGACCGGGGCCTCAAGCGGCGTGGAATTTTCGGCGAGGGCGAGGGCAGGTTTTCGTCGCAGCAGATCCTGGCGCTGGACGAGGCGCGGCGTGCACACGTGACCAAGCTGCAGGAGGCGCAGGCGCGGCGCAATGCGGCGTCGAAGGACATCGGGCGCGCCAAGGCGCAGAAGGACGAGGCCACGGCGCAGAAGCTGATGGCCGAGGTGGCGTCGCTGAAGGAGTTTCTGACCAGCGGCGAGGAGGAGGAGAAGAAGCTTTCGCGCGCGGTGGAGGCCGTGCTGGAGGTCATCCCGAATATTCCGTTGAGCGATGTGCCGGAAGGTGCCGACGAGAAAGACAACAAAGAGGTGCGTCGCGTAGGTGATCCGAAGACGGTGCCGGCGGCGGCATTGAACAAGCCGAAGCAGCATTTCGAGCTCGGCGAAGAACTTGACATGATGGACTTCGAGACGGCGGCCAAGGTCTCCGGCGCGCGGTTCGTGTTTCTGAAAGGTGGCCTTGCGCGGCTCGAGCGAGCGCTGGCGCAGTTCATGCTGGACATTCACACGGAGGAGTTTGGGTATACGGAGGTGGTGCCGCCGATGCTGGTGCGAGACGAGGCGGCGTATGGAACGGGCAATCTGCCGAAGTTTGCTGAGGATCTATTTCAAACCAGCAGATCACCACGCCTGCTTCAATTCAAAGTCCATTTGGATCGGTTGCAAGTAGCATTCCGACAAAGCAAAAATGTTGATGAAAGAGAGCTTGAACTAACGCGCGAGTTCGTTGGCGATCTTGGAAAGGAAGACAACCTCTGGCTCATCCCCACTGCCGAAGTCTCGCTCACGAATCTCGTGCGCGAGACGATTCACATGGAGCATGAGCTGCCGAAGCGGTTCACGGCGTGGACGCCGTGCTTCCGGTCGGAGGCGGGCGCTGCGGGCAAGGATACGCGCGGCATGATCCGGCAGCATCAGTTCTCGAAGGTGGAGCTCGTCTCCATCACCACGCCGGAGACATCGCTCGCCGAGCACGAGCGCATGACCAAGTGCGCGGAGACGATACTCGAGCGGCTTGGGCTGCCGTTCCGCACGGTGATGCTCTGCACCGGCGACATGGGTTTTGCTTCGCAGAAAACCTACGACATTGAGGTGTGGCTGCCCGGGCAGAACACCTACCGTGAGATCTCATCGTGCTCGGTGTGCGGCGATTTCCAGGCGCGGCGCATGGGCGCGCGTTTCAGGCCGAAGGGCGCGAAGGATGTTCGTTTCGTCCACACGCTCAACGGCTCCGGGCTCGCGGTCGGGCGCACGCTGATCGCGGTGATGGAGAACTACCAGCAGGCCGACGGCTCGATCGCCATTCCGAAAGCGCTGCAGAGCTATATGGGCGGTCGCGAGAGGATCGCGAAGGCGTGAGATGGGCCGTGCTCGGTAGGGTGCAATAGCGCTTTGCGCGTATTGCACCGATCCGGAGCTCCGGTCTCGCGGCCGGTGCAATACGCAGCTGCGCTGCTATTGCACCCTACGACGCGGCGTTTTCGTGCCAAGCGAATGGACATGGGCATGACCGAAGGGCAATTGCGCGAGCTGCTGTCGGAAGAGGCGATGGCCTGGGCGGAACGGCCCTACGAGGACATCGTCGCGGACCTGACCGAGGCGCGGAAATATTCGCGCGGCTCCGGCGAGGATGCGCACAACTTCGAGATCAAGGCGCTCGAATCGACGTCCGAGTACGTGCACGTGGCGCTCAGCGTCGACGACGGCAGCCTGGTCTGGTCGCTGGCGCCGCTGACGATGAGCCTCCTGATCTACCGCGACGGCCGGATCGAGATGTGAGCGTAGCCGGTTCCCCGGACGCGACGCTTCGACGTTGCGATCCCGGGTTTTCATCCGTTTCGGGCGCGCTGCGAAGCCGCGACGGGAAACCTCGGAGCTTGCGAGCTTCGAAGTTGTCGGACTTCGCCGGACGAAGCGCTTCGCTTCTGCAGCGACGAGAGGGGCCGGCTCACTCCGACCTACGACTGATCCATTATCCTGCGGAAAAATCGAAGCCGTAGGTCGGAGTGAGCCGGCCCCATCGCCTTTGATCAAGGCACAGCTGCGATGCCGGCGAAGTCCGACAACTTGATCCCCGGCGTCAGCACGTGCCGATTGAGACGCGCGCATGGTGCCCTGCGCGCGGCACTCACGCAAAATCACTGACGAGAGGCAGGCCGACGTCGAGCAGATTGCGGATGTCACGCGATTGCGTGCATTCGGCGGCAAGCGTTTCGGCGGCTTTACGCTGATCCGTGGAAGCAACCGCGCCGCGCAACTCGACCGTGTCGTCGGTGACGACGACGGTAATGTAGCTGGCATCCAGCCAGGTCTCCTTGCGCATGCGGTCGAGAATCGATTTCTGCACGATGGCATTGCTGCGCTCAGCGGGCCGGCCGGTCCCTTCCGCATCGGCCAAGGCGCGCACGATATCGCGGCGCGTAAGCATGCCGACGACGGCGCCATCGCGCAACACGGGCAAGCGCTTCACGCCGTTGAGGCTCATGATCTCGGCCGCGTCGGCGATGCTGGTATCCTCGCTGACGCTGACGATGCCGCGGGACATGATGTCGGCGGCTTTTTGACCGCGTGCTTTCACGTAGTCGCGTGCTGCGGCATCCGGATCGGCGATGTCCTTGAGCCACCACTTGCCGAACGTTTCCTTTGCCTCGCCGGCGCGGCGCAGGAGATCGCCTTCGCTGATGACGCCGAACAGGCGGCCCTTGTCGTCGATGACGGGGACGCCGCTGATGTTCTGCTCGGCGAGGATCGAGGCGATGACGTGGGCGGGCGTATCCGGTTTGACGGCGATGACCGGTGTGCTCATGTACTTACGCGCCAGCATGTGCATCTCCCTTGGTTGATCGCGAGGGCCCTTGACAAGTGGCCATGATGCGATGCCGCAAGCCTTGACTGGAATCAACCATCGACCGCGGCGTGCTGCATCAAGGCTGAGGTGGCCACGTGGCGGTGTCGTGGTCGGGATGTTGATGAGAGGCGTAGCGTGGGCGATCGCCAGGCTTCATCCAATCGTCGGTCGGAACCCGCGGCAGCGACATCAGGCGCTCAGCAAAAGCGGGCCGGTTCTCGGTGCCGTACTGCTCGGTCGGCTCGACCTGGTAGGGCTCATCGAGCGTGGCAATCGAGACTGAGACGCGATCGACATCCAGATTGCGATACGTGAGGGGAGTGCCGCAGTCGCGGCAGAAATCGCGCTCGACAGCCTCCGATGAGCGGTAAGTTCCGGGTGCGCCGCGTGTCCAGGCGAAGTCGGCGCGCTTCACGCCGGTGTGGGCTGCAAAGAGGCTTCCATTGGCCTTCTGGCACATGCGGCACCAGCAGATGGAGTGCTTCTCGGGCGCAGCGTAGAGGGCGTAGCGGACGGCGCCGCATTGGCAGCCGCCGCTCGCGACGGCCTGACGGGGATCGGACATGGGGGCCTCTTGCTCTGCTGCATTGAATAAGATTGGACGGGCAGCGTGCGATCGCAAGGTGCCGATCGAATGGATCTCGCAAAATGCGTGCAGGGGCCGGCCAATGGCAACCCGCGCGCTGCGGAAGCGCTGGGTATGTCAGGTGATGTCCGCAAGCCTCGTGTCGAGCGAAAGCACGAGACACCAGTGCGGCTCGAAGTCGGCACCGAGGGGCCAGATGTTGGCTTTGAAGTCGACCAGCATGCGTTCCTCGTAGCGCTTGAACCACGCGCGACGGCAGAGCACGAACTTCGTCGCAGCGACGATGGTCTCGCGATCGATGATCGAGAGCACGCAGATGTCGGGATTGGCTTCGAGATACTCC
Organism: uncultured Hyphomicrobiaceae bacterium; assembly: GCA_964500805.1. Taxonomy (GTDB): domain Bacteria; phylum Pseudomonadota; class Alphaproteobacteria; order Rhizobiales; family Hyphomicrobiaceae. The sequence continues at coordinate 95,226 of CAZCQH010000017.1, forward strand.
TGCACGGCGACCATCAAGGTGGGGTAGCCGGGATGCAGCATGTCGTCGAGGACGATCAGTCCGTCGGGTGCGAGCACTTGAGTGGCGAGCGCCAGGTCGCGAGAGAGCGCGTGGCGCGAGTGCTCGCCATCGATATGGAAGAGGCGCACCTTGCGGCCACCGAGCTTGGCGAGGAAGTCCTCAGGCTTCAGAGTGCGGCTGTCGGTTTTCCATGTGATGCGTTTTTCAGCTGGAACGCCGTGCTTTGCGCAGTTGGCGTGAAACCGGTCGATGACCTCCGGATTCGGCCAATCGAAGAGATCAATGCCGAGCGCCTGCTCTCCAGGCTGCAGCGCGTGCGCCATGGCGATGAAGAAGCGGCCTTCGAACGTGCCGATCTCGGCGATCGGGCCGCTCACGCCGAGTTCCGACTGAATACGCATCAGGCCGCACGTGATCGCCGCCGCGAAGCGCGACGACATGCCAACGACGGTGCCGTAGCCCGTCTCGAGGTAGCTGTCGACGGCAGCGATGCCGGAGGAAGGCATCGGAGCGGGGAACGTGCTCATGGGGCTCGGCTCGATGGAGGCTGATGTTGGACGGGCGGAGCGGCTATAGCGTTGCTGGGGCGGAATTGCGATGCGGAAGTCTCGAGCGGCGCCGGCAGCGGATCGGAAACTTCTGGCCTGCGCACGATCCCCTAAAAAATCAAACGGCGCGAAACCCTGGGGTCTCGCGCCGTCTGGTTTGGCCGGTCGCCTCTGATCGAGGCTGTCGACGCATCTCAGGAAATCCCGCTCAGACAACTCCAAGTACAATTGCAGCGAGGAATGCGAATGACATGATCGCAGCGACCACGTTCAGTCTCATTTTCATTTCCATCGTTGCCTCCTTGCCGTGTCCGGCAGTTCGAGAGGGTGATCCGTGGGGCGGATCGATGGTAACAGATTAAGGATGTCTGAACGGGAGAAGCAAGAAGAAACTGTTGGTGCAGTGCACTATTCGCTTTGATTGGTGAAGGCTTTTGCATGAAATGATTGTGGCTACAGGGCCAATCACACTGCGATCGAGGCGCAACTCTTGAGATATATCCAGTATTGTTTCTGCTGTACGCGTTCAATTGACAAATTAAACTTCATCGAGATGTGATTTCGATTGTGCCAAGGTCGACATGACCCAGTAGAGGCGCTGCAACAGCCAAGCAGTTCTTGATCCTCAGCGTCGGCTGTGCTGTCTGCGCTCGTGGCAGACTTGCGGCAGATTTGGAGCGAATCAGGTTCTTGACTGTGGCATTGGGAACAAAGCCCTGTCGTAATGCTACCCCTCGACAGTCCTGCCGCGATCGCATTTAGTGCCGTTCAGAGCGCCGAATTGGGTGACTTAGCGCGCTGCAGCGCCACCGAGCGGCCACAAATGACCACCGATCGAGGCAAATCATGCAGTCTTTCAAGGCGTTCGTCTTGACCAAGGGAGATACCGGCCAGAGCCTCGCATGGACCGACGTTGCCGAGTCCGACCTGATGGATGGGGACGTCACGGTCCGGGTGAGCCACTCGACGGTCAATTACAAGGACGGCCTGGCCCTGACGGGCAAGGCCCCCGTGGTGCGACGCTGGCCGATGATCCCGGGCATCGATTTCGTGGGCAAGGTGATGGCCTCGAGCAGCCCGGAGTGGAAAGCCGGAGACGAGGTCATCCTCAATGGCTGGGGTTTGGGCGAGACGCATCTCGGTGGCTATTCCCAGGTCGCGCGCGTCAAAGCCGGCTGGCTCGTCGGAAAGCCCGCGGCCTTTACGCCAGCCCAGGCGATGGCGATTGGAACCGCAGGCTACACCGCGATGCTCGCGGTGATGGCGCTCGAGCACAACGGCGTGACGCCGGCGGCCGGGCCGGTGCTGGTGACGGGGGCCGCGGGTGGCGTCGGGAGCGTCGCGGTGGCGCTGCTCTCCAGGCTCGGATTTCACGTGATCGCCTCGACTGGGCGGCCGGAGGAGGCGCCCTATCTGCAGAAGCTCGGCGCCAAGGAGATCATCAATCGCGCGGAGCTCTCGGGCCCGGCGCGGCCACTCGACAAGGAGCGCTGGGCGGGCGTCGTCGATTCGGTTGGCAGTCATACGCTGGCGAACGCGATCTCGATGACCAAGTATGGCGGCGCGGTCGCGGCCTGCGGACTCGCTCAGGGCATGGACCTGCCGGGCTCGGTGGCGCCCTTCATTTTGCGCGGCGTCACGCTTGCCGGGATCGACAGCGTGATGGCGCCGAGGCCCAAGCGCGAGGCGGCTTGGCAGCGCCTCGCGCGCGATCTCGATCGAGACCTGCTTGACGCGATGACCGTTGTGCGGCCGATCGCAGACGCGCCGGCCGTCGCCAGCGAGATCATGGCCGGCAAAGTGCGCGGCCGCGTTGTGCTGGAGATCGGCTGACGTATGATCGGCGGGTGCTTGCCTCTCGCGCAGCCAAGGTGACTCGATGCCCATGGATCAAACCCGGCTTGTGCTGCTCTTCACCGGTGCGAGCCACACGCTCTTCCACATCGTCGCGGGTCTCTACCTCACGCTGGTCCTGGTGCTCGAGCGCGAGTGGAAGCTGCCCTATGCGCAGCTGATCGATCTCTGGACCATCGGCGCGCTGCTGCTGGGCCTCGGCGCGCCGATCGCCGGCTGGCTCTCGGATCGTGTCGGCGAGACGCGACTGATGGTCGGGTTCCTGATCGGCATGGGGCTTGCCGGCGTGTCGTGCGGGCTGTCGCGGAGCCCGCTGATGCTGCAAGCCTCGCTCGCGATGATGGGCCTGTTCGGCGCCGTGTATCACCCCGTCGGGACGGCGTGGGTGGTGCGCAATGTACGCGAGCGGGGCCGCTCCATCGCCATTGTCGGCATCTGCGGCAGCGTGGGGATCGCGCTCGCCTCGCTGGTGGCCGGCGGGATCTCGGATCTGTCCGGCTGGCGGGCGGCGTTCATCGTGCCGAGCGCGCTGATGATCCTGCTGGGACTGACGCTGGCCGGCTTCTATCTGACGCGGCGCGTGGTGGATCGCGATACCGACTTCGCGGCAGCTCCCGATCCTGGACGGTCAGACGTCAGGCGCGTGTTCCTCGTGCTTGTCGTCACCATGTCGCTGACGTCGATCGCCTATCACGCGTTCTCTGCGCTCCTGCCGAAATGGATCGAGCGCGAGGTCGGCGCGATGCTCGGCACGGGGTTGGTGCGCATCGGGGCGCTGGTGACGGCGATATATCTTGCGGGCACCATCGGGCAGTGGATCTGCGGACGGCTCGCCGACCGCGGGCTCGTATGGCAGGCCTATGCGACAGGGTTCGTGCTGAAGCTCGCAGCGATGCTGGCTGCAACGGTGATCGGCGGCTGGCCCGTGGTGCTGGCGGCGTTCGTGGTCGTGTTCGTCTTCGATGGCGTGTCGCTGGTCGAGAACGTGCTGATCGCCAAGTACACGCCGAGTGCGCGGCGAGGCCTCGCCTATGGTGTCAGAAACGGCATCGGCATTGTGGCGGGACCGCTTGGGGTGCAGCTCGTCGCGCGCCTATTCGATCCGGCGATCGGGTTCACGCCGCTGTTCCAGGTGCTCGCGGTGCTGGCACTGATCATGCTGGTTGCGGCGCTCTTCCTGCCGGCGGAGCGTCGCACGGTTGCGGCCGCTGCCAGCAATTGACAACGCCGTCGCCGGGCCGCTCCAATGGCAGGACGTGACGAGCCGCGAGGAGACGTGCGGGTGGCGAACAAACTGCATCTCGGCCTGTTCCTGCCCAACACGCGCGGCGGCTCGATCGTCGCAACCACGTCGCCGCCGCAGGAGCCGCCGACATTCGCGCTGAACCTTGCCGTCACGCGCATGGCGGAGGAGGCGGGCTTCGAGTTCGTGCTGTCGCAGTCGAAGTATCGCGGCTATGGCGGGGTCTCGGAGCATTGGGACCATTCGCTCGAGAGCTTCACGCTGATGTCGGCGCTGGCGGCCGCGACGAGCCGCATCCAGCTTTATGCCTCGGTCGGCGTGCGCGCGTTCCAGCCGGCGGTCGCGGCCAAGATGGCAGTGACCATCGAGGACATCTCGAATGGCCGCTTCGGGGTCAACATCGTCGCCGGATGGAACGCCTACGAATACGAGCAGATGGGGCTCTGGCCCGAGGACGGCTACCACCGGTATCGCTACGGCTATGCCGAGGATTTCCTGAAGGCGATGCTGGCGCTCTGGCAGCCGGGCAATGCCACCTACAGAGGCAAATTCTTCACGCTCGAGGACTGCGTTTCCAATCCAAAGCCGAAGCGCAAGATCCCGCTGGTCTGTGCGGGCCAGTCACCGGAAGCATTGGCCTTCACCGCCACTTATGCCGACATCGGCTTCGTCGGCCGGTTCGGGGATACGCCTGAGGCATTGGGTGCGTTGCGGCGGCGGCTCGGCGATCTCGGGGCGGCGCAGGGGCGACAGGTCGGCGCCTATGCGCTCTTGAATATCGTCGCCGACGAGACGGTGGAAGCGGCGGAGGCGCGGCGCGACTACTTCATGGCGAACGCCGATACGGTGGCGATCGGGAATTGGCTGAAAGCATCGGGCCGTGATCCCACGCGGCGCACGCACGAGCTCGACTGGGTCCGCCAGGTGTTCATGGGTTTCCCGTTCATCATCTCGTCGTTTGAAGGTGTTGCCGAGCGGCTCGATGCCATTGCCGATGCCGGCGTCACGGGCGTATCGCTGATGTTTCCGGACTACGAGCGCGATCTCGGCCGCTTCATCGAGCACGTGGTTCCGAAAATGCGGAGCCGGCGGCCCGGCGGGAATTGAACCACTGCTCCGTCGGCCGGTTGCAATTGTCCCGCCGAGGGCGCAGGGATGAGCAGACCGCGCCACAACCGATGCCCGACTGCCACAGTCGGGGTCATGTTCCGATGTCTGGGAATAGGCTCGCGTTCTGAACGTTATCCCATCAAGGCGGGGGGTAAACTGTGACGGACGATATTCGGCAGCGAATTGTCGAAATTCTACCGCGCTTGCGCAGGTTTGCCTTCACGCTGACCAGAAGCATGGATCTGGCGGACGACCTCGTTCAGGAGACATGCGCCAAGGCCTTGACGCGGCAAGATCAATGGCTGCCGGGAACGAACCTCGACAGCTGGCTCTACAGGATTGCGCAGAACCACTGGCTGGATCAACGGCGCGCCAGCAGGAGCCGGGGAGCATCGGTCGAGATCGACGATGCGCTCGAGCTGCCGGGCACGGACGGGCGGTCGGTGACGGAGGACAAATTCACGCTCGAGTCAGTCGGGAGAGCGATGAGCACTCTGCCGGCCGAGCAGCAAGTGATTATTACGTGCGTTTGCATAGAGGGGCTTAGCTACCGGGAGACTGCGGAGACGCTGGACATCCCCATAGGAACAGTGATGAGCCGGCTGGCACGCGCCCGGCGGGCACTCTTCGAAGCGGTTGAAGGAGGTTTTGCCGACAAAGAAGGTTCCGAGGGCGAAAAGCATTCTGTGACTGAACATTCAGAGTTGGATAGATCCCGTGAACGACGTAACAGATGAACAATTGATGGCCTTTGCGGACGGCGAGCTGGTCCGCGAGGAGCGAGCGTACCTGCAAGGCCTGCTGGATAAATCACCGGACCTGCGACAGCGTCTGGCCGTATTCCAGGCGACTGGAAAGTCGCTCGGCCGTCTCTTCGACGGCGCGCTGCGGGCGCCAGTGCCGCCACATCTCGAGCGGATGGTTCTCGCCGAGAGTGCGCCGCCGCAGGTGAGATCGGCGACGGCAAACGTCGTCAGCCTCGAGGCGCGCCGCGCCGAGCGTGACGCACCGCGGTGGAGCAAGTGGCGCAGCAGTGGGCTCGCGCATGCGGCGACGCTGGTGCTTGGCATCGCACTGGGAGCTCTCGCTTTCGGCATGAAATCCCTGTCGGTCGGTGGTCCGTCGGATGCGCTGGTCGGAGGGTCGAACGGTGATCTGAGGGCGCAAGGTGCGCTTGCCAAAGCATTGGACGAAGTGCCGAGCGCGCGCGTCGAGCGCCTTGCAATGAAGGATGGCCAGGCTGTTGAAATGCGCATCGGCCTCTCGTTCCGGAGCAAGGACGCCTATTGCCGGCATTACGAGTTCGCGGGTGCTAGTGCACAGTTGACGTCCGCCGGCGGCACCGGCGTTGCCTGCCGGACACCTGGCAGCGACTGGCGCCTCGTCGTTCACTGGTCAGAGCGGCCGAAAATAAGCGCGGGCGGCGGCACGCGCCCGGCCGGTGCGGAACCGCGGCCAGCGATCGCGGCTGCCATCGGTCAACTGATGGTTGGCGATGCCTTGGGAAGCGACGAGGAAGCGGCCGCCATCCAGAAGGCGTGGCGGCGCTGATGGTCTGGAGCTTTTGAAGCGGCGGTCGACGACGCTGGTGCACCGGTGTGCGCCTCGGGCTGCACACTCGATCAGCGCGACAGGTCAGGGTTTCCGAGTTTTTTTCGCCGCTCCGGGGCACCGCCAGAGCATCGGACAGGTTTCCCTGCGGTGTTGCTGCGCTTTACCCGTGGCACCCATCTGTGCGCCCTCCGGGGCAACGTCTCGCTCTAGGTGCGATCGCGCGCAATGCGGCCAGTGATGCGACGGGCCCTTCCGGAAGTCGGGGCCTTGCTATTGAGGACAGCCGCCGCAGTCGATACCAGAGAAACGCCTTGACGATCCTGCACACCACCCGCTTGCTCCTGGAGCCGATTGCCGAGCGGCACCTCGACGGCTTGGATGCGATGGACAAGCTTCCCGAAGTCATGCGCTACATGAGTGGTAAGCCAGCAACGCGAGAGCAAACGGCGGCATGGATCGCGGGCGTCCAGCGCTGCTGGGGGCGGCGTCCCGGGACGTGGTGTAGGAGGCGGGGGCGGCGGCGTTGCGCGTAG